>JANRIK010000013.1:0-21189 GCA_033765085.1 Bryobacter sp. | reverse complement strand
GGGGAATGTGGTGACCGACGCGGTGCTGGGAGCAATGAAGTACGATCAGGCTGGCCGGTTGCGGGAGACGCAGGTGGCGGGCAAGACGATCACTTACGACTACGATGCCGAGAGCCGGCGCGTGAAGCGGCACTACGCGGGTTAGTAGCTCCCCCTACACCCACTCCAGATGGACCCAGCCGGGGAGGGCGGCGGGGATGTTTTGCAGGAAGACAACGCGGCGCGTTTTGGGAAAAGGAAGGCCAGTGGCCAGTGCGCTGGCGTAGAAGGGCATCTTCTTCAGGATTTCGCGGTAGGCCGGTGTGCTGGTATCGCCGAGGGCTGCTTTGGCTGCGAAGCCACCGCCCCAACCAATTTGCAAAAGGCAGCCACGGCCGCTCTGGCGAATTGCCTCCAGGCGCTTTTCGAGCTCACCGAGCAGTTGGTTCAAATAGCTTAATTGCGCGTGGCCGGCGTAGGCGCGCTGCAGGCGCAGTTCATCGGCGGCCCAGGCGTTGGCCGCCTCAGCGAGTTTGGTGTGCGTGAGCACGGGGCGTCCGCCGAGGGCCTTGACGATGTCCGGTTGGGCAAAAAAAGGGCGGTCCTGCCAGGCGCCTGCGAAGACAACGCCGGGGACGGCCATTTCGCAAAAGAGAGGAACGCTGTCATTGACGCGCTTGGCGTCCACGCTGCCGCGGGGAACGGTCTTCCAGCCCAAGGCCAGGGCATTGCCCTGCTTGGTGAGTGTGGAGGTGCGGGTGAGGTAGACGCGGAAGCTATCGCGCGAAACGGTGCTGGAATCGCCCAAAGCGATGGCGCGCATACGGTCTTGCCCGCGGGCGCCAAGGGCTCCGCTTTCCTCCGCTTGGGCGGCGTAACGGAAGCCGCGTTCGTGCTGGAACTGCTTGTCCCAGGCGCTGAGCAGCTTTTCGCCGCGCTCGGTCCACAGCTTGTGCACCAGACTGGTGCGGAGGGCACCGCGGACGGCGCTGGCTGGCAGAAAAGGGCCTTGGGGACCGGCGTGGAAGGTGGGGATGAAAAGGTGTTCGGCGTGGGTTTTTTCCCAAATGCCCGAATAGGCCGAGCTTTCAAAGGGAATGCGGCGCAGGGCCGCGCTTTGGGCCAGGCCGCCCCAGCTTTGGAAGTCGAATTTTTCGGCGCGGCGCAGTTGGGCGAGATAGGTTTCAAAAACAGGCCGCTTGGCCATCATGCCAAAGATCTTGCCGTGGTCGAGGACGTTGACATGGTCTTTCCAAACCATGTAATCGATGGGGGCGAGAGCGCGGCCATCGCCGACGAGGGTGGGCGTTAAGACTGTGAGCCGGTAGTTCATTGGGCGTCCTCCGCTTCCAGATCCACGTAGCGGGGTTGTTCGACGATGTTGGCCTCTTCGACAACATTGGCCTCTTCGACGGTGTTGGCTTCTTCGACGATGATGGGGTCTTCGAGGTAAATGTCGGGAAGGGCGATGAGTGCTTCGGGTTCGGAGGCACGCGGGGGCACTTCGGCGCGCAGCAGGGCCGGGGGCAATTGGAAGCTGGGCGCCTTCCAGGGCACGGGGCAAGCCACGGCAAAACCGGCGCGCCAAACCGGATGCGCAAAGCCCGGGGGAGCAACGTCGACGGCGCGGCCATGGGGTTCCGAAGCCGCCACGAGCACGCCACCTTCGGCAACCATGCGGAGCGCGAGTTTTTCGGCGCCCCAAGCGGTGGGGCTTTCCACCCGGCCACGGCGCTCGGCCAAGCGGTAGAAGCCTTTGTCGAGTTCCACAGTATCCGACGCGGCGGGCACGTATTGCGAGAGCAGCCAATAGCCCTGCAGGTTTTCCGGCGTTGCGGCTGCTGAGGCCGCCACCGGGGCGGCATGGGAGAGCACCAATTGGGGCCAGTGGCCCGATTGAAATTCCGGCGGTGCGGATTTGCCCCAGCCGCGGCTGCGCTCCCCGCCCAGGCCTTCATCGGCTAGCCAGCGGAGGGCAGCTTGGAGCGGTTTTTCCCAGCGCCATAGTTCGTTTTCGTCTTCGAAGAGAATCAGGCCCCAAAGGCCAACGCCCTGGTTGAATTCCCAACAGCCCGTGGCGTAGGCGGCGGCGCTGGAACCGTTGAGGCGGTCAACGGGTGCGGTATAGCGCAGCTGCTGGCGGAAGGGAGTCTGCGAACCGGCGGGCAGGAGACAGCCACTTAGGCCATCCACTTCCCAGCGGTCTTCGCGCAGGGCCTCGCCGGCGAGCAATTCATCGAGCACGCTTAAAGGCACGAGTTTCGCGGCTTGCCAATTTACTTTGGAACTCGCGCGTTCCGGGGGCCAGAGGGTAACCGGCGGGGGGGCGTACAGCTGCTTGCCGTAGAAGGGAAAAAGCGAGCTGAAGCGCACGGCCGGGGAGGCCGCGCCGGCTGTGGCGGCAAGAAAGGCATCACGCTCGCCGCTGGGGGCAAGCGCCTGCACCACCGCGCTGAATACACGGTCGGAAGGGAAGATGGGCGATAAATCGTCTTGGCGGCCACTGTCCCCGGCAATGCGCCATGGCCCGGTGGGGCGCAGGCGGAAAAGCAGGGCCGGCGTGCCTGGAGCATTCGTCATGGTGGGTCTCAGGCGCTGAGTTGCGCTTGAAGCTCAGCCGCGCCTGCGCGGACGGCGGACAGATTGACGGCGGAGAGCACTTCTTTTTCCGCGCCGCCCTTGTAGTACTCCGAGTTGCGCCAGGTGAGTTTCAAATTGGCAAAGGAAACTCGGCCACTACCGCGGCTGCCGCCCCCGCCGAGGGCGTCGTCTTCCAGCAGGCTCATGCCTTGCAAAAGTACGGGCAACAGCTCCTTGTCTTCGTCGCAAAGGATATCGAGCACCATGCGGACCTGGAACTTCGCGCCCGCGGGAACACGCTCCAGGGTGCGGGCCTGGCTTTGGGCCGTGATGCGGTCGATGGCGCTTTCGCTCTTCACTTCTGTGAGTTCGTCGTCGAGGCTCTCGCGCATGGGGGCGGTGATGGAGTCTAGGTCCAGCGGCGCATCATACACCGTAAGGCGGGCGGGGCTGATGGCGGATTGGCCTAGGGCTTCGCCAGAAAGCTTTTCGACACGGCCCGGGGCGCGCCCGAAGAGCAGACAGATTTCGTCGCCGGGTTCGTCGCTCGAGTGGATGCGAACTTCCTGGCCCTTGCGCTTGTTCACGTAAACAAGGCCAGCGGGGGTGGCCAAGCCAAGCGCCTGTTCGAGCAGGCTACGCAAGCGGCCGCGGAGGCTGGAGCCTGGCACGTAGGGACGGCCAAAGGCGTCCTTCACCACTGGGTTATCGGCGCCGCCGATTTCCAAAGTACCTTTGCCCGCGCCAATGTGCAGGCCCGTGTGGCAGAGCAATTCGCCCTCGAGCAGCAGCTTGCCGTGGAACTTCAATTCCGTTTGTTCGGTATGGGAACTCATGTAAGGCTTAATCCTTCGGTGTTTCGTTGAGGGGCGTTATTCGTTGTAGGCCACGATGGCTTCAAACAAGTCGCGGAAGCGTTCGTAGCCGCGCTGGTCGTTCTTGCGTGTTACCTGGAGCAAAAGCTTTTCGAGCACGTCCAGGCTGCGCAGGCCGTGGCGGGCAATGGTGTAGGCCAAGCGGGCGCGCAGCATGACGAACTCGTGCTGGCGGTCGGCTTCCGGCGTGCGGCAAGCGCGGCGCACGGCGTTGTAAAAACGGCGGAGCTGGCTCTTGGTGCCGGAGTCCATGTCGCGGAGACGGGCCACGATGGCGTGGGCTTGGTTGTCAAGATAGAGACTGTCGCCGATGAGCTTTTCGATGTCGATCTCGGTCATGTAGTCGCCGCGGCCGCGATCATGGCCGCGATCGCCGCCACGGTCATGGCCGCCTCGCTCGCCACCACGCTCGTTACCGCGCGGACCACGACGGTCGCTGCCACGATCATTTCCGCCACGCTCATTTCCGCCACGATCATTCGGGCGAGGGCCACGGCCTTCGGGGCGGGGTCCGCGATCCGATGGAGGCCTATCCCCCTGAGGAGGACGCTCAGCGCGAGTTTCCGGCTTTTTCTCTGCGGCGGGCTTGTCGGCAGCTTTTTCCGCTGCTTTTTCCGCCGTGTTTTCAAGGGTGGATTCGATCACTTCATCAGCCATCGTCATTCTTCCTTCGTTGGTGCCTTCTTAGTGCTTGCCAAGGCTCACGCGCGCCAGTTCCAAACCAACGCGCCCGGCGGGCCGCAGACGGGCTTGGCCCGCATTTTTGCCAATAATTTCGAGCAGTAACTTGCGCTTCGTCTTTTCCGATTCTTTGGTGACACGGTCGGTTTCGAGCGCGAGATTCATGCGGCGATACAGCCGCCAGGGTTTTTCAAAGCGGCCTGTTTTGCGCCGCAAACTTTGGTAGGCGCCTTCACGGAGGAAGGCGCTGAGGTCGGCCACAAACTGCGGGCCCGCGCCGTGGCTAGCCACCATTTTCAAGCAAAGGCTGCGGATTTCGAGCGCATCGAGCAGTTGCTTCCAATCGAGGACGCGGCCAAAGGCGTAGAACGAATCGCGGCGCGTGGCCTGGGCCAGCGCGAGGGCGCCTTTGGCTTCGCCGAGGGCCTCGGTTTCCGTACCGGCAACAAGCGCGGCAGAGAGAGTTTTACCCTCCGCGCCTGCGTCTTCGCGCAGGGCGACGTCGGTCATGGTGGCGAAAACGCGCTGCATTTCGAGGGCGACTTTGAGCAGAGATTCCAGGTCGCCATAAACGGTGAAGCCATCGATGCCGCTGTCGAGGATGGCGATTTTGCCGCCCGTGTCGGGCAGGCGCATGAGCAGGCTTTGGAGTTCGCCGGCGAAGAAGTTTTTGTAGAGGTGGACCAGGCGGAGGTAATCCTCCACCGTGGCGGCGCGGCGCAGGCGCATGTCGAGGGAATCGACGCCAATGCTGAGGGCGGCGGCGTGGCGGCGGTCCAGGCTGTTCAGGTCCAGGTAAGGGAGCCAGGGAAGGTGGTCCGGCTGGTAGCCCAAAGAATAGGTTTTCGCCGTTTCCGCTTTCATTGCGGCAAATTGAAAATGCGCTGGGGAGGCGAGGTCGAGCGAAAGCGCGGTGGCGTTGGGCGCGGCTTCGCCGAGACTTTGAAAATAAGCGGCAGCGGGGGAAGCATTGTTCGCCGGGAAGGGGAGGAACGCGTCGGCGGTGGCGCGGGTGCCGGCGTTGTGCTGCATTTCTTCAAACAGGCGCTTGCGGACAACGCTCCAATCGCCGAGGTTTTCGGTGATGGCCCAATGGAGTTCGAGTTGGCCGTCGCTAAGTTCGGCAAGGCCCTGGTTGGCGCGGCGCAGGAATTCTTCGGCGGTGGGGCGGGCCTCTTCGGCAAGGAGAACCAGGAAGCCTTCGCCGCTGGAGGCGCCGAGGAGCATGTGGGAAAGGCCAAGGGTATCGAGCAGAGCGCGGCCGAGGACTTCGCCGGCGAGGCTGAGATAAAGGTGGCGGCCGATCATTTCCTGCCGGCCAGGGAAGCCGCCGGAGGGCGCGTCTACGCGCAGGAAGTCTTCGCGCGCAACGATTTTTCCTTCGACGAAAATCTGTACGGACATGGGCGAGGGGGTTCCAGAATGAAAACGGCGGAATGTCTCCGCCGCAAACAAAATTTCAGCGTAACATACAGCCTATGCGTTGCCTGTTTGTTTTGGCGGTATGGGCCAGTGCGCTGAGCGCGCAGCCGATGGACCTGTTTTTGCTAGTGGGCCAATCGAACATGGCCGGGCGGGGTGTGGTGGATACGATTGACCGGGTGCCGCTGCCCCAGGTGTGGATGTTCACAGCCGAAGAAAAATGGGAGTTATCGAAGGACCCTGTGCATTTCGACCGTCCGGACCGCACTGGAACGGGCCTGGGGCGGAGCTTTGGGGCAACGCTGGTGCGCTTTGGGGCAAGCCGGAAAGTAGGGTTGATTCCGGCCGCTTTCGGCGGATCTTCGCTCGCGGAGTGGCAACCTGGCGAAAAGCATTACTTGAATGCGGTGGCGCGGGCCAAGGCAGCGCTCGCGAAAGCGCCGGCGGGCTCCAGATTGCGCGGCATTCTCTGGCACCAGGGCGAAGCGGACACGGCGAAGCAGGAGTTGGCGGAAACGTACCAGAGCCGCTTCTTGGTCTTTGTGCGGCAGCTGCGGGCCGATTTGGGGGCGGGTGGGCTGCCGGTGGTGGTGGGGCAGTTGGGCGAGTTTTTGAAAGAGCGGCCGGAAAATCCGCACCCTTTTGCGCCGCAAGTGAACCAAGCGCTTGCCACCGTGCCGCTTGTCTTGGAGAAGGCTGCTTTCGCCTCGAGCGCGGGCTTGGGGCATAAGGGCGACCAGTTGCACTTTTCTTCGCCCGCACTGCGGGAGTTTGGCCGGCGCTATGCGTTGGCGTGGCTTGCTTTGACGGAAGAGAATCAATAAGGAAGCTGATGCGCATAACCGCGGGACAACTCGTAAGGTTGATTTTGGAAATCCGGGACCAGTATGGGCGGGCGGACGAGTACGACCTGGCGGTGCCGGATGTGCTGCATGACTTGATTCTGCGGGAGTTTCCGAGCGTGAGCCATGTGGGGGAGGCCCCGACGCCGCAGCAAATTGAGCGAACCTACTTGCGGGAATTGATGCGGGGCTTCGATGTGCCGAGCTTCGAGATGGAAATTGGCGCCACCATGATGCAGGCGAATACTTCCGATATGCCTCCCCATTCCCAGGCCGATCGGGTGTTGAGCGAAGTTAGTTTGCTGCGTGCCAACCCGCTCGTGGCCTTGGGCTATACGGTGATGCGCGCGCTGCACCACAACCACGAGGAGAGCGTGACTTGGGCCAAACGTCTGCCGGCGCTGTGGGACCGTTTGAAGAAGCCGCCCAAGGGGCCGGAGAGTGAACGCTTTGATAATCCTTCGAAGCCCAAGGGACGCGCGGTGCCGGAGGAGTACACCTCGGACTTTATCGAGAAGGGTTTGCGGACGCTGTAGAAGACTTGCAGCGTAGGCTTGCACCCCACACCTTAAATTCATATAATCTCGGCAACTCTATGTACCGGCTTGCCTTGTTTGCGTGTTCGGCTCTCGTCCTGCTGGCGCAGCGCCAACCTCTGTTCCGAGATGAAGTGCAGCCCATCTTGGCGGCGAAGTGCGTGGCCTGCCACAGTGAAACGCAGAAGATGGCGCAGTTGGACCTTTCGAGCTTTGCCGGGCTGATGGCGGGCGGAGCCAACGGGGCGGTGCTTGTGCCCGGCAAGCCCGAAATGAGCTTGCTGTGGAAGATGGTGGAGAGCGGGAAGATGCCCATGGGCGCGAAGCCGCTGAGCGACGCCGAGAAGAAAATCCTGCGGGACTACATTGAGCAGGGGCGCTTTCCGAAGTTGGATGTTTCGGCGCAGGAAGCTGCGCGGGAAGCGAAAATCATTACCCCGGAAGCGCGGCAGTGGTGGAGCTTTGTGCCGCCGGTGAAGAGCACACCGCCGGGCGATGGTCATTGGATTGATGCCTTTGTAAAGGCGAAGTTGGCCGCGCGGGGTTGGAGCCTCCAAGCCGAAGCACCCCGGGCGACGCTGCTGCGGCGGCTATCGTTTGCCTTAACCGGCCTTGCGCCGGGGCCGCAGGAAGTAGAGTCCTTCGCCACCGACCAAGACCCCGAAGCCTACACGAAGCGCGTGGACGCGCTGATGGCCTCGCGGCATTTTGGCGAACACTGGGGAAGGCACTGGCTGGATTTGGCGGGCTACAGCGATACGACGGGCGACGCGGGCGATAGCGAGCGCGAAGCAATGTACAAGTACCGCGATTGGGTGGTGGGGGCGATGAACCGGAATATGCCTTACGACGCTTTTGTGCGCTTGCAGTTGGCGGGTGACCAGTTTGTGAACTACAAACCGGGCACTAAGCCGAACGAGCAGGAGCGGGAAGCGTTGTTGGCCACCGGGTATATCCGGAGCACAACAGACATTACGGATAACCAATCGATTTACCAAGTGGATAAGTACTTTGATGCCATCTTCCGGGTGACCGATACGACGATGAAGAACTTAATGGGGCTAAGCATTGGTTGCGCCCGCTGCCACGACCATAAGTTCGATCCGATTCTGCAAAAGGATTACTACCGCTTGATGGCAAGCTTCCAGGCAGTGTATGACCCTGAGGCTTGGCTGGCGGGGAATTTGGCCTACGGGCCCTGGCCCAGCCGCATGGTGCTGGATATGGAATCCGACGTGGCGGCGAAGTGGAAGGAAGAGGTTTCGAATAAAGACGCGGTGGCGCTGCGGCGGGCGCGATTGCTGCTGGAGGCGACTTACCAGCGCTACCGGACGGCGCTGCAACTGGGCAAGAACATTGACGACCCGGCGGCGCGGGAAACCATTCGCAAGGAAATTGAGGCGGACCCGGACCTGCAACTGGACCAGGACGACGACGGCAGCGTTTTCCCGAACTCGGAACTGGAGGCGCGCTTTCCGGAGTTGGTAACGATTAAGAACGAGATTAATGATAAGTACCGGAAGAAAAAGACAACCATTAAGCCGGAGTACTTACGCGCGGCCTGGGATGTAAGTAAAACCCCTTCGCCCACTTACTTATTGATGCGCGGCGATTACTTATCGCCGGGGCCGGAAGTAAAGCCCGGGGTATTGGCGGTATTGGATTCGCCCACCAGCCCAACTATCTTCCCCGACTCCAAGGCGCACCCGGAATGGAACCATACGGGGCGCCGCATGGCGCTTTCCAAGTGGCTGACGCGGGCGGACCATCCTTTAACGGCGCGGGTGTGGGTGAACCGCGTTTGGCAGTACCTCTTTGGCGAGGGGTTGGTGCGCTCGGTGGATGATTTTGGCCGCGAGGGCACGAAGCCGACGCATCCGGAACTGCTGGATACGCTGGCGGTGAGCTTTGTGGAGCACGGGTGGGATACGAAATGGCTGATCCGCGAGATTCTGTTGAGCCAAACTTGGCGGCAAGACTCCGCGGCTGATCCCGAAAAGATGAAGGCCGATCCGGAGAACCATTTGTTGTGGCGCAAGCCGCCGCTGCGCCTAGAGGCGGAGACGATCCGCGACACCATGCTGCAGGTAAGCGGGTTGCTGCAAATGGAGGCCGGAGGGCCGCCGGTCGGCGTTTCCAAGCTGCCCGACGGGCAATTTGCCGAAGACCCGAAGAAGGGCAACGTGAACCGGCGGAGCCTCTATTTGAGCTACCAGCGGACGCGCCCCGTGGGTTTCTTGAAAGCTTTTGATTGTCCGGAAATGACGGCCGACAACCAGGCGCAGCGCTTCCGCTCAACCTTGCCGGTGCAGGCGCTGGCGCTGTTGAACAATCCGCTGGTGATGCGGACCTCGAATGCGTTTGCGCAAAGGGTATTGGAGGAAGCCAAGGGCAACACCGAAGCTGCGGTGGAGCGCGCCTTCCGGCTGGCGTATTCGCGGAAGCCAGAGCAGCGAGAGATTGCATTGGCTCAGCAAACTATCGCCACAGCCAAGGATCCTGCGGCGGGCTTGCGCCTATTCCTGCAAGCAATGCTGGCGGCAAACGAGTTTCTGTATGCCTACTAAAGGCAACGAAAGGATGATGATGATGACACGGCGGGAAATGTTGGCAACGGTGGCGGGCGGCTACGGCGCCTTGGCGGCGGAGACCCTAAGCGCGAACGGCTACAATTTGCGGGCCAAGCAGCCGCACTTTCCGGCCAAGGCCAAGCGCGTGATTTTCCTGTACGTGGGCGGCGGGGCCAGCACCATTGATATGTACGACCCCAAGCCCGTGCTGACAAAGTACGATGGCAAGCCGGCCCCGTTTCAAATTAAGGGCCGCGCGCTGAACGGTTCGCAGCAGGTAATGGCCAGCCCTTGGAGCTTTGGCCGTTATGGCGAGAGCGGACGGCCGGTTTCGTCCCTATTGCCCAAGTTTACGCAGGTGGTGGATAAGGTGGCCTTTGTGCGCTCCATGGCGACGGACCGCATTGACCATTCGACGGCCCAGTTCACCTTTGTGACCGGGCGCGGCTTTTCCGGCTTTCCCGCAATTGGGTCTTGGGTGGCCTATGCTTTGGGCAGCGAGAATCAGAACTTGCCCGCCTATGTGGCGATTGAATCGACGCGTTGCACGATTGGGACGCGGGCGTACTCGCCGGCGTGGTTGCCGCCCGTGTTTGGCGGAACGGTGATGGAGCCGAAGCCGGAGGCGCCGGTTTACGACATCCAGCGTCCGGAAGGCATCAGTGAAGCCCAGCAGAGGCAGTTGCTGGACACGGTGAAGCAATTGAACCAGAAGCAACTGCGCGAGTATCCCCACGACCCGGAATTTGAGGCGCGTATTGCCAACTACGAACTGGCGGCGCGGATGCAATTGGAAGCGCTGCAGGTGGCGGACTTCAAGCAAGAGAGCCCCGAGACGCTAGCCCTTTATGGTTGCCACGACAAAGTGGCGGGGCAGTTTGGCAAGAGCTGTCTGCTGGCCCGACGCTTGGTGGAAAGCGGTGTGCGTTTTGTGCAAGTAATTACGAGCAGCGGCGGCGGCAACGGTTGGGACACGCACTCGAACATCAAGGGTGCGCTGCCGGGGCTGTGCCATTCGATTGACGCGGGGATGACGGGGCTGCTGATTGATCTGGAGCGGCGGGGCTTGCTCGACGATACGCTCGTGGTTTGGTCGAGCGAGTTCGGACGGTTGCCGACGATTGAATCGAACGGTCCGCGCCCGGGGCGCGACCATAATCCTTACGGTTTCAGTATGTGGATGGCGGGGGCGGGCGTGAAGGCGGGTGTGGATTACGGCGATACAGATGAGCTTGGCTATGCGGCGCTGCCGGAGTTTAAGGTGGGCCACAGCGACATCCACGCCACCGTGCAGCACTTATTGGGAATTGATTATCAGCGCAATACCTATCCGTTTGAAGGCCGGCAGGAGAGCCTGGTGGGGGTGAACCCGGCGCGGGTGGTGAAGGAAGTGCTGAGCTAAGGCGGCCGAGGTTAGGACTGCTCCGTGGATTTAGATACCTGGTTGCCGCGCTACGACGTGCGGGAGAGGCATCGTGTCTTTGTACGGGCCAGCGCTGCGCGGGCTTGGCAGGCGATTCTTGCAATGGACCTGGAAGAGGTGCCGCTGGTGAAAGCGCTGGTGCGGGCGCGGGAATGGGTGGTGGGAGCGAACGCGGTCGAGCGACGGGGGGAAGGAAGCTTTTTCGAAAAGATGGCGGGAATGGGTTGGGGACCTTTGTGGCGCGAGGATGGGCGAGGGGCAGTGATGGGGGCCGTGACGAAGCCCTGGGAGGCGAACGTGGTGTTTGTGCCGCTGGCTCCAGAGCGTTTTGCGACGTTCTCTGAGGACGGGTGGGTGGTGATTGTGTGGGGCATTGAGGTGGCGGAACGAGAAGGCGGCTGCGAAGTGGCCACGGAGACGCGGACGTGGGAGACGGACGAAGAAACGCGCAAGCGCTTCCGCCGCTATTGGGCTTGGATTTGGCCGGGGGTGAAGCTGATCCGCTGGGCGCTGCTGTCGGAAGTGCGCCGGCGGGCGGAGAGCGAAGCGGATTTGGGGAAGGGCAGGGGAATGTCTGGGGGCTAGATTGGCCTTAGTCCACTTCGCTGGGCACTTGTGCGGGCGCGTTAGGCGCCGTATCCAACACGGCGAGGAATTTCTCCCGGTCTCCACGGCGAGCACGCGATTGTAGGTGTTGCCAGGCGGCGATGTGATCGGCCGCGGCCACTGCCAGGACACCCTCCACGCTCAGGTGTTGCTCGGCGGCAATCCTAGCGGCTTGCTCGTAAAGCTCTTGGGGAAGTTCGAGTTGGATTGTCATGGGAGTTTTTCGAGCAGGTCCAAGAATTCTGATTACGCAAACGCCGCCCTTACCTTATTCAGGAAGGCGACGACGGCTTCTTTGGATTCGCCGGCGGTGAGGGGTTCGATGGGGAAGAAGCCGCGGTAGCCATGTTTTTCGATGATCTGGCGGAGCTTGGCGAAATCGGTGGGGACGATTTTTTTGCCGTACCAGACATGCTCTTTGATTTGCCAGTGGGTGGCGTAGGGCATCAGGCGGTCGATTTCTTCGTAGACATCTTTGACGCGCAGGCTGCCGATGTCGACCATGACGGTGAACCAGGGGCTGTTTACGGCCTCGATGAGGCGGATGGTTTCGTCGGCAGTTTGGAGGAAGTCGGCGTGGTGTTGCAGGCCAAGCAAGACGCCGCGCTGGGCGGCGTAGGCGCTGCATTCCTGGAAGGCCGGGACCATGTAGGCAAGAACCTTGTCGAAGGTTTGCCCGGCGGGGACTTCTTTGCCGGCGAAGACGCGGACCATATCGGCGCCCAGTTTCACGGCAACGTCCACCCAATTCTTCACGAGCTGGATATGGCCGGCGCGGCTGGCGGCGTCGGTGAGGGCGAAATCGTTGCGGACACCGGTGCCGGAGATGGTGACGCCGTTGAGGAAGGCATGGCGCTTGAGGTCGTAAAGGTATTCATCGCTGGCAACGGCAGGGTAGCCGGGCAGGTAGTAGCCGGTAAGGTCCAGGGCCTCGATGTGGTGCTCGGAGCAGAAATCGATCATGTCTTTGACGGTCATCTTGCCGGAGGTGAGGAGTTTGTTGAAGGTGTAGGCGTTGAGCGAAACGCGGATCCAGGTGCCGGGGCGGCGGGTGACATTGGAGGCTTCGGCGGGGGCTGCAAAACCCAGGGGGGAGAGCGAGGCGGCGGTGAGGAATTGGCGGCGGTGGGTCATCGCTCGCGATTCTATTGCAAAAGAAGGAGCAAGGGAAGTGGGAACATAAAGAGTGTGAGTGAAGAGTGGTTGGGGATTTCCCTATTTTTCTATGTGGCATTCCTGTTTTCCACGGTTTGCCATGAAGCGGCGCACGCCCTGGTGGGCAAGTGGGGCGGCGATGAAACGGCGTATCTGAATGGGCAAGTGACCTTGGACCCCTTGCCGCACATCCGGCAGGAGCCCTTTGGGCTGGGCATTTTGCCGTTGATTAGTTTGGCGCTAATGGTGTCGGGCAATAGCTACGGGGTGATCGGGTTTGCCAGCGCGCCGTTTGACCCCTATTGGGCGATGCGCAAGCCGCGGCAGGCGGCGTGGATGGCGATGGCGGGTCCGGCGGCCAATCTTGTTTTGGCGCTGCTGGCCTTTGCGCTGTTGAAACTGGGGCTGGTGGCGGGGTGGTTTCAATTCGCGGCGGAGCCAATGCTGTACCAAATGGTGCGGGGGCAGGGTGAGGTGGCCGATGCGGCGGCGGTTTTTCTGGGCGTAATGGCCTTTGAGAACCTGCTGCTGGCCTGCTGGAACTTGCTGCCGATTCCGCCGATGGATGGCTTCAGCGCGGCGCTGTTCTTTTTGCCGGAGGCCAAGGTGCCAGGATTTTTGGATTTGCGGGCGCAGATCGGTATGTTTTTTCCCGTGGCGATTTTGGTGCTGAGCCGCGTGTTTTCGGAATTCTTCTTCCCGTTTGCAAGTTTCGTGGTGGCCGTGGTCTTCCTTTGAAACCGGGAGGGCCCGACATTCGTCGCCCAATGAGAGTAAGATTGTGGTTAGCCCCGAGCTGTATTTGAATTTCGTGGGAGCAAAGTAATGATGAGAAAGCGTTTGACGCAAAAATTCGCCTCGGCCATGCTGACCGCAGCGCTGTTGGCACCCGGCCAAGCCGCCTTCGCGCAAAAGAAAAAAGACGGCGACGACCAAAACCGCGAGACTATCGCCAAGCCGCTAAGCGAACGGGAGCGCCGCAAACGCGATGCGAAGCTGCGCAAGGAATTGGAAACGCCCTTCCGGAAGTGGCTGAACGAAGACGTTTTCTACATCATCACGGACGAGGAAAAGACGGCCTTTAAGCGCCTGGCCACTGACGACGAACGCGAGCAGTTTATTGAACAATTCTGGCTGCGGCGCGACCCCTCGCCCGACACGCAGGAAAACGAATACAAAGAAGAGCACTACCGTCGTATTGCCTACTCCAACGAGCGCTTCGCCTCGGGCATTCCGGGCTGGAAGACAGACCGCGGACGGATTTACATTACCTTTGGCCCGGCGGACGAAGTGGAAAGCCACCCCTCGGGCGGCACCTACCAGCGGCCCATTGAAGAAGGCGGCGGCACCACCTCTACCTTCCCCTTCGAAAAGTGGCGCTACCGCTACATTGAAGGCATTGGCAACGACGTAAACATTGAATTCGTGGACACGACCATGACGGGCGAATACCGCATGACAATGGACCCGTCGGAAAAGGACGCGTTGCTGTATGTGCCCAACGCCGGCTTGACGCTGTATGAACAGATGGGCATGTCGAGCAAGGTGGACCGCTTCACGCGTACTGACGGCACGCGCTTGGGCGTGGGCAACCAACCGCTGCCCGCCCGCATGAACCAGTTTGAGCGCTTGCAACAATTCGCGCTGTTGCAGAAGCCGCCGGCGGTGAAGTTTAAGGATTTGGAAGCAAGCGTGAATTCGAAGATCACGTTTAACATTCTGCCCATTCAGGTGCGTGTGGATTACGTGAAGCTGACCAACGCCAGCGTGATGACCTACGTGACTGTGCAGATGAACAAGGGCGACCTGCAGTTCAAGACCACGGATGGCATTGCCAAGGCGATGGTGAACATCTTTGCGCGCATTACGTCGATGACGCGCCGGCCGGTAAATATCTGGGAAACCCCCGTGGTGGTGGAAACGCCGGAGCAACTGCTGGGCGAGGCCTCGAAGGGCAAGGCGATTTATCAGAACGCTGTGCCGCTGGCGCCCGGCACCTACCGCTTGAACGTGGTGGCCAAGGACGTGGTGGGCGGCAACATGAACAACTACGAAGTAGCCCTGAACGTGCCGCGCTTTGAAGACGAGCGCTTGGGGTCTTCGAGCTTGATTTTGGCCGATGTGATTGAAAAAGTGCCTACGCGCAACGTGGGCGCCGGGCAGTTTGTGATCGGCACGTCGAAGGTTCGCCCCCGTATGAGCGAAAGCTTTAGCCAAGCCGAGAAGATGGGCATTTACGTTGCGCTGTACAATTTCGAGGCGGACGAGGCAACCAAGAAGCCGAACGGCACCGTGCAATACGAAATCGTAAACGCGGCGAACAACGAGAAGGTAATCGAATTCACCGAATCAATTACGGATATTCCGAACGCCTCCCCGACCTCGGTGACGATTGAAAAACTCCTTCCCCTGGCAAACTTTGCCCCGGGCCGTTATACTTTGAAGCTAAAAGTGACGGACAAGCTGGCCAACCAATCCTTAGAGCAAGTGGCCAACTTTACCGTGACGAACGCGCAGAATACGATCGCCAGTTTGAAGGAGTAGCGAACCGGCCCTATGCGGCTGTCTCTCCATCCCGGAAGCATCGCCTTGCCAGCTAGCCTTGTGCTAGCTCTAGGAGTGCTGTGTCCCGTGGAAATATCAATGGCGGCGACCAACAATCCCTTCGCGGGGCGCATTGTGGGAATGGTGAAAAACAGTGCGGGCATTGCGCAGATGGGCGCCAGCGTTACTTTGTTGAATCGCTTTGAGACGCCGCTGGAAACGGTGTTGACCGACGAAAAGGGCAACTTCCGCTTTGAGGGGCTGCTGCCGCAATCCTACGCCGTGCGCGTTTCGCTGGCCACGTTTGTGCCCGCGCTGCGCCGGAACATCCAAGTGTCGCCGGGAGTGGAGCGCTTCCTGAGCATCCAGATGGCGACGCTGTTTAGCTCTGTGGAAATGTTCTACGCGCCGCCGCCGGGGACGGTGCTGATGAGCGAAGAATGGAAAGCGGCGCTGCGCAGTTCGCTTTCTTCGCGGCCTATCCTGCGCTCTCTGCCCGGTTGGAGCAGACTGCCCAACCCTCCCGCTGGGCAGCGGCAAGACACGAAAATTTTTAGTGATACGCGTGGCATGTTGCGCCTAGCCGGAGGCGAAGCGGGCATTGATGCGAGCACCGCCAGCCAAACGGACCTTGGCACAGCCTTCGCCGTGGCTACCAGTTTGTGGGGGCGAAACCAAGTACAGGTAAGCGGGAATTTGGGCTACGGCACGGGCAACGGGGTGCCGATGGCCGGCTTCCGTACCAGTTTCCAGCGCGAAGCGGCCACCAATTCTTTGGGCTTCGATATTCCGAATCCGCAGGTGAGCGTGACCATGCGGCAAATCTATTTGCCAATGCGCGCAGGCTTTGCCATTGCGGGCGGGCCCCAAACTTTTGCCGCCGGAGCGCCGGCCTTACGGACTTTATCGGCGACGGTGGTGGACCGTTATCGCCTGACGGACGATCTGCTCTTGGAGTACGGCTCTTCGCTGGATTCCGTGCAATTTATCGAGCGCCTGAATTACTTGAGCCCCTACGCGCGCTTGACCTGGGATGGCAAGGCCCTGGGCATGGTGAGGGCTGCGTATTCGAGCGGGTTGCCGCCGGTGGAATTGCTGGTGGGGGATGCGGGCAAGGCGGGCGAGATGCAGCGGGAGGTTTCTACGCTGGCGCTTTTCCCGCGTATTACGCGTCGCGGCGGGACAACGCAAGCGCAGCGAGTGGAGAATTTTGAGCTAAGTTATGCGAAGAAGATCGGCAGCGGCGAGGCCTTTGCCACGGTATACCGCGAGGGCGTGAAGAATGCGGCGCTACCGGTGCTGGGCGCTCCGGCAGATTTATTGGGGCAGGAATTAGTGCCGGACTTGGGTTCGAACGCGAGCCTGTTCAATATAGGCGCGTACCATCGCAATGGGCTAATGGTGGGTTGGTCTCAGAAGTTAGGCGGAGATTGGCTGCTTTCTTCCGGGGCAGGCATTGGGGGAGTGTTGCGGACGGACCAGCGAACCGTAGAACTTACGGATGCGATAGACAATGATGCGCAGAGCTTGCGCAATGGTATTCGCCGCCATCAACGGCAATTTGCCAGCTTGAAGGTTTCCGGGACAGTGCCTGTGCTGGGAACGCGAATTTATTCGAGCTACTTATGGACAGACTATCGTTCCTTGACGCCATACCATGCTTCGCTGACGGGGCACGGTTTGGCCGAGGCAGGGTTGAACTTGGGTTTCCGCCAACCGGTGCCCGGCTTTTGGGGTATGGGCCGCCGCTTTGAATTGAATGCGGAACTCCGCAATATGCTAGCTCAGGGCTACTTGCCCGTAACTACTTCGACGGGGCAAACCATTTGGTTAATTCCCACGCCGAAGCAGGTACGGGGCGGTTTGAGTTTTATCTTCTAACCGGCTTTACCAACTAAACGAATAAGTTAAATTCTTGCCATTGGTGAGGTGGAAGTTTGTGAACTCCACATTGATCTCGCCTTTCACTCTAAGATCCAGGCGCGTTTCGCTAAGCGGGTGAATGACGAAGATTTCATTTAGAGTCTGCTGCGGCGTGAACTTCAGGTGCAGAGGAATGGCGCTGCGATTGGTGACAAAGACAGTATTGCCGGCGCGGCGCGTGGAGATGCTGGCCTCGATCAATTGGCCGAGGAGCGTGCTTGCGCCCCAGACCTCATCGTTGCGCCAGGCGATAGTGCGGCGGGCATCGAGGGCTTCGCGGATGCCATCGAGGTCACGCGTTTTGGCGAAGACCAGCGTGATGCTATCGCGGTGCATGCCGGCCGGGTATTCCACCAATTGGTGTACATCGGTATTCGAGAGGATGGTGAGCTTTTTCTCTTCAATCCACGGCAGAGTTTGTTCTTCCAATTTGCCGGTGTTAATGACTTCCACACCTTGGATTAGCCCTTTCTTATGGGCCTCGTCGATTTCGGGGTACCAGTCCTTGCGGCCCTTCCAGCCCGGGTGGTTCCAGAAGAGAAAGGCGCCTTGGGCCTTGGCGATTTCCAGCGAGGGCAAGAGCGGCTTGCCGGCTGTAGCGTTGAAGTCCTTCACAAAGAGGGCATTCACATGGAGGTCGCCCTTAGTAATTTCAAAACCGGGGACCAGCAGCAAGCCAAGTTTTTCGGCAACCGGGGCCGCGATTTTATGGGGGTTGGAGAGGTCAACGCTGACGGTTTCTTTGTGCGGGTGGTAGTCGTCGTGGTCGGTAATGGCCAGGCAATCCAGGCCATCGCGCCAGGCTTCGTACATGCGCGTATCGGGCCAAACGACGCCGTCGGAGAAGACGGTGTGCATGTGAAAGTCGCATTTCAGGGTTTTGTAGCCGCCAAAGTCCGGTACAGGAAGCGGATTGCGGCGTTCGTTTTGCGCCAGTAAGGTGCAGCCGGCGAGGAGGAGGAGAGAGAGAATACGCATACGTTGCTAAAACTAACACCAGAGTTTGAAAATCAGATTACGCTGTAAAAATGTGGACTCGCCGGGAAATTGCAGGGTTGTTGCCTCTAGGCTTGATGAGCGCGCAACAGCGGTCGCGGCGCCGGCGCGGTGATTGTTTCTTTGGCATACACTTCGACCTGCATCCCCGCGTTAACGATACCGAATTGGGCAAGGACATGAGCGAGGCGAACCTGAGCGAGTTCCTCGACCGGGTGCGGCCGGACTTCGTGCAGTACGATTCGAAAGGGCATAACGGTTGGCTGGCTTGGCCCTCCCAAGTCTCGAAAAGTTCGCCGGGGATCGTGCAGGATGCTTTGCCCGTTTGGCGGAAATTGACCGCAGCTAGGGGCATTCCTCTGTATCTGCACTTTTCGGGCGTTTGGGATTCGCTGGCCGTGGAGGAGCATCCGGAGTGGGCCCGGGTGGATGCGGAAGGGCAGCGCGACAAGCGCCAAACGAGCCTCTGGAGCGCCTATGCCACGGAACGAATGATTCCCCAAATGCTGGAAGCTGTGGCAAAGTACCAGGTGGATGGCTTCTGGGTGGATGGCGAATGTTGGGCCACAAATGCGGACTATCATCCCGCGGCGCAGGCGGCATGGCGGCAACTCGGCTTAGGCGCCGACGCGCCGAAACGGGCAGGCGAGGCGAATTGGACGGTTTGGCTAGAGTTTCAGCGCGAGCGATTTCGTAGTTATCTGCGTACTTATGTCGCAAAGGTAAAAGAGAAGGCGCCGGAGTTAGAAATTTGCAGTAACTGGCTTTACTCTACTTATGTTCCCGAGAAGCCGGGGTTGCCCGTGGACTTTTTGAGCGGCGATTACCTAGGCAACGCGGCGCTATCGCGGGCCCGGCTGGAGGCGCGGTATCTGGCGCAAGCTTCAAGAGCTTCGGGTAAGCCCTGGGACTTAATGGCTTGGGGCTTTCAGCAGGCAAATACAAATGCCGTAGGGCATGTGCACAAGCCAGCGGAACAGTTGAAGCAAGAGTCCGGGGTAGTGCTGGCGCAAGGGGGCGGTTTTCAAATTTACTACCAGCCAACGCGGGCCGGAAGGATTGATGAGCGGCATATTGCGGTGATGGAAGAAGTGGCGGCCCATTGCCGCGCCCGGCAAGCGCTATCCCACAAAACCGTCAGCGCCAGCGAAGCAGCCGTGTTGTTCAGTAAAACTTCGCTCTACCAGAAGGGCGGTAAGCTGTTCGGCGGTTGGGGTGCTTCTATGGCTCCTGCGGTTGGCTTGTTGGATGCCTTGCTGGCAAACCATTTATCTATTGACATCTACCCGGATTGGGCGACGAACGCTTGGAAGAAAGTTGCAGTGCCAGATTGGGAAGATATCGGCCGGAGTGTTGCCCAAGCTTTGGTGGAACAGGTAAAGGAAGGGTTATTGCTGCTGGTGGCGGGCGCCGCCAACGCCCGTTTATTTGCTCCGCTGGTGGGCTACCAATTGCAAGGCGAACCGCAAGAGACGTCCGCGTGGATAGGAACAGAGAAGTTATTCGCAAATGCGCGGGGCCTTTGGCAAAAGGTTGTACCGGGAGCCGGTACGGTTTTGGCGAGCTACTTTGAAAGCTACGATAGCAAACGCCGTGGTACACCGGCGGCTCTAAGCTATAACTTGGGGAAAGGGAAAGTAGTGATCGTGCTCGGGCCTATTGGGGCGATTTATGATGCTACGCACGCCAGCGCGGTGAAGGAGTTTGTGGGTACTTGCTGGCGGGCTTTGGGCGAGCCCCAGGTTAAGTTAGGGGATCAGCGGTTGCCGATTGAAGTGGCCTTGCGCAAGCAAGGGGAGAAGACGCTGCTGCACCTCTTGAACTATGCCAACCAGCAGGTAGCGGGGAACCATGCGACGGTAGAGTTTGTGCCTCCCTTGCCGGCTACGGAAGTAGAATTGCGGCTTGATTCCGGGCCACACAAGGTTATTTGGCAGCCAGCTGGGCAAGCTCTAAGTTACGAGTACAAGGCCGGGGTTCTTCGCTTTACCCTGCCGTCCTTGGCGATCCATAACATCGTGGAGATTGCTTGAGTCCGCGTTGGTTTGCTCTCCTCGCTGCGGTATTGTTTTCTACTGGCGGCGCGGCAATTAAAGCTACTACTTGGAACTCGTGGCAGGTGGCAAGCGGGCGGAGTTTTGTTGCTGCGGTTGCTATTGCCTTTCTCTTGCCCAAAGCTCGCCAAAGCTGGGGTTGGCCCATAGCTTGGGCGGCAGCGGCTTATGCCTTGACGCTTAGTTTGTTTGTAAGCGCCACTAAGTTGACTACCTCGGCAAATGCGATTTTCCTGCAATCGAGCGCGCCGCTTTACTTAGTAAGTCTTGGACCATGGTTGTTAAAGGAAAAGGTGAGCCGCCGGGAATGGCTGTTACTGGGTGCGATCACTTGCGGAATGGTATTGGTGTTCTTAGCCGGAGAAACTACCACCGCGCTTGCGCCAAACCCAGCGTTGGGAAATGCTTGGGCGGCGGCCAGCGGATTAACTTGGGCATTCACGGTTTTGGGTTTGCGCTGGGCAAATCGCCAGGGTAGGGAATCCATGGCCGTGGTTTTAGCTGGAAACTGTTTGGTCGTTCTACTGTGCGCGCCTCTGGCTTGGCCTTGGCCGGTGTTGACTTTCAATGATGGGGCTGCCTTGCTTTACTTAGGCTTGGTGCAAATTGCCTTGGCGTATTGGTGCTTAGGCAAAGCAGTGAGCGGCCTGGGGGCCTTGGAGACGGCGCTATTGATTATGTTGGAGCCCGCACTGAACCCATTCTGGACCTGGGTGTTGCACGATGAACGCCCCGCCCCGTTGGCTTTGCTTGGCGGTGCCGTGATCCTGGTGGCGACGGGCATCCAAGCCATTGCTCGCCGTTAAGCGTATGGTATTCTAGAGGTTTCCCACCTCTTTGGGGCCTGTAGCTCAGTTGGTTAGAGCGCTACCTTGACACGGTAGAGGTCTGCAGTTCGAGTCTGCACAGGCCCACCATTCTTCTTCCTTTGTTTTCCTGTCTTTGGGTCCGAGCACTACGATTCGCGGCAGAGCCAAGATGCGGAGTTTTGACGGGTTGTGGC
>JANRIK010000010.1:0-95917 GCA_033765085.1 Bryobacter sp. | reverse complement strand
ATGGACATCCAGACCTACGTACAGTATCTTTTTCATAGACCAACTCCTTGTCCTTTGCGGCTCTGCGCCGCTTTTGGTTTTCCTAACCCGTCAGCGTAACCCGCGTCTCCGGTCAGGGGTTGGTCGTTTCATCTTGACTAATCGCCTGAGCTATACTTTGGTATAGACCATGACCCGCACTGCAAAGCTCTTCCGCAATGGCCGCAGCCAAGCTGTTCGCCTGCCCATGGAATTCCGCTTTCCTGGCGAGGAAGTTTTCATTCGTCGTGACCCCAAGACGGGTGAAGTAATTCTTTCCGCGCGCCCTACTTCGTGGAAAGAGTTTTTTGCTCTGGCCGCTCCCGGCCAAGTGCCAGCGGACTTTCTGGCTGAGCGCGAAGACGCTCCGCCCCAGCAGCGCCATTCAAGCCTATGGCCCTAAAGTATCTTCTTGATACCAATACGGCCAGTTTCATCATCAAGGGCAATCCCCCAGCGGTCCGGCGTCGCCTCGCGAAGCTCCCCGCTTCCCGCATTGCGATTTCTACCATCACGGAAGCTGAGCTGCGCTACGGTGTGGCTCGGCGTCCAGATGCTATTAAGTTGAACCCCATCGTGGAGGGGTTCCTGGCCCGGGTCGAAATTCTTCCCTGGACATCGAGCGCAGCTATGGAATACGGAGCACTGAGAGCAGATCTCGAAGCGGCTGGGCTTCCGATGGGCAACCTCGACCTGCTGATTGCGGCGCATGCTCTGGCTGAGGGGCTAATCCTAGTAAGCCATGATGCTGCCTTTCGGCGGATCAAACGGCTAAAAGTAGAAGACTGGACAGCAGCACCCGAAAAAGCCGAAGACGCGTAGGCCCCCCCTCACTCATACCGCAGCGCGTCAATCGGGTCCAATTGCGCCGCCTTCCGCGCCGGCCAAATACCGAAGAACAAACCCACACCCACACTCACCACCGCCCCCAGCCCCGCCGCCCACAAAGGCACCGTCATCGGCAGATTCGGGAACACCAGCCCCCCCACCAGCGGAATGGTCCAACCCAGCGCCATGCCCAGCAAGCCGCCCAGGAAAGTCAGCACCACCGCCTCCGTCATGAATTGCGCCACAATTTCGCTCGAGCGCGCCCCCAGAGCCTTACGAACGCCAATCTCTTTGGTCCGCTCCGTCACGCTCACCAGCATGATATTCATCACGCCAATGCCGCCCACTAGCAGCCCAATGGAACTCAGCACCACCATCACCAGCGCCGTAATGGACATGATCTTGCGGAAGTCTTCAATCATTTGCTCGCTTGTCGAGATCGCGAAATTATCCGGATCGCTATACTTCACGCGCCGCTCCTGCCGCAACACACCGCGCACTTCGTCCATCGCCGCCGCCAGCTTGCCCGGCACTGCCTTCACAAACAACATGTGCTCTACCGCAGCGGGCGAAAACTTCCGCATCGTCCAATAAGGCATCACCACGCGGTTATCGCGCGAACCCGGCGGACCCGTGCCCGCATTCTTCATCACCCCCAACACGCGGAAGACCTGGCCCTCCAAGTCCACCTCCCGGCCCGAGGGGTCGCCCGCGGCGAACAGTGCTTTGTAGACGTCCTCGCCAATCACCACCACCTTTTCCCGGTGTTGGTTCTCCGCCTCGGTGTAGAAGCGCCCGTGCAGCATTTCCACTTGCCACGTGTCCGGGTAGCCCGTATCGGCGCCAATCAGGTTCAACCCCGCCATGTCGTTCGATTGGTAGCGAATCTTCGACACCCCGCGCCACGGCATCAGGTTTGCCGCCACCCGCTCCACGTTCGGACACCGTTCGCGAATGGCCTGCGCCTGCTCGTAGGTCAAGGGCTTGCGCATGCGCTCCTCCGGCGTACGGTTGCCGAAGTTCACGCCGACGCTGAACTTAAATACCACCATCGTCTCCGTGCCAAAGGTCCGCATTGCGTTCGCGAAGGCTCCGTCCATCCCGGTAATGATCGAACCCACCCCAATAATGGTGCCGGTCCCGATAATCACGCCCAGCACCGTCAGCAAGCTGCGCATTTTATAGCTGCGCAGTGTATCGAAGGCCATGCCAATGCTGGCCCAATATACGGGATTGATCATTAGCCCTCCGCCCGCATTGCTTCAATGGGGTCCAATTTTGCGGCCTTCCGCGCCGGGTAAATGCCAAAGAATAAGCCGACCACACTCGAGAGCCCCACCCCCACCAGCACACTCGCCAGCGGCATCTCCATCGGTACCGGCGTCACGGACCGGATCAAAACGGCGAAGCCCCAAGCAATGCCCACGCCCATCAATCCGCCCATCGCCGCCATGAAAGCGCTCTCCACCAGAAATTGGTTCAGGATGTCGCCGCGCCGTGCGCCCAGGCTCTTGCGGATGCCAATTTCCTTCGTCCGCTCGGTCACCACGGCCAGCATGATGTTCATAATCACCACGCCGCCCACCACCATGAACACGCTCACCACCCCAATGGCCGTAGCCGCAATGGCCGCCGTCATTTGTTTCCAGGCATTCGCAATGCTTTCGGAATTGAAGATCGCAAAGTTATCTTCCTGTTGCGGGCGCAAGTGGCGGTACGCGCGCACCAACATGCGCACCTCGTCCTGCGCTTGCATCATCACGCTCGGGTCCCGCGCCAGCGCCAGGTAGCTAATCCCCTTGCGGTCCCCAAAACTCTTGAAGAATGTCTCAATCGGCATCTGCACCCAGCTATCCTGCGATTGGCCAAAGATGCTGCCCTTCGCCTTCGCCACACCAATCACCGGACAAGGCCGCCCGCCCACTTGGATCACCTTTCCAACCGCGTCCACCGTGGCGAACCAGCGCTCCTTCAAATCCGCGCCGATCACGCAAACCAATTGCCGCCGCGTGTTCTCGCCATCCGTAAAGTAGCGGCCCTGGTCGATCTGCGTGTTTTCGAGCCCGCCCATGTTGGTCGTCACTCCCTCAACGCGCATGCCCGCCAGACGGTCGCCCTCGTAGGCCACGGCTTCCTGCCGCGAGATGTTCATCCCAATGTCTTTCAGCAGCGTGGCCTTTTCGCGAATGAACTGGTACTCCTCCCGCCGCAACTCCGGATTCTTCCGCAAGTACTCGAGATACTTCTTCGGGTCCCAATCGCCAATAAAGGCCATGCGCACCACACGAAAGCCTTCGGCGCCCATATCGCTCACGCGTTCAGCGATATAAACGTCCATGCCGTGGATCAGGCTCATCACGGCAATCAGCGTCGTCGTGGCCAGAATAATGCCCAACAGCGTTAAAAAGCTGCGGAGTTTATTGGCTCGCAAACTGGCGAGCGCCATACGGGCGGCTTCCCAAAGTCCCATCTCTCCCCTATACGCAGCGGGCGCGGCGAAGTTCCATCCGCATTTTGGGAGATCCTGACAAAATGGAATACCGTTTGGGCAACAACCTGGACCTGGATCAGGTAATCGAACTCTATCGCGCCTCCACCCTAGGCGAGCGCCGTCCCGCGGACGACCGTGCCCGCATGGGCCAAATGCTGGCCAATGCCAACCTCGTCCTTACGGCTTGGGACGGCGGCCTGCTCGTCGGCATCGCCCGCTCCCTCACCGACTTTGTCTATTGCACCTATCTTTCCGACCTCGCCGTCCGCACCAGCCACCAGCGCCAAGGCATTGGCCAGGAATTGATGCGCCGCACCCAAGCCGCCGCACCCGAAGCCATGCTCATCCTCCTTGCCGCCCCCAAGGCCGTCGACTACTATCCCCACGTCGGCTTCACACGCCACGAAAGCTGCTGGCTTCTGCGTCCCGGGGAGCGTGTGGGGGCGCTAGGGGAGTGATGGGAGAACCCCCTCGCTACGCCTCTGCGCGGAAAGACCTCAACGGGAGCTGGAACCTTCCGCCCTACCACCCAGCAATTCTTCCGGATGAATTGCCTCCACGAATGGGAAACGAGAGAAGTCCTGCACGTTGAATGTCAAAATTTTCGGTAGCGAATATACCTCCATCGCGGCGGCGAGTCTGGCGTCATGGACTTTCGCCCCACGCACCGCGTAGGCAACAACAATAGAGCGCCATTCGGTGAAGACCTCGGCGGAATCAGGAAGTATGGAAAAAAACTTCTCCAATTAGCGCGTGTAGTTGTCCGCCGCCTCGATGCTCAAACCAAGGCCATTTGCCTCCATCGGTCGGGTGCATACGTTCCAGAACTCGGCAATGTTCTGCGGCGCAAGACAAAGCACGTGCCTCGCTCGATAAAGCGTAAGCAAAGCTTGGCGGGCTATTGGACAAGCGGGATGGTTCTTCTGCACACTCCGGACAATGATGTTTGTATCAACTAGAACCCTCATCTGCTACCAGCGGTCTGGATACAGCATAGAGCGGTCCGTGCCCACCTCAGGTTTAGCCTCGCTAGCAAGTGATGGCGTATCCGGAAAGCTATCCGCCCAGGCAAGAAATGCTGTGGCCTGATCGTCATGGGTAAACGTAGCCGTTTGGCCCAACGTGGTCTCGCGGGCAAGAAGGTCCTGCAAATAGTCGTCAACGCTCATGCCGCGCTGGTAAGCGAGATTCACCAAATTGCGCTCAACCTCTTCCGATAGTTGGATGGACATAACAGGAACACCTTCCTCTCTCAGCTTACATCCCCAACTCCCGCAACCGGGGCGCCAGCTGGCGTAGCTTACCTTCAACGAGGCCGCGGGTCAGCGTAGCCGCTCCCCTTCCTCCATCGCTTCTTCCATCACATCCTCCATCCAAGCCACCGCCCGCTCTTCGGCCCAAAACCGCTTGCCCGCGCGCGCCAAAAAGCCAACGTGCCCGCCGTGGCGGGTCAGTTCCAAGCGCAGGGCGGGGTTCGCCGCAATGCCCGCTTCTTCATAAACGCGGACCGGGATCAGCGGATCGTCCGCGGCATGAATCAGCAAAGTGCGCTGCCGGATGCGCCCCAGAAAACCTGCGCTCGATTGCGTGGCGTAGTACGTGGCCGCGTCACCGAAACCAAAAGCCTTCGAAGTGAAGCGGTCATCAAACTCCAGCACACTCTTCACCGTCTCTAAACCATCGAGCGGAAAGACTTGCGGATACGCCAGGTGCCGCCGCCGGTAGCGCGCCTTTAGGCTCTTGATGAATTTCTGCGAATACAGCCAATTGCGGGGCTCCTGCATGCGCAGGCAACAGGCCATCAGGTCGAGAGGCGTGGAAATAGAGACAGCTCCCGCCACCGGGGCAGCGTCCTCCAACGCGGCGTCTCCCCATTCCCCCATCGCCTTCAACACCACATTGCCGCCCAGCGAATAGCCCACCAAAAATACGGGCGGCTCCAGTTGCGCAACCACCGCGCGCAGGTCGCTGGTTAAACCCGCGTGGTAAAGCGTAGGCGCCAAGGCCTCGGTACCGCCACAGGTGCGCATGTTCAAACGGTGCACCCGAAACCCCCGCTCCAGCGCCGCCGCGGCCATCGACAGCATGTAGCCGCTGGTGTGCGAGCCTTCCAGGCCATGCAGCACCACCACGTTGCCCACTGCTTTTCCTTTTGGGGCAACCAGCGGCTCGTTGCGCACGGCCAAGACCCTTACCTCAGGCTCGGTCTGGTAATAATCAAAGTGTTCGGGATAAAGCCCCGGCGGCAGGTTGCGGGGCCAAAAATTAGCCGCAAGGGTCGAAAGGTCGCCTTGCCGGAAGATGGGTTCGAAGTTGCTCAATCCTTCTCATCATCATCGCTCTTTCGCGCCAAGTCTTCGGCCAAAATAATTGCTTCGGCCAGTTCCTTCATCGGCTTGCGATGGCGGCGGCTTTCGTTGCGCAAACGCAGGTAAGCTTCTTCCTCAGTTAATTGATAACGAGACTGCAATATCCCTTTGGCACGCTCCACCAGCTTGCGGGTTTCCAGCTGCCGCTTCATCTCTTCCGTTTCGGCCACCAAGCGCTGGTTCTCTTCTTCCAACAATCCTTTGGCAATAGCCACACCCATCTGTTCGCCAATGAAGGTAAGCAGGGAAAGCTCTTCGGCCGTATGCGGATGGGGCTCGCGGTGGTGTACGTTGATTACCCCAATAATCTCGCCCTGGTTAATCAAAGGTACGCTCAAAAACGCCTCGTAGGTATCTTCCACCAGCGCCGAAAAACGCTTGAAGCGGTGGTCCATGGCGGCATTAGCGGCCAGCGCCACCACGCTCTTGTGCTCGGCCACCCAACCCGTAACACCTTCGCCGATCTTCATGCGCAACATTCCCAGATCCTGGGCGTGCGGCACCTGGCTGGCGCGCAGCACAATTTCCCCCATGTCGCGCTCAATCAAATACACCAGCGCGGCGTCGCAGGCGGTCACTTGCACCGTCAACCCGATGATCTCTCCCAGCATTTCGTCCAGGCTGCGCTGGCTGCTGACAATCCCTGAAATACGATGAAGAAGGGCTACTTGCGTCGATTGCGGTTCAGTCATGGTCGTACCACCCATAGCTTGATGCTAGGGAATCTCTTTCTTTCTGACAATTCAATCTTTTTATTGAGGCGATGGACTTGGAGCCTCTGGTTGACGCTAATCGGGGCGCTGGCAGCTCCGGCGAGCTTCGGGGCTCAGTTGCCCGCTCAAACCATGAGCGGCGTGGAGAGTCCTTATTTTCGCATTGTTTTTCCGGAACGGGCGGCGCGGACGGCGGAATCGATTCTCGCCCGGCTGGAAAATTTGCGCCACAGCCTGATTCAGCTCCATGGCCCGGCGTGGGTACCCGCACGCCCTGTCGTTGTGTATCTCCCGGCCAGCACAGCCGAATTCCGCCGTTTCACGGGCAACCCACAGGAAACTGGCCTCTATCGAAATAGCCCCCGCTACGACTGGCTTGCGGCGGACCCCGGCAGTCCCCATCTTCTGCAGGTGCTTTCCCACGAATATATCCACGCCGTGCTGGGCAAGCGCTTTCCAGACCTTGAAGAACCCTTGACGGAAGGGCTGTGCGAATTCTATTCCACCCTTTCGACGGAGCCTGGGCGGCTACGCCTACTTCCCCTGCCCCACCGTCTGGCCGAGCTTGCTTCGCGCGGTAGCGCAAACTCTCCCTACGCGCTCGCTTGGGCCAAAACTTACCACTACTTTGCCGAGCGCGGTACCTCCCTGGCGGAGCCGCCCGAACTCGCCCGCCTCGCCGCCGCTAAGCTTCCTTTGGCCTTTGCGCCGCTCCCCTTGGAGGCACCCAACCGCACACCCTTGCCCCCCTTCACGCTCCGCGCCCTCGCTCCGCCCTTGGTGCGAGATTTAACCCAACAAGCCCTTGCCCTGTTTGCCCCCGCAACGCCCGCGGCTTCGGACGCGGAAGCCACCTTCCTCGCCGGGCTCCGGCAATTGGACGACGGCAACCCCGCCCTCGCCCTTCCTTTGCTCGAGCAAGCCACGCGCGCCCGCCCTACGCAATCTTCCTGGTGGCTCACTTTGGCGCAAGCTTACTTTGAGGCGAAAAGGAACGAGGAAGCCCGGGCCACCGCCGGCCAGGCCTTGGAAACAGCTGCAACCGCAACGGAGCGCCAAGCGGCGCAGGCCTTCTTGCAGCGCTTGCAGAGATAAACGCTTACACCGTCAGGCAGGCGCGAAAACCCCGCGCGGCGTAATAAGATTCCGCTCCGTTGTGATAGACAAACACCGTCTCGTAGCGGCGGTCGCAGAAAAGTGCCCCGCCCAGTTCGCGAATGGCCGGCGGCGTTTGAATCCAACTGGAGGTCTTCTGGTCAAACTTGCCAAATTCCTGCAAGAAACGGTATTGGGTTTCGCTAAGCAACGCCACCCCCATCGCCTGGGCTAGGGCAAGCGCACTCCCCGCGGGCTTGTTCAACTTACGCGCGGCTAAGGCTTCCGCGTCATAACAAAGACTGCGGCGTCCGCTGGGGCTTTCGGGCGAGCAATCGTAGAACACGACTTCCCCCGTGCCGCTTGGTTCGCCCACCACGTCCGGCTCGCCACCGCTTTGTTCCATTTCGGCCAAAGACCACAACTTGGCTTCGGCGGCTTCGAGCCTCGCTTTCACCTCCGGCCAAGGGAGCTTCGCGTGAAGCACACGATTGGCCGCGAAGCGCGCCTCTAATGTCGACAGCAGTGCGGCGTTGCGCCGTTGGTTCAGTTTGCGGGTCATGTGTCTTGCTTGCTCCTTAATGTGCCATATCCTGATTTCAGGTGCCCCAGCATGGCCTCCCTTCAACAGCAACGAGTAGACAACGCCGTCACCCTCATACTCCAGCATCCACCGGTCAACGCGCTTACTCGTACGCTGGCCGGGGAGCTCAGCACTGCGCTTAGCGAACTGTTGGCCAATCCGCCCAGCCGCGTCATCCTAACCGGCGAAGGCCGTATCTTTATCGCTGGTGCAGACTTGCGGGAAATCCAGCGCATTACCCAAGGCGAAGCGCCGCCCGAACTGCCTTACCTAAACCCCTTGCTGGAGCAAATCGAAAATTTCCCTGCCCCGGTCGTGATGGCAATCAACGGAACCACTCTCGGCATTGGCCTCGAAACGGCCATGGCGGGGCACCTGCGGCTGGCGGTACCCTCCGCCACGCTTGGCCTGCCCGAGGTAAAGCTCGGCCTTATCCCCGGCGCCGGCGGCACCCAGCGGCTGCCGCGGCTCGTCGGACCGGCGCGGGCGCTCGCCATGATGGAAAGCGGGGCCCCAATTTCCGCCGAAGAGGCCAAGTCTGCAGGATTGGTCGATGCAATCGTTGCCGAGGGTGAATTGTTGGCCACCGCTCTCACCTTCCCCGCGCCCCTGCGCAAAACTTCCGCCGTACCCCTCAACTGCAGCCGGGCCGCGCGAGCGATGTTTGGCGCCTACAGCGCCCCGGACTTTGCCGCCGGACTGGCCACAGAATCCGCAATCTTTCGCGAGGCTCTGCAGTCAATCCACGCTCGCGCCCTTGTCAACTTGTTCTTTGCCGAACGGGAGTGCCAAAAGTTACCTCAACCCCTTCCGGCTGGCGAAGCAGCGCCCGCCTTGCTGCCCGCTCCTACCGGCCGCGTAGTAGAAGTGATTTATTCCGACAGCACCAGCGGACGCCTCTTGCAGAAATACGCCGAAGAACTCCGGCAAGCCCGCAAGCTGCCCGTCTTCACCAAGGAGCCATTGCTGCCCCGCCTGGCTCCCCTCGCCGACGCGGGAGACTCCCAAGTGCTCCAGCAAACCGCCGAACAACTCGTCAGCGAAGGCGTTGTTGCGCGGCTTTCGGACGTGGACATTTTGCTGGTGTATGGGTATGGTCTTCCCGCCGAGCAATCTTTATCGATATTGACTTATCATTATACTTAGTGCTTCCACCTTATCTCCTCGCCGGTCTGCTCGCGGGATTTTCCCTGGCGCTGTTGAGCGAAACCGCCTTGTCGGCATCTGTGTTGCTGTATCCTGCTTTGGGTTTCGCCATTTATTTTTTGCTGGACCATACGGTTCATCCCCTCTGCGCCTATTGCCAACAGCACAAAGCAAATTCCCATTGGCCCCTGCTTGGTCTGACCGCTGCATTGAGCCTGCACAGCCTTGCCGACGGAGCACTGTTGGCGGCCAATCCCTCGCTACGCTGGCCGGTACTGCTGCATTGGCTGCCGGAAACGCTGGCCGTCGCAAGCCTTCTTCGTCCCTTCGCCCCAGCCCCAACGTGCTGGTGGGCTTTTGGCTTTTTGCAAACGATGACGCTACTTGGCTTCCTGACCGCACAACGGATTCCCTTTGCCGGCGAGGTGAGCCTCGCGGCTACGGGCGCGCTCACTTACCTGGCCCTGCACGCATTGCATGAAACTTACGTCCGTTCGCCGCGCCAATTCGGGCTAGCGGCCGGGTGCGCCGGTGTCGTGCTGTACTTACTGCAAATGCAATAGAAAAGCCGCTGCCCTTTCGGACAACGGCCTTCAAAATTGCTGAAAGTTTCGCGGCGCCTTAGCTGGCGTGCGGTTCGAGCATCTTCACCAAGTCGGCCTTTGACACCGCGCCCACGCGCTGTTCCACCACCTGGCCGCCCTTAAAGAGCAGCAGGGTAGGAATGCCGCGCACGTTGTAGCGCATTGCCGTGTTGCCGTTCTCGTCCACATTGAGCTTGCCCACGGCTACCTTACCGGCGTATTCGTCGGCCACTTGGTCCACCGTTGGGGCGATCATGCGGCAAGGTCCGCACCATTCCGCCCAAAAGTCCACGAGCACCGGGACGTCGCTCTTCAACACGTCCGTGTCGAAGCTAGCATCAGAAAAAGTCTTTGTGTTGGCTCCAGCCATGGTTGTTCACCACCTTCCAAAATCTTGGATGCAACTTTCCCCAAAAAGTCGCACTCCCTTCTATATTAGCCTTCCCGTCGTCGCGAGTAATTCCTCGTATAGGCGAGTGTAGGCGCGCGCGGACCGCGCCCAGGAATAATCGCGGCCCATGGCGGTTGCCTGCATCTTGGCCCAACGATCGGAGTCGGCGTATACCCCGAGGGCGTAGCGGAGACACTCGGCCAAATCCCAGGGCTCAAAGCGCCAGAACTTAAAACCGGTTTCGCCGTCCACGGTATCGTCCAATCCACCCGTGGCGCGCACCACGGGAAGCGTGCCGTAGCGCAGACTGTACATCTGGTTCAGGCCGCAGGGCTCGTAGCGCGAGGGCATGAGGAACAAGTCGGCGCCAGCCTCAATGCGGTGCGCCAAGGCGTTGTTATACCCCTTCCAGAAGATCATACGGTCGGGATAACGGGCGGCGTAGGTCCAAAACATTTGTTCCAGACTTGTTTCACCACCGCCCAGCACAACAAACGTGACATCCCGCCAGGCCAACATTTCGTCCAAAACGCCACCGACAATTTCAAAGCCCTTCTGGTAGGCCAGGCGCGAAACGATGCCTACCAAGGGGCGGTCTTCCCGGTGGCCCAAGCCAAATTCTTCGAGCAAAGCTCGCTTGCAGGCGGCCTTGCCCGCGGGCTCCTTGGCGCTGTAGTTGGCGGCCAGGAAAGGGTCGGTCTCGGGGTTCCATTCCTCGTAGTCGCACCCGTTCAAAATACCCGTCAAGGCGCTACTGCGTGCACGCAGAAGACCGTCCAGCCCAAAGCCGTACTCTGGGGTTTGGATCTCGCGTGCATAGTTAGGGCTGACGGTGGTAATTGCGTCCGCGAAAATGATGCCGCTCTTCAGCAGGCTTGCCGCGCCGTTGAATTCCAGCATATCCGGCCGGTAGAAGCGGTCATCGACACCCGCTTCCCAAAGCTTTTCGCGGGGAGTTAAACCCTGGTAGCCGAGGTTGTGAATCGTGAAAACGCTGCGAGCTCCGGCAAACGCGGGGTCGCCAGAAACGAAGTTTTTGAGGTAGAGCGGCAGCAGACCGCCCTGCCAATCGTGGGCATGAAAAATCTGCGCCGGAAACAAATAGCGGGCAATGCCAATCGCCACGCCGCAAAGCAGCCCGTAACGAATGTGGTTATCGCCAAAATCTCCGTAGCGGTCGCCGTAGAGGCCGTCGCGCCCATAAAGCCCAAGGTGCTCCACCAGAAAGTAGGGGGTGCCGCGCAACTCTTTGCGGTAAATATCACACTCGTAAAAACCGCTGCCCAGGTAGACACGCAGATTGCGGTAAACCAATTCCTCCGGGCTAATCAGAATGGAAGGATAGCGAGGCAAGACCACCGCGCACTCCTCTCCCAATGCATTCAGTTCCGGCGGCAAGGCCCCCAACACATCCGCCAGCCCGCCGGACTTGGCCAGCGGCGCAGCTTCGCTCGACACCATTAGGATTCGCGACATGGCTTCGTTTATTGTGCCAGAGAAAAAACAGTGTGCCAGGGAGCGGGCCGCGATATAGCGTGATGGCGTGGGTGCTTTTTAGCTACCGCAAGGCTTTGCCCAGGCCGAGGATGTGGTCTTGGGCGAGGGAGAAGGAGTTGGGTTGGCGGGCTTTTTGGCGGAGGGAAGAAGTGGGGATAGCGGGGGAAATGGGTTCGTTTTGACCAATGTCTTTGAGGAGGGCTTCTTCGTAAGCGGCGGAGGCGTGGGCTTCGAAGGCGCGGGCGCGGTCGGCTTGGAAGGTGTTCCAGGCGTAGGCGGCGAAGGTTTCTTCTTCGGCGGGGCCGTGGGGGCGGAGTTGTTGGCGGAGCTTTGAGGCGAGGGCGGCGAACTCGGCTTGGTTGGCTTCCGAGAGGGCGTCGATGGAGGTGGCGGTGAGGCCGTGGGAGGTAGAGAGTTGGGCATTGGCCTGATTTGCGAGGGTTTGTTGGGAGGGGGCTTGTTGGGGGGTGCTCATGCTTTGAGGGGAGCAGAAAGGGGAAACGCGGAGGCTGTCACTAATTTAGAAGTGGTTGAAAAGAGGGGAGAAAGAAAGTTGGACGGGGTGGGAATATTTTTGGGACAGGGCGACCCGTCCCTAGGCAAAACAGCGGAAAAATGGTTTGCGTCTAAGTGTTGAAAAGAAAAGGGTTAGGGGAGAGAGGGGAGCGTGGGGTGGGAAGGGAGGAGGGGATTGGTCACTGTAAAGCATTGAAAACAGGTTACTTAGACGGGATGCGTAGGGACGGGTCAGGCTGTCCCAAAAGGGGGAGAGAAAAAGAGGACGGCTGGGGGGCCGTCCTCTTTCGTTGGTTGGGGTAATTGGGATGGGATGGAGGGGACGCTTAGGCCACGGGCGCCTTGTCCACAATCTTCCAGTTCTTTTCGTCGAAGTACAGCACCTTGCCCTGGCGGTAGGACTGCACGGCCATGGTGATGAGCACCTGGGCGCGGGCGCCGGTTTCGACATCGAGCTGAGGCTTCTGGCGGGTGCGCATGCAGGACAGGAAGTTGCCAACGTGGTTCTGCATGATCTGCGCGAAGGATTGTTCTTCGACGGGAACGTCGATTTCGGCTTGTCCCTTGAAGAGATCTTCCATTTCCGGAGAGATATAGGTGCGCTTGCCGTTCTGCATACGGGATTCGGCAATGAGCTTGAGGGCGGCGCTGGGGCCTTCGAAGCGGCCGGATTGCACCATGATGAGGGTGGCGGCGTGGCCGCGGATCAAGCCCGGGATGTGCTGCGAATTGCCCATGGAGCTGGAGAGCACCAGCGAGTGGCCCTTCTTGTATTCACCGATCAGGTGGAAGGTGTCGGGCACTTCGCGGATGTCGTTTTGCCAGCCGGCGTATTGGCCGCCGCCCGCCATTACTTTGTAGGGGAACTGCGGTTCGCCCCAGCAAATGTTCATGGGAGCAACAACGTGATAGTAGAGGTCGGTGGCAATGCCGCCCGAATAATCCCAGAACTTACGGAAGCGGAAGAAGCGTTCGGCGCCGTTGTCTTTTGCCCAATCGCGCTTTTGGGCGGGGCCGAGGAATTGCTTCCAATCGATGAAGTTTTCGCCTTTGCCATCGGGGCCGGCTTCGGGGTCGATGGGCCAATTCCATTCGCCGTCCACAGAGTTGCGGTGGTAGGAGCCCTGGCTCATGATGAGCTTGCCGAGCTTACCGGTAGAGATGACTTCGCGAGCGGCGGCCCACTGCTTGCCCGAGGTGGTTTGCGAACCCACCTGGAGCACGCGTCCGGTGGCCTTGACGGTTTCCGTCAGGCGGCGGGCTTCGTCAACGGTGTGGCACATGGGCTTTTCGAGGTAGACGTCCTTGCCCTTTTGCATCGCTTCAATGGCGATGGGGGCATGCCAGTGGTCCGGGGTAGCGACGATGACGGCGTCGACATCGTTGCGCTCGAGAATCTGCTTGTAGTCGAGGGTGCCTTCGCACTTGAAGGCATCCTTGGCGCGGGTGACGCGCTTTTGGTAAACGTCGCAAGCGCCAACGATTTGGCAGTTGCCATTGGCCTCGTTGTTGTTTTTGACGAACTGGCCGGCGACATAAAAGCCGCGGCCGCCGGCGCCGATGACGGCAACATTAATACGATCGTTCGCGCCAATGACGCGACCGGGAGCGGGTTTGGCGGCCAGGGCCGTGGTGGCAGAGGCGGCGCTCATGAAAAAGTAGCGACGGTTTACAGGGTCGTGAAGCATACAGAAGTTAGTTTATCGGATTGCCGGGCGCGGATTGAGCTTGTTTCTTCAGAAGCTGGTTGTGGAGCCGTTTGTTCAAGGCGGGGTCGCCGCGCATCCAGACCCAAAGGCGAATGATTCCGTCTTGGTGGGCCGAGGCAACCCAACTGCCGTTGCGGCTTACTGTGACGTATTCGGCGTGGTCGACGGGCGGGGAAAGATGAACAATGGCCCCGTCGCGGAGGCGCAAAACGCGAATGTGCGGATCGTGACCGGCATAGAGGAGATGTTCGCCGTCGCGATGAAAAATTAGTGTTTCCACTTTTTGGCCGGTAAAGTTGAAGGCGCGCAAGAGTTTCGCGCTGGCGTAGTCCCAAAGCAGGATGTGGCCGCCCGCGCCGCCTACGGCGAGCAGTTTTCCATCGGTGGAAAAGCGGGCGGTGGTGCGCGGGGATTGTCCATTGTGCGCGAAGGTCTTGGCCAACGAGAGGTCGCGGGTGTGGAAGACCTTGGCGCCCAAGCTGTCGGCGGCCACCAGCAGCAGCGCGCCGTCGGGCGAGAAGTCTATTTCATTGATGGCCTCTTTCCCTGCGGAGGCGCTGGACAAGAGTTTGCCTTCCGGCATTACCCAAAGGCGGAGGGTAGCAGCTTCGTCGCCTGTGGCCAAACGGGAGCCATCGGGCGACCAGTTCAACGCATCAATGGCGGCGGGGTGCGGAAGCGACAACACCAATTTGCCCGTTGCTGCGTCAAGCACACGGAGCACGCGGTCTTCCCCGCCCGAGGCGAGCCATTTCCCGTCCGGAGAAAATACGGCGACCTCCTGCTCCTCTGCTGTTGGATACGTCCAAAGAAGCGTGCCATCGCTGGTGCGCCAGACGGCGATTTCGTTGCTGTATTTGGTGACGGAGGCGAGCAGCCGCCCATCGGGAGAAAATTCAACGCTTTCGACGCTGCCAAGTTCGCCGTTCAGGTCGGCGACGCGGCTCCAGACGGGGCGCAGGTAAGGCAGGCCTTGGACGGGCGCGGGAGCTTGGGCGCTGACGGTGGCAGCGGCAAGCAAAAATAACAGGATGAGCATGACGCAGTAATGGTATCGAAAGCGAAAACCCCATTGCCCACCCTTCAAAAATTACGCTAAGCTAGGCAAGGTTTTCTTTCATTTTGGTTTCGAGAGCGGCCCGGGACCCCTGGGCGCCTTAACAATTGGAAAGGTCTTTTTCACTGTGAACAATCTCCTCAACGCCCCGTGCGCGCTGTGGCTACAAGCTACGCCTACAACCCTGGCCAATGGCTTGGACCACCAAACGATCCTGATCACCATTCTGGGTTTGAGTCTGCTGGGAATGCTGATGGCGGCCTATTTGGCGCGCAATGTTTTGGCGCAGGATACGGGGACGCCGGAGATGCGCAAGATTTCTGACGCGATTAAGGCCGGAGCGGAAGCCTATATGAACCGCCAGAACCGCACGATTGCGGGCTTGGCCGTGGTACTGGCGATTGTCATTTATCTGGCCTACATCTTTGGCAAAGGCGAAGCGCAACTGGCTGTGCGCATGACGATCAGCTTCGTGTTTGGAGCGTTGTGTTCGATCGTGGCGGGCTTCAGCGGGATGTGGGTTTCGATTCGCGCGAACATCCGCGTGGCAGCGGCGGCGCGGCATTCCTTGGGAAAGGCGATGCAGATTGCGCTGCGGGGGGGCGCGGTGACGGGGATGGCCGTATCGAGCCTGAGCGTGTTTGGCGTGGGGCTCCTGTTCGCTTTCTTTGATGGCTTGGCGGAGCCGGAACTAGTGCCCGGGCAAATTGTGGCCTTTGGGTTTGGGGCGAGTTTCGTGGCGCTGTTCGCGCAGTTGGGCGGGGGTATTTATACGAAGGCGGCGGACGTGGGAGCGGACCTGGTGGGCAAGGTGGAGGCGGGGATTCCGGAAGACGATCCGCGGAATCCGGCCGTGATTGCGGATTTGGTGGGCGATAACGTGGGCGATTGCGCGGGGCGCGGCGCGGACATTTTTGAATCGACGGCGGCGGAAAATATCGGCGCGATGATTCTGGGTGTGAGCCTGTATAAGGTATTCGGCATTGCCGGGGTGCTGTTCCCACTGTTTGTTTGCGCGGTGGGGCTGGTGGCGAGCGTGATTGGCGTGTTCACGGTGAACCTGAAAAGCGAAGAGCAGGACCCGATGGACGCGCTGAACCGGGGCTTTTATGTTGCCAGCTTCTTTGCGCTGGGGGGCTTCTATTTGGCGGTGCGTTTGTTGCTGGGCGGCAATCTCTATTTGTTCGCCGCCGGGGCGATTGGCATTGCGACCAGCTTCTTGTTTGTGTTTTTGACGCAGTATTATACGGACCACCGTTACCGGCCGGTCCGCTTTATTGCAGAAAGCTGTGTAACGGGGCCGGCGACGACGATCATTGGCGGCATTGCGGTGGGCCTGGAGTGCACGGGGCTGGTGACGTTGACGATTACGGCAGCGATTATGGGCTCGTATTGGATGGGGATCTTGGCGGCGCTGCCGGGTGTGAGCATGCTGGCGAGCGGCTTGTACGGCACGGCGATTGCCACGATGGGTGTGCTTTCGACGGCGGCTTATGTGCTGGCGATGGACACGTTCGGGCCGATTACGGACAATGCGGGCGGCATCGCGGAAATGTCGAAGCAACCGAAGGAAGTGCGCCACCGCACGGACCTATTGGACGCCGCAGGGAATACGACGAAGGCATTGACGAAGGGCTACGCCATTGGCTCTGCTGCGCTGGCGGCCTTCCTGCTGTTTAGTGCCTATATTGACGAGGTGAAGATGGTGTTGGCCAAGCGCCGCGATATGGCGTTTGAATCCATTCCGTTCAGCGTGGATATTGGCCAAGTGCCGGTGTTTATTGGGGCGCTTTTGGGGGCGATGTTGGTGTTTCTGTTTAGCAGCTTTGCGATTCAAGCCGTGGGGCGCGTGGCGCAGACGGTGATCCAAGAAGTGCGGCGGCAGTTCCGCGAGAAGCCCGGCATTATGGCGGGCACGGAAGATCCCGACTACGGCCAGTGTGTGGATATTGTGACGGCGGGGGCGTTGAAGGCGATGATTCTGCCCGGCATGCTGCCGGTGTTGGGTCCGGTGGCGGTGGGCTTGTTGTTCCGCAATTTGCCGCCGGCAGAGGATGGCACGCCGATGGGCGCTTGCGCGGTGGCGGCGATGTTGATGGTGGGCACAATTACGGGCATATTGATGGCGACGTTCATGAACAACGGCGGGGGGGCTTGGGACAACGCGAAGAAGTACATCGAGCTAGGACACCACGGCGGCAAGGGGAGCGATGCGCATAAGGCCAGCGTGGTGGGCGACACGGTGGGCGACCCGTTTAAGGACACGGCGGGGCCGAGCATCCACGTGTTGGTAAAGCTGATTTCGACGATTACGCTGGTGGCGGCGCCGCTGTTCTTGTAAATAGGGCTCCGACCTTATGACTGTTTTCGCAAGCGCGTGGAAATCCTTACGGGAATTTACCTGGAAGACGCGGCGCAACAAACAATTGAAGCAGCGCGAGGCGGAACTCCGTATGCAGATCGTGGCCTTCCAGGCTGCTAAGCGGCTGGGAAGGAATGAGCTGCACGAACGGAATAGGGAATAATTGTCAATCGATTCGCCAGGGTACGATAAACGGCATGGGCAAAGTACGTGTTCTGTTGGTGGCACTGATTCTCTTGCTCTCTTCGTGCAGCTGGGTGGAAATGCAATCCCAAGCATTGCCAAGAGGCACGCATTGGAATAGAGAAACAGGAAAGTTCACTTGGTATAGGGGAGAGGTTTCTCTGCCAAAAGGTTATAGCTACACAGTGACGGAAGGCGTTGATACCTTTACCGGCGTTTTCTTGTCCCCGTTTCGTAGAGTTGTTGTGAATCACGATATTGGGGGTTTCGCAGGAGCTTTTGCAAAATCGCGAAAGGCGATTCACTTTGAAGAGAAGACCGTTCAAGGAGCACGTGTGTGGCAGGCAACGCACAAGCTCGAAACGCCCGAAGGGCCAAATAGCTACTTAGTCGCAGTTACTTTCCCGGATTCCGGTTGCGCAAATTTTTTCCTCGAAACACGCGACTCATCGGATTCAAATATTATTCGGTCTATCGCGGCAAGTTATGTTCCAATTAAGCCGGTGAGGAACAATGACAGGATGTGCGGGCAGGACCCTCACGGAATCGCGAAATAGAAGCCTTGAGGATTGACGGATGCCTCGATTGACTTAGGAGATATCTAGAACTTCTTCCCTACATGCCAGGCGATTTCTTCGGCGGGGCAGAAGCCTTTGAGGCCGCCGGGTACGGGTTGGCGGGCTAGTTCGGTAAGCGAATAGCCGGGGGCGTAGTGGCGGTGGACTTCTTCGGCGGGGACGGAGAAGGGGGGGCCGGGCATGGTGTTTTGGTCGTATTCAAAGGTGAGGAGAAGTTGGGGGGCACCGCGGGTGAGGCGTTGGAGGTGGTGGGCGTAGCGGGTGCGGGTGTCGGGTGGAAGGGCGACGAGGGCGGCGCGGTCGTAGATGGCGTCGATGGGGGCGAGGGGGCCAAGCGTTTCGCTGGTGAGGTGGAAAATGTCGCCAGCGAAGACGTCGAGCATGGGCGCGGAGAAGTGATCGAGGGGGCCGGGAGTGAGGGTGGTGGTGAGGGTGGGAGAGTGGCCAAGCTCGGCATAAAGTTCTTCCACGGCAAGGCGGCTTAATTCGGCGCCCACGACGTGATAGCCCTGGTCCAGCAGCCAATGAATGTCTAAGCTTTTGCCGCATAGGGGCACGAGGATGCGCGCGCCGGACAGCAGAGCAAGGGCGCTGAGGTGTTCGACGAGCAGGGCATTCGGTTGGGGTTGGTGGAAATTGACCTGGCGGTTGGCCCATTTCTGGTGCCAGTAATCGGGGTCCATAAATGATATTGTCGCCAGGTTAGTCACCCATTTGGATGATGCGCGGTGGGCACCGGAATGGTTAAGTTTGGGCATGCAGCGGCAACCGGGAGTTTGGGCACAGATGATGTTTGCCTTTACGCTGGCGCCTTGTGTAGAGTTCCCGCTGTTGGAGCAGTCATTGGGGGCTGCGCTGCAATTGGAAGAGCAGGGCGGAGCAGAAGAGCCAGCTTTGGCTGTTGAACTGGTGGAGGATGCGATCTTGCGCGGCGCTTACGGCAAAGCAGAGCAGGAAGAGCCTGGGGAGGAATCCTTGCCGGGGAAGGCGGCGGCTTATTGGCTGCTGAGGCTGGTGGCGGGGGCTGTATCCTAACGAAGTGGCCGCTCGACTCACAAAAGCCCGAAGTGCCGGACCCGAAAGCACTCTCTCAGAAGCATTAGCAACGGACTTGACCGCGAGTGCGGCGCACCGTATCGGCATTGTAGGGTTGCTCTATTCGGCAGCATATCTTTCATTTGAAATTCTGTTCTTTTTTACTCGCGGTGCGAAGGTGATGGATTTCATGCCCTTCTACAAGTTGAATGCCGTGTTGGGCATCACGGCGGGGCTGGTGGTCTGGCATTTGAGCCGGCGATGGCGCGGAAGCCCGGCGCGGGTGGTGACCTTTGGGCTGGCGTTTCAGATTTTGGCGAGCTTTCAGATTTCGCTGGCGGAAACGGCGATGCCCTTTATGGACGATCTGCTGATCCGCGGGCATTCGGCTGTGGCGATGTGGATAACCATGTTTGTGCTTGTGGCCCCGGTGCCCTACCGGCGAGCACTGCCTGTAGCGCTGTTGTCGGCCCTGATGGTGCCGCTGGCCATGGCCTTGAACATTGGTGTGAGGGGGCACGCGCCGCCTTCGTTGTCGATCTGGGCTCTATGGTGTGCCGCGCCGTTCCTGATGGCTATACTCGCAACGACGCTGGCAAAGTCAATTTACCAGATGGGCCAGGAATTGGAACAGGCCAAAAAGCTGGGCAGCTACCAATTGTTGGAGCAATTGGGCCAGGGCGGCATGGGGGCCGTGTGGCGGGCGCAGCACCGCTATTTGGCGCGCTCGGCGGCGGTGAAGCTGATTCACGCGCGGGGGCAGAATGTGGAGCAAATCCAGCGCCGCTTTGAGCGCGAGGCGCAGGCGATTGCGCGGCTGGAGTGTCCGCACACCGTTTCGATATACGACTTTGGCTTAACGCCGGAAGGGCAGCTTTACTTTGCCATGGAACTGATTCGGGGCCTGGACCTGGACCAGTTGGTGCGGCGCTTCGGACCGCAAGGGGGCGCGCGGGTGCGGCATATTTTGCTGGGTTGCTTGCGATCGCTCGAAGAAGCGCACGCCGCGGGGCTGGTGCACCGGGACATTAAACCGAGCAACATCCTTTTGGGGCGTTTGGGTCTGGACTATGACTTTGTGAAGGTGGTGGACTTTGGCCTGGTGAAAGTGGCTGCAGAAGAGGGGGCCACGCAGATTACGATGGACCAACAGGCCCTGGGGACGCCGGCCTATATGGCGCCGGAAGTGGCGACGGGCGATACGCAGGCCATTGACGGGCGGGCGGATTTGTATTCGCTGGGGTGTGTGGCTTACTGGCTGCTGACCGGGCGGCCCGTCTTTGAGGGCCCAAGCCCAATGGCCGTGGCTTTGAAGCACGTGAGCGAGGTTGTGGTGGCGCCGAGCCAGGTTTCCGAATTGCCGATTGACAAGGGTTTGGAGGCGGTGTTGCTTTCGCTGTTGGAGAAGAATCCAGCAGTGCGGCCGGCGAGCGCGCGGCTGGTGCGCGAGGCTTTAGAGAAGTTGGAACTGGGGGCTTGGGACAATCAACTGGCGCGGGATTGGTGGGAGGCGCACATGCCGGGCTTGGCGAAGGGGGAATAGCGAGGGTAGCTAATCCGCCGGGGTGATCCACATTACCTGGTAGGGCTTGAGGGTGATTTCGCCGCCTTCGGCGTGGCACGGGAAGCGGCGGCCGGTGAGGAGATCCTGCCAGGAGTTCATGCAAAGGAGCAGGTCTTCGGGGTTCAAGCGGTACTTTTGGGTTTCGGCGGTGACGTTGGTGAGGGCGATCACCACCTGGCCGCCATCGGGGGCGCGGCGGCGGACGGCGAAGACCTTGGTGCTGTTGTTGAGTACCGTTTGCTCGCCGTTGGGGTGAAAAGCGGGGGCATGGATGCGGCGGCGGATGAGGCGCATCATGCGGCGGGCAATCAGGTTGGCGACAGAGCCGCGTTCGTTCAAGGCGCGCAGAAAATCGGTTTCCTGGATGGTGCGGCGGTTGATGCTGCGGGGTTCAGCGTCGGGAGGGAGTTCTTCGCTCTCAAAGCGGCTGCCGCCAAAACTGGGCAGGTAAATGCCCGGGACGCCGGCGAGCGCGAGGGCAATGGAGCGGGAAGCGACGAAGCGGGCCACCTGGAGTTCGACGGGTTCGTCGGAGCCGGGGCGGTTGAGGGCGTCGAACCAGGTGATGTTGAGTTCGTAGGGGGAGAGAGTGCCATCGGGAGCGGTGCGGTAGCTGACTTTGCCGCGGTGGGCCAAGGTGCGGCGGACCATGTCTTCAATGTCCATGTCGCTCAAGTAGGCGCGCGCGCCCAGGAGACCGATGCCATCGTGGGAATCGAGGAAATTGAAAAAGGTGGTGGTTGGCGAAGGTGTTTGCAATTGGCTGGCCCATTCGGTGAGGCGGCTGCAATTGCCCGTGCGCATGGCGCGCAAGACGAGGGGCGGCAGGGCGAAGTTATAGACCATGTGCGCCTCGTTGGAGCCATCGCCAAAGTAGCTGACGTTGTCGCGGTGGGGCACGTTGGTTTCTGTGACCAGGGCTACGCGGGGGGCGGCAACGTTGATGGCGGCGCGGAAGAATTGCACGAGCGCGTGGGTTTCCGCCAAGTGGGCGCAACTGGTGCCGAGGCGATGCCAAAGGTAGGTGGCGGCATCGAGGCGGAGGATGTCGGCACCGCGGCGGACATAGAAAAGCAACACTTGGAGCACTTCGAGCAGGACGCGCTCGTTGGCGTAGTTGAGGTCAATCTGGTCGGCGCTAAAGGTGGTCCAAACGTACTTGTCGCCGCGCAGGGTGCGGAAGCGAGTAAGGAGTTTGGTGGTGCGGGGGCGCAGGATTTGGCGCAGATCGGCCTCGGCAATGGCGTCTTCGGTGTCGAACGTGATGAAGAAATCCTGGTAGTAGGGGTTGCCGTTTAGAAACTCCTGGAACCATTCGCTTTTGGCCGAGACGTGGTTGATGACGCCATCGAACATGAGCTGGAAGCGGCCGCTGAGGTCTTCAATATCCTGCCAGTTGCCGAGTTGGGGGTCTACTTCGCGGTAGTGGACGATGGAGAAGCCGCGGTCGGAGGAATGCGGGAAAAAGGGGAGGATGTGGAGGGTATTGACGGTGCCGCGCAGGTAGGCGTCGACGACGCTGGCGAGGGTATCGAGGGGTGGCTTATTGGGCGATTGGATGAGATCGCCATAGGTGATGGCCACCACATCCTTTTCGGTGAAGCGGTCTTCCGGGCGGAACTGTTTTTCCTGCTCAATGAGTTCGAGCGGTTTGTGGGCGTAGTGGACCTGGAGAATGCGCTCGACTTCCGGGTAGACCTGGGCGGCGCGCTCGGGGCCGTAAAGCAGCTCCAGGCGGTCAATCATGGCTTGGCGCTGCGCGGCGGAAATGGCGAGCAGGGGGCGGTGAAAGTCCGGCTCCCGCAGGTGGAGCCGGTGAGCGGGGTGGAGACTTACCGAGGGAATTTGGCTCCGCCTTTCACTTCGTTGATTTGCATGACGTGGCGTTCGGTATGTCCGGCCATCATCAGAAAGATCTGGTAGCCATCGCAATTGAAGCCTTCGAGCAGCTTGTGGCGCAGGCCCTCGTCCTTGGTGGTTTCGACAAAACGAATGGTGCGGTCGCGGCGCTGCTTGAACTCAGCCAGTGCGGCTTGGGCAGAGGGAAAGGTGCGCTTGGGGATGAGGGCACCGGGGGCGCGGCGCTTTTCTTCGCGGTTTTTCATGAGGGCAAGTACCTGTTCGTCCTTGACGGCGGAGGTTTTGGCGGGGTCGGCGGTTTGGGCGGCGACTTTTTGGTAGCTGGAAAAGAGGAGGTCTTCGGTGAGGGCGAGGTGTTCGGCAATTTCGGCGACGGACCAGCTTTCGGGAGTGTCCTTAAATTCGAGCTGCTTTTCGTTTAGGCCGGCCAAAGCGTCGATTAATAGCTTGCGCGTGGCGTGGAGCTCGCTCATGGCGCGGTCGCGTTCTCCCTGGGTGAGGGTTTGGGCGAAAGCGAGTTGGCCCAACAGGAGACAGAGCGTGGATAGTACCATTAGAAATTTCCGCATACTTCCTCAATCCTAGTACTTTTCCGGGGATTCCCTCTATAGACATCGCATTCGGCGTCCGATGTGCATTGGTAGGAAGATTGCATTGGCAAGTTTGCTGACGAACGCACCTTTGGCCGCTATCGGCGAACACGTAGAGCTATTTACGGTCCCCGATAATCCACCCGGCATTTTGCTGGTGGACGGGATTGACTTGAACCGGAAGATTCTGCGGACGACGCTGCAACCGATTGGGGCGAAATTTCTGGACGCACGGACGCCGGGCGAGGCCTACCAAGTGTTGGAGCGGGAAAAGGTTGACCTGGTGATTTGCGATATGTTTCTGCCCGAGCAAAGCGGTTTTGATTTTTGCCGGGCGCTGAAGGGGTCGCGGTCAACGCATCTTCTGCCGGTGCTGATGCTGACCAGTGTGCAGGGGACGCAACACGAGGTGGAGGGCTTTCAGAGCGGCGCGGACGAATATCTGCAACAACCGGCGCACCCCAGCATTCTGCGGGCGCGGGTGCAATCCATGTTGCGGCACAAGGCGGCGCTGGACTCTTTGGACGAAGTGGAAAGCATTCTGTTTACCTTGGCGCAAGCGGTGGAAGAGCGGGACAAGTGTACGAGCGACCATTGCCGGCGCTTGAGTTACTTCAGCGTGGAGTTGGGCATCCGCCTGGGCTTAGGGCGCAATGATCTTCTGGCCCTGCACCGGGGCGGATATTTGCACGATATTGGCAAGATCGGGATTCCGGATTCGATCTTGAACAAGAAGGGCGAACTGACGCGCGAGGAATGGGAGATTATGCGCGGGCACGTGACGCGCGGGGAAGAAATCTGCCGGCCGATGAAGAGCTTGGCGCCGGTGCTGCCCATTATTCGCTACCACCACGAGCGTTGGGACGGAACGGGCTACCCGGACGGGCTGAGGCGGCAGGAGATTCCGCTGTTGGCGCGGATTCTGCAGATTGCGGACGTTTATGATGCGCTGACGAGCGAGCGGTCGTATAAGAAGGCATTGAGCGTGGAAGAAGCCTGCCATCAATTGGAAGTAGAAGCTCAGGCCGGGTGGCGCGATCCGCACCTGGTGCCGATTTTTGTGGAGATGCTGACGGCGGAGCGGGAATCGACGAAAACGGCTAGCGACTTGCAGGCGATGGCGAAATCGATCGTATTGACGGATTAGGGGACCCGAAAGCCGGGTTCGGCTTGTGGCTTAGCGCTTGCGATAGACGAGGAAATTGCGGAAGGGGCGGCCGTCGGCATGTTTGCCTACGGCGATAATGAACATCGAGTTTCCGTCGGGCGATATGGTGCGGGTGGTTTCCACTGTGATTTGCCCATCTTTTGTGAAGATCTGATCGACAGTGCTGTCGTTGCGTAGTGAGAGGCTGACGGCGTCGTAGCGGGAAGCACCTTCGACCCGCCCGGGGCGCCCATCGTAGCCTGCGGTGAAAGTCGTCCGGAAGGGATTGCCAGCGGAATCGACGCCTTGGTGGAGAAATATTGCATGGCCGTTGTGCATGGACCACTCCCGAACGGATTGCCGCGGCGGGGGTCCGCTTTCATAGCGGGATGCTTGGGGATCGAAATGCCAACGGCCTAAACCCCGGTCTTTGGCGCCAACCAAAGCGGGGAGTAAAAACAGCAGAAAACAGCGGCGCATGCTTAGCACCAGAAGGTCAGGTAGGGTTGGCCCGTGGCCAGGCGCTGGACCAAGAGGGCGGCTTCGCGGAGGTGGTAGTCTCCCCACATGCAGCTTTCGCCGTTGGGGACCTTTTGGCCGGGGGGGACGTGGTCCCAACCGTTGGGACGGTGGTAGACGGAATGGAGCAGTAGGCCTTGGTGGGCGGGGGAAGTGGAGAGGTACGGTTCCGCCAGCAGGGTACGCAGCACGGTGAGGCCGGCTTGGGTGTAGCGGGTTTCGCCGAGGTAGCGGCCGAGGCGGAGCAAGCCTTGGGCGGCAATGGCGGCGGCGGAAGAATCAACCGGCTCGTGGGCGTTGAAGGGGTCGGCGGGACGGGCGAGATAGTCGCCTAGGTGGGCCAGGCCGGGGGCGCCGGTATCCCAATAAGGCACGCCGCAGGTGGGGGTGTGGCGGAGATAGAAGTCGCAAGTGGCGCGAGCGGCGCGGAGCATGGTGGCTTTGGTTTCGGCCAGGCCTTCGCCGGGGAGGGTTGCGAAAAATTCAAGTTGCTCGCCAAAACCGCACATGGCCCAGGCGAGGCCGCGGGTCCAGGTGGAGAAGGCGGAGTAGCCCTGTTGGGTGCTGGGGCAGCGGAAGCGGCCATCGTTCCGGTTGAAGATGGCCTCGTGGACGGTGCGGCCGGCGACATCGGGGGTGTCGTAGGCGTCGCGGCCTTCGCCGTAATAGATGCTGTAGCGGGCGGTGGCTTCGGCGTGTTCGACGAGGCGGGTGAGGAGGCTGGTGCGCTCGTCGTTTTCGCCCGTCAAGACATGGCCTAAGCGGTGGCCGACGGCGAGGGCGCGGAGGCTGCGGATGGTATCGACGAACAGGGAATGGGGCCCGTTGAAGGAATAGATATAACCGCCGCCGCCGCGGATGGTGGACCAGCGGGCGGCTTGGACGGCGCCGGAGGCCTTGAGGGCGAGTTCATAGAAATGCTGTTCCCATTCGGTGGCCGGGGTCTTCCCCTCCCGCCCGAGGCGCAGCAGGTTGCCGTAAGTGGAAACGTTGTTGAAGCCGTGGTCATGGACGCCGGTGTGGGTGACGTGGGTGGCCATGAGTTCGACGGTCCGGCGGCGGCCCATCTCCAAGAATTCGGTCTCGCCGGTGGCGTCGAATTGCAGAATGGCGCTGCCAAATTGGAAGCCTTGGGTCCATTCGGTCCAGCCACGGGAGGTGTAGCGGCCTTCGATGGTGAAGACGGGGGCGCCGGATTCCGGGCGCCAGGCGTCTTCGATGGAGCGAATTTTGGCGGCGCTGGCGGCCCACATTTTTTCAATGGCGGGAAGGAGGGAACTAGGGGTTATCGCGGAGTCTATCTGGAGCATGAAAACTATAGAATACGACTAGATCTTATGCGGCTCCTCTTACTGTTAGCGATTTCGATAGCGGCAATTGCCCAACCGACGCGTCCTCCTCTGGATGACGAGGCGAGGCTGAAATGGTTCACGGACGCGAAGTTTGGTGTCTTCATCCATTGGGGGCCGTACTCCGTGATTGGGCGGCACGAATGGGCGCGGCATCGTTTTCAGATTCCGCAGGCGGAGTATGACAAGTACGCGCGCGCGTTTAACCCGGAGAAATTTAACGCCGACGAGTGGATGGGGTTGTTTGACCGGGCGGGGGCGAAGTATGTCGTGATTACTTCGAAGCACCACGACGGGTTCAGCATTTGGCGCTCGAAGGTGAGCGACTACGACATGGAGATTTCGCCCTACAAAGGCGACCCGCTGAAAGACCTGGCGGCGGCGGCGCGCAAGCGGGATTTGCGCTTCGGCTTTTATCACTCGATTATGGATTGGCACCACCCGGCATACCGTCCGCGCCGCGCCTGGGAAGCGAAGAACCCCAAGGAAGGCGGCAACAACGGGCTTTACGTGGATTTCATGAAAGAGCAGTTGCGCGAATTGCTGACGGGCTACGGGGATGTTGCGGTGATTTGGTTTGACGGCGAGTGGGAGCACACGCTGGCCGAATTGAAGCGCGACGACGAGGTGTATGACTTCATCCGCCTGCTGCAGCCGAACACTTTGATTAACGACCGCCTTTACGAGCGTAAGCCCGGCAGCCGGGGAGATTTTGGCACGCCGGAACAGTTTGTGCCCGCGACGGGGGTGAAAGATCCTTCGGGGCGCGATGCGCTGTGGGAAAGCTGCGTGACGATCAACATGGATAGCTGGGGCTACAACAAGTACGAAACCGAGTTTAAGACGGAGCGGGATTTGATCCGGATGCTGGTGGAGGTGGTCTCGAAGGGCGGCAACCTGCTGTTGAACGTGGGCCCGAAGCCGGACGGCACGATTCAGACAGAGTTTGTGACGCGGCTGGAAGCGATGGGGCAGTGGTTGAAAGCGAACGGCGAATCGATCTATGGCACGAAGGCCAGCCCTTTTGCGCGCCTTCCCTTCTTTGGGCGCGCCACGCAAAAGGGGAATTTGCTTTATCTGAACGTGTTTGCGTGGCCAACCGATGGGCAACTGCGCGTGCCGGGTTTGAAGAATCTGGTGAATCGGGCGTACTTGCTGGCGGATGCGGATAAGAAGCCGCTGAAGTGGCGGCGCGATGGCGCGGATATTCTGCTGGACATTCCCGCGGAGGCTCCCGACGACCGTTCGAGTGTGGTGGTGATGCAGTTGGACGGGGCGCCCGTGGTGGAGCCTTACTTGATCCGCCCGGACGAGAAGGGGCGTATTCATTTGGGTGTGGAATCGAGCGAGATTGAGACTCGCTTTGAGCAGCGGGCCAAGAAGGAAAACGCGCTGGGGCATGTGTACTTGACCAAATGGAGCCGCGCGGACGATATTCCCACCTGGAAGCTGGCCGTGCCGAAGGCGGGCCGGTATCGCGTAGAGGTGAGCTACGGGTCGACGCGGGCGGGCGTGGATAAGGAATACCAGGTGAGTGTGGGCGGGCAAGCTGTGAACGGCAAGATTGTGAACACGGGTGGCGAGTGGGTGTTCCAGAGCCAGAGCCTGGGCACGCTGAGCCTAGCGGCGGGGGAGCAGACGCTGCAGGTGAAGAGCGCGAGTGCGGTAGGTCTGGACGGCGTGACGCTCGAAAAGGTGGTGCTGGTTCCGGTGAACTAGGGGCACCGCACGCGCGAAAAAATTTTGCACGGCTTGTCGATTTGCGTGGGTTCGCTCGTCGTTTGGTTGAAAGGAGGGTTTAAGAACCCTATGAAATACATGCTTTTGATTTACGACGATTTCGCCGCCTACGACAAGGTGACCGAACAACAACAGCACGAGCTGTTTGGGCGTTACATGCACTTCACCGAAGAGCTTTCCAAGAGTGGGCGCATGAAGGCGGGTGATCCTCTGCAGCCGCCCTTTACGAGCACGACGGTGCGGGTGGTGGCGGGCAAGAAAGTGGCGACAGACGGGCCCTACGCGGAAACGAAGGAGCAATTGGGCGGCTACTACATTGTGGAAGCCAAGGATGTGGACGAGGCCACGGAGATTGCGAGCGAAATTTGCAAGCTGCATACGTGGAACAGTGTGGCGGTGGAAGTCCGGCCGATTATGGTCCTGCCGGGCTAGATGCATTTGCCTTAAGTGCCTACCTGTTAAATGCCCTCTCGTGTCATCGAAGCTGTGTTTTTGGCCGAACGAAGCCGCATTCTGGCCAGCCTGATCCGCCTGGCCCGCAGCTTCGATGATGCGGAGGATGTGTTGGCGGAAGCCTTGCTCGAAGCGCAAGTGCACTGGCAGACGCAATTGCCCACGAACCCCGGTGCTTGGCTGTTGACGGTGGCGAAGCGGAAACTCTTGGACCAGCGGCGCGGCGGGCAGCGGCGGCAGCAATTGCTGGAGCAAAACCGGCACTTGCTGTTAACGGATGAGATTGTGGGCGAGGACGCGAACGAGGAAGCGGCGGACGACATTCTGCGCTTGCTCTTTACCTGTTGCCACCCCGTGTTGGCCCCGGAAGCCCAAATTGCCTTAACGCTGCGCACTTTGGGCGGACTAAGCACGACCGAGGTGGCGCGGGCGTTTCTGGTGGAAGAAAGCACAATGGCCCAGCGGCTGGTGCGGGCCAAGCGCAAGATTGCCCTGGCCGGTATCCGCTACGCCATTCCGGCGCAGGAGCAATTGCCGGAGCGTTTGGCCAGCGTTCTGCACGTCATCTACCTGATCTTCAACGAAGGCTACGCGGCTACGGAGGGAGAGGCTTTGGAGCGGCGGGATTTGTGCCAGGAGGCGTTGCGACTGAGCCATTTGGTAAATGAGTGGTTGCCGGGCGAAGCAGAAGCCGAGGGGCTGGAGGCGCTGCTGCGGCTGATCCATGCGCGACGAGATGCGCGAGTGGATGCCGAGGGCCGCTTGGTGACGCTGGACCGGCAGGAGCGTAGCCGCTGGCACGACGACGAAATAGCGGCCGGGATTGCGCTGCTGGAGCAAGCACTGCGCCGGAAGCAGCCGGGCGCTTACCAAGTGCAGGCGGCGATCATGGCGGTGCATGCGGAAGCGGCAACGGCGGCGGAGACGGATTGGCGGCAAATCCGGGAGTTGTATCGCACGCTGCTGCGTTTTGAGCGCAGCGAACAGGTTTTGTTGAACTATGCCGTGGCGGTGGGGCAAGTGGAAGGTTGGGCGGCGGCGGAGGGAATACTGGAGGAGTTAGGCGAGCTCGAAGGTTATTACCCGTACCATGCAGCGCGGGCGCATTGCGCGTTGGCCTTGGGAAAGAAAGTAGAGGCGCGGGTGGCGTTTCAGAAGGCATTGGGGCTGACGCGGAATCGCGTGGAGCGGGAGTACTTATCGCAAAAGATGGCAGACTTGGTAAACGATGCTGGCGTTGAATGAGAGGATTGTGGCGTGTGAGCGCTGTCCCCGATTGATTGCGCATTGCCGAAAGGTGGCGGAGGTGAAGCGGGCGGCTTATCGTGGGGAAACGTATTGGGGCAAGCCGGTGCCGAGTTTTGGAGATCCTGAGGCGCAATTGTTGCTCGTCGGCTTGGCGCCGGGGGCGCACGGCGCGAACCGCACGGGGCGGATGTTTACGGGCGACAAGAGCGGGGACTTTCTCTACGCGGCGCTGCACGCGGCGGGCTTTGCCTCCCAACCCACGGCCACCCATCGCGAGGATGGCTTGCGGTTGAACAATGCTTACATCACCGCGCCGTGCCATTGTGCGCCGCCGGATAACAAACCGTTGCCGGAAGAGTTAGCAGCCTGCCGCCCGTATTTGGAGGAAGAGTTGCGCGGCTTGCGCCGGGTGAAGGTTGTGCTGTGCCTGGGCCGCATTGCTCTGGAAAATTACTTGAAGGCGGCGGGGCGGGGGCCGGCGAGCCATTATCCCTTCGGGCACGGGGCCCACTTTGCGGGTGCGCCGCAGGTTCTTTGCAGCTACCACCCCAGCCAACAGAACACGCAAACGGGGCGGTTGACGATGGCCATGATGATTGCCGTACTCGAAAAGGCCCGTTCGCTAATCTAAAACAGTGATGCGATCGCTGGCTGTTTTCTTTGCGTTGTTTCTTGCGCTGATGTTGGAAGCGCAATTCGTGCGGCCCCAGCAGGCCCAGCGCTTCACTTACAAAGTGGTGCGCGCGCTGCCGCACGACCCCGAAGCATTCACGCAAGGCTTTGAATTTCGCAACGGCGTTTTTTATGAGGGCACGGGCTTGAACGGACGCAGCTTTGTGCGGCGGGTGGAGCCCACAACGGGGCGCGTCTTGGCCAGCGTGCCGCTGGAGGGCAAGTATTTTGGGGAAGGAATTACGGTGTTGGGCGGCAAGATCCACCAATTGACCTGGAAGCACGGCCAGGGGTTTACCTACGACCAAAAGACGCTGCGCCGCCAGAGCACTTTTCAGTATCCCGGCGAAGGCTGGGGCTTGGCCAACGATGGCAAGCAGATTTATATGAGCGATGGAACGGCGGAGATTCGGATTTGGAATGCCGCCACGCTCCAGGAGCTTCGCCGCATGACGGTGCGCTACAACGGGCGGCCCGTGAGCCAGTTGAACGAACTGGAATGGGTGGAGGGTGAGCTTTATGCCAACGTCTGGCAGACGGATTCGATTGTGCGCATCCGGCCCACGGACGGCACGGTGACCGGCGTGATTGATTTAACGGGACTGCTGGGGGGTAATGCGGGCGAGGTGGACGTACTGAACGGCATTGCTTACGATGCGGCGGCGAAGCGGCTTTATGTCACGGGCAAGCTTTGGCCCAAGGTGTTTGAGATCCAAGTTGTGCCGGTGCGTTGATGTTTCCCGAGATTCGCCAAGTAGTGCGAAAGATTCCGCGCGGCAAAGTGGCGACTTATGGAGAGGTTGCCGCGGCGGCGGGCTTTCCGCGGGGTGCGCGCCAGGTTGCTTGGGCGTTGAAGGCATTCGACCCGGCGCTTCCCTGGCATCGCGTCATCGGCAAGGCGAGCGCACGGAAGGGCAAGATTCTGCTGCGCGGGGCGAGCGGAGCAGAGCAGGCGCAAAGGTTGGAGGTGGAGGGAGTGGTGGTGCGGGGAATTTGGATTGAATTGGAGCAGTTCGGGTTGACGGCAGAGCAGTTGAGGCGCAATACGCGCCGCAATTAGGTTCGGCTTACTGCTTTGGGCCGCGAGCCTGCCAAAGGATTTTCGTTGGACCCTGGCGAGGAACCAGCCTTAAGCGTGACACGACTTGACCTGCTTTTAGCTGTTGCTCGAAGGCCGAAATTTCCACATGTTCCAAAACCGCGGTTCCCCTCGGGGTGTCTTGGAAAGCCCAGATCTCCCAGCCCTTGGCGCGAGGAATTTCGCTAGGAATTGGCAACCTGCCTCGCGTGGCGCCTGGGCAGGCTCCCGTGGCCACCACGGCGCGAGTGCCATCGAACCGCCATGTCGTCCGCTGGAATGTTTTGGTCTGGGGATCGTAGTCCGTGTGGTCGCCCCAAAGCACTCCCTGGTTGTCGAAACAGAGCGCATGGCTATGCCGCCCCTGCACGAGCACTTTGGACCTTCCGTTGGGATGAATTTCCCACACGGTGTTGTTCAGTACATCAGCCACGTACAGGCGGCCATCGGGAGTCTCGACCAATCCCCAGCCGGGGTGGGCAACCAGGGGAAGGGCGGCGAGATAGGCGAGCAGCACCAAAGGCCTCGTGAAAAAGGACATGGCAAAAGTGCCTCCTGACGCGATATCGTAACAAGAAAGCCAAATGAAGTTCCGGGCCTATCTCTCTTTCCTGCTTGCCTTAACGATGCTGCCCGCTGCGCCGCCCAGCGTGGATCCGCGGGAGGAAGCGCTGGTGGCCAAGCGCCGCAGCTACTGGGCCTTTCAGGCGCCTCAACGCACGCCCGTGCCCGCCGGCCAGCATCCGGTGGATTTTTTCGAACCGGCAAAGAATGAAGCCCTAGAGGCCCGCGCGTTAGTGCGGCGGTTGACGCTGGATCTGACGGGTTTGCCGCCCGCGCCTGGGGAAGTGGAAGCCTATTTGGCGGATCGGCAACCCGGTGCGTACGAGCGGTTGGTGAAACGGTTGATGGCCACGCCGGCCTATGCCGAACGATGGGCGCAGAAGTGGTTGGATGTGGTTCGATATGCGGATACGAATGGCTTTGAGTTGGATGCGGAGCGGCCGCATGCCTGGCGCTATCGCGATTATGTGATTCGCTCGTTTGCCGCGAACAAGCCTTACAACCGCTTCCTCGAAGAGCAACTGGCCGGCGACGAGCTCTACCCAACTTCGCAGGATGCGCTGATTGCGACGGGATTTTTGCGTGCGGGGCCGCGGCATGTGGTGGGTGGGAACCAGGACGAGGAGCAGAACCGGCAAGAGGATTTGATGGAGATGACGCACTCCGTCTCCACGGCCTTTCTTGGTCTGACCATAGGCTGCGCGCGTTGCCACAATCATAAGTTCGATCCGATTCTACAGAGCGACTATTACCGTTTGCAGGCGGTGTTTGGCGCGACGGAATTCCGCGATATCCAACTGGCGACGGGCGAAGAAGCCATTGCGGCTGACGAAAGGATGGCCGCCCACAAAGCGCGCTTAAAGCCGTTGTTTGACGAGATCAAGGCCATGGAAAAGCCTTATCTCGAAAAGTACAAGGCGGATGCGAAGGCGACGTTGGAGCCGCAATTCCGCGCCATCTTGGATGTGCCCAAGGCTGAGCTCAAAACGGAGGAGCAGAAGCGCCTGCGCCACGAAGCGGAACGCCAAATTACACCAACTTGGGACGAAGTGGTGGCCCTGTTGCCGGCGGAGTTGAAAACTCGCCGGGCGGAGCTGCGCAAGCAAATTGCGGTATTGGAACTCGACAAACCGGCGCCCGCGCCCTTTGCCTACGGGGTGTTCAGCGTTAGCAGTGCCCGGCCCACGCACATTCTGAAAGTAGGCGACCACAAGAAGAAGCTTGCGCCCGTGGAGCCGGGTTTGCCTCTGGTGTTGGCGCCGGACTTAGGCAACCTAGACCAGCAGCCGCAAGGCCGCCGCGCGGCATTGGCAAAGTGGTTGGCGAGTGGAGAACACCCGTTGACGGCGCGCGTGATGGTGAATCGTATTTGGCAATTTCGGATGGGCAAAGGGATTGTGGCTACGCCGAACGACTTCGGCGCCTTGGGCGCTCGCCCCACGAACAAGAAGTTGCTCGATTGGCTGGCGACCGAGTTTGTGGCGAGTGGATGGAATGTTCAACACCTTGACCGGCTGATTGTGACGAGCGCCGCTTACCGCCAGCGGACGCCGCAGCGCCGGCGCATGGAAGGGGAAATGTTGCGCGACGCCATGTTGGCCGCGAGCGGAAAATTGAACCGTAAGATGTACGGGCCGCCGGTGCGGACTCCCATTGAGCCAGAAATTTACGAGATCATCTTCACGGAATTTGAAACGGACAATCTTTGGCCCCTGCCGAAGGATGCGCGCGAAATGGACCGGCGCTCGCTTTACCTGTTGAATAAGCGGACCGTGCGCCTTCCCTTGTTGGCGAACTTCGACCAGCCGGACACGATGACGAGTTGCCCGGAACGCGCCGAATCGACCCATGCGCTGCAGAGCTTGACGATGCTGAATAGCGACTTTGTGCAGCAGCAGGCCAAACGCTTCGCCAGCCACTTAAAGGGGACGCCGGAGGAAATTGTTGCCCAGGGTTATCGTCTGGCATTAACGCGACCGCCCACTCGCGAAGAAACTCAGTTGGCTTTGGAATTTTTTGCCAAAGGAGGCAATGTCGAGGACTTTGCCCTCGCACTGTTCAATCGCAATGACTTCGTCTACCTTCCTTAACGCCCGGGCATGGAGCCGCCGAAATGTATTGCGCACCGCCGCGAATGGCTTTGGCGCGATTGCCGCTGAGTATCTGTTGCAGCGAGAACTTGCGGCAGCGCCCCGGTTGAATCCATTAGCTGCGAAACCCGCGCACTTTCCCGCGAAAGCGAAGAACGTCATCTTCTTGTTCATGGTGGGCGCGCCCAGTTCCATGGACACCTTTGACCCGAAACCCGCGCTGGCGAAGTATGCGGGCCAACCCTTGCCACCTAGCTTTGGCAAACCCACCAGCCAATTCACGGAAGGCGATACACCGATTCTGCCTTCGCCCTGGGAATTCCAAAACTACGGGCAAAGCGGACTACCGGTTTCCACGCTATTCCCGAATGTTGCGCAATGTGTGGATGATATCTGCTTTGTGCGTAGTTTCTACACGGAAAGCGTGGTGCATGCGCCGGCTATGTACCAAGTGCATACGGGGCGAATTCTGATGGGTTACCCGTCTATGGGTTCCTGGGTAACTTATGGATTGGGGAGCGAAAGCGAGAACTTACCGGCCTATGTCGTGATGCCACAGCCGGAAGGTACGCCGGAAGGCGGGCCACCCTGTTGGGGCAGCGCGTTTTTGCCGGCGGTGTACCAGGGAACGCTTTTGCGCAGTGGTTCAAGCCCTATTCTGCATCTGAAACGGCCGGAAGGCGTAAGTGCGGAAAGGCAGCGGCGTACTTTGGATTTCATTCAAAAGATGAATGAGCTTGACGCGTCCGCCTCGCCGGAAGATTCGAATCTGGCCGCGCGGATCGCCAGTTACGAACTTGCGTTTCGCATGCAATCTCACGCGCCGGAGGCGGTGGATATATCAAAAGAACCGGCGCACATACGCGAGATGTATGGCTTAGACCAAGCCCGGACGGCGGACTTTGGCATGCGTTGTTTGTTGGCACGACGGATGGTGGAACGCGGCGTAAGGTTTGTGCAGTTGTACTCTGGCGGTGGTCCGGTAAGTATGCAATGGGATGCGCATTCTAACTTGAAGCATAACCACGAGAAGATGTGCGGATTAACTGACAAGCCGATTGCCGCGTTACTGAAGGACTTGAAGCAACGCGGATTGTTGGACGAAACTCTGGTGATTTGGGGAAGTGAGTTTGGGCGTTTGCCAAATTCCGAATCAGGCAACGGGCGGGACCACAATCCGCACGGTTACACGATGTGGTTTGCCGGGGGCGGCGTGAAAGGCGGGCGGGTGATTGGTGCGACGGATGAGTTGGGTTTGTATGCGGTAGGCAATCGTTACCATATGCGGGACTTCCACGCTACTATCCTTGGCTTGTTGGGCCTGGACCAGCATAAATTGTGGTACTTGCACAATGGGCGTCACGAGAAGTTAACTGACTTTGGGGGAACGCCGATTGAGGAAGTTTGGACTTAGGCCAAGCTACTTTATGCGCTTTAACTTGCCCGCTTCCCAGGTGAAGACGAGAAAATCGTCTGCTCGCGAGTAATCTTTACCGTGGGGGTTGTGTTCGCCAGCGACGCGAATGGTGAGGTCGCGGTAGGCGAGGCGGGTGGCAAAGATACTGGCCCAAGGAGTGTCTGCGGTGAAAGGCTCTTTCTCGAAGCGGATTTGAACATTGGAAGGCATTTGCGGGACTAAGGCGCGTAATTGTTCGTGGAAGGCGCGGATATCATTTTGCTCGTTCTCCCAACCCCAACGGCCGCGAAGAGCCGGTTGGGATACCGCGAGGGCGAGGAGTATGCACGCGGCAGCAACTAGCTGGAACCGCTCTTTTCTCAAGAGCAATAAGAAGGATGGAATGCCGAAAGCGAGTGCACCGCACGCCACGTAGACTGCTTCGAGACCACGATCAGGTACGAAGGCCAAGGGTAAGATTCCGATGGGGAAGAGGAGTGTTGCAAAAAGTCCCTCTTTAGTCCGAGAGAGTAAAGGTACAAGAGAAAGCAGCAGACAAGCCCAGAGGGGCGCTGCCGCCTGAAGGATTAAGCTGCCGAAGTAATGTTGGTAATTTGTCAGATACTTCGACAGCGTGTACTCGGGCTGATAACTCCCAATGCCGCTCAGGCCACCGGGACCGTAAACTCGCCCAAGAATAAACGCCACGCCGACGCCCGCAAACAGAATGGAAATGCGCCAGGGAATGCGGCGATGATAGACGAGCTCGTAAAGCAATACGATGGGAGCAAGGACAATTCCACTCTCTTTTGCGTTCAGGGCAAGGATAAAGCAGGGGAGCACGATACAATCCGCCCAAGGCTTGTTACGCAACTCCACATATAGAAGCAAGCCGAGGTAAACAAAGGTGAAGGCTAGTATTTCGTAAACCGTGCCAGAGTTTAAGTATAAATGCGCCCACATCGGATGATAAGTAGCCAATGCTGCTGCGGCTAAGCCGTAGGCAAGATTGCCCGAAAGGCGGAATGCTACAAAGCCGAGAAGGTAAGCATTGAACAGCAGTATAGCCGACAAAGCAATACGGGGAGGTAATTGGGCGAATTGAAAATTATCGAAATTGAGCTTGTAGAAGAGCTGGCCTAAGGGACGAAAAAAAGGCGATGGCTTCCAAAAGACAATAATGTCCTGGATTGTGTCCGCATAACTGCTTTCTAAGGCTCGATAGCAATTCATCAAGTCATCATGGCTCCAATCTGCCTCAAAAGTGACGGGGGCCTTCTTGTAAAAGTAGAAAGCGAGGAGGAGTGCCCAGAGTGATGCCAATAGCCAGCGGGGAGGCATTAGGGCGCCAAAGTCCGCTCAAAGAAATCTGTCATGACGCGGTTGAGGTGTTGCCGGGCGACGCCGCTGACGCCGTGGCTTTTTTGCGGGTAGACCTGGACTTCGAACATTTTTCCTTCGCGCTGGAGGGCATCGGTCATTTGCAGCATGTTTTGGAAGAGGACATTGTCATCGCCGAAGTTATGAATCAGCAATAACTTGCCTTCGAGGTTTTTTGCCTTAAAGACCGGGCTTGCTTTTTTGTAGGCATCTTCGTACTCCTGTGGCAGTCCCATGTAGCGCTCCGTGTAGATGGTGTCGTAGAGGCGCCAATTCGTTACGGGCGCGCCACTAACGCCAGCGCGAATTAATTTGGGTTCTTCGAGCATGGTGTTCAACGTCATGTAGCCGCCATAGCTCCATCCGTACATACCAATGCGGGTGGGATCGACAAAGCCCATCTTCACGAGATGTTCCACGCCTGCCTTTTGATCGGCAACTTCAATCTCGCCAAAGTTACGGTAGAGCTTCGCTTCCCATAAATGCCCGCGCCCGGCGCTGCCGCGATTGTCAACTTGCCAAATGACGAAGCCTTTGTGAGCGAGTACTTGATCCCAATTGGCGCCACCATTCCAGACGTTGCGCACATTTTGGGCGTGGGGGCCACCGTAGACCATTACAACCGCGGGATACTTTTTACCCGCCGTGAAACCTTTGGGCTTGATGAGGCGAGCATGGAGGGTGGCGCCGTCGCTGGTTTTGAGGTTATGAAACTCCGTGGGTAGAATTTCAAATTCCTCCAACACTTTCCTGTCCCTCGCGCGTAAAGTAGCTACCACCTCACCACTTGCTTTGCGCAGGGTTTGCTCCACTGGCAGATCGATGGCGCTATGGCTCTGCAGGTAGTACTCGGCCGTTGGGCTCATGTTGACGGTGTGGGTGCCGGCTTCTTTGGTCAGCTGTCTCTTATTACTCCCGTCGAAGCCAATTACATAAAGATGGCGCTCGAGGGGGGAAACTTCCGTAGAAGTATAGTAGACCAGTTGCTTTTGCCAATCTACACCGGCGACTTCGCCTACTTCCCAATCGCCCTTGGTAAGTTGCCCCAATTCTTTCCCTTGGAAGTCTACCCGGTATAGGTGACGGTAGCCGGACTTCTCGCTAGCCCAGATCATCTGCTGCGAGGAACTGTTCAGACGCGCGAGGGAATGAACGTTGATCCAATAAGGATCCTTTTCGCCAAACAACTTGCGCACACTTCGGGTTTCCCAATTGGCCGCGACAAAGTCCAGCTTGTCTTGGACGCGCGTCATGCGTTGCACCGCAATTTCCTGGGTATTCAGCCAATCGACGCGCGCCAGCAAGAAGTCCCGCGTTTCGCCCAGATCCATCCAGCGGGTTTTGGCTTGGGCCAGATCGACTACGCCGAGGCGGACGTCGGAATTGGGGGTGCCGGCCTGCGGGTAGCGCTCCGGTTCTTCAAGGGCGGGCGTCTTTAGGAGATCTACCTGCGGATAAACCATTACCTTCGCGGTATCGAATTGTAAGTAAGCAATGCGGGCGCTGTCCGGACTCCACCAGTAGGCAGTGTTGATGTCGAGCTCTTCGGGGTAAACCCAATCCAACTTACCGTTCAGGGTTGTTTCGCTGCCATCGAAAGTAAGGCGAATTGGTTTCGAAGTTTCCATGGGCAGAGAGTAAAGATCATTACCGATGCGGTAGGCAACTTTCTTGCCATCCGGACTTAGCTTGGGATCTTCCTCGCGCGCTTCGGTGCGAGTAAGTTGCTTCCAGTCTCCGTTGGTCTTGAGCCAAAACAGATCTCCGCCTTCGCTGACCAGAAGTGCCGCGCTATCCGGGGCCCATTGCACGGTTTGCTCCCGTACGCGGCGATTTTCCCATTGGAAGCGCACTTCGGGACGGGAATCTTTGACGGCGGCTTCCCGCAAGACAGAGAGTTTCTCGAGAAGGACCCGCGAGGAATTGGCGCGGCAATCGTAAAGGTGCAGGCCGCCACTTTTGGCATAGACGAACTGGTAGCCATTGGGCGCCCAGATGGGACTAAGGCTGGCCCCGCCTCCCGGTGCGCTGCGCAGGGTTTCGAGGGTGACGGTTTTTTTCTGGCCCAGGGCCAAGGTTGCCGAAAGAGCAAAGAAAAGACAAACGCGGGTGAACTTCATCGATATCCTATTGTCTGATAATGCCATTTACTCTCACCTTCTGGGGCGCCACCCGTACGGTTACCGGCAGCTTGCATTGTGTTCAGCATGATTCTGCCCAAGGCCAACGCACGTTCTACCTGGATTGCGGCCTGTTCCAGGGCCGGCGACAGGAAGCCAAGAGCCGGAATTGTTGTTTCCCTACGAGCCCCGCGGATGTGGAGGCGGTGATCCTTTCGCACGCACACATCGACCATTCCGGCAACCTGCCGAATCTGGTGAAGCAGGGCTTTCAGGGCAAGATTTATGCCACGCCCGCCACGATTGACCTTTGCCAGGCCATGCTGCGCGACAGCGCCTTTATTCAGCAAAAAGATGCTGAGTACCTGAACCGCCGGCGCGCCCGCCGCCGTAGCATTTTGTCCGACTATGACGAGCCAGAGATTGAGCCGCTATATTCGATTGCCGATGCCGAACGGGCCTTGGAGCTTTTCGTGCCGCTTCCGAATTCCGGGCGGTTTGATTTGGGCCGCGGCTTGCACCTGGAGATTGTGGAGGCAGGGCACATGCTGGGGAGCGTGAGTTTTGTGCTGAGCGATGGGGAAACGCGCTTGGGTTTTTCGGGAGATATTGGCCGTGCGAACTTGCCCATTATCCGCGACCCGCAGCCGCTACCGGCGTGCGACTACCTGATTATGGAATCGACCTACGGCGATCGTTTTCATGATGAAGAGACGAAGGTGCTGGATAAGCTGGCGGATATTGTGAACCGCACGGCGGCGCGCGGCGGCCGCATTATTTCGCCGGCGTTTGCCGTGGGCCGTACACAGCAAATTGTGTTGCTGTTGAATCAACTAAGCCAAGCGAAGCGCATTCCCAACATTCCCATCTTTGTGGATTCGCCTTTGGCGGTGAACGTGACGGAAGTGTTTCGCGAGCACCAGGACCTTTATGACGCTGAAACCGCCGCGATGTTGGCGCGGGATCGCGACGGCGACGTGTTTGGCTTTCACCGTTTGCGCTACATTCGCGACGTGGCGGAATCGAAGGCGCTGAATGACCTGCGCGGGCCTATGATGATTATTTCGGCCAGCGGGATGGCCGAATCCGGGCGCATTATCCACCACCTACGCAACACGATTGGCGACCCGCGCAATACGGTGCTCATCACTGGCTTTCAAGCGGAAAATACCTTGGGGCGCAAGATCCTTGAAGGGCACGAAGAAGTGCCTATCTTTGGCGAGCCGATGCGACTGAGGGCGGAAGTTGCCAAGATCAACGAACTTTCGGGCCACGCCGACCAAGGGGAACTGCTGAATTGGCTTTCCCCCTTGGCGGGCGGGCTGAAGAAAGTGTTTCTGGTACACGGGGAAGCCCGGCAGCAGACCGCGTTTGTGAAGGCGATTTATGAGCGCTTTGCATTGGAGGCACTAACTCCTGAGCGAAGCGAGATTCGCAAACTTAGTTGAAGGCGAGATGATCGTCTACAGTCGCGAATAAATAAAGACAATCACGCCGATGACACTTGCGAGCAGGACGGAGTGGCCGAACATGACGCGGAATAGTTTTGCCTGATCTTCGGTAGACATTTTTGTGGCGGCGGCGGCTACGGCGATGGTTTGGAGGGAGATCATTTTGCCCATAACTCCGCCGCTAGAGTTACTTGCGGCCATTAAGATGGGGTCAAGGTTCAGCTTTTGCGCGGTAACTACCTGCAGGTTACCGAAGAGAGCATTGGCGCTGGTATCGGAGCCGGTTAAGAAGACACCCAGCCAACCCAAGAGTGCGCTAAAGAAGGGGAACAGTGCGCCGCTGGCGGCAAAGGCCAAGCCGAGGGTTCCGGTGGCGCCGCTATAGTTCATGAGGAAAGCCATGCCGAGCACGGAGCAAACGGTAAGGGTGGGCAGGGCTAACTGTTTGACGGCGGCGCTAAGTGCGCCCAAGAACACGGCGGGACTTACGCGGAGGACGATTGCCGACAGTACAGCGGCCAATAAACAACTGGTGCCGGAAGCGGCGGCGAAGTTAAAGTTGAACACCGCGGCGTAGGGCGTGGGGGCTGTTAGTACGGGGGGCATGCGGCTGACAAGGTTGTGCAAACCGGGCCACTCGATCTTTACGGCTGAACTATTCAAAAAGTCACTTACCGGCTTATAGCCCCAAACCAGTACGCAGGCGACTAGGAGGAGATAGGGGCTCCAGGCCATGAGGACTTCGCTCCAACCCATGTCGAGGCGGGAGGAATGCCGCACGACGAGATAGACCAAGAGCGCGGCAATGGCGCTGAGGCTGGAGAGAATGTCGACCAATTGGGGGCCCAAAAAGTTGGAGACCAGAAACTGTACGCTGGCGAAGGCAGCGCCGCAAAGGAGCGCGGGGAACCAGACGCGACGCAGGGCGGCGCGCCCCTCCATGGCGGCAATCAAATAAGCCGGGACGATCAAGCTAACCGGTGCGCAAATGCGGCCGACACTTCCGCTTAGATCGGCAAGCGGTAAGCCCGTGATGCCGGCCAAGGTAATTACCGGAATGCCAATGGAGCCAAAGGCCACGGGCGCGGTATTAGCCAAGAGGCAAATGGCTGAGGCTTCGAAGGCAGAGAACCCGACACCCACCAACATGGCCGCGGCCACGGCAACCGGGGTGCCAAAGCCCGCCGCCCCTTCAATGAAGGCACCGAAGGCGAAGGCAATAAGCAGGGCTTGTAGGGGGCGTTCGGTGGTTAAGGAGGCAATGGACTGTTTGATGATTTCGAACTTGCCCGTTTCGAGCGTTAAGCGGTAGAGGACAATGGCCCAAAGGATGATCCAGGTAATGGGGAAGAGCGCGAAGGCGGCACCGTAGCTAATGCTCGCGGCCGCCATGTTGGCGGGCATGCCGTAGCCGAGTAGGGCTACCGCGAGAGCGCTGGCCAAGCCTGCGAGAGCGGCCATCCAGGAAGGCTTGCGCAGTACGCCCAGCATTAACAGCAGCACGGCGATGGGAATTCCCGCTACCAGCGCGCTGCCCGCTGTTCCCCATCCGCCAATCTCGTAGTGTTGCGCCCAAAGTTCCGGCATAAGCCTGCTATTGGATCACATTCTCAACCAAATATGGAAGGCTAGAGAGATGAAGGAAAACAGCACGGCCCGGGCCTACGCGGCCTGGACTTTCCGCATTATGCTGGCCTTGGCCGTTTTTTATGTGGCGTGGGAGTTTTACAACCGCTATGCCGACCGTCGCGCCGCCGAAGCCGCGCAGGCGGCGGCAGAGAAGGCCCGCGCCGCATCGGACCTGCATCGAGTGGGCGGGGGCGGCTTGAAGATCACCATGTTCTATGCGAATCCCGCGAGTGTTGCGCGGGGCGAAGCGACAGAGCTTTGCTACGGGGTGGCCTTTGCGGAAAAGGTGGAGATTGTGGCCGATCCGCCAGTGAAGGTGGAGGAAACCTGGCCGAGTTTGCGGCGGTGCGTCGCGGCCCGACCGAAGGCGGCGACCGAGTTCACGTTGAAGGCTAGGGACGGTGAGGGGCGGGAAGTGCGGCAAAGCATTCGTGTGGAAGTGGATTGATTTCGCTTGACGTCTTTTATCAAAGTGATATCATTTCGATAGGAGATTGATTCTACTATGATTCGTGAGTTCGACTTCGCGTCCATCCCCGGCGTGGGAATGCTCGTGCTGGTATCGAGCGTTCTTGCCCTTTCCCTCTATGGTTTGATTCACTTTGCCAAATCCCCAGACCGCACGGTGGCAATTGTCTTGGCATTGGTCGTGGTTTTGTTGCTCGACATTGTGGCCATGGCAGGCTTCTTCACGGTGGCACCCAACCAATCGGTAGTGCTGACGCTCTTCGGGCAGTACAAGGGCAGCGTACGAAAGAACGGTTTGCATTGGGTGAACCCCTTTATGGCGAAGCAGAAGGTGAGCCTGCGCGTGCATAACTTTGAAACGGCGCACCTGAAGGTGAACGACTACGATGGCAATCCGATCGAGATCGGGGCGGTGGTAGTTTGGAAAGTTTTTGACGCCGCCGAGGCTGTATTCGAAGTGGAAAACTACACCGACTATGTGAAGGTACAGTGCGAAGCGGCGCTGCGCAACTTGGCCACCGCTTTCCCTTACGATGCGCACGAAGACGGCCAAATGTCCTTGCGCGGCAACGCGAGCGAAGTGGTATCGCAATTGAAGAAGGAAATCGAAGAGCGCTTGGAGAAGGCCGGCGTGGAGGTGATTGAAAGCCGGATTTCGCACTTAGCCTATGCGCCGGAAATTGCCACAGCGATGTTGCAACGCCAGCAAGCTTCGGCCATTGTCGCCGCGCGGCAGAAAATAGTGGAAGGCGCGGTGGGTATGGTGGAAATGGCCTTGGCGATGCTGGCCGAAAAGGGCATTGTGGACCTGGACGCTGAGCGCAAGGCGGCCATGGTGTCGAATCTTCTCGTGGTGCTGTGCGGCGAGCGCGCCACGCAACCAGTGGTGAATACAGGGACGATTTACCACTAAAACGATGGCGGAAAAGAAGTCCTTCCTGCTGCGTATCGACGCCCACAAATTGGAATTGCTGAAGCGCTGGGCCGACGATGAGTTTCGCAGCTTGAATGGTCACTTGGAGTATTTGCTCGAAAAGGCTCTGCGGGAGGCGGGACGCGCCAACCCGCCCCGCGGGCCATCGGGCAAGGGAGATGATCAGCGAAAATAGAAAAGATGCAACGCCGCAGTCTTCTCTCTCTTCCTTTCTTTCTACCGGCAGTTCCCGAAATCGTCCTTGCGAAGCCCCGGGGCGGCAAACCCAAGAACATCATTTACCTGGTGAGCGATGGCATGAGCCATAGTGTGCTGATGATGGCCGAATACCTTTCGCGTATGAGCCGTCAAAAGGGTACCCGCTGGGCCGCCATGATCAACGATGCCAACGCCACGAACGCCTCGCAGGATGTGGCCTCATTGTCGAGCCCGGTAACGGATTCCGCGGCATCGGCTTCGGCCTGGGGAAGTGGTTCGCGTGTGGCCAATGCGGCCATCAATGTGCTGCCGGACGGCACCCGGCTGGAGCCGATCTTGAAGTTGGCCAAGGCGAGGGGCTTGCGGACGGGACTGGTGACGACCGCGACCGTTACCCACGCGACGCCCGCGGGCTTTGCGGCCATTGAACCACGCCGGGATAATGAAGAGGGCATTGCGCTGCAATACAAGGGCGTGGTGGATGTTGTGCTGGGTGGCGGGCAGAAGTTCTATTTGCCCAACTTGCGCAAGGACAAGCGCGATGTTCCCGCCGAGTACAAACAGGCCGGTTATCAATTTGCGACCACCCGCGCCGAGTTGCTGGGCGCCTCTGTGCAGCAGCCTATTTTGGGCGTGTTTTCGCCGGGCCACATTCCGTATTCGCTGGATCAGCTAAGCATGCCGACGCCGCCGCCAACGTTGTCGGAGATGACCAAGTTCGCACTGGATGCGTTGACCACCAAAGGCAGCAAGGGTTTTGTTCTGCAAGTGGAAGGCGGGCGGGTGGACCATGCCGCCCACGACAACGACATTGCCGCTTTGCTTTGGGATCAACTGGCCTTTGACGATGCCTTGGGCCTTTGCCTTGATTTTGCCGCGCGGCGGGGCGATACGTTGGTGGTGGTGACGACCGACCATGGCAACTCGACGCCGGGCTTCAACGGCATGGGCACCGAATACAAAGACTCGAAGAAATGTTTTGAGCGGTTGTTGCAGGCGAAGGCGAGTTTTGAGGTGTTGCCTCTGAAATTGCCGCAAGGCAAGCCAGGCGCGGCCAACTTCTGGGAGCTCATAAAGACTGAGCGGGGATTGGATTTTTCCGAGCGCGAAGGCACCTTGCTGGCGGATTCGTTTGCCGGGGTGAAGGGCCTTTCGTTGAATGCGCGCCAGGACAATTTCAAGGGAGTGCTCGGGCAATTGCTGGGCAACCATTATGGCGTCGGCTTCACCGGCATGGACCACACGGGCGAGTATGTCCAGATGAATGCCTACGGGCCCGGGGCGGCGCCGTTTGCGGGCTTCGTCAGCAACACGGACGTGTTCCCCACGCTAACCAGCTACCTGGGCATCAAGCACCGCAACCCCACGGGGCCGGCTACTTAAGCGGATACTAAAAGCAATGGCCACCACCGCGCGTCCGCAAATTGCTCCTCGCATTTCGCTCGACCAATACTTGTTTGACGAGGCCCATCGCCCAGACAAGCATGAGTTCCATGCGGGCTATGTTTATGCCATGGCGGGGGGGAGCCTCTCCCACGCCGCTATGTGCGCGAACGCGGTTTCCGCGCTGGTTCGCGCAGTTGGCTCGAAGCGTTGCCTGACGCTTACTGCCGATATCAAAGTTTGGGTGGAGGCCGAAGGATCTGCCGTTTATCCAGATGCCGCTGTTGTTTGCGGGAAAGCGATTTCGCACAAAAAAAGCGAACACATGATCACCAATCCCATTGTGATTGTGGAAGTGCTTAGCCCCTCGACGCGGGATTACGACCTTGGCAAGAAATTCCTGCTCTACCGTCAATTGCTTTCCTTGCAGGAATATTTGTTGATTGAGCCGGACGAGGTTTACGTGATTCACTACAGCAAGGATGCAAAGGGAGCTTGGCGCAAGAAGACGCACCAATTAACGGATGCCGTCATTGAGCTCCCCAGCATCAAGGCGTCGTTGGCGCTGCGGGACTTGTACCCGAACGCCTAGCCGCGCAGACTTTTGCCCGTCATTTCGGGGGGCGGAGCGATTTCGAGCAAATCGAGAATCGTGGGGGCAATGTCGCGGAGGCTGCCACGTTCGGCCGACTCGGCGCTACGCAAAGGATGCTGTTCTCCGTTGGCCAAAATAAAGGGCACCGGATTGGTGGTGTGGTACGTGTGGGGACCTTTCGTCACCGGGTCGATCATGGTTTCCGCATTGCCGTGGTCCGCGGTGATCAACCAGGCATAGTTGCCGCGATTGGCCAGCGCCGCCTCCACTTTGCCCAACGCCACGTCGGCAGCTTCCACAGCTTTGATTGCCGCTTCCATCTTGCCGGAGTGGCCCACCATGTCGGGGTTGGCGAAGTTGACGATAATCACGCCATACTTACCGCTTTCAATGCCGCGCACGACAACGTCGGTGACGCCTTCTGCGCTCATTTCGGGCATTAAATCGTAGGTGGCCACCTTGGGGCTGGCAACGAGTTCGCGCGCCTCGCCCTCGTAGACCTTTTCCACGCCGCCGTTGAAGAAGTAAGTAACGTGCGGGTATTTTTCCGTTTCGGCGGTACGCAGGTTGGCTACGCCGTGCTGCGAGAGCCAGGCACCCAGAACATTTTCGTGTGTTTCTGGTTTGAAGACTTTCGCGTGCGGGTAGGTACGGTCGTACTCCGTCATCATGGTGAAGCGGAGGTTTCCGTCGCGCGTAAGGCGCTCGGTGATTTCGCGGGCGCGGTCGGCACGGAAGTTGAAGAAGATAACGCTATCGCCGGCTTCAATGGGCCCCACGGGCGCGCCGTTGGAGTCGACCAGGGTGACCGGCTCGAAAAACTCATCCGTGACGCCCGCCGCGTAGCTAGCTTCAATGGCGGCGGTGGGCGAGGCCGCTTGCTTTTCTCCCATTGTCGTCATGGCCAAAGCGGCGCGCTCCACGCGTTCCCAGCGCTTGTCGCGGTCCATGGCGTAGTAGCGGCCAATGACGCTGGCAATTTTGGCGCCGCGCAACTTGCCTTCCAATTCCCGCACAAAGCCCAGGCCGGATTGCGGCGGCGTATCGCGACCATCCAAGAAGCAATGCACATAAACTTCGGGCACGTTTTCGCGTTCGGCCATGTCGAGCAAGGCATAAAGATGCGTGTTCAGGGAGTGCACGCCGCCATCGCTGACAAGGCCCAGCAGGTGCAGCCGCTGGGTTTGCATGGCCGCCTTCAATTCGGGTAGAGCGAAGAATTCACCGGTTGCAATCGCGTGGTCAATACGCGAAACATCCATGCGAATCACGCGGCCGGAGCCGATGTTCAAATGGCCCACTTCGCTGTTGCCCATCTGCCCGACGGGCAGGCCCACGTGGGGCCCGCTCGCTTCAATGAGGGTGTGCGGGTTGGCCGCCCACAGCCGGTCAAAGTTCGGCTTATGGGCGGCGGCCACCGCGTTGCCTTCGGTTTCTTCCCGCCAGCCGAAGCCATCGAGAATGGTTAACACCACCAATTCGGGCTTCGGCATTACTGCTTAAAGGCCTTCCTGCCGGCGTAGCGGGCGCTGGAGCCCAACTCTTCCTCAATGCGCAGCAATTGGTTGTACTTCGCCATGCGGTCGGTGCGGGACGCCGAGCCGGTCTTGATCTGCCCGCAGCCGGTGGCCACCGCGAGGTCGGCAATGAAGGTGTCTTCCGTTTCGCCCGAGCGGTGGGAGGCCATGGAGGTGTAGTTCGCGTTGGCGGCCATGCTCATGGCTTCCAGCGTTTCCGTGAGCGTGCCAATCTGGTTCACCTTGATAAGGATGGAATTGGCGATGCCTTTTTCAATGCCTTCGGAGAGCTTCTTCGTGTTCGTCACGAAAAGATCGTCGCCCACCAATTGAATCTTTTTGCCCAAGCGGTCGGTCAGGATCTTCCAGCCGGCCCAATCGTTTTCGTCCAAGCCGTCTTCGATGGAGATGATGGGGTACTGCTTGACCCAGCTTTCCCACAGGGCGATGAGTTCCTCGGAAGTGTATTCGGAGTTGTCGCTTTTCTTGAAGACATACTTCTGCTTGGCCTTGTCGAACATTTCGCTGGCCGCGCAATCGAGCGCCAACGAAATCTGGTCGCCGGCGCGGTAGCCGGCCTTTTCAATGGCTTCGAGGATCACGTCCACGGCTTCCTGGTTCGACTTCAAGCTCGGAGCAAAGCCGCCTTCGTCACCTACGGAAGTGGAGTAGCCCTTCTTTTTCAGCACGCCCTTCAGCACATGAAACACTTCCGCTCCCATGCGCAGAGCTTCGCGGAAGCTGTGCGCACCAATGGGAGCGATCATGAATTCCTGCGGGTCTACGCTGTTGTCGGCGTGCGCGCCACCGTTCAGGATGTTCATCATCGGCACCGGCAGTACCCCGGCGTTCACGCCACCCAGGTAACGATATAGCGGCGTTCCCAGGCTTTCCGCCGCTGCGCGCGCCGTGGCCAAGGATACGGCTAGCAGGGCATTCGCACCTAGATTCGCCTTGTTTTCCGTGCCATCGAGCTCGATCATCAAACGGTCGATCTCGCCCTGGCGCGTGGCGTCCAGGCCCAGCAGATTCTTCTGCAGCACTTCGTTAATGTTGGCGACAGCTTTGGTTACGCCCTTGCCGAGATAACGCTCCTTGTCGCCGTCGCGCAGTTCCACTGCTTCGTGTTCGCCCGTGGAGGCGCCGCTCGGCACCGCCGCGCGTCCCAGGCTGCCATCGGCGAGGATCACGTCAGCTTCAACAGTCGGATTGCCGCGCGAGTCCAAAATCTCGCGCCCCATGATGTGTACGATATCGGTCATCCCTTATATTCTCGCCGATCGCCGGGCCAATCTGGCGCTACACTCGGTTGCATTGCGGTCAATTTTCCGCTCCTTTCCACCGTGCTCCAAGCCTTCCGAGTTGAAAACTATCGCTCGCTGCGCAAATTGGAATTGCCGCTGGGGCGGGTGAACGTGATGTGGACAAGGGGCGAGCGCGTACCCCGGCACAAGCTTTTTGGTTGGCGGGGAAAACTAAGTTATACTGAGTTTACCTGCTCCGCGCGTCCCTTCCCCAAATGTTTTTCCTTGGAGGTTCTGCCTTGCCTTTCTTTCTTTTCCTTCTTTGCGGTCTAACTTTGTTTGGCCAGTACAATCCTTACCCCGCGCAAGTTATTTCGATGGCGACCAACCAGGATGGTTCGCAGCTCTGGTTTACTTCGGCAGTGCGGCCCGTTGGACTTACTTTGGACCAAGGGGAGCACCTTTGGCGCTGGGATGGTCAGCGTGTGCAGTTGGTTGCGAGCCCCAATCGGGCGCGCGATGCGCGGACGATCTTTCGCGTCGCGACGGGGCCGCGTCCGGGGCAGGTGGCGTGGGAGGAGTACCGGCCGTGTTTGTTTGGGGCGGGGTGTGGGTTCCGGAATTTGCACACGAGCCAGATCCGCCGCGGATTGGAGTTACAAGATTATCTCGGTCCGTTGCAATTCAGCGAAGATGGCCGCTATTTTTATAACTACCGGACCGACGCCGAGAACCTTGGCGATGCACGCTTTTCGCACAATGTTGAAGATTGGGAAACGGGGCAACGAAATACGCTTTCGGCGCCGGGCTTAGCGGACCCTAGCCTGCAAATGACCGGACGTTGGATCACGAATGATGGCTCTGTACTTGTCGATGGCCCGAATGGGCTGGTCTTGGTGGCGAGATCAGGCGAGGAAACACGCTTTGGTCCGTTTTCGTTTCGTGAATTTTCCAGGCTACCCGGGGCCGCGCGTCCCGTTTATGTAGATCCGCAAGGTAGATTCATAACTTTCTTTGATGGCAAGAATATTGTTTTGCGCGATCGCACCCTCAATGAAGTTGTCATTGCAAAAGGAGACCGATTGCAAGGTGCAACAGCTAATGGAGAAGTGGTTTATCTGGCGCGGAGCGAAGACGGAATTGATCAATTTCTTGCCTACTCGTACCTCACAGCACAAACTAGAGTGATTGCTAAACTCAACGCCAGCGAAGGTACAGCAATCGAAACAGGACTCCTCTCAAGAGACGAATCAACCATCTACTTGCTGCTTACCCAGGGCGATATATTGCGGATACGGGGAAAAGCGCGAACGATGCTCCGCGGTTACGGGCGCCGCATTACCTCCCCGCCCAACTTCAATGGATTGGTTTCGTCTTTTACAGCATTAGATGCCTGGGCGCCGGGCGGCACGCACTTCCTGGATGGGCGCAACCTGGATGGCGCAGCCATTCAGTCAGACTTTGGCCCTCTATCCATCCTGTATGCCAACTCGCAAAGATTGATATTCGAAGTTCCCGCAGGCTATTCACCAACTCCGCGATGCGCTGAAGATTGTCCCTTTGTACGTTTGCAATTTCCGGGAAATCTCGAACTACCCTTGCGCAGCTATGGACTTGTTCCTTTCAACCGTGCCTTGCAGGAGGCGATCCCTTTAATTTCTGAATCGCCAGGGGATCCGCTGAGATACCTAATCCACGGCGATTGGCGTGGCCCCGTTACCGAATCAGATCCGGCCCAGCCGGGAGACATCGTTCATTTTTACGCCGTAAATTTGGTGCCTGTCAATGGCAGGATAAGTTGCCAGGCTATGTTGTCTGATCCCCCGGTGGGTGCTCTTGAGGTGCTATATGCGGGAACGGCCCCAGGGCTGATCGGGATCCAACAAGTTAGTTTAAGATTGCCGCTCATCGATGCGCTGGTCCTTGGTATTCGGTGCGAGCGCAGCCTATTTGTTCCAATTGTCTTGGGGATACCTGTTTTCGTCCCCTGAATCGAGCTTCGATCTTAAGCGTTCAGCGCACTATTGATGCGCTCGATGGCTTCGTCGATTTCCGCAGGGCTCTTGAAGCCAATGGTCACGGCTTCTACTTTTGTTTGCTGGAAGACGTAGCGGATGCTGGCTTCGCGCTGCTCCGGCGTAGTGAAGCGGCCTTCGCCGATGATCTTCATGCCGAGCACGCCCGTGCCTTGGCCGCTTACTTTGTTCATTACGCTGACCACCTCGGGAATCACGCCTTTTTCCTGGTTACGGTTGGCGAGGTTGTCCATCATGGTGCCGTCATGATTGATGCGCATGAGAGCGACGTCCATCCACTTGGTGCCGGGGTAGGCGCGGATGGGATTTAGGCCGTGGCCGCTGGAGCCGTGGCTGCGGATGATCTGGCGGTGCTTGGCTTCGCTGAAGGCGTCGCGCAGTTTTTCAAGCTCCTGCGGCCAGGTGGGGGATTGCACGTTGTGCAGCAGCAGGATGTCGAAATAGTCGCTGTTGAGTTCGCGGCGGAAGCGGTCAATTTCCTGCATTGGCTTGTAGTCCGGGTTGGCGGCATCGCGCCAGCGGAGCTTGGTCATGAGGCGGTAGCTATCGCGGGGCAGACCCTTGAGCGCCTCGGCGAGCATTTCATGCATTTCGGCGTAGTTGTCGGCGCTTTCAAAGAAGCGGATGCCGCGGTCGTAGGCGTGACGCACCAGGCGGGTGAATTCCTTTTGGCCCAATTCCCGCTGCACCCGACCGCCGTGCGTACCGGTGCCAAAGGCCAGACGCGTAACTTTTACGCCGGAGTTGCCGAGCGTTACCCAGTCGGTGGCGGTGCGCTTGGCGGCCTGCGATTGCGAAGGGAGCGAAACCGCGGCGGCGGTTCCCAGGGTAGTGGCAAGAAACTGGCGGCGGCTGGCGCGCTGGTTGTGATTGCGCTGGCGGGAGTATGGGCAACTCATGCCCGCGATTGTATCGCTATCGCGCGCGCACAGGCAAGGCCAAGGGGGCCGAGGGCCGGCCATTGATGACGACAGTCAGCATTTGGCTTCCGGCGGACAAGTCTTCCGGCAAGACGAATTGCGCCCGGAAGGTGCGCGTGCCGACGCGGGAGGCGCGGAGGGTGTAGATTTCGCGCTCGCCGATGCCCTCGCCGATGCGGAAGACGATTTGGTTCGCGCGGAGGTTTTCGTTGGCGCCGGCGGAGGGGTCGGTGAAGGTCACGGCGAGGGTATCTCCGGCAATCGCCGGCCGGGCTGCTTCCACCACGAAGAGTTCGCTGGATTCCACATTCTGAATAAAGGAAGTGGCCCCATAGACCCGCACCAAGACAGGGGGAATGGCCAAACCATCCACGCGCAATTCCAAGAGGCTGAAGCCGGCCACGGCCGTGCCGGGGACTTCCAACACCAAACGCCCCTCGCCCGCCATTGCCGTCGGCACACCCGCGCCGTCCAAAGTGGCGCTGAGGGTGGCCCCAGCCGCCAAACCCGGAACACTGACAAAGGCCCGGGAGCCCGGCGTAACGTAAGGCGAACCCGCTTCGGTGCTCCAATTGCCCGAAACCCGCAGGCCCGGACCGAAGCTGGCGGAAGCGCCGCCCAATTGCAGCCCGTTGGTTAGGGTCATTTGCTGGAGACCGGAAAGCACCGTTACGGTGGTGGCCCTTGGCGCAGCACCCGGCGCAACCCAGACGCTGGCGCGCAACTTCGTGGGCGACACAATCTGGAGGGCGCGCACGTTGGCGTCGCTGGTGCCGAGGCCAATTCTGACCCGGCCATCCTCAAAGCGGGCACCCGGCGCATCAATCTCCACCACGATTTCTGTTCCGGAGGGCAGCAGGCTGGGACTAATTGAGAATTGGCCCTCAATAGAAGCCGCATTGCTGTCGGAATAGGCCAGTTGCGCTGGTTCGCTGGTGGCGCCGAACAAGGAGCTTTGGCCGTCGCTGTTCACGACAACCACGCGTGCCACGTGGCCGGTGGGGCCAGGCGGGACGCTTACGCGCAATTCCGTAGTGCCTTCCAGGCTGCGCACAAATGCATTTTCGCCGTCCACCCACACGCGCGAATTAGCGTCAAAGTTGGCGCCCGTCACCACGGCCAAGCGCTCGCCATTGGCTTCCACGCCGGCCCAATTCACGTTGTCCACGCGCGGAGCGGGGCGGCTGGCAAATTGGATGGCGCTGGGCAGCACGGTTGTTTCTTCGCCACGCTCCAAGAGCAAGTGGCGGCCACCGTCGTTCAGGAAGCCGGAGATGAAAAGATCGAAAATGAGAAAGCGGTTCACCCAACCGCGGATACGATTTACCGCCGGAGAGCCGCCGAGGATGTTCGCCTTCAAGCCCTCGACGGGTTGCGAGTTCTCCGTGACGAAGCCATAGCCCGTGGCCACGAACAAGGGGTTTTCCGTTTGCGGGGTAAGGAAGGCGGGCCGCAAGCTTACCTGGCCCAGGTAGCTGAAGGTACTGGGATAGAAAAGGGTTGGCGGGGTGGCGCGGCGGTTGACTTCGAAGTTGATTTCCTCAGCGGTGTCGCCGACTTTCAGATTCAAGGTACGGGCGGCGTTGGGGTCCCGGGTGACGGGGAAGAACTGCAAGTCAAAATAGTTGTTTACTTCGAGCGAATTGTTCGCAGGGTCGCGCGGAAGGATGATGTTTCCCGGGGTGACCTCGCCACTGACGGCGGGCGGCACGGGGTGGGCGTAGACCGTGTAGGGGCCCGGCGGGATGCCTTGGATGTGATAGGTGCCATCCGGGTTGGAGAGAGTGGAAACGGCGGTGCCGGTGAGGGAGATGGCGACCACACTGGCCAAATTCACGCCCACGCCATTCTGCGTGACCCGGCCTTTGACGGAGCCAAACAAGGCCGAAAAATTCTTCGACGGGTAGAGGATGGAAATGCCCGCAATGTCGTCGGCGCCCAAGGGCCGCGAGCGCGTGGTGGCGCGGGTAATTTGCGTCGACATGACGCTGGAAGTGAAAGTATGTTGGAGGCCCAGGGCGTGGCCAAACTCGTGCACGGCGTTGAGGAAAAAGTCTTCCGAAAAACTTTTCAGGCCATAAACATCTTTGCGAAAAATGATTTGGCTGCGCAGGATGGGCGTGAAGGTTTCCGAGCCGTTCACCGTGGTTTCGGCCTTCAAGGTTGGGCCGGCCATGGAGATAATGCCCGGAGCGATGTCATCGAAAACAATGTCGATGCCGGGGGAGGCTTGTTGCGCGGAGGCTGCGGCGGCCGTGAACCCCCCAAAGGCCACCCGCAGCTCCGACGTCGGCACATCATTCCAAACCCGGCCAGCGGCAATGATCTGGCTAATGACCGCCGTTGGGTTATCGCCTTCCGCCACGCTTTCCAGACCGTCGCGCACAATGAAGAACGGCACGGTCTGATTGACCAGCGCGCGGAGATCGAACTTTTCGTAGACCGGGCGCTGAAAGCCCAACTCGTTGGTGTATTTGATGAAGTGGTAGTTGGCCGAGAGGGTAAGCGAGGCGGCTAAGCCCATGAGCAAGGCTCTGTACAGGAAGCGCGCCATTACTGTACTCTTCCCTTGATCGACGTCCGCAAAGCATCTAGGCGTTGGCGGAAGGCAACGTCAGCCACTTCGCGGCCCGAGGAATCGACCATACGCTCGTCAACCTTATTGCGGAAGGCGACGAGGTTGCCTTTGTCGTCCTTGACAATCGTCAGTAGGCCCTGGCAAAGGCCAACAATCTGCTTCAAGCCAGACTTGCCTTGCCACAGAAAAAACAAGTATTCCTTGTCGCGCTCGAGCGTAGGCGCACCGGAATAACTCTGCCGGATGCCGCTGGCGCTACCGCCGGGAATGCTGACGAGAACGCGAGCGCCACCAGAGCCCTTCAAGCGCTCCGAGACGACGATTTCACAATTTGTCCAGATGACCGGCGGACGATAGGTTCCCGCGCAGTACAAAACCTTGCCGCGCACAATCTCGGTGGAGACCTCGATCATTTTCGAAGGCTCCAGCTTTTCCAGTGTCGCGGCAGGCAGGAAAGTTGGCAGAGACACGCATAGCGCAGCACGGAAGAGGCCGAATTGCAGAAGGCTGCGCATGGTTACCCGAGAAAGTGGTTGCAAGTTGCCTACCAGAGGATGACAACTTGCAGATTCCTTTGTACTGATTTGATTTTACAGCATTTAGCCGATGGCCGCACATGGCCTGGGCGAGACCGTTTGGGACACTCTGACACACCGCGCCCGCCCAGTGGCCACAATCTGGCCACAGGCTTCCGGTGCCGGCTAAAGCCGACGGATCTGGATGCCGCCGTTCGAAGTATGGAGGCGAATGGTGGCACCGCCCTTGCCCAAATGCCCATTCAATCGCCCTTTCTTCGCCTCGCCGATGGGCTCAATCTCGAAATCGGTCTGGATGCTGGAGTTGGAGGTGGAGGCCCGGATCTCGGCATTGGCACCGGCGGGTAGAGAGAGTTTAATGCCGGCGTTGCTGGTGTCTAATTCCAGGGGCTGGTCCTTGTAGTCGGGTAAGCGCAATTCGAGGCCGCCATTGGAGGAATAAGCGCGGAGGGGCCGGCCGGCTGGCAGTTTGCGAATGTCGGCTTCGATGCCGGCGTTGGAGGTGTCGGCCGATAAGCTTCCTTCGAGGTCGAAGACGCGGATGGGGCCATTGGAGGTTTTGCCGACAAAGTCGCCGCGCAATCCATTGATAATGATGCTGGCGTTGGAGGTGCGCAGGCGAGCTTCGCCAATATGGCGGGACATCTCGATCTTGCCGTTTGAGGTTTCCAGTACGGCCATGCCTTCGAGATCGGTCGTCTTCAAACTGCCGTTGGTGGCCACAATTTTGCGCAGTTCCACCCGCTTGGGAACCCGCAAGATGTACTTGGCTCCGCAAGGACAACGCTGGCCCTCAGGGCGAATGGTGCGGATGCGAATGGCGTCCGGGCTAGAATCCACCTCAACGTCCACCTGCTCCAGCTTCTCGGACGTTGCCGCGTACTTCACTCCCGTAATGTCGATTTCCTCTTTTTCCCAAGCGATAATCTCCACGCCGCCGTTGAAGGTTTGCAATTCAATGGTGCCGCCAGACTTCAGCGCGTGGGTATAGTGAAAGTCTTCTTTGTAGCGCTGCGAATCGCCCCATTCGCCAATGCCTTCCAAACCGCAACCGCTTAGCAGCAGTGCGATGCCGCCAACGAGCAACGAAAATCCATTTTTCAACTTCATGCGGGAAATCCTCTTTCGGGTTCAGGTTCAAGCAACACTACGCAGAAGGCACGGAAAAGTTTCGTTTCAATTTTTGACCAATCAGGACAAGTTCGTGCAGTGCGAGAGCGAACTCCGCGCCGACCGGGGTTAGATGGTACCAAACGGTAGGGGGCGAGGTAGCGCGTTCGTGCCGCTCCAGCAAGCCGTCCCGCTCTAAGCGCTTTAAGCGAGCCGTTAACATCTTAGCGGAGACCCCTTTTAGATCCTGCTGCAATTCACTAAAGCAGCGCTCGCCTCCGCGCAGATACCAAAGAACATCAGCGGTCCAGGCCCCGGCGATCAGATCCATGCAACTGCGCAGCGGGCACCCGGCGGGGGGCGCCACACTAGTCTTTCGGCGTTTCACCATAATCCATTCCTAGCGTGAATTTGGGCTAACTGGTGCCTCAGCTTACCAATTGGTAAGTCGATTCTGCGGCGCGGCGGCAACGCTTTGGACTGCGCGACATCGAAGCGGGTATGAACAGGTTTCAACCCACTGCAATTATTACTGGCGCCTCCAGCGGCATTGGACTCGCGCTCACAAAAGGCTATCTGGACGCTGGTTACCGTGTCGTGGCTACGGCACGCACGGCCAGCACGGCAGGAACGCTTTCGGCCTCCGCCGAACTTGCCCTGGTGGACGGCGATATTGGAGAGCGCGCCACGGCGGTCCGCGTTGCCGATACCGCGATTGAACACTTCGGCCGCATCGATGTCTTGATCAACAACGCGGGCATATTTGTCCCGCGCGCCTTCACCGACATCACTGCCGAGGACTACGAGCGTGTTCTTGCCACCAACCTCCATGGCTTCTTCCACATGACGCAGGAGACGCTGCGGCGTATGGTGGGCAAGAATCCGGGCCATGTACTGAGCATTTCCACCACGCTCGTTGAGCAACCGATTCGAGGATTGAATGCCTTTTTGACCAGCGCCACGAAAGGCGCTATCAACGCGGCCACGAAGCAACTGGCGCTCGAATACGTCGAGCAGGGAATCCGCTTCAACGCCATTGCTGCCGGCATTATCGACACGCCCATGCACCAACCGGAAAGCCACGCGGCGCTGAAAGGTTTTCACCCCATTGCACGTTTGGGCAGGGTGGAGGAGGTTTTCGATGCGGCGCATTACTTAACCCGTGCCGAGTTCATTACCGGAGAACTCTTGAACCTGGACGGCGGCGCCCATGCAGGGAAATGGTGAGGCCATGAGTTTCGACGCGATTTACGCAATCGAAGTGCGCGACGCCACGGGATACGCTGACTACCGCGCGGCCATGCTGCCCATTCTGGCAACTTATGGTGGCGCTTTTCGCTTCGACTTTGAGGTTGCGCGTACGTTGAGGGCGCCGGGCAGCAAGGCGCTGAACCGGGTTTTCGTGATCCGCTTCCCCGACGCCGCCGCGAAGGAAGCTTTCTTCGCCGACCCCGAATACTTGCGCGTGCGCGAAGAGTACTTCACGGCCAGCGTGGGCGAAGTGGCAGTGATTGCCGAGTGCGAGGCGGCTTAGGCGATCTGGACCACCCGGCATTGCTGGCAAAGCGGGTAAGTGGAAAGAAAGGGTTCAATCAATTGGTGCATGCCTTGAAAAGAGTTGCCATAAAGATAGGCGGCACTTTCTTCGGGACCATCCCAATAGCTGAGAATCCTACCTTCCTCGCCGAGTAGCTTGGTAATTGCCTCGTGTAACTCATCAATGCTGGTGGTTTCGTAAACTTCGGCGGGAAGGCTGGTGCCGTTTAAGTACAGCGCCAAGCCTTCCTGGTCGCCGAGGGGAATTATATGCTCGCCAAAGCTCAGGTGAGAGCCCTTGGGAAGCCGCAACTGCTGGAGAATCTCCAGCAAACGAGGCAAGTTTTCCGCCTCCGCCCCGGTTTCCGCCCCCTGCAACTCAATTTCCACGTCGCAGCTTTTGATTTCGCCTTCTGCGTCCATGAGCGAGCCGCCACCCGTGATTTCGCCCAAGTTGCTTTTGCGGAGCGCCTCTTCCAAAGGATCTTCAAAGAATTCGCCTCGGTCCAGGGGTTGCAAGCGCGCGTGCAAGTGGAGAAGTACCATACTTTGCCAAACTAACACCAGTAATTTGCAATTCCTTGACACTAAGTAGAGAATGGCCGGGGATCTAAGATATCTACTTAGTTAAGACCACATAGTAGCCACGGAAGAGGATATCCCGCGGGCCATCGATACTACCGGACGCTTCCCAAACCTGGGCCAGCGTGTTCTCGCACCAGTGGCGAATGTCGCCAAGTAGCAACCCGCGCCGCACGGCCGCGGCAACGTTCGTTTCCGTCAGCATGTAATTCAAATAAAAGTTTCGGTCCAGCGGCAACCGGACCTCCATGCGTTCCCAGCGGGCCAGAGCCATTTCCGGCACCAGGGCGGCAATGGTTTCGGGATCAAGAGGGATGGCCTCACCCTGCGGCGGAGGATAGCTTTCCTGGAACTTTGCGAACCAGGCCGCTAAGGGATCCACTGTCTCGTCGTAACCCGCCAAGCGGCGGCCGGCGGAAAAGTCATAGGCGAGCAACCAACCGCCGGGTTCGAGGACTCGCCGAGCCTCCGCCAAGCTTTGCGCCGGGTTGGCGTAGTTCAAGCTTCCGGCGGCGGTTATCCCGCCAAAGGTGCTCGCGGGGAAAGGCAAACATTCCCCGCGGCCCACAACAAAATCACCGCTCGGCGCCACTTGGCGTCCCCAGGCCAGCATGGGTTCCGCGGGTTCTAAACCTACGGCATGCCGCGCCCAACCCGCGAGAGCCGCCGTGGAAAAGCCCGCCCCGCAGCCGACATCCAAGACGCGGCCGGTGGGTTGGCGCAGGGCGTGCCGCACGATTTCACGATGCACTGGAGGGCGGCTTTGCGCGTAGCCTGCGGCCATTGATTCGCTGACAAAGGGATTTGCTTGCATTGGCGATATCCTAACGAATTAACGCATGGAACAAATGACTGAAAAGCGAAAGATGCTGGTGATTGCCAAGCCTGGCTCTGCATACCTGGAATTGTTGAGCGAAATTGCCGGACGAGTGGATTACACGGTGGCCTGGAGCGCGGAAGATGCCGCTGCGCTGGCTCCGGAGGCGGAGTTGATTCTAACGGGAGTGGGCGCGCCCGCGGCATACGCGCAAGCGGCGGTAGAGAAGGCGGACAAATTGATCTGGCTCCACTCCTTGAGCGCCGGGGTGGACCACTTGAGCGCGACACGGCTGAACGGCAGCGGCATCCCGGTCACCAATGCCAAGGGCGCTTTCAGCAAAAGCCTAGGCGAATATGCTGTCGCGGGCATGCTCTTTTTTGCCAAGGATTTGAACCGGATGCGCGAGAGCCAGTTTGCGGGCCGCTGGGACCAATTTGACGTGGAAATGTTGGAAGGCAAGACGCTGGGGGTGCTGGGCTACGGCGATATCGGGAAGGAAAGCGCAAAGCGGGCCAAGGCCTTTGGCATGCGCATTCTCGCCATGCGCCGCCGGTCGGCAAGCAGCGATCCGGAGGGGATTGCGGACGAGGTATGGAGCCTGGACCGCAAGCTGGAACTGATGGCCGCCTCGGACTATGTGCTGCTGGCCATGCCGCAAACGCCCGAAACCGTGGGCATTGTGGGCGAAGCGGAACTGCGCGCGATGAAGCCGACGGGCGTGATCTTGAACCTCGGCCGCGGCAATGCGATTCGCGAAACAGCGCTGATCCAAGCCCTCCAGGAGAATTGGATACGCGGCGCGGTGCTGGATGTTTTTGAGAAGGAACCCTTGCCCGCCGGGCACGTTTTTTATTCTATGAAGAACCTGCTGATGAGTGCCCACACGGCGGACCATACCAGCACCTGGCAACAGGATTCGATGCGCATTTTCCTGGAAAATTTCCGGCGCTTCGAGGCTGGCTTGGAATTGCTAAATCCGGTTGATTTGAGTGTGGGGTACTAAAGACATGGTTAGTGCTGAAGATGTACGTTCCGCCGCGGTCCGCCTGGCTGGCAAAGTGCACCAAACGCCGGTGTTGACGGCTCGCGGCTTGGATGAGTTGACGGGTATGGAATGTTTCCTGAAGTGCGAAAACTTCCAGCGGACGGGCAGCTTTAAGCTGCGCGGCGCGACAAATGCAATTGCCCAGGTGCCGGAAGCGGCCCGCGCGAAAGGAGTGGTGGCCTATTCGAGCGGGAACCATGCGCAGGCCGTGGCCTACGCCGCGCGCCAGGCCGGTATGCCGGCGGTGATCGTGATGCCCACGGATGCTCCGATGACGAAGCTGGTGGCGACGCGCGATATGGGCGCGGAAGTGATTCTCTATGATCGCCGCAAAGAGAGCCGCGAAGAAATTGGCCGGCGCATCGAAGCCGAGCGGGGCGCTTGGTTGATCCCTCCCTTTGACCATCCTTGGACCATCGCTGGCCAGGGCACCGTGGCGCTGGAATTGTTGGCGGAGGTGCCGGATCTGGATGCCCTGATTGTGTGTTTGGGCGGCGGGGGACTGTTGAGCGGTTGCGCGTTGATCGCGAAAGAAATCAATCCGGCGATTCGGATCTTTGGCGTGGAGCCGCAACTGGCCAACGACTACTACTTGAGCCTGCGGGCCGGACAGAAAGTGCGCGTGGATGCCTCGGAAACCATGGCCGACGGGCTGCGCACGCCGGAGCCAGGCGACATTACGTTTCCCATCATCCAGCGTTTGGTGGAAGACGTGCTGCTGGTGAGCGAAGAGGAAATCAAGGCCGCCATGCGCTTTGCGCTGATGCGCTTGAAGATAGTGGTGGAACCGAGCGGCGCCGTTTGCCTGGCGGCGGCCTTGGCGGGCAAGCTTCCCCAGGGAATGGGCCCCGGGGGGCCCGCGAAAGTTGGCATGGTGTTGAGCGGCGGTAATGTGGATTTGATTACATTGGCCCACTTGATTTAAGGAAATGAAGTACTTAATCGCTTGCTTGCTGCTGTTGGCCGATCCCTTCTGGGTGGCTGCGCCGCCCGAGCAATGGAACGAAGAGCAATTGGAGCAATTCTTTTCGGAGTCCCCTTGGGCGCGCCCGGCGGAAGCGGTGGCCGTAAGGGGGCAGGCGGCGGACAAGGTAAGAACCTTTCTTGCCACGTCAGCTCCCATGCGCTTGGCCGAACAGGAATGGCGCCGGCGGCGCCTGCCCAAAGAGCAGCGCGAGGGCGACGATGCTTGGGCCGAATGGGAAGAGTTTCTCGCCAAGAGCGGTAGCCGCTATGTGGTGTTGGCTGTGGCCATTCCCCAAGCGGGTGCGGCGGACGGGCGCGAAATGGCGGAGATGGAGCAGCAAAGCGTGCTGCGGACGGGGCGCCAAAAGTATAAGCTGAATGGCTATTTCCCAGCCACGGAACGCGACCCCTACACGCGCCTGATCTTTCCACGGCCCCCACTGGCCAAGGCGAAGGAACTGGTTTTTGAACTTTATCTGCCCGGGGCGAACGGCGGCCATTTTCGCGAGGCGCTGTATCTGGTGAAGGAACTGAACTGGCAGGGAGAGGCAAGTTTTTAGAAATTTTCGCTTGACTCCATAATTCTGCTTGACTCCGTACTAGGGTCCAGGGTGGATGCTGGGGACATGAAGAACAACACTTGCTCCTGCTGCTCCACTTGCCCCTGCGGGGACGCCACTTGCGCGTGCTCCTGCTGCCAGTAGAGACAGCACTACAATAGTCGTCAAATGACCATCTCGCAGCTTGCACGAAGGGCCCGCGTAGGCACGGAAACGATTCGTTTCTATGAACGCGAGGGGCTCCTCGTGCAGCCGAGAAAGCCGCCGCAAGGTTACCGACAGTACACGGAAGAATACGTTAGCCGCGTGCGGTTCATCAAGCAATGCCAAGCGTTTGGTTTCACGCTGAACGAGGCGCGGGAACTGCTGCGCATGTTGGAGCGCGGGGAGGCCGATTGTGCTCCCGCCTGCGATTTGGCGCGACGGAAGATCGGCGAACTGGAGCGCCGGATTGCCGAGGACAAGGCCCTGCTCGAACGCCTGACGGCATTGCTGGACAAGCCCTGCCGCTCGCAAAAAACAGCCGATTGCGCCGTTATGGAAACGCTACGTGCTTCTTAATTCCTGTTGTTGGCGGACCAGCATGCGAGCGGCCGAATCGCTCGTCAGCGGGGGTGCGAATAAATAGCCTTGCCCGTACTGGCAACCCATGTTGCGCAGTTCCTCGGCTTGGGAGCGCTGCTCTATGCCTTCGGCCACTACATTGAGGCCCAGGTTCTCGGCCAGCGAGAGAATTGCTTTCACAATTTCGAAGGCGGTGTGGTCTTGCGTCATGGAGGTGATGAAGGAACGGTCGATCTTCAGGCTTTCAAAGGGCAAGCGGTGCAGATAGCTGAGCGAGGAATAGCCGGTGCCAAAGTCGTCGATCTTGATGCCCACGCCCATGGCCCGCAGCATTTCCACAATTTCGAGCGCGCCTTCGGGGTCGTCGATCAGCACCGTTTCCGTCACTTCAAACTTCAGCGTGCTGGGCAGGATCTGCGTTTCCTCAATGATGTTTTTTACTTCGCTAATCAAGTGGGTATCGCGGAATTGGCGCACGCTTAGGTTGACACTAATGTCGAGCGGCGGATCCTGCGGGTATTCCTTCTGCCAGCGGCTAAGGGTTTGGCAAGCCTCGCGCACAGTGCGGATGCCGAGGGGAACGATCAAGCCGTTGGCTTCGGCGATGGAAATAAATTGCGAAGGCGGGATGATACCCTTTTCCGGGTGGCGCCAGCGCAAAAGGGCCTCAAAACCCACGACGCGGTTCTGCTTGAGCGTAACCTTGGGTTGGTAGAAGACTTCGAACTCCCAATTTTCGATGGCGCGGTTGAGGTCGTTCTCCAGGCGCATGGCCTCCAGCGCCCGATCGCGCAAATTGGAGCAGAAAGCCACCGAGCGCGCCCCACCCGCCGAACGCGCCGAGTGGAGAGCGATTTGTGCATCGCGCCAGACCTCTTTGGGGTCTGCCGGGGCCAGGGGGTTGGCGCCGCGGTAAGCATGGCCACAACTGAAGCTGGTGAAGATGTCTTTGCCGTCTAGCCATACGCCTTTGGAGAGTTGGGACTCGATAAACTCAGCAATCTCCACGGGGTCTTCCGCCATCGCACCAGCGACGGCCACAACAAACTCGTCACTGGAAGTGCGGGCAATGGTGTAAGGCAAACCCTGGAAGCAGGGATGGGTGCCGACGAGGCTGCGCAAGCGGTCCCCCAGGAGGCGCACCAACTGGTCGGCCACGGGCGCCCCAAGCGAATCGCGGAACAGGTGAAAGCGGTCGAGCCCGAAAAGGAAAACGCCGAGGTTTTGTTCGCTCAGCTTGCCCAATTGCAGCAGCCAATCTTCGAAGAAAAAGCGGTTGGGCAGGCCGGTAATGCTGTCGGTAGTCTTCGCGGCGGTGATGTCGGTGTGGTTGCCAATTAAGCCCACGGGAGCGCCTTGTTCGTCCTTTTCGAGTTGAGCGCGCAACAGAATCCAGCGCCATCCGCCCTGCGGCTGCTGCAAGCGGAACTCGAAGCTTAGCTCCTCGGGGCTGGCTTGCCAGTCCGTCGAGCTTAAGGCGCGCGAAAGCCGCTCCAGGTCCAGCGGGTGCACCAATTCGAGCCAGGCATCGAGCGAGTTGTCGAATTGCCCGGGACAGTGGCCGGCCAGTTCCCCACAATGCTCGTTGAATTCAATCGTCCGGCTGCCCAAATCCAGCCGCCACAAGTCCTTCACGAACATTGCGCTGCGTTGTTCCTCGAGTAGCCGCTGGACGTTGTGCCGCTCCTGGCGCAATTGCCAGACGCGGCCTGTTTGGCGCACATATTGCTCCGCCCGCAAAGCGTAGGGCTCCATACGGTCGACGCCACCCAGGGCATAACCGTCCCAAACATCACTGGCGCCGGCGCGCAAGAGCGCCATGGTTTCTGCTTCGGTGGCCTTCGGTAACCAGGCCACCGCGGGCAGCTCGGCCAAGTCCCGCCATTGGCGCAGACGGACTAAACAATCAACCGCCGCTGCCGTGTCCTTCGCTTCCACCAGAACCAAGCCCACGGGCGTACCCAATTTTTCGCATTCGCCGAGAATGGAGAGGCTCTCGGACCAGGATTGGCTGCGGAAAATTTGGATGCCTGCCCGTTCTAACTTTGCGAGGAACTTGGCATCAATGAGTTGTGGCGGCTGCCCTTCCCCCTGAACCAGTACGGGGGAGATAAGAACATCGTGGCCCGACTTTTCGCCTGCGACAGTTTGCTGACCCTGTTGCTGACCCTGCACCTCGTCATCAAAATCTTCGCCAGCGTGAAAATCGTTAGCCAAAAGCATCCGCGGAAATTTCTCCCAGCAAGGCTTATCGGACAAAAGTGAGAAGGTTTGAGGGAAATATTGAACTAGTTCACCACGCGGCCTTCGCCCACGCGCCGGGTGAGGCGCAGGCGGTCCAAAAATTCAAGCAGTGGGATGGCATATTTGCGGCTGACTCCGGTCCACTCCTTAAATTGCGGCACGGAGAAGCTTTGCCCCCGCTTGGCCAAGAGGAGTTTGCCCAATTTGTCGATGCTTTCGCGGTGGAAGACCAACTCGGGCGAAACGCGGACGAGGCGACCTTCGCGCAGCAAAACGGCCAACACGGCCTTGGCCTGGGCGGCAGGCAAGCGTGTACTGGCCAGGACTTCCTCCAGCGCGGGCACGGCTAAGCCAGCCGTGCGAAACGCCGCCTCGATTGCTGTGGCTGCCGCCCCTTCCGCCCCTCGCATTTCGACGCGGTGGCTGGCCAAGCGCAAGAATTCCCCCTGCACGACCAGCCGCGCATTTTGCGCGAGGACGGCATCCAGAACCCCCGTCGGAGCTTCGCCCAGCAACTCCCGCCGCAGGACTTCTTTGGCCAAGCCGGTTTCCAAGGGTTTTGCGGCATGGTGCTGGGCCAGGCGCTTTTCGACAGCTTCCGCCAAACGTGCCAAACTTTCCGGCGCCATCACCCAATCCGCGCCGATGCGCACCAATTGCGGCGAAAATTCCTCCGGCCTTGCGCCGAGGCGCGCCACCAAGGCGGCCACGGGGAGCCCCAAGGATTGTTCGCGAGCCAAGGACAGGCTGCGCTCCGCGACAGTCAGAGTGGCCCACTGGCGTAGGCGCGCCGCCGCACCGATGCGCTTGGCCTTTGTGCCGGGAAAGTGCAAGTCGAGCACAGTACCGCCGCCAATGGTGGAGACTGGGGAAAAACTGCGCAGGATAAAGCGGTCGCCGGGCAGGATGAGCGTCTCCTGGGCCAAAACAATGCGCACAAAATTTGCGTCTTCTCCGCTGGTTTCGCCGGTCCGGCGCAGTTCCGCCACGGTCTCCATGGCGCCGGCATGGAAGTGCACGGGAAGGCGGTCCTTCCAATCGGGTGCGGTGTCAAGCCATTCCACTTCCGCATCCAAAATGCTGGTGGCGCGCAGCGCTCCGCTGGTGGCCAGCACTTGGCCGCGCTCGAGGTCGGCAACTTCGACGTTTGCAAGATTTACTGCCACCCGGGCACCAGGTTCCGCGGCGCTAACCTTTGCCCCGTGAACTTGGAGGCTGCGCACCTTGGCCGCCTTGCCGCTGGGATAGATGCTCAGAGCACTATCCATACGCAACGCCCCGTCCCGCAAAGTGCCCGTAACCACGGTGCCATGGCCTTTCAAGGTGAAAACGCGATCGATGGGAAGGCGCGGATAACCTTCCACGGCGCGAAGCGGAAACTTCTCCCGCACGTCTTCGGCAAGTTGCTCCAGTTGGGTGCGTAGGGCTTCCATGCCCGCACCTGTGACGGCGCTGACGGGCAGCACCGGTGCGCCCGCGAGAAAACTACCGTGCGTTAAGGCTGCCACTTGGGCCACGACCTCCGCCACCCTTTCCTTGCCGGCCAAATCGCACTTGGTTAAGGCCACCATGCCGCGCTTCACGCCCAGCAAGCGGCAAATGTCAAAATGCTCGCGCGTTTGCGGCATTACTCCTTCGTCCGCCGCCACCACCAACAGAACGAGGTCAATGCCCGTGGCGCCCGCCAGCATGTTGCGGACGAAACGCTCGTGGCCCGGAACGTCCACCACCGCCAGCCGCTGGCCTGTGGGTAAGGTCAATTGGGCAAAGCCCAGTTCAATGGAAATGCCGCGGCGCTTCTCTTCGGCAAGGCGGTCTGTATCGATGCCGGTTAAGGCGCGCGTGAGGGTAGTCTTGCCGTGGTCGATGTGGCCGGCAGTGCCCAGCACCAACTGCCTCATGCTTTGTGACCCAGGAAATGGACAATTTCGCCGGGCTCCACTTCGCTGTGTTCGAAGAAGATGGCTTGCGGAGCAAAGCCCACTTCGGCAATCAGCTTCTCCCAGGTGGCGCGCGGGAACAAGCCTTCGGTGTGGCGATCGTGCAAGACTCTTAGCTCCGCATGCGGCTCGCGCAGTAAATAAACATAATCGGTGGTGTAGAAAGTGTCGGCGGGGTCTTCATCCTTCACCCACGTGAGGTAGCGTAGGCTGCGCCCGTCGGGGCCGTCTTCCCCGCCCTGCTCGCAAGTTTCCGCAAAGGATTCCTGCAAATAGTCCGGCCCGAAATAGGCGAAGCCGCCGGGGCGCGTGTGTTCGTAGGCCGTTTGCAGGGCTTGGCGCAGGTCGGCTTCCGAGGTCATGTAGCAAATAGCATCGTGAACAAAGACAACATCAAAGGTTTGTCCAAGGCGCAGGGTGCGCATGTCCCCCAAGTGGTGCGGCAATTCGGGGTTGAGTTCGCGGCTGACGGCGAGAATGCCAGGGGCGGGATCGCTGAGCGTGAGCGCGAAGTGCTGCTTCAGGTGAAAGGCATTGTTGCCGCCCCCGCTGCCCAATTCGAGGACAGTGCGCACGTCTTTGCCTTGCTCTTGAAAGATGCGGGTGAAAAAGGCAGCTTCTTCGGCGTAATCGGCCGGCGAAGAAAGCAGTGGCCACCAAGGGGCCAATTCGTTATACAGCAGCATGGGCTCTCTTCCTTACAATAAACGCAGCATGAGACGCCGCGACATTTTTCCCCTCGCCCTTTTGCCCTGTGCTGGCTTTGGAAGCCAAGAGCAGGACGCGGAAGTTCGCTTTGCCGCGGGGGCCCGAGAAGTGCGCCTGGATGTGTTGGTAGCTAATGGGAAAGGTCCGGTGGAGGGCTTGCGTGCCGAGGACTTCTTGGTCCTGGACGAAGGACGGCCCGTGAAGCTGACCTATGGTGGGGTGGGGGAGCAACCTTTGAGCGTCTTATTACTTTTGGATGTTAGTGGCAGTATGAAGCAGTACCTTGAACAAATCGGCCGCCGGGCGCGCCAATTGGTGGAACTGCTTGAGGCAAACGACAAAGCCGCGGTGATGGTCTTCACGAAAGATACGGATTACTTCCGGCCCTTTACGGGCGATAAAGACCGTTTGGTCTACGCTCTCGACCAAGCCATGCGTCCGGTAGATATGCCGGCGGGTACCAGTATTAACGCAGCATTGGTAGACGCCGCGCAGGCCTTCGCGGACCTTCCTGCGCAGCCTGCCTATAACACCATCGTTATCCTGACGGACAACCGGGGATTGAATTATCAGATTCCCGATAGCTTGGTGCTCGAAAAGCTTTATGGCGCCGATACCGTGTTGCACTCTGTGGTGACGAAGAAAGCAGAACGTCCCCGGCCGACAGCCAGCGCGAACCCAGACTTTAGTTTCGCCAATGTCTTCGCACTATCAGAAGCAACAGGTGGGGAAGTTTTGCGTACCGACCGTGCCGACGAGGCCTTTGCCCAATTGCTCCGCAATGCCCGCAGACGCTACTTACTCAGCTTTGTGGCGCCGCCGGCGAACGCAGGGGCGGAGAAGCAATTCCGCCGCCTGGAGGTGAAACTAAGCCCAGCGGCGGCGAAGCGAGTGGGGAAAGTGACGATCCGTGCACGGCAGGGCTACTATTTGTAGGCTAGGCTACTTCTCCTCCCTAGTCGGCAAGCGCAAAGGTGAACAAACTATTTCCCGCGGCGATGGCAATGTATTGTTGACCTTCGTGTTGGTAAGTAATGGGTGTCGCGATCACCTGCCCGCCTAAGTAGCGCGACCAGAGCTTCTTACCTGTTGCCTCGTCCAAAGCAAAAAAATGGCCTTCCCGGCTGCCGCTAAAGAGCAGACCGCCAGCGGTGGTTAGTAGACCGGATTCGCTCATATCCCGCAAAGGATGCTCCCACACGACGCGCGCCGTAGCGGGGTCCAGAGCGCGAATGGTGGCATAACCGTGGTCCGGTGGGCGTGTGACAATCGCCTCGCGGCTGGTCGGGGGAACGGGAGCCTTCACGCCGCCGCCCGCGTACCATTTGCCCTTTTCGTACTCCTGTTCCCAGGTGAAGTAAGTGCTGTGGTAGTCTTCCCAGGCATTCAAAAAGAATAGATTTGTGCGCGGGCTATAAGCGGGCGCGTACCAGTTCGTTCCCCCTTGTACGCCCGGCCAAGTTTGGGTGCCGGTGCGACTGGGGCCGCGGTTGGGTAATTTCTGTGGGCGGCCGCTATCGTCGAGTCCCTTGGCCCAAGTTTGCTTTACAAAGGGCTTGCCAAAGAGAAATTCGCCTGTCGCGCGGTCGAGAACATAGTAAAAACCATTACGATTGGCCCAAAGAATTACTTTGCGTATTTGCCCGCGAAAGGTAATGTCGGCAAGGACGGGCACTTGTGCGGCGTCCCAATCCCATTCGTCGTGGGGTGTAAATTGAAAGTGCCATTTCAACTTACCGGTGGTGGCATCGAGCGCAATGACGGAATCGGTGTAGAGGTTATCGCCTGGCCGCGCGGAGGGGTTCCAATCGGGTCCGGGATTGCCCGTGCCCCAATAAGTGAGATTTAAGTCGGGGTCATAACTGCCGGTCACCCAAATGGAACCGCCGCCGTACTTCCAGGAATCGTTGCCCCAAGTTTCGTGCCCAGCTTCACCGGGATGGGGGATGATATTAAAGCGCCATTCGAGCTTCCCCGTGGCGGCGCTATAAGCGGCGAGGAAGCCTTGAATGCCAAGTTCGCCGCCCGCGGGTCCGAGAATGACGCGATCGCCCACCACAAGGGGCGCCACCGTGAGCGAGTAGCCGTCTCTATAGTCGGCCACAGTAACTTCCCACTGCTTGCGGCCGGTCGAGGCGTCCAAGGCGATCAGCTTGGCGTCGTGGGTTGTCAAGTAGAGTGTGTTTTGCCAGATAGCAAGCCCGCGGTGAACCCTCCCACAGCAAGGATAGGTAACTTCGGGTAACTTGTGGGTATAGGTCCAATAGAGGCGTCCGGAAGAGGCATCGAGGGCTTGGACGGTATTGGGGGCTTCGACGATGTACATGACGCCGTCAACGACCAAGGGCGTGACTTCGAATTTTTCCAGCGACCTCGCCTGGTGCACCCAGGCAAGGCGCAAGCGGTGCACGTTGGCGCGGTTAATCTTGTTGAGCGGGCTATTGTGCTGGCTGGAGTAAGTTCCGTTATAAGTAAGCCAATTGTGCGGTTCCTGGTTGGCATTCTGAATTCGATTTGGACTTACCTGCGCAAAGAGGGCCGTTAAACAGAGAAGGGGCAGCATGTTCTTAGTTCCGTCCTTCCAGCAGATAGGCAATTAGATCATCGATGTCGGCCGAATTTAGCTTGTCCGCATAAGTCGGCATAGGAGAAGTGCGGTCCCACGTAATTTCTTCTATCTGTTGGCGTCGCAAAGACCGCAGTTGCCCTTCCGGAGTACGGTACTGGATGGTTTCTGAATCTTCGTTCAGCCGTTGCCCGCTTACGGTGGCGCCGCTGGCGAGCTTGGCGCGAAAGCTCCAATAGGCGTCCCCTACTTCAACTTGTGGCTGAAGAATGGAGTTGCGTAGCTCCAACGGCGAGCGGGTGCGGGCAAGGGTGAAGAGCTCGGGCGCGGTGGTTTGGTGGCAACGGGCGCAACCATGCTGGCGGTAGAGATCCTCGCCGCGGCGGGCATTGCCGGAAGCTTTGACCTGGCGATTGGCGGCGATGGAACGTACATAAGCAACCAATTGCCAGATGCCCGAGGTGTTGGACGAAGAGCCGGGCATTACCGTGCCCGGAATGCCTTTGTTGATGATCTGGTAGAGCGATTCATCGGAGGAGGCGCGCTTCAAAACGCTCAAGTCCGGTCCGGCATTGCCACCCCGGCCATCGGCGCCATGGCAGGCGGCACATTGGGAGAGAAATGCCCGCTGGCCGCCGGCAATGTCGTCTGAGGAGGTGTACGGGTTGCTGAGGGTGGCGTTGCTTTCCTGGCTTAAGGCCGCGAAGGGGAGCCCAAGTAGCAAGATATATTTCGGGAAGCGAAGCATTGGCCTCCGAAGATATATCAAATTGTGAGCCGGGAAGCGATGCGGCAAACCAGAGGTGCTTAGGCGCTCCAGGCTTTGGCCACTTGGCGGGATTCGCCCAGGCCTTCAATGCCGAGTTCGACGACGTCGCCGGGTTGCAGGAAGATGGGGGGCTTGAAGCCCAGGCCCACGCCCGGGGGCGTACCGGTGGAAATGACATCGCCGGGCAGCAGGCTCATGAACTGGCTGATGTAGCTGACCACCTTCGGGACGTTGAAGATCAACTGGTTGGTGGAGCTGTTCTGGCGGGTGACGCCGTTCACCTTCAGCCAGAGTTTCAGGTTGTGGGGGTCGGCGATTTCGTCGCGGGTGGCCAGGAAGGGTCCGAGGGGGGCGAAGGTGTCGCAGCTTTTGCCTTTCACCCATTGCCCGCCGCGCTCTAATTGCCAGGCGCGTTCGCTGTAGTCGTTGTGCAGGGCGTAGCCGGCGACGTAATCGAGGGCATCAGCTTCGCTGACATAGCTGGCATGCTTGCCAATGACAATGGCGAGTTCCACTTCCCAATCGGTCTTCTCGGAGCCTTTGGGGATGATGAGGTCATCGTTAGGGCCGACGAGCGAAGAGGTGGCTTTGAAGAAGAGGATGGGCTCCTTGGGGATATCCATGCCGGACTCTTTGGCGTGGTCGACATAGTTCAGGCCGATGCAGATCAACTTGCTGGGGCGGGCCACACAAGGACCCAGACGCGTGGAGGGATCTACCGTGGGGGCGGCATCCGCTTCGGCGGCGGCCCAGTTGCGCAAGCGCTCCAAGCCATTGCCGGCAAAGAAAGCTTCATTCCAATCGCCGCCAAAGCCGGAGGCATCTACCCAACGGCCGTCGGCCAAGATCAAGCCCGGTTTTTCCTGGCCCGGAACGCCAAAACGTATCAGCTTCATAATGTTTTCGTCTCTCTAACGTAAGGAAAGCGTGCCGCCATCGACGGGAAGCCCGATGCCGGTAATGAACGAGGCTTCGTCGCTGGCCAAAAACAGCGCGGCGACGGCGATTTCATCGGGGGTTGCCATACGGCCGATCGGCTGCGCTTTCGACAGTTTATCGAACATCTCGTCCTCGCGCCCTGCATAGTTTTTGGCGATAAAGCCATCGACAAAGGGCGTGTGCACGCGGCCCGGCAGGAGGGCGTTGCAACGAATGCCTTGGGCGAGGAAGTCTTTCGCCACCGAATAGGTCATAGCAAGTACGGCGCCTTTGCTGGTGCCATAGGCGAAACGGTCGGCAATGGCCATGACGCTTAAGCAAGAGGCAAGGTTGACGATGGCGCCGGGACGCGCGTCGGCCACCATGTGGCGCAGGAAGGCGCGGGTGACGTTGGCGGGGCCAAAGACGTTCACGCGCTGGATGCGCTCAAAGTCTGCGGGAGTGGTGGTGAGGGCATTTCCGACGTGCGCAATGCCGGCGTTGTTGACGAGAATGTCGAGGCGGCCGTGTCGGGCGTGGATGGAGGCAATTGTCGCGTCCACCATGGCGTGGTCGCTGACGTCGCATCGATGGCCACTGACACGCTGCCCACCCACATTAAGGGCAGAGGTGGCGCGGTCTAGATCTGCTTGTTGCCAATCCAGAATTTCAACGATGGCCCCTTCGTTGAGAAACCGCTGCGCGATGGCGTAGCCGATGCCGGAGGCGCCGCCCGTGATGAGGGCTACTTTGTCCTGAAGTTTTCCCATGATTCCGCTTATGTTCTCACGGGGCGGGTACGGGGGCGGAAGCGTCGATCAGCCCTTGGGCGCGCAAATCTTCCCAAAACACAAAGGGTATTTTTTGTTGCAGGAATCCGACGGCGCTACGGGCCTCTTCGCCATTCAAAAAGCCAGGGATGACGCTGAGGACGGCCGGGTGGGCCAGCACAAACTGGAGAGCGGCGGCGGGCAGGTCCACTCCGTGCCGCTCGCAAACTGCTTCGAGGCGCGCGGCCTTTTCCACCTTGGCCGCTTGGGCGGGGGCGTAATCGTAAGTTGCGGGGCGCTTGGAGCCCTTAGCCAACAAGCCACTGGCGAAGGGCGCACCGATAATCACCCGCACGCCACGTCGGCGGCATTCGTCGAGTTCGCTGAGCCCCTCCTGGTTTAGCAGCGTGTAGGGCATGGCGACGAGGAAGTAATCGAGTGTGAAGCGCTTGAGGAATTCCGGAATCAGGCCTGGGCGGTTGATGCCCGCGCCAATCCAAAGGGTGTCGCCCGCGAGGCGCAACTCTTCGAGCGCGGCAAATCCGCCGTTTTCGAGTTCCGCAAAGCGGCGCTCCACTTCCGGCCAGGTGTGGTGGTAGACAAGGTCGAGGTCGTGAATGGCGAGGCCGGCTACCTTCGCGCGGCCCAAGCGCTGCAAGCTGTCTTCGAAGCTGCGCAATACGCCGTCGCGGGAATAGTCAAAGTGCACTTCAAAGGGCAAGCCGCCCTTCCACCAGCGCGCGGCTTCGAGGTTCGTGCCACGCTTCAAGACGCGGCCCACTTTGGTTAAGACTTGCACGTCGTCCAAGTCCCGCAGGCCGGTGCCCACGCGCAGTTCGCTGCGCCCGGTGCCATACCAAGGCGCGGTATCGAAAAGGCGAATGCCCGCATCGTAGGCGGTTTGGAAGGTATCGAGCGAAGCGGCTTCGCTGACCTTGGTAAAAAGCTCGCCCACCGGCGCGCAACCCATACCCAATTCCGGCAAAATCATAGGCACTCAAGATACTATCGAAGATCCACGGGGGAGCTTATGGAAATTCTCGATGCCCACATTCATCTTGTTGATCCGGCGCGTGCGCAGGGCGTGCCCTGGCCGGGGAAGCTGGCCTTGCCCAGCACAACGGAGCGGCTGGCCAAAATCGCCGGCGATCTGGGAGTAAGCAGCGCCATTCACGTGGAGGCCAGCCCGTGGGCGGCAGACAACGAATGGGTACTGCGCAGCACGCAGCACGATGCCTTTGTAGTGGGGGTGGTGGGCAACCTGGAACCCGCAGCGCCAGACTTTGCCGCGCAACTGGATCGGCTGCAGCACTATCCCAAGTTTCGCGGCATTCGTTATGGCAATTTGTGGGGACGGGACCTGGGCGCCGCGCTGGCGCGGCCTGCCTTCCAGGAGGGTTTGCGGGAGCTAGCGCGCCGGGGCCTAGCCTTGGACGCCGCCAACCCAACGCCCGAACTCTTGCTGGCCTTGTTGCGCGCCAGCGATGCGGCGCCAGAATTAACGCTGGTGCTGGACCATTTGCCCAGCATGCCGCAGCCGGACCCGCAGGTGCTGCGCGAGTTGGCCGCGCGCAAACTTTTCGCCAAAGTAAGCTACATACCGCAGGGAGAAGAAGCAGCGGCGCGGGAGCGCATTGCGCTGATGTGGGAGGTGTTCGGGCCAGAGCAACTGATGTACGGAAGCGATTGGCCCAATAGCGCGGGGCACTGGCGCACGTACGCCGACAATTTTCATCAATTGACACCGCCGAAGGAAGCAGGCGCCTTCTATGCGCTAAACGCCCGGCGTGCCTACGGCCTCTAGCTCCACGAGCTTCAATTGGCCGCAGGCGGCGAGCACGTCTTCGCCGCGGGTCTTGCGCACATAGCAAAGCATGTCGCGCGCGACGATGGCGTGGAAGCTGGCGGTGCGTTCTTCACTGGGGCGGGAAAAGGGCAATCCCGGGCCCGCGTTCCAGGGCAGGAGATTCACCACGGCGGGAATGCCGCGCAGCAACTCCACCACGCGCCGAGCGTCGTCGTCGGCATCATTCACCCCGGCTAGTAGCACGTATTCGAAGAATATGCGCTCGCCCTTTTTCAGCGGAAACTCGCGGCAGGCGGCGATTAAATCGGCCAGGCGGTACTTGCGTGTGATGGGCATGATGGCCTCGCGCTGTTCCTGCGTGGAGGCGTTCAAACTGATGGCGAGGCGGGGCCGGTGGCGATGTTGGCCCAGTTCCACGAGCTTGGGCACTATGCCCGAGGTAGAGAGGCAAATGCGCCGCGGGGCGATGGCCATGCCGCGCTGGTCCGTCATAAGGCGGTAGGCCTCGAGCACGGCGTCCAGGTTTAAGAGGGGCTCGCCCTGGCCCATGAGCACCACGTTGACGGGCTTGGCCAATTGGCTGGTGTTGCGCTGGGCGAGCAAGAAGCGCGCTTGGCCGGCGATCTCTTCCGCGCTTAGGTTCCGTTCAAGGCCCATTTTCGCCGTTAAACAAAACTGGCAATCGACGGCGCAGCCCACTTGGCTGGAAAGGCAGAAGGTATCGCGGTAGGCCTCCGGCAGAAAGACGCTTTCCACGGTGCGGCCATCTTCAAGGCCAAACAAATAGCGAACCGTACCGTCGGTGCTCGTGAATTTTCGGAGCGCGCGCAAAGGGGACATTTCCAAATTTCATTGTCGCCTGATAGACTCTCGGCCATGTTGACGACACTTCTGGCGCTGGCCGCATTTGCTCAAGCACCCGTGCCTACTTCCTACGCCATCCCGACGCAATTTGAGCGCGTCGTGATTATCCGCTGCAAGAATGGCACAGACCTGTTGGCGGAACTGCAGAAACAAATGAAGGAGCAAAAGATCGAAAACGCTATTTTCCTAGGTGGCTTTGGGAGCGTGACTAAATCCCACACGCACGCCGTGGACAACGCCACCATCCCGGCTAAGGACATCTTTGTGAAGCTGGACGAACCCGCGGACATTCTCGCCATGCAGGGCGCGGTGCTGAATGGAAAGGTGCACGCGCACATTACGCTGTCGACGGGGCCGAAGGGCTATGGCGGGCACTTGGAGCCAGATACGAAGGTGTTTACGTTCGCGATTGTGACCGTGGGCGTGTTGCCGGCGAAGCTGGACTTGCGCAAGCTGGACGACCAGCACTACAAGTAGTTAAGGGGCAGAACCGGCTAAAGAGCGGCGACGATTGCCTTGACGAGCGTTGAGAAGCGCTCCCGCACGGCGCGGCCCGTCTCTAAGACTTCCTCGTGGTTGATGGGCTGGTCCAATACGCCGGCAGCCATATTCGTAACGCAACTCAGGCCCAAGACTTCGCGGCCCATGTGGTTGAGAGCAATCGTTTCCGGCACCGTGGACATGCCCACGAGGTCCGCACCAATGGTGCGCAAAAAGCGGATTTCGGCGGGTGTTTCGTAGGTGGGTCCGCTGAGGGCGGCGTAAACTCCCTGTTCGAGGGGAATGCCGTGGGCGTTGGCTTGGGTAAGGGCAAGTTGGCGCAAGCGCGGCGAATAGGCGTAGGTCATGTCCGGAAAGCGGGGGCCGAGCGAATCGTCGTTCGGACCGACCAAGGGGTTGGCGCCTTGGAGATTGATGTGGTCCGTGATGAGCACGAGCGTGCCTTGGGAATAACGCAGTTGGATGCCGCCGGCGGCGTTGGTGAGAAGAAATTGCTGCGCGCCCAATTGGGCCAGGACGCGAACGCCCCAAACCACCTTTTCCATGGAGTGGCCCTCGTAGTAGTGCGCGCGGCCGCTCATCACGGCAACGGGACGGCCCGCGAGTTGGCCAAAGACCAGCTTCCCGGCGTGGCCGACGGCGGTGGAGCGCGGCCATCCGGGGATGTCTTCGTAGGCGAAAACGCTTGCGTCTTCCACTTCGTCGGCCAGAGGACCCAGGCCCGAGCCCAAAACAATCGCAGTGGGATATGTTTTCGTCAAACGGGCGCGCAAAAAGTCGAGCGATTCTTTCATAGCAAAATCCCCGCAATGCAGGCAGACATGAAATTGGCCAGCGTTCCGGCCAGGACGGCGCGTAGCCCCAAGCGCGCGATATCGCTTTTGCGCGAGGGCGCGAGTGCTCCAATGCCGCCGACTTGAATGGCGATGGAGCTTAGGTTGGCGAAGCCGCACAAGGCGAAGGTGGCGATGGTGAAGCTCTTGGGGTCGAGCGTGGCTTTGAGTTTCCCGAGTTCGATAAAGGCAACAAATTCGTTCAGCACCAGGCGCGTGCCGAGGAATTGGCCCACGGTTTGGCAATCCTTCCAAGCCACGCCCAAAAGCCAGGAAACGGGTGCGAAAGCGTAGCCGAGAATGGTTTGGAGAGTGGGCAAGCCAACGCCTTGGAGGATGCCATTGAGCAGGGCGATGAGGCTTAAGAAGGCGATGAGCATGGCGCCGATGTTGAGCGCCAATTGGAGCCCGTCGCCCGCGCCGCGCGCCGCCGCGTCAATCACGTTAATGCCAGGCTTTTCCACTTCAATTTTCACTTCACCCGCGGTGACGGGTTCGCCCGTTTCGGGCACCAACATCTTGGCCAAGAGCAACGTGGCGGGGGCGGTCATAATGACGGCGGTTAGGAGGTGTTCGATGGAGACATCGGCGAACTTCACGTAAGCGGCCATGACGGCGCCGGAAACGTGGCTCATGCCGCTGGCCATGATGGTGAAGAGTTCGCTTTCCGTGAGTCCGCCGAGGAAGGGCCGGATGGTGAGCGGCGCTTCGGTTTGGCCCATGAAGATGCTGGCGGCGACGTTGGTGGATTCGGCGCCCGAGCCGCCCATGGTGCGGCGCATCAATCGCGCCATGGCGCGGATAACCACCTGCATCACGCCAAAGTAATAGAGCACGCTGAAGAGGCTGGCGATGAAGATGACAATGGGCAGCACCTGGAAGGCGAAGATCACGCTGTAGGGTCCACTACTTTTGCCGAGTTGTTCGCCAAAGAGAAAAGCCGCTCCTTCTTCCGAATAATGCAATAGAGCATTAACGGCGGTAGAAGCGGCTTGGAAAACCTGGCCGAAGGGTGTGCGCAGAACCAGGACGGCAAAGGTGAATTGCAGCCCAAGGCCCCAGAACAAAAGCCGGGGGCGGATGTGGGAGCGGGCGGTGGAGAGCAGATAGCAGAGCGCCAAGATGGCGGCAATGCCGAGAAGGCCAGTGAAGCGGTCCATGAGGAATCCAATCAGTCTAACGCATCGGGTTAAAACTCCCGCGAAATACGCCAGCCGATCACCAGCTTTGCACCCGACTCGGTCCTTTGCGCACCAGTCCCCATCTGAAAATTGAGGCGGCCTTGTTTGAAGTGCACTTGCGGCATGAGCAAGAGGGAGCGCTCGTCCAGTGTGCGGCCTTGAAAGTTTGACTCCAAACCAAAAACGACGCGTTTGTTGGGCTGATAAAAAATCGTTTGGTTTGCTAAAAGACTGTGCGCCAAGGAGCCATTCCACTGGCGGCGTGCACCAGTCATGGTGAAGAGGCTCCATTGGCGATTCCAACGGTAACCCAGCAGATAAAGCATGTCTGCCTGTCCACCGGAGGTTTGGCGCAGATCCTCCCAAATACCCTGCAAGCCGTGGATGAAATGCTTGGGGTTGGGTCCTGGCAGCGTGGCTTGGCCCGCAATTTTCGTGCTTTCAATGGTCTGGTTGTTGAGGGGAAGCTCAAACTCGATGCCGACCCCATCGAAGAGAGTGAATTCAACCTCCGGCGCCCACTTCAGCGCCCGCCCAGAGCGTTGCGGAAAGGCCCGAAAGAGCGAATTGACTTCCACCTCTCCTTTCGCCGCCCCGAGAGGGCGAATTAAGTCGAAAACCATCGGTTCGGGAATCTTTGTTCTTGCGCCGGCTAAGTTAGCCTCGTCTGGATCATGGACCTGCGCAGATAGACACAACAGCGCAATGGCTGCTGAAGGCAACAGCATGGGAAATTCTCCTTTGCAACAAACACACTTCCAGCCCGCAAGGCGGGCTTAGGCCAAGTCAGGCTGCGGATGCTGGGGGGGGCCGCGGAGTGGGTGGGCAAAGCAGGAGAAGGAAGGAAAGAAAAAAGCCAGGGAGCTCGCTTCATACCGCTGGGAAACAAGCAAGGCGGAGACAAAAAACGGGACAGGATTGGATTGCGCGGACCGCGGGAGTCCGCCTGGCGAACGAGGAGGCGAGTAAGAAGCGGAATGCATGGACGCTCCGGCGGGAACCGAAGAGCGCCGCATCTGGCGCGGGTTACCTGAAACGAAGCGACCTTGGCCTTTGTTTTCCCACCAACTGAGTTCCCTCCGGGAAAAAGCGTCGACAAGGAAAATGTCGAGGTCCTTGTCCGCATCCGCGTCCCGCACTCGCAGGACGTATTGGGCTTGGCCAAGAGCGGCACTGGGGAACCAAGACCCGGTGGGAGCAACGCGAGGAGTAAGTGCACGCAAGCCGCCCGAGTGACCCTTGACTTGGGTTACCACCAACTCCAGGTCACTGTCGCCATCCAGGTCAGCGAAAGTCCAGGGTTGACTTATCGGCTCTGGCCACGACTGGGCCGCAAGCTGGCCGTTCAGCAGGACTAATGCAAACAGGATGGCGATGGGCAATCGCATGGGAAAGTTAGCTTACCCTACAACCTCAAGGATGATTTCGCGCTGCTCGGGGGCGGAGGAGGAGATGCGGAAGGCGCCTTCCACGAGGTCCGCGGCATCGTCGACGTTGTTTTCGGAGGTATGGTAAAGGCGGCAGAGAACAGAGCCCGCTTCCACCTTTTCGCCCGTCTTGACTTCGAGGATGATGCCCACCGCGGGGTCGATATAGTCTTCCTTTTTGACGCGACCGCCGCCGATCATCATGACGGCGCGGCCAATGTCTTCGGCGTCGATGGCGCTAACATAGCCGCCGCGGGGCGAAACGATTTCGCGCACGCCGGTAGCGTTGGGGAGCTGGTCAAAGTGGTCGAGGACGGCGGCGTTGCCACCTTGCGCGGCGATCACTTCTTTCAGCTTGCGGTAGCCGGAGCCATCAAGGAGCTTGGTTTGGGCCAGTTCGCGGGCTTCGTCGAGGGTGTTGGTGATCTTGCCGAGGTGGATCATGCGCGCGGCGAGTTCGAGGGAGAGGCGCGTCAAGTCGATGGGGCCCGAGTTTTGCAGGGTTTGGGAAACTTCCATCACTTCGAGCGCGTTGCCGACGGCGTAGCCGAGCGGCTGGTTCATGTCGGTGATCAAGGCTTGGACGCGCTTATCCAGGCGGCGGCCAATGCCGACCATCAATTGGGCCAAGCGGCGGGCGTCTACCTGGCGCTTCATGAAGGCGCCGGTGCCCACCTTGACATCGAGAATCATGGCGTCGAGGCCGACGGCAATCTTCTTGGACATGATGGAGCTGGCGATGAGGGGAATGCTTTCCACGGTGGCGGTGACGTCGCGGAGGCTATACAAGCGGCCATCGGCGGGCGCGATGTCGACGGTTTGGCCAATAAAGGCCAAGTTGTGGGCGGCGAGCTGGGCCTTAAATTGGTCGATCGACAAGTTGACGTTAAAACCGGGAATGGCTTCGAGCTTATCGATGGTGCCACCGGTGAAGCCCAGACCGCGGCCGCTGATCATGGGGATCATTACGCCGGCAGCGGCGGCCAAGGGGGCAGCGATGAGGCTGGTCTTGTCGCCCACGCCGCCGGTGGAGTGTTTATCGACTTTAAGCCCGGGCAGGTCGCTGAGGTCGAGGCGCTGGCCGCTTTCGACCATGACTTGGGTAAGGGAGTCCGTCTCGGCTTCGGTCAAGCCTTTGAAATAAACGGCCATGAGGAAGGCGGACATTTGATAGTCGGGCACTTCCCCGCGCGTATAGCCGTGGACAAGAGCGGCAAGCTCTTCCCGGTCTAGTTCTTCGCCGTCGCGCTTACGTTGGATGAGTTCAGGCACACGCATGACAAGATCTCAGAGTAGCACAAGCCCGCAGGGGCCACACGTAGGAAGTAGCTGGAAACAAAGGAAATGTTTGCGCTACGGTTTTCGCGCTGGACGGCCGATCGTAACTATGGTCGAATACGAAATTGCGCGGCGAAACCATTCTTTCCGTGTTGTCGAGCCCCGCTGTTGCTGCCCGGGTGGAGCAAGAGGGGGGGGTAGTGGCATGGGCCGATGTCGACCCGGAGACGGGCGGGTTGGCGAAAGAGAGCGTTGCGGGGCAATTGCACACCGAAACGCGGCGGATCTTGTTGGAGCCGTGCGAAGGGGATTTGGCGGCATTTGAGGGGCTGTTGCCGTGGACGGAGCCGCGGGAAATTGTGGTGGAGGCGACGGGGGCATACCGCTTAGCGCGTTGGACCAACCTTGCGCCGGGCTTGCGGGGCTGGGGAGAAAACTTTGTGGAGTTTGACCGGCGAGTGCTGGCCGGAACGCGGGAAGACTGGTGCGCTTTGCTTGGTGAATTTGGGGTAGCGGCGCAGGCTTGGCCCTGGAACGGCGCGCGTTCGTTGCGGCGATTTCCGGGCGCGGCGCATTGGGTGGGCAAGATACTGTGGGTGCCCGCGTGGCGGACGGCCCAGGAGGCCCTCGGGGAATTGAGCCAGCGGCAGCAGCGGCAAATGGTGCTGGGATTCGCGGAGATGCCAACAAGGCTAAGGGTGCGGCGCGGGGTAATGGCAGCGGGCGAGATGGCTGCCCGCCGCGAAAGAAGCGCCTAGGCGGAATGGCGCAGCCGATTGGGTGAAATCGCCCAACGAAAACCAAAATTTCGCTAAATCCGGCCTCTTTCGCTTGGCGGCTGGATTGCATAGGATGAAGGCGGACAACCGCCATGCCAATCTACGAAAGAATTCTGTTCCCCGTTGACTATTCCGCCAATTGCATTGCCACCGTTCCTTACGTGAAGGAAATGGTGAAGACGATGGGCGCGGAGTTGATATTGCTGCACGTCGTGCCGCTCTACCCATTGCCGGAGGTGTCGGGCGACTTTTTGGGTAGTGTGCCCTTGATGCCGGTGCCGGAAGACCAGCGGACGCAGGAGCACGCGGCGCTGGCGGAGTTTGCCAACCTGCATTTTGGCGAGATTCCGGCCGCACGAGTGCTATTGGATGGAGAAGCAGCTTTGGGGATTGCCAAAGCGGAGAAGCATTTCCGGGCGGACCTGATTATGCTTTCCACGCACGGCGCGGGTGTAGTGCGCCGCCTGTTGTTGGGCAGCGTGGCGGCAAAAGTAATGCACGACGTGGAGTGCGCCGTGTGGACCGGTGTGCCGGAGCACTTCAGCGCGGAGCGCGCCAAAACGCATTACCGGACGATTGTTTGCGCGCTGGGCGGCGACCGCGAACACCAGGAACAAGTGGCGCGGCGGGCGGGCCAATTGGCCAAAATATTTGATGCCCGTCTTGTTTTGACGCACGTGGTGGAGCCGCCACAGGTGACCTGGGACTTTGATTTCACTCCCTATCGCGAAAAGCTGATGAGCGAGGCGGAAGAGGCGCTCCTCGAGTTGGACAAAAAGCTGGCCCTGGGAGCGGGCGTGAGGGTGGAGTGCGACCTGGTGCCGCGGGGCGTGCAAAGCGTTTGCCTGGACGAGGCGGCGGATTTGCTGGTGATGGGGCGAGGGCACGCGCGGCACACCATCGGGCGGCTGTGGTCCCAGCTTTACGAAACGATCCGCGAGGCGCCCTGCCCGGTGTTGAGCACGCGCTTTGAATAAAACGCAAGAGGTACAAAATGTTTCAAATTAAGAAGATTCTGTTCCCCACCGATTTTTCGGCCCGTTCGGCGGCGGCGGCTAATTACGTAGCCGACATGGCGGGGCGATTCGAAGCCGAGATTCACTTGTTGCACGTGGCAGGGCGGCGCGAAGATGTCTTTTTCGCTCCCGAGTTCGCGGGCACATCGCTGATGGAGCAATACGAGAAGCGCTTGCGCGAGGCCAAACAAAGCATCAAGTACCACTTGAGTGATGTGTTCGAAGCCTTTCCCGTGGTGCGCGAAGTGCTGGAAGGCGACCCGGCCAGCGAGATCGTATCCTACGCCCAGCGGCATGCCGTGGATTTGATTATGATGCCGACGCACGGCCTGGGCCTTTTCCGGCGTTTGCTGTTGGGCAGCGTAACGGCCAAAGTGCTGCACGATGCGAAGTGCCCGGTTTGGACCGGCGTACATGCCGCGGAAGCGCCGCGTTTAGAGGAAATCCAATTCGCGAGAGTCCTGTGCGCAATTGACTTAGGGCCGGAGAGCGAGGACGTGCTGGGCTGGGCCAGCGCCTTTGCCGCCGAACACGAGGCGGAATTGATTGTGGTGCATGCCGTGGCCTGGGAACCTTTGGCGGGGCAAGCCAAGCGGGCGGCGGAGGAATTGTTAGAGCGCCTGCAATTGACGGCGCGTTTGGTGGTGGAAGAAGGCGAACCGGGAACGGTGGCCGCCGAGTGCGCGGGACGCGAAAATGCCGCCCTGCTCGTGATCGCACGAGGCAGCGCGGCAGATGCGGCAGGACGCTTGCGGAGCCATGAATATGGCATTATCCGCAGTTCGCCCTGCCCGGTGGTGAGCGTTTAGCTAGAACAGATTCGCAATCGAGCGGCCAATCTCCCTTCCGAAGTCTCCCAGATTATTCATGGAGAAGCCCAGCACAAGGGTGCGGGTCGAGCCGCCTGCGCTAACCCGAACGCTTAAGCGGAGTGGCTCCGGCCCGAGGTATTGAGAGAAGCCGATCGCTTGGATGCGGGGAATGCGGGACGTGATGTTCTGGGCAATGGCGTCGCCCATGGCCATGAGTTCTTCCCGCTTCGGGGCTTCTTTCCAGGCCCGTTCGGCGCTTACTTTCCGGGAAGAGGCGGCGGGAAGTTGCAGCACGCCGTCGCGGGCACGCAGCAGTTGTTGTTCTTGCGAGGTGGTGATGGTGCGGCCGCTGTAGACGGTGCCAACCACGGAGACGCGGATGGTGATGGTCTTGTTGTTGAGGACATCATTAATGGCGGTGAGCAAGGCCCGGCGGACCGTCTCGGTATGCTGGCTTTGGACGCGCGTCTTAAGGGTGGCAATGCGGCTGCGGTGGCGGGCAAATTCATTGGATGCCGCGGATTTGGCATTGCCTTTGCCGGGGGCGTACCAGGGCCAACGGTCGTCAATGCGTTTGTGCGCGGTGCGCTCGGCCCAGTAGAGGGCATCAATGATCTGGTCGCAGATGCCGGGCATGATGCGCCGCATCCCGCGCAGGCTCAGTTCGAATTCGTAATTTTCGGTGGCTTTTTTGAGTTCGTCGGTGAACTTCGCCAAGGCCGCTTTGTGGGCTTCGGCTTCCGCGGCGATGCTTTGCTGCGCCCCAAGTTGCCAGGCTTGCGGGACGGTCATATCGCCAAAGAACATCATGCGGCCATCGTTTTGCCGCTGGAGGCCGCTGCGGACTTCGATGTCCAATTGATTGGTGTCGAGGCGGCCCGAGATGACGGCGCCGGTTTTGTCGAAGCGGGCCTGGCCCTGGATGCGTAATGTCATGACGCGGTTGGCGCCATCGAGCAAGAGATAACCGCTGAGGCTTTCGTCAAAGGGAATCCAAAGTTCCACCTTGCGGTGAGAGGAGAAGCCGAGCGAACCGAGGTTGTCGCTGGTTTCGCCTGTAAGCCGCATGCCGCGGGAGTCGATGCGCGTGGAGCCTTCGACGACAAAGATGTCGCCAAGGTCGATGCCGGCCATTTTGCCGAGTGCCGAAGCATCAACGGCGTAGCGGCTTTCGCTGCCGATGACAAAATCCTGCAGGTCGGAGCTGACATAGACGTAGCTACGCTCTTCCCGCTCGGGCTTGATGGGCATGATGTCCGGCACCCACGAGGTGTCCGGCGACATGATGCCGCTGAAGTAGGCGTGCTGCTTGCCGTTGACAATTTCCAGCGCGGCGGTTGCTTTGCCCAAGCGGAAACCAAATTCCGCCAAGGCGCCCAGCTTCTTCACCTTCAGGAAGGGAAAGCCGAAATCAAATTGGCCATTGATGCCGGCCTGCGCATAGGGTCCGAAGCCGATGCCGAGCGGGTCGATGGCTTTTTCACTCGAACCGGGCTGCATCACGTCGCTAATCATGGTGCCCGTGAAAACCACCGGAAGCTTGCCCAAGGGAAGCGAGCCAGTAAGGATGCGGTTGCCGTTAAATTCCCTCGCCTTGCCCTCGATGCCATAGGTGACGGCGGGGCGGAAGGGGATCAAGGATTGGACACTCACACCGAAACCAAGGGATTCGGGGCTGTCGGACTCGTCGTCCTTCTTTTGTTCCTCCTGCTCGGAGGGTTGAGAATCCTCGCCCTTCTGCATGCCTTCGGGCAGCAGGACGCCACCGGAGACGAAGAAGAAGGGGTCGGTGGGGTCGATGAGCATCAGAGCATTGATGCCGGCGGGGATGGCCAGGGTTAAGGGTTTCGTGTCCGCTTCGTCGCCGGTAGCCCCGATTTCCATGGCGAAGCCGGCGTCGAACTTAAAGTAGAGATAGGTTCTCTCGGGCTGGAGGGGAATTTGGTACTCAATGTTTTTGCCCAAGTCCATGCCAAATTCGGCAAGGGCGGGTTGTTTGATCGTGACGTTCGGGCCTTCGTATGGCGAAGGAACGTAGGCACGGCCACGAACCCGCTCGATGGTGCGGGTACCGGGGGCGAAGGCGAAGAAGAGGTCGGAGCCGGTCAGCACAAAGCGGCGCCCGGGGGTAACGAGGGCAACGTCCCCAGTCACCTGGTAGCCCGTGCCGGTATCCACCACTTGGCTTTGTTCGGCTTCAAAGCGGATTGGGGCATCCGCGGCCGTAGGATGGACATCGAGCGGGAAAACGGAGGCGTGCGCGGATGCCGCTACGAGGAGCACCGCCAGAGTAGTAATCATTCGGGAACAAGCTTGAGGGGAAAGCATGGCCGATCTCCTTTTTGGGTTTGGAATTGCGAAGTTTCTCGCGAAATGTCGCTGTTGAAAGGGGAAGCGACAAAGGAATTCATTTTGGGAAGTCACCAAGAAAAAAACCTGCAGACCCCAAAGAAGAGGCGAAGGAAATAGAATGCGCGACGAATTGCAAGAAACCGGGAAGTGGACGGCCAGCATGGATGCAACCACGCTGCTGCGGCGTTGGAAAGAGAAAGAGCCGGGGGCGGCGGAGCAGTTGATTCCCCTGGTCTATGAGGAGTTGCGCAAGCTGGCGCGGCGTTCGATGCGGGGGGAAAACGGGCTGACGCTGCAACCGACAGTGCTGGTAAACGAGGCTTATTTGCGGATGGCGGGCTCGGAGATCGCCTGGCAGGACCGGGCGCACTTTTTTGCGCTTTCGGCGCGCTTGATGAAGCGGATTCTCGTCGACCATGCGCGGGCCAGAGGGCGGGCCAAACGCGGCGGGCCGCAAGCAACCTTAGCCTTGCGTGGGGACGAGGCCGCGGGGGGTGCCGAGTTGGTGGACGTGTTGGATATCGAACGGGGTTTGGAGAAATTGCGGGTGTTTGATGCGCGCAAGGCCGATGTTTTGGAGTTGCACTACTTTGGCGGCTTGGCGCAGGAGGAAATTGCCGAGGCATTGGGCGTGTCGCGACGCACGGTCTTCCAGGATTTGAAAACGGGCAAAGCGTGGCTTATGCGGGAATTTACCGAAAAGAAGGGCGGAGCGGAATGAACCCTCAGGATTGGCAGGCGATCGAGCAGGCGTTTTTGGAAGCAAGCGAGCGGGAGGGGGTGGATCGCGAAGCTTATCTTGACGGTCTGGGCAATCGTGTGCGGGAGGAAGTGGAGAGTTTGCTGGCGGCGGAAGCCAAGGATAAGGGGAGCATCTCGCGGGCCTTGGAACGGGAAGCGGCGGCGGTGACGGCCGAGATTGTGCCGGGCGACATGGCGGGGCCCTACCGCTTAGAGCGGCTCTTGGGGCGGGGCGGTATGGGCGAGGTGTGGCTGGGCGAACGCGTGGAGGGAGACTTTGCGCAGACGGTGGCCGTGAAAGTGATCCGGCAGTTGGGGCGGAGTTCCGAGGCGGCGGAGCGTTTCCGGCAAGAGCGGCGGATCCTGGCGCAGCTGGAACATCCGAACATTGCGCGCTTGATTGATGGTGGCCAAACGGAGACAGGGCTGCCCTTTCTGGCCATGGAACTGGTGGACGGCGTACCGCTGAACCGGTATTGTTCCGAGCACAAGCTGGGCGTGCGGGAACGGATCGCGCTGTTCCAGAAAGTGTGCGCGGCCGTGGATTACGCGCACCGGCGGCTGCTGATCCACCGGGACTTGAAGCCCGGCAACATTCTAGTGAATGCGCAGGGCGAAGCGAAGCTGCTGGACTTTGGCATCGCGAAAGTTTTGAGCGCGGACGGCAGCCTGACTCTGGAAGGCAGCAGCCTGTTGACGCCCGATTACGCGAGCCCGGAGCAGGTGCGGGGGCAGGAGCTGTCGACGGCCACGGACATTTATTCGCTGGGGATTATGCTTTACGAGCTGCTGAGCGGAGAGCGGCCTTACCGGGCGAAAGATACTTCGCCGGGGGCGATTGTGGCGGCGGTGTGCGAGACGGAAGTAAGGCGGCCCAGCGAGCGCGCGGCCGCGCCTGAATTACGCCAGCAACTGCAAGGCGACTTGGACGAGATTGTTCTAAAGGCCTTACGCAAAGAGCCCGAAGAGCGATACCCCAGCGTGGCGGCGCTGAGCGAAGACTTGCAGCGCTATTTGGAAGACCGTCCGGTGGAAGCAAGGAAAGGCTCGCAACGCTACCGGATGGGGAAGTTCCTGCGGCGGCACCGGGTTCCGGTGACCATCGCGGCGGTGGCGGTGCTGGCGGTGTTGGGCTCGCTGGTCGGGCTGCTGGTACAGGTGCAAAGGGCGGAACAGGCGCGGAAACAAACCGAAGTCGAGCGGGCCAATGCAGAGGCGGTTAGCCAGTTTCTGGAAGAGACCTTTGTGTCTGCGGATCCGAGGGTAAGGCGAAGGGGCTCCGCCAGGACGGCGCGGGAACTTTTGGATGAAGGGGCGAAGCGGCTTTCCGAGCGCAAAGACCAGCCACCATTGATCAAGGCTCGCCTCTTGCGAACCATTTCCAACGCCTATTATGGGTTGGGTTTGAAGGCACAATCACTGCAGTATGCCAAGGAAGCCGTGGCCCTTTATGAGAGCCAGCCGGATGCGCCGGTGTTGGAAAAGTCTGCAGCCTATGAACGGCTGGCCGACTCGCACTATGAGTTAAGCAACTTCCAAGAAACCGAGAAGTATGCAACGTTGGCCTACGCGCTGGCCGAGCCGCGGCCCGAGGCTTTCGGGCAACGCATCGCGGCGCGCGACTTGCTAAGCCTAACGGCTATGGAAAAAGGAGATTTCCAGAAGTCCATCGAACTGGGCCGCAAGAACCTGGAAGAGTATAAAGTCTGGAAAAACGTCCAGGTTGCCGATGCCTCCGGGGCCATGTTGAACCTGGGAACAGTTTTGCGCCTGAACGGCGAGTTGCAAGCTGCCGCCGATGCTTTTGCCAAATTCATTGCCGCAACCAAGGGCGAAGACAATTACAGCCAGTTGCGGCGCGCATCGGCAATGAACAATCTCACGATCCTGCGCTGGGAACAGGGCAAGAGGCTGGATGCGGTGCGCTTGCAGCGGGAAGCGGTCGCCATCCGGGCAAAGTTTCTGGGGCCCCAGCACGCCAATACGGCCAACGCAAAGATCGTCCTGGCCAGCATGCAAGTAGAGCTGGGCAACTTTGCAGAAGGCAAGGCGCTATTGGCCGAGGCAAAGGAAGCCCTATTTGGCGCGCTTCCTAAAGATGACCCACAAAGGAGAGGCCTGGACGGTTTTGAGGGTTGGATTGCGATGTTGCAAGGCGACTTCGCGGCGGCAACGAAGTTCATGCCGGGATTAATCTCCCGGCCCGGGTTTGCCTCATTGGTTGATTTTGTTGATCTCGCAGTGCTGTCTTTGGAGAAAGGCGACACAGCGGCCCTGCAGAATTACCTTGCCCAAGGACAGGCAATGTTGAGTAAGAACCCATCCCAACCAGCACTGGACCAAGTGAAGTTCGCCAACATCGAGGGGCGCCACCGCTTGGAGCAAGGGCAATACATCGAGGCGGCGGAAAGCTTCGCTCGGGGGCAAGTACTGGCGAAGCGAATCTTGCCGGATGGGTCGGTTCTGGAGTTTGATGCAAGGATGGGGCAATTGGAGGCAGACCTGGAGAGGACGAAAGACTTTCGGGCTTGTCTTGAGAGCGTAGAAGTCCTCACCCGCCTGCTGCCACAAGCTGAGGATGTTGTGTTTCCACGGAAGCTATGGCTTGGTCTGCATCGGAGCTACTGCGAGGCAGGGGGTACAGGCAGCCCCGAGAAGTGGGCGGAGTGGGAGAGGATGCAGGCAGCTATCGAGCAAAGGATCGGCGCGAAACGTTACTATGGCCGGGCGGCGCGGAAGAAGCTGGAGAGATGGGCGCGTCCTTGACGCCAAGCAGATTCTGTAACCGCGCTGTAGCTAAGGAATGCTAAGTTCAGGAAAATCCTATGAGGTTGTCTTTCCTGTTGTTCGCGATTCCTTTGTTTGCCCAATTAAGCGGGGAAGCGCCGCCGGGAGCGAAGGTGGAGCTCTTGAGCCCCGCAGGGCAAGTGATTGCCACAACCACGGCCGATGCAAACGGCAAGTATAAGTTTGACGTTGAAGGCGCGGCGGTGCGCATTGAAGGCCAGAAGATTACCGTAACGGCGCGGCGGGGCGCGGTGGAAGAAGCGGGCGAAGCTCTTTTGCTGGCCAATGTGGTGAGCGCCGACAATATTGCCGAGCGGCCCGGCTTAACCCTGGGCAACGCGCTGGAAGGCGAGACGGGCATCCTGGTGCAGCAGACCACGACGGCGCAAGTCAGTCCCTTCCTGCGCGGCTTGACGGGCTACCAAGTGTTGAACCTGATTGACGGGGTACGCTTCAACAATTCCACGTTCCGCTCGGGCCCGAACCAATACCTGGCCTATGTGGAACCGTCGCAGGCCAACCGCCTGGAAGCGACGCTAGGCCCTTCGGGTGTGCCCTATGGCAGCGATTCGATGGGCGGCACAATCCAAGTGTTGACGGAGCCCGCGCGCTTCGACGGCGGCATCCATGGCGAGTTGAGCTTGGGCGGAGCGACGGCGGACCTTTCCGGGCGCGGCATGGGGCGAGTGGGCATTTCCACCGCGCGCAGCTTTTTCCTGTTTGGCGCCAGCGGGGCGCGGCACCAGGATTTGCGGGCCGGCGGCGGCTTTGATTCCCGCAGTGTTTACCGGCGCTTGTATGGACTTTCGAACGAGCGCATCCAAGACCTGGTGGGCGAGCGCTTGCAGGATACCGGCTTCCGGCAGTACGGTGTGGAAGCGAAGGCGGCCTTCCGGCCCACAGATCGCGACTTGTTGAGCGTGAACTATCTGCGCGGCGAGCAGGACCTGGTGCGGAACTACAAAGACTTGAACGGCGGCTTGGGGCGCTTAATTTCCACGCTCGAGCCGCAGACGCTGGATTTCCTTTATGGCCGCTACGAGCGGCAGAAGCTGGGGTGGTTGGATACGCTGAGCGGCACCCTTAGCCTGAACCGCCAAACGGACGGCGGCACGCGGCAAAACCTGCGCACCACGGACGCCATTACGCGGGACTTTGTGCGGGTGAATTCCTTTGGCTATTCAGGGCTGGCGACGGCGCACTTGGGGCGCTGGGCGGGCTTGTCCTTCGGGGGCGATATTTACGACGAATTTGTGGACAGCACACGAACGGTGAACGGGGCGGCAACGCGCGCTTTGTACCCGCCGGATTCGCGTTACACCTCCACGGCCACTTTTGTGCAGAGCTATCTGCAGCCATTCCGCCGCTTGCGCGCCAATGTTGGTTTGCGTTGGACAGGCATTCACTACGCGGAGCGCTGGTACCGGGATGTGACCTTCGAATCGAGTTTGCGCTACGAGCTAGTGGGGCCGCTGAGTGTGTTCGGCACCGTCAGCCGCGGTTTCCGGGCGCCGAACCTGAACGACTTGGGCAGCCTGGGGCTGAACGATTTGGGCTATGAAATTCCGGCGGCAGAGACGATTCCTGCGGGAGCCTTGTTGGCCACCAGCGCGGGTGAAAATGCCTTGAGCCAGGGCCGGGCCTTGGAAGCCTTGGGGGCGGAGACGCTGTTGAACTATGAATTTGGCTTTCGCTTCAAAACGCGCGACACGCTGTTCCGCATCCAAGGCTACGACAGTGAATTGAGCGACCCGATTGTGCGGCGCACGGTGCTGTTTCCGGCCAACAACGCGCCCACCTCGCTGGCAGGTTTGCCGGTGACGGTGATTCCGCCTACTCCGCAGCAGGCGGCACAGGGCGTGGTGACCGTGGCAACGCAGTTTGACCCTCGCGCGGTGAAGGCTTTTGTGAATGATGGGGCCTCGCGGTACTACGGCCTCGAGACGATGTTCGAATCGCGCTTCGCCAGCCGCTGGATGGTGGCGGCGAACTATAGCTACATCCGCGGGCGGGACTTGAACCCGAACCGCAACATCCGCCGCTTGCCACCGCAATTGGGAGCACTGCGCTTGCGCTACATGATGCCCGGCCGGCGGCCTTGGATGGAAGCGGCAATGGAGGCGGCGGGGCGGCAGGATCGGCTGAGCGGCGGCGACGTGGATGACGAGCGCATTGGCGCCAGCTTCCGCCGCAGCGACGTTGCGGGCTTCTTCAATGGCAGCCGCACCTTACCCATTAGCGAGAGCCTGCAGCAGATCCAGGACCGCTGGCTGCCCATCGGGGCCACCATCAACGGCGTACTGGTGGTGAATGATAACTCCCGCGTTCCGCTCTACACGGGTACGGCAGGTTGGGCGGCATTCCACGTGCGCGCCGGCATCCCAATTGGGGAGAAGCTGGATGCGATTGTGGCACTTGAAAACTTGTTCGACCAGAACTACCGCTTGCATGGCTCAGGAACGGATGCTCCGGGCCGGAATTTTTACCTGCGCCTGCGTTACCGTTTTTGATTGCCGGTTTCTAGTTCACGGCATTCTCGTTGACAATAGAGCCATGGTGCAACTTACTTGGCTTGGCCACTCCAGTTTCGAACTTCGCCTGGAAAGCGGAGAAGTTTACTTACTCGACCCTTGGTTAGACAATCCGAAAGCTCCCGGCGGTTATGAGCTGTCGCGCTTGGACGGCATTCTGCTGACCCACGGGCACTTTGACCATATGGCTAGCGTAGTAGACTTGGCCAACCAATTCGCCTGCCCGGTATTGGGGATTTACGACTTGACAACCTATCTTGAAGAACAAGGCGTGAAGCAAACCGTGGGGATGAATAAGGGCGGAACGGGTACTTTTGGGAAACTGGAGGTTACCTTAACCTTTGCCAGCCATTCCTCGCCGCACGGAGACCCGGTGGGTTTCATCATTGCCTTGCCTAACGGCAAGAAGCTTTATTTTGCGGGCGATACGGATGTATTCGGAGATATGCGATTGCTGGCGGAAATCTACGGGCCGGAAATTGTTGTATTGCCGATTGGAGATTTCTACACGATGGGGCCGAAGCAAGCGTCTTATGCCATTAGGATGTTGAAGCCGAAAATCGTGGTTCCCATGCACTACGGCACCTTCCCTGCCCTGAGCGGCACGCCGGAGGCATTGCGCGAGCTTGTGGCAGATTTGGGAGATGTAAAAGTACTGGCGCCACAGCCGGGAGAGAGTATCGAGTTATGAAGTATTTGCTGGCGGCCTTGCTTCTGGCCCAAGACCCTATTGCCCAAAACCCTACAGCTCAAGAGCCGACGATCCGCGTAAACGTCAATCTTGTGCAGATTGACGTAACCGTAACCGATAAACAAGGCAAACACGTGGAGGGCTTAACGGCGGAAGACTTTGAGGTCTACCAGAACGGCAAGCGCCAACCGGTCTTAAGTGTGACCTGGGTGGGGGGCAAGCCGCCAGCAAAGCCGAAAGCTCTTGAAGATGCGAAGACGAGCCTTGCGCCGGTGGTGGGTCCGGCAAAGCAATTGAAGCGGGAAGACGTGCGGCGGGTGGTGCTGATTTTCGTGGATGACTTTAGCCTCTCGCCCCCCAGCATGCTGTACACGCGGGAGGCGATTGAAAAGTTTGTCGACCGCAACCTGGCCGAAGGGGATTTGGTGGCCTTGTTCCGGGCCTCGACGGGTACGGTATTTACGCAACAATTCACCAATGACCGGGAGCAACTGCGGGCGGCGGTGCGCAACCTGGCTACGCGGCAACGCCTTTCGATTGACGGCATGGCCAGCATCCAGAACAACCCGATGGAAGACGATCCGGACCCCACCATTGCTGACTTTGCCCGCGCGCAACGGTTGCAGGAAGAAATCATAAACCGCGAGCGGCAAGACCAGGTGACGGCGGGTGTGATGAGCAGCTTGCGCTACTTGATCCAGGGCCTGGGCGAATGGCCGGGCCGCAAAAGCGTGATGTTCTTTGGCGAGAGCATTCAATTGGCCGATACGGCGCAGGCGATGTTCAACCCGATGATGAGCGGCGCGGACCGTATGCGCCCCGGGGCCATGGGCGGCGCTCGGCGGCTGACCGGAGCGGCCTTGCGGCAATTGACCGAGACGGCAAACCAGAACGGCGTGGTGCTCTACACCATTGACCCGCGAGGCTTGCAGACCTTGGGATTGGATGCCTCTGACCAGCCGAGCGGGAATATCCGCAGGCTACAGGGGCAGATCAACGAACGAGCCTATCTATACAACGCCAGCCAGGACGGCATGCAGGAAATGGCCGAGCAGACCGGGGGCTTGTTCTTCAAGGGAACCAACGACATTACGGGCGCGCTGGCTAGAGCAGTGGAGGACCAGGAGGGCTATTATCTGGTGGCCTTCCAACCGGACGATGAGACGTTTGAGAAATCGAAGAACGGGGCGAAATACCACCGGCTAAACGTGAAGCTAAAACGCGGCGGTTTGGCGGCGCGCTTCCGCAAGGGCATAAGCGGCATCACGGACGAAGAGCGCAAGCAGGAAGCCTTGGCGCCAATTCTGGCGGCGATGCAAAGCCCCTTCCGCTCGGTGGAGATTCCGGTTCGCTTAACAACGCTGGCGCGGGGCGAGGCGGGCAAGCCGGGCGCGGTGTTGCGCGCGGGATTGCACATTGCGGGGGAAACCATCCAATTCAGCCCCCTGGCGAACAAAGAGGGCGAAGCGAAGTACGAAGCCGAGTTGGAATCGGCCATTTACCTTTTTGACCTGGAAGGCAAGATCCTGGCGAAGTCGACGAAGGAACACAAGATGACGGTGGGCGAGAAGGCCATGGGAGCGATTCGCCGCGCGGGGCTGGTGTTGCAGTTGGAGATGCCCGTGGAGAAGGCGGGCTCCTACCAGTTGCGGAGCGCGATTTTGGATCGGCGGACCCAGCGGGCGGGCTCGGCGGTTCAGTTTGTCGAGATTGCGGATTTGGAGAAGAAGCGCTTGGCGGTTTCGGAGCTGATTGTCAACGGTGCGCAATGGCAGGAAGGGAAAAGCGAGTTGGGCGGACCCTACGTGCGGCGCCTGGCGCTGGGCGAAACGTTGCACTACCTGATGCTGGTTTACAACGCGAAGACAGGGCCGGATGGCAAGCCGGCGCTCGAAATGCAGCCAGCGTTGTACAAAGATGGCAAGCGGTTGTTCCTAGGCCCCGTGCAAAAAGTGAATAGCGGCGGGGCGGCAAAGAATGGCGAGGAAATGAGCCTGGCCAGTGCGCTGAATCTGGGGCCAAAGATGCCGCGCGGAGAGTACGTGCTGGAAGTGGGCGTGCGCGATACGCTGGCGCCAAAAAAATCGCAGTATGCGGTACGGACAATGACGTTTGAGATTGTGGATTCTTCTAAGCCCTAGCGCGCGAGCGCGGCAATTTGCGCGGCGCTGAGCGGACGGCTATAGATGGCCAGGTCGTCGAGCAGGCCCACGTAGTTCACACCCAAGCGGACCGTGGCTTTTGCGGTGTCCCAGGTGAAGGCTTCGGCAATAGCCGAAGAGGCGCCGATGCGTTTGCCATTCAGGTAAAGCGTAGAGGAGCCTTTGGCGCTGCCCAGAGCCTCGAAAACGATGGCGACGTGGGTCCAAGAGCCGCGGGCAAAGGGAGTTTGTTTTTCGACAATGAGGCGGTTGAGGAAGGCCGGGTTTTTGTCGGAGGGGAGGTTTTGCGGATTCCATTGGGATTTGGCGCCAAAGACACCCAAACGAAAGTGGCGGGGCTTATCGTCCTTGGTGAAGTCTACCCAAAGGGCGGAATCGTCGTAGGATTTGTCGGTGATCTGGATGGGGTCGCAATAGCCGGGGGCGAGATCGGTTTCGGGGTCGAGGCTAAGCCAAAAGGAGACGGTTCCGGTAAAGGATTGCGGATTGTAGGCAAGGTTGCCTTGCGCGCGAAAGAAAACCGCCGACGTGTTTTTCTTGGGGAAATACAGCGCGTCGCCGGTGCGGCCGGCACCCTTAGCGAGTTCCACACCCGTGGCGCCAAGGCCGGGCTGGGCTTGGGCCTGTTCTTTGAAAGAGGGGGCAGAGTAAAGCTTGGGGTCGCCCTTGGCCACCTTGGCATCGAGAGTGCCATTGAAGTCGGCGTGGAAGAGCAGGCCTTCGGAGGGCAGCTGAGCAAGAGCGGTAAAGGTAGATACGGCGAGAAGGCAAAAGAACTTCATGGGAGTAGTGTAGGTTAGCAAACAGGAGATGGGAAGGAGAACGCAGAGATGAACGACATTACGATTCAACGAAACGGCGCCGAGGCCGCCAAGGAAGGGCCGGCGGAATACTTCAGCGGCGAGGTGGAGTTGGTGCCGCTGGTGCGCGTACTGCCGCCCTCGCGGCTGGCAGGTTTAAGCGTACGCTTTGCGCCGGGCGCGCGCACGGCCTGGCATACGCACCCACTGGGGCAGACGTTGCTTGTGACGGAGGGCACAGGGTGGGTGCAGCAATGGGGAGAGGCGCGGCAGGAAATCCAAGTGGGAGACGTCGTGCGCATTCCGCCTGGCAACAAGCACTGGCACGGGGCAACGGCGACGACCAGCATGACGCACTTGGCCCTGCAGGAAGAGTTGGATGGGAAGTCGGCAGATTGGCTGGAGTTGGTGACGGACGAGCAGTATTTGGGCAGCGAAGGCTAGATCGGCGGATTAAAGCAGGCGGCGCGGCCGGGGCCGGTTGAGCTTGGCTTCCAGGCGCGAACGGCGGTGGAGGAGTTCGTCGCTCGTTGCCAGGCTGAGCGCGGCCAGGGTGCATTCCAAAGCCATGGCGGCGTTCTTTTCGCGGTGTTCGTAGTATTTGGCAAGCTCGGTGTAGGCATCGGCGCGGAAAGGATTGCGGGACTGGGAAAGATCGGTCCAGAGAATGAGGGCGGCGGAAAAATCTTCGCGGCGTTTCTCCAGCAGGGAGAGCTCCCACAGCGAGCGGAAGAGAAGGTCGTCCGAAATTTCGGCATCAATGGCGCGCCGGTAAAGCTGCACGGCCTCGTCAAAGCGTTCCTCACGGGCGAGCCAGCGCGCCAGCCCCGCCAGTTCCGCGCCGTGGCCCAAGGGGCAATTGAGAGGATCAGCGAAGACCGGCGGCAGGATGGCGGCCAGGAAGGCCAACGAGAGGATGTCGAGGGCGTTGTGTTCGAAAACAGGCAGCAGGCGGCGGGGATGGCGCGTGCGCAGGAATTCAAAGTAAAGCTGGGGGATGAGCTCGCCGGGAACGTCGCCGTGGCGTTCGTGGCCCAGAACTTGGCGCTCAAGCTCCACCAGGCGGCAGGAATCGAAACGCAGCTTCCAGAGGCGCCGGGCGGCGTACAGAAGGTCGTCATGGTCCAGGCGGGCAAAGGGAGGGCGTTGCCGCTGGAGCGTGTAGCGAGTTTCGAGCAGCGGCTGGTCGTAGCTGCGGCCGTTGTAGGTAACCAGCTTGGCAAAGCCGGCGAGGTATTGGGAAAGCGAGAGCAGAGCGGAAGCTTCCTCGCCCGGCTCGCGGAGGAACCATTGGCGCAGGCGAAAGCCAGAGGCGTCCAAGTGGCCGGCGCCAATCAGGAAGGCCACGGTGCCCGTGCCGCCAGCGAGGCCTGTTGTCTCTGTATCCAAGTAGACCCAAGGCTGAGCGGCGATTTCTGTCAGGCGCGAGACGGGAAAATCGCCGTGGGAATGGTCCCAGGGGTAGAGCCGCTCCAACTCCCAATGGCGGCCCAATTCGGTCTCCACTTCCATGCCGGGAAGTGGCTCCGGGGCAAGCGCAAACTTCGCGTCCACTTTGGCGATGCGGGCGCGCAAAAAATCAAGTTGGGCTTTGAGGGCTGGCTGCAATTTCGCTGTCTATTCGCCAAGGGTAGCATCAATTCAATAGCAAAAGGACCGGACACTGCTGCCCGGTCCTTGCGTGGTTTTGTGTGCTTGCCCGTTAGTCAAGATGAAACGACCAACCCCTGACCGGAGACGCGGGTTACGCTGACGGGTTAGGAAAACCAAAAGCGGCGCAGAGCCGCAAAGGACAAGGAGTTGGTCTATGAAAAAGATACTGTACGTAGGTCTGGATGTCCAT
>JANRIK010000053.1:0-83272 GCA_033765085.1 Bryobacter sp. | reverse complement strand
CGGCGACAAAAAACGCCTCGCCACGCTGCACTACTACGCCACCCATCCCATGAGCCTCTACGGCCAGGGCCACGTCAGCGGCGATTTTGTTGGCGATGCGCGCGAAGCCCTTCCCGGGTTCCACGTTTATTTCACCGGCGCCGCTGGCAATATCGGTGCGGGGAAGTACAACGACGGGGCCCCCACGCGCCGCGCCGAACTGGCCGCCAAACTCCGCCGCGCCATGGAATCCGCCATCGAGCACGAAGAGCGCACCCGCACGCTCGACCTCCGCTGGAAATCCGCTCCCGTCTTGCTCCCACAGCGCAGTGGTCCAGAGCACCAGACCGCCGCGCTCGAAAAAAAGCTGAACGACGCTTCCACCCTTCCTCGCGATCGCGCCTCCGCCGCCCGCTTCCTCGCCTGGCAGGCCGCTTGCCAAGCCCGCCAACCCATTTCGCTGAGCGCTCTTGCGTGGGAAGGGGGCCAAGTTGTGCACATGCCCGGCGAACTCTTTGTGGAGTACCAGCTAGCCGCGCAGGCGGAAGCGCCCGGCCAATCCATCGCTATGGCTGCCTACGGCGACTACGGTCCCATGTACATCGGCACCGCCAAAAGCTACGCCGAAGGCGGCTACGAGACCAGTTGGGTTAGCCGCGTCGACCCATCCGTGGAAGAAATCCTTAAAAATGCGGTTCGCGGTTTGCTGAAAGGCTGAACGATAGTCTCCACTCCGTCGATATGATTTAGGTGTAACGTGGTGGGATTTCGTAGTTTTAGTCTCTGCATTCTCCTCTTGTCGTTGGGCGCTTGCTCGAACTGGCGGGAGCGCAAAGTGTTGCGTATGGGCACCAACCAAGCGGCTCCGTTCAACTACTGGGATCCGGAAAAAGGGGCCCAAGGTTTTGCGATTGACGTTCTCAATGCCGCCGCTGCCCGTGAAGGGTACAAAATCGAGTGGTTCCCCAGTGCCGATGGCCCAGAAGAAACCATGGCCAAGGGGAAGGTGGACTTTTGGCCCTTTGTCACTTATGCCCTCGGGCGCGAAGCAACGTTGGAGCTTAGCGAACCTTGGTGGCGGATGGGCACCACAGCATATTTTCGTGCCGACCTAAAAATTGAAAACTTTGACGACGTCCTGCCCCATCGCGTTGCGGTAACCAGTCCGGGCCGCCGATTCTTTCCCAAAGCACTACTCGAGCAGAAGGACCGTGTTTTTGCCTACAGCACGGCTGCGGAAACGTTAAGCGCCCTCTGCCAAGGCACCGCTGATGTTGCACTGGTGGATTACCGCATCGCCTCCGACACGATGCTAAACCGCCCTGCCTCTTGCGAAGGCATCCGCTTTGCAGCGAGAGTCTTCAACGATTATGGCCGCCGCTTCTGTATTGGCGGGCGAAAGGGCCGGATGGCAGAGGTCCAAGCGCTGCGCAGTGGTATCGACCGTTTGGCGGAATCCGGAGAACTAATGGCCTTGGCCGAAAAGTGGGACCTGCTGAACAAGTCCGACTATGAATTCACCGAGTGGCTGCACCGCTCGCGCGAACGGGAAGCATTGCAGCAGTGGTTGATCCGCGGTGCCGCCGTGGTGGTTGGCGCCCTCCTGGTTCTGCTCTACTTTGTACTACAGGCCCGGCGGGAAGCCATCAAAAATGCCCGCGCCCGCAGCCAGTTTCTGGCCAACATGAGCCACGAGATCCGCACGCCCATGAACGGCATTCTGGGCATGACGGAGCTGACCCTGGATAGCGACCTATCCGAGGAGCAGCGCACGCAACTTACGATTGCCCGCGACAGCGCCGTCAGCCTCTTGCGGATCATCGACGACATCCTCGACATCAGCCGCGTGGAAAGCGGCCGCTTGCTACTGGAAAACATTCCGCTGCACTTGCCGGAAGCCTTAGCCTCGGCCGCAGACGTGGTGCGTCCCCGCGCCATTGAGAAAAATCTTTGCCTCGAGGTGAAGCTCGATCCGGACCTGCCTGTTTGGGTGGAAGGAGACCCCGTCCGGCTGCGCCAGGTGCTGTGGAACTTGCTCGGCAACGCGGTGAAGTTCACCACCACCGGCACGGTTACTTTATGCGTTGATGCCCTTGAGCGTAGCGCCCACCGCGTGGACCTGCGCTTTGCGGTGGAAGATACGGGCGTTGGCATTGCCAAAGACAAACAGCACGAAATCTTCGAACCCTTCACGCAGGCCGATGCTTCCACCACCCGCCAATACGGGGGCACCGGTCTAGGGCTGGCCATTGCTGCCGAACTGGTTCGCATGATGGGCGGCAAGCTGCAACTCGATTCAGAGCCCGGTCGCGGCAGCCGCTTCTATTTCGATTTGAGCTTCCCGCTTGCGCAAGCCCCCGCCCCGGCCTCGGTTCCCAACGACACGCCCACCTCGCGCTCGCTGCGCATCCTGATCGCCGAAGATAACGCCGTCAACCGCATGCTGCTGGAGCGTATTCTCGCCCGCGAAGGCTTCCTCTTTGAAAGCGTGGAGAACGGCCGCCAAGCGGTGGACCTTGCCACCCAATCGCCCTTCGATGTTGTTTTGATGGACGTGCACATGCCCGTCATGGATGGCTATGCCGCCACGCGCGCCATTCGGGAATTGGACATCCGCCGCTCCCGCCACACGCACATCATCGCCCTCACCGCGCTTGCCGTGGCCGGCGACCGCGAACGTTGCCTAAGCTCCGGCATGGACACTTACCTCGCCAAGCCACTTCGCGCGGAAGACCTGCTTGCCGAACTCAATAAATTCCGCCAGCCCGTTGCCAAGGGACGCTAGTTCGCATAGCATCAACAGTCGATGCGCCGTCCCCAGTATGCTTCCCTGCTTCTCCTGTTTGCCGTCTCCCTTTTTGCCCAAAAGCCCGACCCGGCGGAGGTACTAAAGCTTGCCTCCCAACCCTCCGCTGCTGCCTTCCTAGCGGCCCTCGAAGCAACTTTCACGCCCCAGCAGCTCGAGAAAGGTGAGGCGTACCTAACCCTCGGCCCCGATGCCTTGTTCGCCCTCAAGGCCAGTTCGTTGCCCCAAATCGTGATTGACGACAAACCCGGCCCCGCGATGCAAAAAGCCGGCCCCTATTTCATCGCTACCGCCCGCTTAGCCATTTATACTTCCCACACTTTCCACTACCTGCTCGCCGGGCAGAAGTTTGGCGGGCGCCTGGATGTTTCCGCCTTTGGCCCGGAAGCTTATCCCCAGCCGGGCGTCCCCCAGGGCACGCTCAGCGAGAAACGAGTGCACAACAGCCAGGTGTATCCCGGCATGGCGGCCAACTATTGGATTTATGCCACCGCCGGGGTTGACCCCGCCCGCCCCGCTGCTGTCATGATCTGGCAGGATGGCGAGAAATACGCCAATCGCGCCGCCGCCAACCGCTTGCTCACCACGCTCGACAATCTAGTGGCCCAGAAGCGCATCCCGCCAACGGTGCATGTTTTCGTTTCGCCGGGCTTGGTGGGCACGCGCCGCCTGCGCAGCGTGCAATACGACACCTACAACGACACCTACACCCGCTATTTGATCAGCGAGATCCTCCCCGCGGTGGAGGGTACCTACAAGCTCCGCACCGACGGCTACTCTCGCGCCATTGCCGGGGAAAGCTCCGGTGGCATCTGCGCCTTCAACGCCGCCTGGTGGCGGCCGGAACAGTTTTCCCGCGTCTATTCCCGCATCGGCAGCTTCACGTCCATCCAATGGAAGCCCGGTGAACTCGAGGGCGGCAATGTCTACCCCTTCGCCATCCGCAAACAGCCGAAGCGCAACATCCGCGTCTATCTCAGCGATGGCAGCGAAGACCTTGAAAACACGCATGGCAGTTGGCCGCTCCAAAATATCCAAATGGCCAATTCGCTAAAAATGCGTGAGTACGATTTCAAGTTCGCCTGGGGCAGCGGCCCCCATTCCACCGCCCAAGGCAATGCGGAAGCGCCCCTCGCCCTCACCTGGCTTTGGCGCAACTACGACCCCGCCAAAACCCACGAGGACTTCCTCATGGACCCCGCCGAAAAAGATAAGCCCTACTTCCGCGTTAAGCTATTGAACCGGGATTAGACCAATTTTGTGATCCACGAACACGATGCGAAGATTGCCGAACTGGAAGCGCAAGTCGCGCAATTAACCCGCCGCGTTTACGCTCTAGAGCAGGCGCGGCCCTTGCCATCACCGCCGCTGCTAAACCAGCAGCCAACCTCGCCGCCCGAAGCGATTCCCCTAGAACCCACACCGGTTGAACCTATCCCGCCGCCGATTGGCGAAACGGAAGTTCCCACTCAGGATTGGGAAGGCCAGTTCAGCACCCATTGGCTCAGCCGCGCCGGCGTCTTCCTCATCGTTATTGGCGTTGTTCTTTTCTTGGGCTACGCCATGACCGAGATGTCCGCCGCCGGCCGGGTTGCCGTGGCCACCGTCGCGGGTCTGGCGATGCTCGGCGCGGGCTATCGCGCAGAGGCCTTGGGCAATTGGCGCCCCTGGAGCCTAGTGATGGTGGCCGGTGGCTTCGCCGTGCTTTACGCAACCGCCTACGCCGCCCACGCCGTCCCAGCCGCCCAAGTTATCCCCCGCCAGGAACTGGGCGTGCTGCTGCAAACCGCCATCGCCGTCGCCGCCGTGCGCGAGGCTGTGCGATTGGGTAGCGAGCGCGCCGCCGCTGTTGGTTTTCTGGCCGCCTTCCTGGGCATTCTTTCCAGCGATAGCTCTACGCTCCGCTTCTGGGGCTCCCTGCCGCTCACGCTGGGCGGCCTGGCCCTTGCTGTCCGCATGCAATGGCCCAATCTTCCCTGGGGCATCTTTGTTTACTCCTGGCTTACGGGCCTTGCCGTTGCCGACGATCTTGCCGAGCAGCGCGATTGGGGCCAGCCCGTCAGTTGGTTCTATTGGGCCCTCTTCTCGGGCTATGAAATCTGGCTGCGCACGCGCGGCCAGCAATTGCTGCCGCCCCTCTGGCTTGCCCTCAATGCCGGGGCTTTTCTGCTCGTTTCGCTCGTCGCCACAACCTTCCCAGGGGACACTCACAGTTGGCGCATCCTTGGTTTATTCACGCTGGCCGGTCTTGTGCCCGCGCTCGTCCGCCGCTTCCTGAACGTTCGCCACGAGGCGCTGGGCGAGGCCCTGGTCGCCGCCGGTGCGGCCCTCTGGTTGATGCATCACTATGATGGCAACTCGCTGCTCGGCATCCCGCTTGTGCTGGGCCTGGCCCTCCTTGCCTTGTTTTTGAACAAACTCTCGCCCACGCTCGCCCTCACGGTCACGGGCGAGTTGCTTTTGGGCTTTGCCGCCGTCGCCATGCTCTTGGTCTTCCCCGATAGCAAACTGCTCTCCCGCGAACCGCTGCGCTGGCGTCTGGCCTTCCCCCAAACGTTGCTCACCGTGGCCTGCCTCTTCCTGGCGGGCCGCTTCCTCACGGTCACTCCCTGGCCCTCCTGGCTCGCGCTGGCCGGCCTCGCGGAGCTAACCCTGCTGACCGTCCCGGAAACCCTTGGCACCATCCTGCTTGCCCTTGAGGCGATTGCCGCCGTTGCCGTTGGCCTTTACCTCAACCGCCGCCCCCTGCGCCTCGGCGGCCTAGCGCTTTTTGCCTTCAGCATCCTGAAGGTTTTCTTCTACGATCTCAGCGAGCTCGACACCCTTCCGCGCATCTTCAGCTTCCTGGTTTTGGGCGCTTTGTTGCTCGGCGCCAGTTGGGGCTACACCCGTTACCGCCGCGAACTGCAAAAATACCTCTAATGGCTTTGGACGAAAAGCAACTCTACACCGAATCGCAAACCACCAAGCCGGCCCAGCTTAACTGCCAGTGGTGCCGCACCGTGGATACCTACCAACTCCGCTGGCTGGTCCGCAAAAAGCGCGACCGTCTGCCCGGTGGCGCCGACGACCGCGACCGCGCCAAATTCGCCAAGGCCATGAGTTACATGGTGCTGCTTGATGACAAAGTGCAGTGTAAAAATCAGCGCTGCCGCAAGACCTTCGAAATCTCCGGCGTCAAGACCACCGCCTTCATTTAAAGGTTTCCCCGCAGCGCCTGCTCGCGCTCAATCGCCTCAAACAGTGCTTTGAAGTTTCCCTTGCCAAAGCTACGGCTGCCGCGCCTTTGGATGATTTCGAAAAACAGCGTGGGCCGGTCGACGACGGGCTTCGTGAAAATCTGCAACATGTAGCCCTCATCGTCGCGGTCCACCAGAATCCCCAAGCGCGCGAGTTCCTCCAGAGGCTCTTCAATCTCTCCCACTCGCTGTGGCAATTCGTCGTAATAGGTCCGCGGCACACGCAAAAATTCAATGCCCTGCGCCCCCATGGCTTCCACTGCCGTCACAATGTCGCCCGTCGCCAGGGCAATGTGCTGCACCCCGGGACCCTGGTAAAAATCGAGGTACTCCTCAATCTGCGACTTCCGCAAACCCTCGGCCGGTTCGTTGATTGGAAACTTGATGCGCCCGTGCCCACCCGCCACCACCTTCGACATCAGCGCCGAGTACTCCGTTGAAATGTCCTTGTCGTCAAAATGCTGGTAAAGGTCAAAGCCCAACACGCGCTGGTAAAAATCCACCCAACGGTTCATTTCGTGCCAGCCGACGTTGCCCACCATGTGGTCGATGTGCGCCAGCCCAACCGGGTGCGCCAGCGCGTCGGGCAAAGCAATCGGCCGGTATCCCGGCAGAAACCTTCCGCAGTAGCCGTTGCGCTCCACAAACGTGTGCACCGTATCGCCGTAAAGCGCAATCGAAGCCAGCACCACTGTGCCAAACTCATCCTGCCGGGTCTCCACGTCGCCCACGGCTTCCGCCCCGCGCTGCACGGCCAAGTGCCAGGCGGCCCGCGCATTGGGCACCTCCAGCGCAATCGCTTTCACGCCGTCCCCGTGCCGACGCACATGCTCGCTAATGCTACTTGCCGGGTCCAGCGAACTGGTCAACACAAAGCGGATCTTCTTCTGCTCAAGAACATAACTCACCGTCTGCTTGGCGCCCGTTTCCGGCCCCCGGTAGCCGGTCAAGGAAAAGCCCAGCGCGGTGCGGTAAAAGTGCGCCGCCTGCTTGGCGTTGCCCACGTAAAATTCCACGTGGTCAATGCCGGTCAAAGGAAAGCTATCGCTTGCGTTCGTGCCTTTGGGGTTCATGCTGTCTCCTCGCGCCGCAGCGCTGCCAATTGCTCCAACAGGAAGGTGTTCTCCTCCGCCGTCCCAATGCTAATCCTCACGCAATGGCCCAGGCCGAAGGGCTTTAGGTGGCGAATGATCACGCCCCGCTCCAACAGCCGTTGCGTCAGTCGTGCCGCGGCTTCCTCGCTCGTAAGGGGCACCATCACAAAATTCGCCTCCGTCGCCAGCGGTGTCAAGCCCAAGGCCGGCAACTCCCGCCCCAGCAAGCGCAACCCCGCTGCGTTCTCGGCCAGGGAACGGTGCAAAAACTCGCGGTCCGCCATCGCCCCCAAGCCTCCGGCATTGGCAAAAGCAGAGGGTTCAAACGGCAGCTTGATTTTCATCAAAGGCTCAATCAAATCCTCGTGCGCGAAGCCGTAGCCGCACCGCACCGCCGCCAACCCGTAGATCTTCGAAAACGTCCGCAGCGTAATCACGTTGTCGTAGCGGTAGAACATGGAGTCCGGATAGCGCGGATTGTCCTTCGCGTATTCAAAGTACGCCTCGTCCAGCAGGATCAGCACCCGCTGCGGCACGTGCTGGTAGAAGGCGTCAAACTCCTGCCGCGTAAAGATGCTGCCTGTCGGGTTGTTTGGATTCGCGAGATAGACAATCTTCGTGCGCTCGTTAATGGCTGCCGCCAGCGCGGGCAAATCAATGCGGTAGTCTGCCGTTAAAGGCACCGTGCGGCAAGGTACGCCCCGCCCCTGCGCCAACACCCGGAAGCCAATGAAGGTGCCCTCCGAGGTCAGCACCTCATCCTCGTCGCACAGGAAGGTGCGCAGAATGTTCGCCATAATCCCTTCGCTGCCCGAACCCGTCACCACGTTTTCCACGCGCGTCGAAAAGGCCACCGCCAGTCCCTCGCGCAGATTCATTCCCGTTGGATACAAATGCAACTGCGGAAATACTTCCTTCATCCGTTCCACCGCCAACGGCGATGGCCCCAGTGGATTCTCGTTCGAGGCCAACTTCACAACCCTCGCCAACCCATACCGTCGCGCCACCTCCTCCGCACTCCGCCCCGCTACATAGGGCTCTAGCGCAGCAACATAAGGTGGCACCAGCTCAGAGTGGTGCTTAGCCGCAGACTTGGCAACCATGCTTCTATTCTCACGCGAATTTAACCCCGGCTCACCAGCCCCACGCCCAACAACACCAGCCCCGTCCCCGCCAGTTGCACACCCGTAACCGGCTCGCCCAAAATCCAATAGCCCAGCCAAATGGTCAACACCGGCCCTACACTACCCACAATCGCCATGCGGTTCGCCCCAATGCGGCGCAGGGCCTCGCTAGTTAAGAAAATCGGCAAAACCGTCGAGAATACTGCCAAGGCCAGCGCCACGCCGTAAATAGGCGGCGGTTGCACCAGGTCCTGCACCGGGTGCGTCAGCAAAAAATGCATGCTGATAAAGCCCGCGGCTACGCTCACCACAATCCCCGTCAGCCTGGCGCTGCCAATCCGCCCCACAATCTTCGCGCTCCCTACCAGGTAAATGGCATAGGTCACGGCGCTGCCAAGCACCAGCAGCGCCCCCTTCATGACGCCCGCCGGTTGCTCGCTGTGCATGAGGTCCGTGTAAAAAACGAAGCCAATTCCCAACCACGCCAAGCCCAGCGCGGCAAACTCCACCGGCTTCACTTTCTTGCCAAACCAGACTGCGTTCAACAGCAGCACAATGCCCGGATAGGTGAACAGAATCACCCGCTCCAGCGCCGCCGTGATGTATTGCAAGCCCCAAAAGTCAAAAAAACTGGCCAGGTAATAGCCGTTCGCCCCCAGCCACACTAGAATCGCCCAATCGCGCCCGCTCAGCTTCTCGCCCTTCGCCAGCCAAGCCATCACCAAAAACGCCGGCAAGCTTACAAGCACGCGCAGCGCCAGAACCGTGGTGGAATCCACCGGCGCCAGTTGGTAAGCCTTTTTGATCAAAATCGCTTTCGCGGCAAAGCCCAGCGCCGCCAGCGCCGCGCAAACACTCCCAATCCACACCTGCCTTCGTTCGGCCTGCCTGCCCGGGTCAGTTGCCATAATCAAACTATGAGTGTCCCATCCCCGCAAGTGCCGCTTACGCTCGAAGGCGCTGCCCTTCTGCACCAAATGTTCCAAATCGATTGGAGCGCCTGGCGCAAGCTCACTCCTGCCCAACGCTCTCATCATCTCGAAGAAGCCTCAGCTTGGCTGGCCGCCAGCGCGGACCACAGCGCCCTCGTCAGCCTCTTTGGCCACAAGGGCGACTTCATGATGGTCCATTTCCGCCCCGATTTTCCCGCCCTTAGCGAAGCCGAGTGGAGTGTCCGCCGCTTGGGGCTTTGGGAGTTTTGCCGCCAAACCACCAGCTACACCAGTGTTGTCGAGCTTGGGCTTTACGAAAGCACCGGGAAAGTCTACGGCGGGTTAACGGGGCAGGGCATTGCGCCCCACTCTGAGGATTGGAATAAAGGCATCGCCGAAACGCTTGAACGCCAGCGCGCCGCCATGGCCCCCCGCCTTTTCCCCCAAGTTCCGCCCGCGCCCTACGTTTGCTTCTACCCCATGGACCGCAAGCGCGGCGAGGACAAAAATTGGTACTCCCTCCCCCTCGAAGAGCGCGCCCAAATGATGCACGAACACGGCATGATCGGCCGCCGCTACGCCGGCGAAGTTCGGCAAATCATTTCCGGCTCTATTGGTTTTGACGATTGGGAATGGGGCGTTGACCTTTTCGCGGAAGATCCCTTGGTATTCAAAAAGCTTATCTACGAAATGCGCTTCGACCCCGTCAGCGCCATTTATGCCCTTTTTGGATCCTTCTACATTGGCATTCGCAAGCAACCCCAAGACCTTGCCACGCTTCTAACGGTTTAGGTCCCCATGGGCAATCGGCGGCAATTTTTAGCACTTTTCCCTTTCGCCAAGGCTCTTTGGGGAGATTCCGCCTGGGAAGACTCCCCCACCTTCCACGCCTTCTTCAACCTGGATTTCGATGCCGCCATCGCCGCCCTCGACGCGGAAACCCGCGCCCAACCGCAAGACCCCAATCCGCACAACCACCTTGCTTACGCTCTGCTCTACCGCACGCTCTTCCGCGCCGGAGCACTGAATACTTCGCTCGCCCTCAGCCCCGCTAGTTTCCTCCGCAAACCAAAAATTCCTATGGATGGCGCCGACCAGGGCCGCTTCGCTGCCGCGCTCCAAAAGGCGAAAGATCTTTCCTGGAACCGGCTCCAAAGCCATCCTCGCGATGCGCAAGCCAAGTACACGCTCGGCGTTGCGGAACTGCACCGCGCCAACCATCTTTTCCTCATCGAAAAGCAATGGCGCCCCGCGCTGAAGCTGGCCGGCGAAGCCCGGCGTCTGCATGGCGAAGCCTATGCCCTGAATGCCGAGTTAACGGATGCCCTGCTGGTGCCCGGCGTTCACGATTACGTCATCGGTAGTCTTCCGGCCCTGCTGCGCGCCCTGGGCTTTTTGGCCGGTTTCCGTGGCGACAAAGAGCGCGGGCTGCGCAATGTTGCGCAAGTTGCCGCCAAAGGCCGCCGCGCGCGCATCGAGGCCAATGTCTTGCTTGCCCTCATGCACCAGCGCGAAAAGCAGTTGGAACAAGCTTTGTCCCTCATGCGCCCGCTTGCGCGCCGTTTCCCCGCAAACCACCTTTACCAAATGGAAGTTGTGAATCTGCTTACGGCGCAAAAGCGCATCGCGGAAGCGGAAAAAGAGTTTACTCGTTTGGAAAGCAAAGACTACCGGTTTCTCTCCCCCACTGCTCGCGAAGAATTCCGCCAACGCTGGCAAGCAGCCAAGTCCGGCTGAACTTCCTTTATTGACAGGGCAATCCGCGTTCCGCACCCAGTCTTCGAAACTTCGTGCGCCGGTCCTTTTCCCCGGTGTCGCAATCCAATTCGTCGCTGCTCGCCTTGCAGACAAAGTTTACCGGCCAGTCTCCCGCCGCAATTCCATCGGCAAAGGCGAGCACCAACTCTTCGCCCGTCCAGGCCATTGCCGGTTGCGCTCCGATCATGGCGTCCGCGAAGTCCTGCCTTCGTCCCGCTTCGCAATAGGCGAGATCGCCCCGGAAACCAAAAGCCTCCGTAGGCGGAATAAATCGCAAAGCCTGATGCGATAGTTCCAAGGCAACTAGCCGCTCGGTGCCATTGGCCAAATATACAGTGCCCACCCATTCGCCTTCCGCGGAAATTGTCCCCGGCAATCCATAGGCCCACGGAAATAGCACTACATCCAGGCCGTAGTTCAAAAACAAACCGATTGCCACGATGCGGCCGATTCTCCACCCCATCCCCTTGCCCAAACTTCGCTTCGTTGTGTCGCTTGCGCCCATAGGCGCTTATCTTACAGGAAGCGCCAGCGCAATCCTACGGTGCCCCAAAATCCCGGGGTCTGGTAGCCCGCTTCATAATAAGTGCGATTGGCCAGGTTCTCCAGGCGCGTGAATAGCTCCAGTCCACTCTTCTCGCCGCTTAATACCCGGTAGCGCGCCGCTAAGTCTACCTTTTGCGGACCCACAAAGCGGAAGGCCCGCGTTCCGAATCCTGAACCCGTGGAAGCAAAGAAGGGCGTTAAGTAGCTGGAAGCCCCAATATAGTCTACCGTCGTATCGAAACGCTTCGTCCAGAAGTAAGTAGCCGTCAGGGCAAAAGTGTGCGGGGACAGACGTTGCGGTTCCAATTCGCCGGTAGCGAAGATTGGCCGTCTTTCCCGCGCGTTCACATAGGTATAAGACGCAGTAAAGCTCAACTTACGATTCAATTGCGCCTGCAGCGAACTCTCTACTCCTCTTGCAATGCCTCCCCCGGTGTTGAAGTATCCACTCGTGCGCCCGTAGGGCTCACGCGGTACGGGGCCAAATCCCACCACTTCCTGCAAGCGTGTATAGAAATAACTCACGCTCGCCCGCATTCTTTGCCCCCAAATAGTCTGGTCAATGCCTGCGTCCATGCTCAGGGCGCGGTCTGGCTTAAGGTTCGGGTCGCCAAAAATGCTGTAGCTGCCAAAGAAAAGCGAAGTGCCAAAGCGCTCAAACATCGAAGGTGCGCGGTAGCTATTCCCCACGTGGCTTCTCAGCTTAGTGCCCGTCTTGTTGATCCGGTACGCAATACTGATGTCTCCCGTTAAGGCCGTAGGCGGCGAAGACAAGTCTCCCGCGGCAAAGAAAGCGCGTCCGCCGGAAAATTGCGGCTGCTCCAATTGAAAGTCCTGAAAGCGGCCCCCGGCGTTCAATAGCCAATTGCCCAGGTTGAATTGCTGTTGCAAATAAATAGCCTGAGACCTCTGCGTAACGGTCACATCCCTTACATTTTGCTGCGCAGGGTTGGGATTGCCGTCATCCCCAAAGTTGAAGAAACGCTCTCTCTCCCATTCATAACCACCTAAGAGTACCTGCTTGCCTCCCCACGTATAGGTCAGGCGGGCCGCTAGTGTATCAAGATCTCCCTGAAAACGGCTAAAATCTCGGAATCGTGCTTGGAACCCGGTGCCGCCCGGACCATTCGCGTCGCTCCGGTTCGAATGTAAGCGGTTGTACTGTGCCCGGAGTAATAAATTCTGGCTAAAGCTGTGGTCGAGCGCGGCCATGCCCATCAACGTCCGGGTAGCGCGCCGGGCGTCCGGATCATTTTGTTGCGGTTGAAAGAAGTCCAATGTCCCGGGTATCGTACCTGCTGGCAAAGTAACTCCCGAACGCGCCCCGGGCCCCGAGTTATACAAAGCAAAGCCTTCGTTGGTGTACATCCGCGCACTCAAAGAAGTTTTGGGGCTAAGGATATATCTCAGGAATCCCTGCCCGCTTGTATTCCGAAACGGGTCCCGCCCGTCCACGCCGTCACGTACATTCAAGTGGCCCAGTGCCCCGGTCCACTGCCATTTTCCTTCTCCGCCCGAAAACTTCGCTTGGCTCCGCAACAATCCCAAGCCGCCGCCTTCGGCCGCCAATTCTCCCCGCAACGGACCGCCGCCTTGCGAACTTACAATATTTACTACTCCGCCAATCGCATTCGTTCCGTATAACGTACTTTCACCACCCCGGCATACTTCAAAACGCTCCGGGTTCACAATCATCAAATCGCTCAATAGCGATACCGCGTCGCCTTGGGTCGTCGTAATGTCGCGGAAACGGAACCCATCCACCAAAATCGAGGTGTCCGCCGTGCGCAAACCCCTGGTCACGATGCGGGCAGGCGCCCCGGGCCCGCCAATCTGCTGCACTTGCAGGCCAGGCACTACTTTCAAGGCCTCAATCAGGAAAATCTCGCCCCGGCTCTCCACCGCTTCTTGGCTCAAAAGATCAATGGCCTTGCCCGTATCCGCGATGTCGGCCACCAGGCCTTGCGCTGTAACGGTCAAGCTTTCCCTCAGTGCCTTCGGTGCTAATTTCAAAATCAACTTATTACTAGTGCTTTCCGCCCTCACCGGCTCCTCAACAGAAAGTCCTTCCGCGGTTGCGGAGAAGAAAACCACACCCTCATAAGGAAAGGCGATCCGGAATAAACCCTTGCTATCAGAGTAAGTTTCCTGACGTTGCTGGTTGGTGGCGGTCACCCATACCTTCGCCCCTGCCACCGGCTTACCTTGCCCATCCACCACGCTTCCTTCGTAAACGCTCTGGCCTTGCAGGACACTAAGCAAAAGCGATGCTAATAGAAAACTCCGGGAAAAAGAACTCACCTAGCCAGCTTAGAGATTCACTTCTGGATGAGTCAATGATTTGTTCCAGTTTCGCGAAATTGACTTCAGTGGCTTTGAATGCGTTCAGTTCTCCACAATGCGCCCGTCCCGCATCCGTACTTTGCGGTCCGCAAAGTCGGCGGCTTCCGGATTGTGGGTGATCATCAGAATCGTCTGGCCGTAGGTCTTGTTCAATCGCCGCAGGATGTCCAGTACCGCCTCGGAATTTTCGGTGTCGAGATTGCCCGTCGGCTCGTCCGCCAGCAGGATCTTCGGATGGCTCACCAAGGCGCGCGCAATCGCTACTCTTTGCTGCTCCCCACCGCTCATTGCTCGTGGTTTATGCTCCAGCCGCTTTTCGATATTCAACTCACGAAGAATCCGCTGAAACCATTCTTTCTGGAAGTTATCTTGCCCACTTAGCGAAGCGGAAAGTGCGATGTTATCCCGCGCATTCAAAGTCGGCAGCAGATTGTATTTTTGAAAAACAAAGCCCACCGTGCCGCGGCGCAGCTTCGTGAGTTCCAAATCGCTCAGCCCTAGTAAGTTCTGCTCCCCAATGCGGATCTTCCCACTTGTCGCCGGCGTAAGACCACCCAGAATATTGAACAACGTCGATTTGCCGCTGCCCGAGTGTCCAACAATCGCCAGAAACTCCCCTTCCGCCACATCCAGGTTCACGCCGCGCAGCGCATCGACGTTTACTTCCCCCACGCGGTAAGTTTTCTTCAGGTCCTGAATCTCAATCAATGGCTTACTCATACGCTAGCGCCTCAATCGCATCCTGCTTGGCTGCCTTAAAGCCCGGATACACGGCTCCAATCATCGATGCCCCAATGGCAATTAAAGTCGCGGTTGGCCACCATTCGTGTACGATTTGCATTTGCAAGCTGGCGGGAACCAAAGTACGTATTAACCACTGCGACACGTAGCTCAAGCCAATCCCCAAAACACTCCCGGCCAAGCTAAGCGCGAGAGTTTCCCTCACCAATAAATGGACAATATACATTGGCGTTGCGCCTAGGCTCTTCAGAATGCCGATTTCCCGCGTCCGCTCTAGGACTGCCGTGTACATGCTCAAAAAGACCACTAGAAAACCTACCACCACCGCCAACCCTACAATGACATTCAAGAAAGGCTTTAAGCCCGGCGCATTCTCCACACTTATCAGCGAGGTAAACTCCCGCATGGAATAGATTGGGTAGTCCTTCAAAAACTCCTGCTGCTTCAATTCCTGCACTACCTTATCAGTGTTCGCCGGGTTATCCAGCTTCAGGTAAATCGCGCTGAACTTTCCTGTGTTGCTAATCAAATCTTGCAGGCGGTCAATGGGCATGAACAAGCGGCTCATCTTGCCGCTCTCTACAATGCCCGCCAGCTTCCATTCCTGGTTCATGAGCTTAATGGTCGAGCCAGCTTTCAGCTTTCGTTGCTCGGCATAAAAGTCATCTACCAGAATCTCTTGCTTGCCCTTCCATGGTCCGCCTTCCAAGTACCGGAATCCGCCGCTGAAGTCTTCAAACTTCGTCAAATCAATGCCCGTCACGCTGTTCAGGAAGCCTTCCATATTGTGGACGGTCACGCCCATGGCGTCCACAACGTGCGGTTGCTGTAGGAAAAAGCCCACCATGCCTTCTTTCAACGAGGGAGCGCTCATCGACAGCACGCTCGAACCAGGTGCCCGCACAATAATGTCTGCCCCCACGCCACGGCTGCGGCGTTGAAAATCGTTCAACATCCCGTAGCTCATACCCACCAGGGTCAGAATCAGGTTCACTTGAATGGCAATCGCAAAAACCACCAGCATCGTGCGAATCGGCCGGTGTTTCAGATTCTCTAAAACGAGTTTATTGGTCAACCCCTTATTCTAGCCCGTTGCGTCAACACCCATAGGAAGAAGGGCCCCCCCAATAACGCAGTAATCACCCCCACGGGCATCTCCGCGGGAGCAAAAACTTTCCGGGCCATCCCGTCGCAAAGCGCCAAAAAGGCCCCGCCCAACAGGAACGCCGCGGGCACAAGTTGCCGGTGGTCCGCCCCCAGCGTCATCCGCAGGATATGCGGCACAATCAAGCCGGCAAATCCAATCGGTCCCGTAATTGCGGTTACCGAGCCCGCCAGCAAGCTGCCCAGGAAATAGCCCGCGCGCAGGCTTGTTTTCACCTCTATACCTTTCGCGGCGGCCCATTCCGCTCCCACCGCCAACAGGTTCCAATCCCCCGCGCGCCACAATACCAGCCCTACCGCCGGCAACACCATCAATGCCAGAATGCCCAACGTTGTTGTCTCTACAGAGTCTAAGCCACCCATCAACCACCGCGTCACCACTAGGCTCCTTCCCATTGCGGAGACCGTCTGCAGAAACAAAATCAACGCCACACACATCGCATTCACCGTTATCCCGGCCATCAATAACGTGAAGCTCATTCCCCGCTCCGCCCGTCCTGCCAGGCCCGTCACCAGCAGCAACACAATTCCCGCGCCCGCTAATCCCACCGGCCAAACTCCCGCCTCCCACCCAAAGCAAATCGCCGCCACCGCCCCCAAACTTGCGCCGCTGGAAACGCCCAAGGTGTCCGGCGTCGCCAGCGCATCCCGCATCAAGGCTTGGAACAGCACACCCGCCGTGGCCAAGGCTCCTCCGGCCAACAATGCCAACACTACCCGCGGCACCCTTGCCCGCCACAAGATTTCCGCGTCCGGGCTAATCCCCGCCCAAGCTCTCGCCAATGAAATTTCGCTTGGCCCCACTAGGGGCATCAAGACCAGCGTCGCCGCCCAAACCACCAGTGCGCCCCACAACACTTTAGATCGCATCTGCCTGCCCGTCTTCCCGCTCGCCGAACCGCCAAGGCCGCACAAAAGGCACCGGCCCCGCTTCCACCCGTAGAGGCAAACCAAAGACCTGCTCCAGCAATCCGGCTTGTCCCAATTCCTGCGCCGTACCCTGGGCTAAAACGCCGCCTTGCTTCATCAATACAATACGCGTGGCCCACAACGCCGCCAGGTTCCAATCATGCGTCACGGCCACCACCAGGAGCCCGCTGTCGGCCAATTGGCGCAGCCGCGCGAAAAGGTCCTGCTGGTGCGCCAAGTCCAAAAAGGCCGCCGGCTCATCCAACAGCAGCACACACGGCTCCTGTGCCAAGGCGCTGGCTACAATCACGCGCTGTTTCTCTCCGCTGGAAAGTGTGCGGAAGTCCCGCTTGGCAAACTCCGCGCAATCCATCGCCGCCAGCGCAGCTTCGGCCTTGCGGCGGTCTTCCTCCGTTTCGCGCCAGCGTAGCGCATGGGGCGCTCGGCCCATCAGTGCAATTTCCTCCGCCGTCAGCGCGAAGGGCAAATCCAATGTCGCCTCCACCAACGCCACCTGCTGCGCCATCTGCCGGCGTCCCAATTCCCCCATCGCCTGCTTGCCCAAACGAACTTCGCCCTTCGCGCCTTTTTCCAACCCCGCCAAGCTCCGTAGCAACGTACTCTTGCCGGATCCATTGGCCCCCATCACCACTACCAGCTCGCGCGCCTGCAGCTCCAGGTTGATCTCGCGCAAAACCGCGCGCCCGCCCTTGCGCACTTCCCAATCCGCCATGCGGTAAACCGGGTTCACGGCGCCCCTTCCAGCAACTTACGAAAACTCTCCGCCGCCTGCACAAAACGCGGCCCCGGCACCACGTAAACGCTATTGGTTAGCGGATAGATCCTGCCCTTTTTCACGGCCTCCAAGGAGGGCAACCTGCTCCAAACGGCCAAAACATTTTCCCGGTATTTGTTTTGCGCGTTCTGATCCTGCACGCCGTCGTGCACCGCGTCGCCCATCTCCAGAATCACGTCCGGCTGCCGCGCCAACAATTGCTCAATGGAGATCTGCGGGTACATTGTCTTCGCGTCCCGAAACACATTTTCGCCTCCCGCCGCCGTCAACAGCGCATCCAGATAACTGCCCGGGCCCACGGCCACCATGCCCTCCAATCGCCCCGGCGTTCGGCCCACCAAAAACGCCACCCGCTTCCCCGTCTTGGCCAATCCTTTCAAATCCTCCAACCGCTTCCGCAACGATTGGCTCAGTTGCTTGCCCCGTGCCTCCACTCCCGCAACTTCGGCCACGCGCGGAATGGCCGCCAAAATGCCCTCCATGCTGTCCAAGTTCACTTCCTCCACGCGCAGGCCCAGGCGCTCCAGCTTCTGCCGCAGTTGTACCGGGTTTGTTTGAATGAACACCACATCCGGCCGCAACGAAGCAATCACCTCCAGGTTCGGCTGCAAAAAGCTGCCCACCTTTGGCTTCTTGGTTGCTTCATCCGGAAAGCGGCAATACTCGCTCACCCCCACCACCCTTTCGCCCAAGCCCAGCGCAAAGAGGATCTCCGTCAATCCCGGCGCCGTCGAAACCAACCGGTTCGCCGCGGCCGGCAACCACGCGGCAAACATGAAAAAGAGTAGGGTCGTACGCAAACTAATAACCGAGTCTAGCAATGCAAGCCGCCCGAAAACTCGATAGAATCCTGCCATGCAAAGAAGGAACTTTGTCCTCGCCGCCGCCAGCGCCATGCAAATTAGAGGCGCCAACGATCGCGCCCGTCTGGCCCTCGTTGGTTGCGGCGGCCGCGGCCGCTATGTTGCTGGCTTCGCCAAAGAAAACCCCGCCGCCCAGTTTGTCGCCACCGCCGATGTTTACCTTCCCAATGCCGTGCAGGCGGCGCAACAACTCGGAGCGACTTTGGTGGTCCAGGACTTCCGCCGCCTCCTGGACCGCAAAGATATTGATGGCATCATCGTTGGCACTCCGGACCATTGGCACGCCGCCATCGCCATCCTCGCCGCGGAATCCGGCAAGGACGTCTATGTGGAAAAGCCCCTGGCCCACTCCATCGTCGAAGGCCGCAAAATTGTCGACGCCATGGCGCGCACGAAGCGCCTCATCTTTGGCGGCACCCAACACCGCAGCGCCTCCCATTTCGCCCAGGCCGCTGACCTCATCCAATCCGGCTACCTCGGGCCCGTCAAGTACGTGCGCATTTGGAACTATGTGAATTGGCACCCCGACGTCATTTCCAAAGTGCCAGACTCCGCGCCGCCCTCCGGCTTGAATTGGGATATGTACTTAGGGCCAGCCCCCGCAGTGCCTTTCAATCAGCGCCGTTTCCTGGGCCAATTCCGGCAATTTCGGGATTACGCGGGCGGCACCATCACCGACTACGGTACGCATCGCTTCGACACCCTCCACCAGATCATGGGCCTTTCGGGCGCCAACGCCGCTCCGAAGAAGATTTCCGCCTCCGGTGGCCGCTTGCTGCTTGAAGGCGCCGGCGACAACCCCGATTTGCTCCAAGCCACTTTTGAGTATGAAAACTTCGTCCTCACCTATGAGGGCATCAATTTCAACGGCCACGGCGGCGGCTTCCGCACCCCGCAGTGGAAATACTACAACGCCATTGGCGAGCGCGACATGCCCAACGGCATGGCCTTCTATGGCCCCAAAGGCACCATGATCGCGGAACGCGTTGGCTTCGAAATCTACCCCGAGCCCGTGGGCCGGGGCGATAATTCTCCCCGCGTTCAGCCCAAGGCCATTCCCGCGCGCGACGCCACCCGCGACCACGCCATGCACTTCGTCGATTGTGTGCGCGGCGCTGCCCAACCCCGCGCCACCGCTTTAACTGCCCACATGGCCACCAACATCGGCCACTTGGGCAACATCGCCCTACGCACGGGCCAAAAACTCGAATGGGATGCCGCCAACGAGCGCTTCACCAATTCCGATGCAGCCAACCGCTTGCTATATCGCGAACCTCGCAAACCCTGGAATCTCATTTAATTCCGCTGCGGCTGAGGTATATTTCTGCGCTACTTAGCCAAATAGCGCAGAGGAACAGAATGAGCAATACCTACGAAAAATGCTACGAGGGCTGCGAACGCTGCACCATCAAGCCCATCCAGATCATGGCTCCCAGCATGCAGCGAAACAAGGAAATGACGGCGCAGGTGATGCAGGGCGCCTTCAATACCTATTACTCCGGTTGGAAGGCGGTCGACCGCATCAGCGACATTTATTACTCCCGCACCTATTCCAAGCCCGCAAAAGATAAGATTTACGCTCTCAAGAACGCCATGCAGAAGGATTTGAAAAGTGCCTGTTGCACCGGCTGGTACGACCTCCACTTCACCTTCAAGCACATGTACGAGAACAATGGCTCTTTCTATGACGACAACTGGGACGGCTACAAAGGGTACTGCAATATACCCATGGGCGTTTCTAACTTCATTCAAACAATCGAGAAGAGAGGCGGAAAGTTCTCCCAATCTGCCTCCGACTTCTTAAGGGCACAGCAAGAAGCCCAGCGCCAAGCGAAGTTAGGCCAGTGGGAAAAAGTAGGTGAGCAACTCGGTTCCATCAAGAGCAACCTTGAAACTTACGGTCCCTATCTTTGGGTCTGCATCCCGGGCAACCCTGGCAAGGCGCCCCACTATGTGGAACTTATCGCTAAGTGTATAGACTACGCCGGTCAAATCCATGGCACTTTGGACAAAGGCTTGAAGGCGGAGCAAACCTTGGACCGGGCCAAAAACGACCCCAACTTCAAGAAGGATCTATTTGTCGAGACCATGGCCGCCGTGGTCGGCCGGCTTCCGGTGATGGGGCCCCTCTATGCGGAAGTAATCAAGGGCGTGCCGAATGCAATTGCCTACTTCACAAAAATTGCCAAAGAACGCGATGCCACCATTAACGAAATCCTCCGCTAACGGTAAAAAGGCGCCCAGGAAATCCAGCGCGGTCCGTAGTGCGGTTCTGGTCGGCCAAATTCTAAAGCCCCCAAATCTGGCCCCGCCCCGGTATAGTCGTCGTTCAAGGTAGGTAGCTTCGCCGCTTTATCAATCACCTTGGCCCCTTGCCGCAGGCGGAAGTTCAAGTCCATCGCATGGTAAACGCGGTGCCGCTCCAGCGGATTTGAGGGCGCGAGTTTTTCAAAGATATCGAAGTCTACTTCCATGCCGTTGCGTTCCGCTCCCGTGGCGCGGCGTAGTTCTTCCAGAGTTGCAAAGCTTTGCTCCGGCTGCCCATCGCGGATCCACACATATTGCTTCTGCACTCCACGATTGGGCCGGTAACCGTTATGGTCGCTGCTATATTGTGCCGTGCGGTGCGCCCAGGTCATGATTCCTTTGCCCGCAGTATCTTTTCCCAGAAATAAATTGTTGTGGAAATGTGCGTTGGAATAGGGTTCGCGCGCCCCTTGCTCGCCAATGAAAGTATTGTGATACGCCACAATCCCTGCCGGTGCGGCATTGAACTTCAGTACATTCCCGAGCGGAATGTTATAAGCAATGTTCCGGATAAAGTAAACCGGGCCGCCGAACATCGGCTGAGCGCTATAGCCATTGTGCGCCGCATTTATGCCACGGTTATGGAACACCCGGATGTTATGCGCACCGCCGTCCGTTTCGATAAAATCATCATTCGATAAGTGAATGTCGTTGTTATAGATATCAATCGACGAGGAGCGCTTTTCCGGATCATCCGCGGGTGGCCCGTAAGTGGAAAGGCAGATCCCATCATGGAAGTAGGCCACCGCATTGTGCCTAACGATGTGGCCTGGCCCGTATAACTTAATCGCGAAAAAGCTGCGTAAGTGGTGCGAGGGGTAAATGCCCGCGCTCCTTTGCCCGGCTTGGTTCCAACCAATCATCCGCATCTGGTCTTCCCGGCCCAGGAATAAGTTGTCGGAGATGAAAAAGTCCTGCGAATCCGCGTTCTCCGTCCAAATCCCCACGCCCACATCTTCAAAGCGGCAGTTGCGTACCGTCAAGTTGGTTGCGCCCATCACTTCCTTTTCGCCTGCGAAAAGCGCAATCTCCGTGTTTCGGAACGTCAGATTCTCAAAGATATGGTGCGCACTCGCCACCACATCAAAAATCTTATGATTGCCCGCCCCATCGAGAATTACTTCCCCGTCGCCCGCTCCTTTGATAGTGATCGGCTTCTCCGCCGTCCCCTTCAGTGACAGGCTCATATAGCCATGAAACGGAGCGCTCAAGGGGTCTACGTAGTTCAATCGGTCCGGCCGGTAAAGTCCCGCGTGCATCAAAATCGTGTCGCCCGGTTGCGCTTTCACCATCCGCACTGAGGTCCAATCCCCGCGGCCCTCGCCATAATAGGCAGCCTTCAACCCGATGAAGCTTGGCTCCTGTTTGGGCCCCTCATGGTCGTTGGGGTAAACGTGCAGCACCCGGCCGCCCGCATAGCTAATTGGTTCAGTCCGCGTTTTCACCACCGCGCGCTCCACTGCTTTCCCGTCCACTCCGTCCGGATCCTTCATCGTGAATTCGCACTCGTAAGCCGTACCGGGATCCAGGTTGAAAATGCTGCCGGCGAACCCGTGCGGAACGGTGTACGTCATTTTTTCCCGCTCACGAAACACACGCTCGCCGCCGATACGCAACAGCGGCAACGCGGGCTTCCAATCCGTTTCGCCCTGCTTGCGAAACCGCACTTCCACCGTCGCGTTGCGGTTGGCGTCGCCTTCCACCAACCATTCAAAGCCCAGATTCAATAACGTCGGGTGCTCCACATGAAAGCGGCCAGGCTTCACATTGTCCTGGACAGAAATGTTCTGCGCCCAAAGCGCAGTGGGGAAAAATGGCGGAAGCGCAAGCAGGAGGAAGAAGAGTTTTGGCATGGGTTTCTCTGACGGCACTATTAAATCAGGGAATTCCGTCCGCGCGCGACCCTTTTTGCGAAACTGAAAGGAATGCTTGAAACACTCACGCCCGGCGCACACGCTTCCGCCGCGCGCGTTGCCCTATTCGATTTCGACGGCACCCTCTCGCTCATTCGCACCGGTTGGGTGAACATCATGATCCCCATGATGGTGGAAGTGCTCGAAGACTTGAACACCGGGGAATCCAAGGAGTCCCTCTATACTCTCGTCGAAGATTTCGTCGGCCGTTTGACGGGCAAGGAAACCATTTATCAAATGATGGAACTGGCCGACCAGGTGCGCAAGCGCGGCGGCTCCCCACAGGACCCCAAAGAATACAAGGCGGAATATCTGCGCCGTCTGCACGCCATGATTGCCGACCGGCTGAGCGGTTTGCGCGAGGGCAGCATTTCCCCCGACAGCGCCATGGTGCCCGGTTCGCGCGAACTGCTGGAGGCTCTGCGCGAACGCGGCCTTACGCTCTATCTCGCCAGCGGCACGGACCACGATAACGTTGTGGAAGAAGCCAAGCTTCTTAAGATCGATCATTACTTCAACGGCGGCGTCTTTGGCGCGCTGGAAGACTTGAGCAAATTCTCCAAGGCCCTTCTCGTGAAGCAAATCGTGGAGCGCACCGAGGTGCGCGGCAACGAGATCCTGGGCTTCGGAGACGGCTACGTGGAAATCGAAGTGGTGAAGCAAGCCGGCGGCACGGCCGTAGGCATTGCCTCCGATGAGCCGGCCTGCGAAAAGGTGGATGATTGGAAGCGGCAGCGCCTTGCCGGAGTGGGCGCGGACTTCATCGTTCCGAACTACAAAGCATTGCCGGGTCTTTTGGGAGCCTTGTTCCCTCAATAAAAATGCCCAGCCGCTACCCACTTTTTGACCGTCGCCGACTAGAGGTCCTGCCTTTAGCCGAGCGAAAACACGACCTCGAGATTTCCAATTGGCTCTCGCTCGAGGACGAAACTCCGCCTTATTCCCACCCGGACCTTGCCACCCTGGCTCAGCGCATCAAGCAAGCAAAAGACGCTGGCCGCGCCGTCGTGTTGGTGATGGGCGCCCACGTACTACGCGCCGGGGTAAACGCCCATTTGATCGACCTGCTCGAGCGCGGTCTCATCAGCCACCTCGCCTTCAATGGGGCCGGGGCCATCCACGATTACGAACTCGCGCGTATTGGCGCAACCACGGAAAGCGTTGCCCGCTATATCCGCGAGGGCCAGTTCGGCCTTTGGCGCGAAACGGGCGAATTGAACGACGTCATTGCGCAGGCCGCGGCCGCCGGGCGGGGCTTGGGCGAACACCTCGGCGAGCACATCGCGGCTTCCGCCTTCCCCCACAAACACCTCAGCGTTTTCGCCGCCGCTTACCGCCTCGGCATTCCCGCCACGGTGCATTTGGGGCTTGGTTATGACATTCTCCACGAGCACCCCAATTGCAGCGGCGCGGCGCTGGGCGAAGCCAGCTACACGGATTTCCTAATCTTTGCCCAAACCGTCACCAATCTCGAAGGCGGCGTACTGTTGAACTTCGGCTCGGCCATCATGGGCCCCGAAGTTTACCTCAAGGCTCTGGCCATGGCGCGCAATGTCGCGCGGCAAGAAGGCCGCGAGATTCGCCACTTCACCACCGCCGTATTTGACGTTGTTCCCATCCAAGGCGATTTCCGCAAGGAACTTCCCAAGTCCGATCCGGGTTATTACTTTCGTCCGCAAAAAACGATCCTGGTGCGCACCGTCAGCGACGGCGGCGAAAGCTACTACTTCTGTGGCAACCACCGCGCTACCTTGCCCGCCTTGCGGGATTTATTGGTATGACTCCGCACGACATTCTCAGTGCCCTGCCCGAGCGCAACATCCTGGTTCTCGGCGACATCTGCCTGGACCGTTGGTGCACCTACGACCCCGCCACCTCTGAGCCATCGCGCGAAACCGGCTTGAACCGCATTGGTGTGGTGCGCGTGGAAGCCACTGCCGGCGCCTCCGGCACCATCGCGAACAATCTGGCGGATTTGGGCGTGGGCCGCGTCTCGCTGCTGGGCGTCATTGGCGAAGATACCTTTGGCGATGAACTCTTCGCCTGCCTGGCCAAGCGCGACATCGGCGTGGACCTTGTGGTGCGCAGCAGCTCCGTGCAAACCTTCACCTATACGAAGTACATCAACCAGGACACCGGCGTGGAAGATTTGCCGCGCACGGACTTCATCAACACCAAGCCGCTTCTGCCTTATCTCGAAGCGCAGCTCGTGCACAACCTCGAATCCTTCGGCCATTTGTTCGACGCGGTGCTGGTGTGCGATCAAGCCGAGACGCAGGCCGGCGGTGTGGTCACGCCCGGTGTGCGCGCCGCTTTGGGCCGGCTCGTGGAGCAGCATCCCGAAAAAGTTGTCTGGGTGGATTCGCGCGCCCGGGCCGAACACTTTCGCCACGTCTATTTGAAGCCCAACGAAGAAGAGGCCAAAGCCGCCAGCGAGCGCCTGCTCGGACGCTTGGATTTTCCAGCCCTTGCCGAGGCCTGCGAACTGCGGGCCTTGGTGGTTACCGAAGGCGAACGCGGCGCCAGCGCCTACCGCGATGGGCGGCACGAGTTTGCCCCGGGTGTGGTCTTCGCGCCCGCTGTGGATATTTGTGGGGCAGGGGATAGCTTTTCGGCCGGTGCAGCCAGCGCTCTGGCTTGCGGCGCGGAATTGATGGAAGCTCTGCACTTTGGCAACCTGGTGGCCTCCATCACAGTGACGAAAAAAGGGACGGGAACGGCCTACCCGGAAGAGGTTCGTTTGGCCGCGCGCCTGGCAACCCGCTTGCCAGATGCCACATCCCCCAACCGCCCATGACCCACACGCTCGCCATCGACATTGGGGGCACCAAATTCACCCTCGCGCTGTTTCGCGCCAGCGAAATGATACTTCGCGAAAGCCACCCTACCGACCGCGCCGGTGGTCCAGCGGCCATGCTGGCCCGCCTCGAACAAAGCATCGCTGCCTGGCGCGCTCTTCATCCCATCCACCGTTGCGCGATTGGATTTGGTGGGCCGGTGGATTACGCAACGCAAAGCGTCGTGCTTTCCACGCACGTCGAAGGCTGGGCCGAAAACCCCTTGGTGGAAACGATTGCACACATCTGCGGCGCACCCACCGTCATGGACAACGACGCCAATGTCGGCGCCCTTGGCGAGGGCGTTTACGGTGCGGGGCAGGGCTGCCGGCCATTGTTCTACATGACGCTTTCGACGGGCATCGGCGGGGGCATTCTAACGGAGCACGGCCCCTATCGCGGCGCCGATAGCTACGCCGGCGAATTCGGCCATTTGACCATCCGCCCCGGCGGGCCCCAATGTTTGTGCGGTTCTTACGGCTGTCTGGAGCGGCTCTGTTGCGGCTTATGGCTGGAGCGCGACCATGGCAAACCCGCTTACGAACTGTTGCGCGACCCCGCCTTTGTGGAGCGCTACGTCGTAGACTTGAGCCTCGGCCTTAAAGCCGCCATCATGATCTTGAACCCCGCGCGCATCGTCATTGGTGGGGGCCTTGCCAAAGCGGGCGATGCGTTATTTGTTCCTTTGCGCCGGGAACTGCGCCGGCAGATTACAAGCTGGTCCCGCGCGCGCATTGACGTAGCTCCGGCGGCCCTGGGCGACGATAGCGTCCTGTGGGGCGCGCTGGCTTTGGCCCAAGAAAGATGGCCAGAAGAGAGATAACCCTTATGACCTTTACCGAACAATACCGAGAGCACTTGATTGAAACCCTGCGGGCCTTAGACCTTGCGAAAGTCGACCAGGCCTACGATTGGCTAAAGCAGGCGCGCGCCGCCGGGCGCACCATCTTCATGACCGGCAATGGCGGCAGCGCGGCCAGCGCCTCGCACTTCGTCTGCGACATGCTGAAGGGCGCCAGCTTCCAGAAGGCCGAGCGCTTCCGCATCATGGCCCTCCATGACAACATGCCTACGCTCACGGCTTACTCCAACGACGTCGATTACCACGACGCGGCACTCGAGCAATTGAAAAACTTCGCCTCCCCCGGCGACGTCCTCATCGCCATCTCTGGCTCCGGCAATTCCCCGAACGTGCTGCGCGCCATAGAATACGCCAACGCGCACGGCCTGCGCACCATTGCCCTTAGCGGCCGCAACGGCGGCAAACTTTCCCCCCTCGCCCAATTGGATATCCACACCGACGAGCAACACATGGGCCGCATCGAAGACGCCCACATGATCGCCCTCCACATGATCTGCTACCGCTTCATGGAAGAAAGCTAGGGAGAGCCGTGTCCGCTGATCCCGGTTGGAAAACTACCCTGCGCAATGTCGCCCTAGGGGCCTTTGCCGCTTGGCCTCTGCCGCTTGCCTGGTGCCGCTGGTCGCATCGCGCCTCGTTGAGGGCTGGGACTGGCCCGTGAAGGCGTTCGTGCTCGCCTATGTGCTCTTCTTTGCCATTGGAATGGCCTATATTCTCATCGCCCGCAACAGTGCCCACTGGGCTTACGAGCTGGCCGTCGCGCTCGCACTGGCTGCTGGCTTCGTTTTGGTTTGGTCGACCATGGTGCGCGCGTCGGAAACAGAGAATCCAGTGAATCTGGTTCACTTGTTGGTCCCGCTGGTGGGCGCAATAGGAGCCTGGTGGGCCCGTCTGAAGCCTCGCGGGATGACATGGGCAATGTTTGCCATGGCCTTAGCTATGTTTGGAACTTTGTTAATGACGCAAGTTGTTCTTGCCGACACGCCCGCCGCTCCGCTGTGGAGCTTATTGACGGCGCACGGTGGCTTTGTAGCCCTCTTCGCTTCGGCAGGCTTGCTGTTCCGTTTCGCGAGAAAGCAGAACCCGCAACATCCCGAAGCGCTTCCGCTACTTCTTAAACAAACTCGCAAAGGCCGCCCGCGCGTCCTGCGCGTTGCGCGGAGCCGAAATGTCGCCCAAGGGGCGGTTCGTGGGAGGCGCGCCATTGGAGTGCTGCACACCGCCAATCGAGCCACTCCCAAGCTGCGGCCGCGGCGCCGGGGTATCGCGCGCCACCGTCACCCGCGGCTTAAAGAACGTGCACTGGTTGGCGATGTCTTTCTTGTTCACCCGCTCGGGAATCGGCTTCAAACACTGAAACCGGGTCGACGGCTCAAAGTGTGCGCATTGCTTGCAACAGTGCAATGCGCTCTTGCACTTCGGGCACACGGAATCAAACTGAATGTCCCCGTCAAGCGTGGTGGAACAATTCCAACAACGGCTCGCCGTAACGGTCTGCACCAGCCGCGGCAATCGCGGCCCCGTGATGTCCAGCGAAGGACGGGGGCCACGGTTTTCCTTGCGCTCCTGCGGGCGGTCTTCACGTCGGTCTTCGCGCCGGCCGTTGCTGTCGTTCATGTATCCGCGTTGCGAATATTTGCGGTCACTATCCATGCGGTCCTTTACTCCTTAGCGGACATGTCTTTCGTAGACATCCACGGCAGACACGGCACCCTAGGCGTATGCTGCGTGGGCTTGCAATTTGAGAATCTGGTTCTTAAAGCTGAGTGGGTTTTGGGGATTTCCACCCCGCGGAAGGTTTGCCCTAACGGTCACTCCGAATGATCGCACCGGGCACACTAAGTATCCGCCGTAAGTTCTTCCCCTTGATATCACAGAAATTTACAATTTGCCAGCAAAATGTTTTCCGCAGGGAACCACCAATTTGGCTTACTGTCGGGAACTCGCTGCCTAAGCCCAGCGCAGCAACTCCCCGCACGGACGCGTCAAGGGGTCCGTGACGTGATTTGGCGTAATGCGCAAGGCATAACCCACCAGGCCCGTGTTGCGGGGCTGGTAGCTATACCGGTAGACGCACGCCGAGCCTTGAAGTTCCGCCGGGTCTAGCGTAATCACTTCGGTATTCTCCAAGTGCCCTTCTGGGCAAACCTGTCCCACCACGGCCTCCACGCGCACATCATCCGGGCGCAGACCCGCCAACTCCACCGTGGCGCGGAAATCGATCGGATGGCCGCTCACTACCAGGCTGCGCGGCTTGTCTCCTGTATCCAGGAAGCGCACCTGGTCCCAAGCCGCGTGCACCTTCGCGCTCCAAGCGCTCCGGTTACGGGCTTCGGCATAGTTATCGGCGGCAAACTTGCGTCCCGCTTTAAAAGCAGGCTCATATAGCTCGTTCATGTATTGCCGCATCATGCGTTGTGCATTAAACTGCGGGCTGATCTCGCGCAGACAATTCCGCACTTTGTCCATCCATTCGCGCGGCGTGCCGTCTTCGTCACGGCGATAGTACAGCGGAAGAATTTCGTTCTCGAGAATCGAATAAACGCCCGAGGCATGCATCTCGTCCTGGCCCGGTTCGTACTGGTCGCGGTCCCCAATGGCAAAGCCCAGGCTCGGGTCGTAGGCTTCGTCCCACCAGCCGTCCAACACGCTCAAATTCGGCACGCCGTTAATGGCCGCCTTCATGCCGCTGGTGCCGCATGCTTCTTCGCCGCGCCGCGGATTGTTTAGCCAAAGGTCCACGCCCTGCACCAACTCGCGCGCCACTTGCAGACTGTAGTCTTCCAAAAACACCAAATGCTGCGAAAAATCGCGCTCGCGCGAAAGCTGCACAATCTCGCGAATCAGCGTCTTGCCCGGGTGATCTTTCGGGTGGGCCTTGCCCGCAATAATGATCTGCACCGGCCGCTCTTTGTTGTTCAACAGCTTCCGCAGCCGCTCCACGTCTTTGAAGATCAACGTCGCGCGCTTATACGTCGCAAAGCGCCGCGCAAAGCCAATCGTGAAGGCGTGCGGGTCCAGCACCTGCTCCATGCGGCGCAGCTCGCTGGCGCTTGCTTGGCGGCGCAGGGCCGTCGCCACGCTCCGCTCGCGCACAAATTGGATCATGTTCCGCTTCTGCTTGTTGTGCACGTCCCAAAGCTCGCGTAGCGGAATCTCGTCAATGTTCTTCCAAATCTTCGGGTCAACGTACTTCTCGCGCCAGTCCGGGTCCAGGTATTGGTCGTAGAGCATGGCCTGCTGCCCGTTCAGCATGCTCAGCAAGTGCACACCGTTGGTGACGGACGTGATCGGCACTTCGTGCTTCGGCAGCCCCGGCCACAGGTCGGCCCACATCTCTTGGGATACCTCGCCGTGCAGCCGCGATACCGCGTTGCGATAGGACGAAGTCTTCATCGCGAGAATCGCCATCGAGTACCGCTCGCCACCGTCGCTCGGGTTCCGGCGGCCCAACGCATAAAGCTGGTCGATGGGAATCCCGCCTTCTTCGCAGTAGGCCGCAAGATATTCATACACCAGACCGCTGTCGAAAAGGTCAATCCCCGCCGGCACACTCGTATGGGTGGTGAAGATATTCGAAGACCGCGACGCAATCCAGGCTTCGTTAAAGCTCAGCTTATGGTCGGCCATCAACAACCGTATGCGCTCCAGCGATAGGAACGCCGAGTGCCCTTCGTTCATGTGGAACACATTGGGCGCGTAGCCTAGGGCCTTCAAAGCGCGCAAACCGCCAATGCCCAGCACAATTTCCTGCCGGATGCGCATGTGCGCATCGCCGCCGTAAAGTTGGTCGGTAATGTCGCGATAGGGCGTACTGTCGTTCTGCGGAATGTTGGTATCCAGCAGGAACAGCTTCACGCGTCCCACCTGCACGTACCACACCTGGATGGTCACCACGCCCGCCGGCATGCGCACCGTCACAAACACTTCTTTCCCGTCTACCAGCACCGGCCGCACCGGCAGTTGGTAGAAATCATTAATCGGCAGCCGCTCCAATTGCCAGCCATCCGGATTCAGCGCCTGTTGGAAGTAGCCCTTCTGATAAAGCAAGCCCACGCCCACCAAAGGGAAGTTGCCGTCGCTCGACGCCTTCATGTGGTCGCCGCTCAACACGCCCAAGCCGCCCGAATAAATCGGCATGCACTCCACCAGGCCGTACTCCATCGAAAAATATGCAATCATGCGGCCATCCTGGTAGGGGCTCGGCGCCTCCAGGTAAGCGTCAAAGCGTTCGCACGCTCGCTTGTAGACCGCAATGTAGCGCGGGTCGCGCGCGGCCTCTTCCAGTACCTCCGGACGTAACCGGTTCAGCATCAACACCGGGTTGTGCGTCTCTTTCCACATCACCGGGTCCAGACGGCGAAACAGCGCGCGCACCTGATGGTCCCAACTCCAGAGAATGTTATGGGCCATTTCGGGCAGGCGGCTAAGGGCTTCAGGAACGGCGGGGCGCACAACAAACTGAGAAAGAGGTTTGATTTGGTAGGGCATAGAAATTGCGTGGGAAGGGTCCTTGGGCGACGTGCTTTCTTTGGTTGATCGGACGAAGAAACCGATAGCTTGATATTAAGGAAGTTAAATGATCTTCCTTTTTTAATATGTTTAGGTTAAGATGCCGCTATGAAACTGAGCGCTCAGGAGGAGTACGGGCTACGTTGCCTCCTTCAAATGGCTATCCGCGGCGACGAAGCCAGTCTTAGTATACCGGAGATCAGCCGCGCCGAAGGACTCTCCGTGCCCAATGTCGCCAAGCTGATGCGCCTGCTGCGCCTTGCCGGCTTCGTGCGCAGTGTCCGTGGCCAGGCCGGTGGTTATAGCTTGGCCCGCCCCGCCAACCAGATCCAAGTCAGCAGCGTGCTCGAAGCCCTCGGCGGCAAATTGTTCGGGCCTCGCTTTTGCGATCGTCATTCGGGCCTGGAACTGGTTTGCGTCCACGACACCGATTGCAGCATGCGCAGCGTTTGGGTTGCCCTCCAAACCATGTTCGAAAAATTGCTGGCCGGCATCACGCTCTCCGATTTGCTGCAAAAAGAACAGCAGATGAAGATCTTGCTCGGCGAACGCCACGGCGGCTTGGTTATGCCCGCCCCGGCGAAAGCCGCCGCGCAAGGTAGTGGCGCTGGCGCGGGCGCAAGCGTAGAAGCGGCGCACTAAGCAGGGTGATTCCAGTGCCCGCCAAAGGCCCACGCCTCGTCGCGAACCTTGGCGTATTGTTGCTCAATCCCATCACTTCTATTTCCCTCTCGCAAATCCAAAATCCAGGAAATCAGGGATAGCGCAATTCTATTGATCAGGTTAACCTCAAGGCATGCAGTACCGGGTGCCTAGCCAGATATGCGCATAAGGAGTGGAGCCGTCTTAGCCATTGCCTTTGCGGGGTTGCTCTCGCTAATCGTCTTCTCGTTATTGGCGGCGCGCCAGAAAACCCAGGAAGTTTATACGCAGCTTGACGAGGTGAATATGCTTCACCGGCACATGGAAACAATGCTTCGCCGCGTGCGCTCGGAATTGAACTTATCTGGCGTCTTCATCCGGGACTACCTCTTGGATAACACCTTGGAAAGCGGCCTCTTTTACCGGCAACAATTGGCTAAGTTGCGTAAGTCTACTCTTGACGCATTGGAAGAATTGGAGCGCACAGCCGGTCCTGCCGCTACCATCCAGGACCGGCTGAAAAACTTGCGAGGCCAATTGGAGGAGTATTGGGAAACTTTTGATCCCGTCCTCGATTGGACCGCTGAACAAAAAAATATCCTTAGCTACAGCTTTCTGCGCCGCTCGGTGATTCCGAGACGCGAGGCAGTCCTTTCCATTGCTCGCGAAATCGAGGAGTTGAACAACGCCAACATCGCCGAACAGCGGGCAGAAGTCGCGGCCCGGGAAAGAGAGTTTCACAGTTCCATCAATAGAATGATGGTTGCTAGTGTGTTATTCGGCCTTGTTCTAGCCGCTGGAGCCGTCTATCGCGTAACAGCTTTAGAGCGTAAGTCCGAAAAGCAAAGATTCAGGGCAGAAGCTGCGGAATCCGAGATGAGAAATCTTTCGCACCAATTGGTAAATGCCCACGAAGAGGAGCGTCGAACCCTTTCCCGGGAACTGCACGATGAGGTCGGACAGATCTTAACTGGGCTTCGCATGGAACTTAACAGCGTCGAAATAGCAAGGAATCGAGAAGGTCCCGAGTTTGCGCGGCACCTGTCAGAGTGCAAAGAGTTAGTAGACCAGGTGATCCATACCGTGCGCGATCTTTCCATGGGCTTAAGACCATCGATTTTGGATGATCTTGGGTTAGGGGCAGCATTGGAATGGCAAAGCCGGGACTTTTTCCGGCGTTACCAGGTTCCCGTACACGTCACAGTTGAGGGAGGCGCAGACCACCTTGGTGAACCGTATCGAACCTCGATCTATCGCATGGTTCAAGAAGCTCTTACAAATTGTGCCCGGCACGCGAATGCAACCCAAATTTCAATTTCGCTTAGGCGCAGTTCCGAACAATTGAGTGTTCTAATCCAAGACGACGGAATTGGATTTGGTGCTCGGCAAACTCCTGAGCTTGGGCTAGGGTTGTTAGGCATGAAAGAGCGTGTACGCGAATTAGCAGGCCAGGTCGCCCTACATTCCAACGAAGGTGCCGGCACCACTATAAAAATCACTATTCCTCTAAAGACAGATCTGACGGTCATACATGCCGAGAATATTGATAGCTGATGATCACGGCATTGTTAGGCGTGGGATTCGGACGATCTTGGAAACCCGCCGAGAATTTGAAATCGTGTGCGAAGCGTCCAATGGCCGTGAAGCGCTTCGAGGATGTCTCGATCTTCAGCCGGATGTCGCGATTCTTGATATCGCCATGCCGCAATTAAATGGCATTGAAGTTGCCACCCAAGCCTGCAGGGGAAATCATAAGTTAAAGATCGTGTTCTTGACTATGCATGCGGATGAGACATACTTGGTTCGCGCCCTTCGCGCGGGTGCACAAGCCTATTTGCTAAAAGAATCCGCTGCCGATGACTTGTTGCCAGCTATGAATGCCGTTCTCGCCGGAAAGTGTTTTTTTAGTCCTGCGATCAGCAACGCCCTTCTGGCAGATCCTGTCCAAAAAATGCGCGACTGGAAGGTAACGGACTCGCTGGATTTGTTGTCAAGGCGCGAACTCGAAGTACTGCAATTGCTGGCGGAAGGGCATACAAACAAAGAAATTGCCACTCTGTTAAATGTAAGCGTTTCTACCATCGACACTCATAGGCTCCATATCATGCAGAAGCTCAACCTCCGCCATTTTGCCGACCTTGTGCTTTATGCTTTCCGGAAAGGTATCCTTAGCAACGCGGGCTGATAACCGGCAAGGAAGAGGTAAGTATGACAACTTTGCGTGCGATCCTTCATTACGCCGTTCTTGTGGGCCTGCCAATACTAGGCGTAATCATGGCAATGCAGATAGGAATGAATCTAGTGCCGCCCCCAACCATTAAAGGCAGATGGAAACTTAACGCGGATCTGGAAGCCAACTCCAAGAATGCTTGCGCCATCAGTTTAGCGGGCTTTAGCGAAAAAGTCCTTACGATAACCCAGTCGGGAGTATTTCTCGAAGTACATTTGCCAAACGCGCAAAGGGATGTTCTGGGAGGAAGGCTTAATGGCGATAGTTTCTTGGCAGAGGCCCATCCCGCCCTTTTTGGCGATGATGTTTTCGGACTTCTTCGCGCATCGGGCAGTCTCGAGGGAGTTGGTGACAAAAGGATAATTCGCGGATTGATCGCCATGCCAAGGCGAGTAGACTGCATTCCCGTTCCCTTCATTGCCACTCTTGAGTCTAAAGAAACACTACGGAAGTTTTGATTCATGCCCAGTGTACTAACTTTTCTTCTTCAAATTGCCACTGTCATTGTGACTGCACGGTTTGTTGGGAGTATCTTCCGCCGCTTTGGTCAGCCGCAAGTTGTGGGTGAGATGGTTGCTGGAGTTTTGTTAGGCCCCTCTCTGCTTGGCTGGGCGGCCCCTGCGCTTTCGGCGGCTATCTTCCCGCGCGGAAGCATTGGCTATTTAGAGACGTTGAGCCAGATCGGATTGCTGTTATTTATGTTCCTCGTGGGTATGGAATTTAATCCCCGATATTTGCGCAACCAAGGTCATACCGCCGTGATAACTTCTCACGCTAGTATCACTGCTCCCTTTTTTCTTGGTTCCACTTTGGCGATTTTTCTCTATCCCAGACTCTCTGACGCCAGCGTCCCTTTTTTGGAATTTGCCTTATTCATGGGCGTATCAATGAGCATCACTGCATTTCCCGTACTCGCCCGTATCCTCGCAGAAAGAGAATTGTTTAAAACCAAGCTAGGTTCGATTGTGTTAGCGTGTGCGGCGGTTGATGATGTTACAGCGTGGTGTATCCTCGCTTATATCGTAGCTTTGGTCCGTGCGGCTGAGGAATCTGTCCCTCTTAAAGTAAAATTAATTATCCTCGCTAGCTTCATTTTGTTAATGCTATTCGCTGTTCGCCCAATGCTCCGGCGCTTGGAAGACCACTTTACGAAGCGCGGTAGATTGTCAGACGACATGATGGCGGTCATTTTGTGTTTGTTGCTAGCTTCGGCTATATTCACCGAATTTATTGGCGTGCACTTACTCTTTGGCGCCTTTCTATTTGGTGCGATCATGCCCAAGGATGGCGAGTTTGCCGAAAAAGTTACTGAGAGAATTCATTCGATGACAGTTGTATTGTTGCTGCCAGTATTTTTTGCTTTTACGGGTCTGCGTACTAGCTTTGGCCAGGTTCGCGGCGCTGAAATGTGGTTTTACTGTAGTCTAATAATCCTTGTCGCGGTGGCAGGTAAGTTCGGCGGCTCCGCGTTAGCGGCTCGTGTTGGAGGTTTGGAGTGGAAAGACGCTCTTAGTGTTGGTGCTTATATGAATACGCGTGGACTAATGGAATTGGTTGTGCTCAATATCGGACTCGATTTGGGAGTAATTTCGCCTGCGCTATTTTCGATGATGGTGTTGATGGCAATTTTTACTACGTTTATGACCACCCCCGTTTTGCACTGGCTAAACCGGCCAGCCTTGCAAGATCATGTTGCGGCTTCTCGCGGAGCATTCCCTCTTCCCAACGCCACAAGGGAATTGAGGTAAGCTGAGGGCATGCGTGGGTGCGGTTGGCAAGCAAGCGTAGGTCTAGTGTTGCTCGCCGCCACGCTGCTCGCCCAAGGCCGTATAGGCCGCTTCCGGGGAATGTCGACCAACCCCGGCAACCATTGGTCCCGTTACGAATACGAAATGCAGGATCCGGTCGACGACCCGCCCAATGCCCTGTCGCCGGGCGAATTCGTCTTCGGCCGCCTCCGTTATCGCTCCAACCGCGATGGCCGCGCCTATGCTCGCTGGGGCATCGACGCCAACAAAGGCGACCGCCTCTTCCTCTGGCACCTCACCCGCCTTACCCGCCTCCACACCCGCCCCATCGAACAAATCGTCGACATCGATGACGACGACATGTTCAACTGGCCCTTCCTCTTCGCCGTCTCGCCCGGCGATTGGGTGCTAAGTCCCGGCCAAGCCGAGCGCTTGCGCAAATACTTTGCCCGTGGGGGTTTCCTCATGGTAGACGACTTCCACAACGAGGCCGAGTGGGCCCAATTCATGCGCGGCATTCTGGCCATCGAGCCCAAGGCCCGCGCCCTCGAAATCGACGACAAAGACGCCCTCTTCCACCTTGTCTACGACCTCGACGAGCGCATCCGTGTCCCGGGCGCCAATGTCGTCAACGGCGATGGAATTGAGCGTGGTGGTGTCGACCCCCACTGGCGCGTCATCGTCGACGACGACAACCGTGTGCTTGTCGCCGTTTGCTTCAACATGGACGTGGGCGACGGTTGGGAATTTGCCGACGACCCGGAATACCCCGAACAGTTCAGCGCGCAAGCCATCCGCCTTGGCGTCAACTACGTGCTCTACGCCATGACGCACTAAGGCCCCGCTAAGCTATCTCTCCCGCCTAACGTTCTCCGTACAACGTGGCCGTCAAGTGCTCCACCCCTTCGTTCATCGAGCGCGCTTGCCCGCTTAGCTCTTCCGCCGCCGCCGCGCCTTCTTCCGCCGCTGCAGCCGAGCGCTGCGTAATCGCCTCAATCTGGCTCAGGCTCTTGGCCAATTCCGCCAAACCCGTCTTCTGCTCTTCGCTTGCGTCTTCGATGCCTTGAATCCGGTCCCCGAGCGGCTTCGCCAACCGGGCAAGTTCGTTAAGCGCCGCACTCACTTCCACCGACTTCGCCTGCCCATCCGCCGTCCGCTCCGCCGATTCCTCAATCAATGCCGAAGCATCCTTCGCCGCCTCCGCCGAGCGCTGCGCCAGCGCGCGTACTTCGCTTGCCACCACGGCAAAACCCTGCCCGGCCTCTCCCGCGCGAGCTGCTTCCACCGCCGCATTCAAGGCCAGGATATTCGTTTGGAAAGCAATTTCCTCCACTGCCTTGTTGATGCGCCCGATCTTGCCGGATTGCTCCACAATCAGGCTCATCACCTTGTTCATCTCCGCCACGGCCAGCTCCGCGCGGTCTAGAATCCGGCGGGTGTCGCGCATACTCGCCGCGCTTTCCCTCGCCCGGTGCGAGTTCGACTTCGCCATCGAGCTCACCTGCTCCGTTGCCGCGGAAGTCTGTTACCGCGCGGCCGCTTGGTCCGTTACGTCCTTCGCCATCGTATGGCTCCTGGCGGCAACGTTCTAGGCTACCGAGACCACTTCGTTCACCCCTTGCGCCAGTTCCTCGCTCACTCTTGTTAACCGCTTGCGGACGTGAAACAAAACCGCAAAGCCCAGCCCCGCCACCAGCGCGGGCACCACAATCGCCAGCAGTATTGTCCAAAAGTTCCCCTCCGCCGCCTGCTCCTTGCCCGCAACCAGCGATTGCTGCGCCATCGTTTCCACTCCACTCCGCATCTCGTCCAGCGCTTGCCGCAAACGCACAAACTCCGGATGCGCCACGTGCTGGTATTGTTGGTTGGCCGCCTCGCCTTGCCCTTGCCGCGCTAGTTCCTGTGCCTTCACCGCCGCATCGGTATAGTTGCGAAACGCCTCCCGCATGCGCCCCACCCGGGCTTCCCCCTCGGCCGATTCGTTCCATTGCCGCAAGCTCTCAATCTTTTCGCCCAAGCTTTGCCGCAATTGCGCATTCTCCGCTTCCGTTGCTTGCCGCGCACTCGTTTCCCAATTCCCCAGCAATTTCAACACATTGCCCCGGTAAAGCAACATCCCCCGGTCAACTTCCATAGCCGTTTTGAAAGCCGGGAAACAACGGTCCCCCATTACCTCCAGCGACGATTTCAGATTGTGGGTACTTATGGCGCCCGTGGCGGCTATTGCCAGCATGCCCAACAGGGCAAAGCCACCCAGGAATCCTAACTGCGAAAACACACCTTGATTCTTAAACATCCGTTCCGCTCCGTGAGGGATCTCTTCTTACGGGTGATACTGAAAGGGACGGTTCAGCTCACACCTTGACCCTTATCGGAACAAATCCGGATAATTTTGATCTTATTTTAGTGGGGGTAACGAACCGTTAAATGAGGCTTTCCCTTGGCGGACGGTATCGACTCGTCCCTTTCGACACCGCCGCCGCCGGAGGAAGCAACCCTGCGGCTGCTCTATTGGTAATAGCGTTTGTAGGGCTGGATTTGTGACAAAATTTTAGGACGAATTTCCGGATTCAGAACAGCGAGTAAAGGTATATGATTCATACTCTTTTATTTGATCTAGGTAATGTGTTGATTCCGTTTGAGTTAACTAGAGGCTATCGCGCCTTCGAAACAAGCACCGGCCTTCCCGCCCAACTTGTTGCCGAGCGATTAACCAGTACAGATCTCTACCAAAGGTACGAGGCCGGCCTCGTTTCCACTCCCGAATTTCACAAATCAATTTCAGAAGTGTTACAAGTTGAAATTCCAATGGAAGAATTACGATCTGCCTGGAACGCAATTTTCTTTCCCGACCCAACCGTGAATCCTGAGTTATTGATAAAACTTAAGGAAAACTACCGCCTCGTCCTACTTTCCAATACCAACGAACTCCACTTCGAGTGGCTCCGCGAGCGCTACGACTTTTTGCAGCTATTCGACGCATTTACTTTGAGTTATGAAGTAGGCGCCATGAAACCCGAACGCCTTATCTTCGAGGACGCCCTTTCCAAAGCCCGCTGCGCTCCTGAGGAATGCTTCTATACCGACGACATCCTGAAGTACGTCGAAACGGCCCGCACCTTGGGCATTCATGCCCAGCAGTTCACCGGCGAAGACCGCCTGCGCGAGCACCTCACCGCGGCGGGCGTCCGTTATTAGCCGCTTTTCCTAGCCACCAATCCCACTGCCTCGCGCCCGTCCAACCATAACGTTTTCGATAGATCGCGCCGCCGGAACAGCCGGCACCCGTCAATCTGCCAACCAGCGAAAAGCTGCTCCAGCACTGGCACATCCAACAGGTGCACCGACTTCGGAATCTGGCTTAGCAACCCGTGGCGAGAATACTTCCGCGCATTTTCCACCCACCCGGGGAAGGGAACTCCTCGCGCCACCCGCTCGCCATACTCGGGCAAAAATTCCGCAAACGGCGCTAGGTACGGAGTTGCCGCCACAATGTACACCGCCCCTCCAGGCTTCAGCCAATAGGCAAAACTCGCCACCGCTTTCACCAGTTGCGGACCGGTCAAAAAATGCAAAACGTTCGAGGCAAGAATCGCGTCCAACGTCTCCCCCGGCCACCGCACAAAGCGAGGGAATCGCCCCGGCAGGAGCGTCAATCGCTCGGGTGCGGAACAGCGCCGGGCCAGTTCGGCTAAATGCGCCGGGTCCAGGTCGTTGGCCACCACGTGCGCCCCCCGCTCCAGCGCCGCCAGCGCCGCAACCCCATAAGCCGCACCAATCTCCATCACCTGCATGCCCGGCTCGCAAGCCTCGACAAACTGCTCGGCAATCTCGTTTAGCCCGGAAGAAGTCCATCCGGTACGATTTTGGGTGGCGATGCGCTGAAACTTCAACTTTTCTTGAGAGTAACGCGCCCTTGCCCCCACTAGCACCACAATGCGGACTCTCGTTGTTTGCCTCGCGATGGCCTGCTGCATTGCCGCTCAGAATCCCACCGCTGCGCCAACTCCCACCAAAGAAGACCTGCGCAAACAAATCGCGGAACTCAAGGTGAAAGCCTTCGAAATCCAAACCCAAGTGGAACTCCTGGAGGCGCAACTACGCGACATCGAGCGGGCCGAGGAACTCAAGCCCCTCCCCTTGGCCGCCAAAACACCGCCCGCCAAGGTGCGCTGCGCCGGCCACACCAAAGACGGCAAGCGCTGTTCCCGCCACGCAGAAGCCGGATCCCGCTATTGCTGGCAACACAAACAAAGGCATTAAGAAAATTTCGCCCCCCCTTGCACTCACTGGTTATTTGGGATAGTCTCGACTCACTCGATTCGCAAAGAATCCATCCAAGGGGATATTGCCATGTTGCGTTTTCAACAAACGCTGCGGTTTTACCGCAGCGAATGTGTTCATCTTGGGGTTTCGCTGGCTTTGTTGCTGGCTGCCTCGCTTCCCGCCCACGGCCAAGTATTAAAGGGCCAAATCCTGGGCACCATCACCGACCAATCCGCGGCTGTCGTGCCGGGGGTAAAAATTTCCATCACGGACACCCGCACCAACTTCCGCCGGGAAGCCATTACCAACGAGTCCGGCAGCTACTTCTTCGTAAATCTCGATCCCGGCCTCTACACCGTGGAAGCCGAAAAAGAAGGCTTCTCCAAGAGCCTCCGCTCCGGCATCGACCTCCAGCCCAATTCCACCGCCCGCGTCAATTTTGAACTCACCCCCGGCGCGGTCACCCAGGTAATCGACGTCAGCGAAACCGCCGCCCCCCTCCTCCAAACCGACCGCGCGGACACCGGCGCCAAAATCGAGCAAAAGCAACTCCAAAACATGCCCCTGCTCTACAACCGCAATTACCAGAGCCTGCTCACTCTCATCCCGGGCGTCGGCCGTAGCTTCCGCCCGCACTCGGAGTTTTATAACTCCCAGGATTCCCTCAGCGTCCGCGTCAACGGCCAAGGCCGCCAGTTCAATAACTTCCAAATCGAAGGTATCGAAAACAAAATCGACAACGGCAACCTAACGGCCTTGGTTCCTCCCGCCGAAGCCATCGCCACCGTCGACGTTTCCACCTCGAACTTCGACCCCGAATTCGGCAACGCCGGCGGCGCCGTCACCAACGTCACGCTGCGCTCCGGCTCCAACGATTACCACGGCAGCGTCTTCCACTTCCACCGCAACGAAAACGTGCAGGCCCGCAATACCTTCGCCACCACGAAGGCTCCCACGGTTTACAACCAATTCGGCGGCACCTTTGGCGGCCGCATCATCCGCGATAAGTTATTCTTCTTCGGCGATTACCAAGGCAGCCGCGATAACTTAGGCCAAGTCAACCGCGGCACCATCCCCAGCACGGTTTTTCGTACCGGCAACTTAGCCACCGGCGGCGTAACCATTTACGACCCCGCCACCGGCGACGCCAACGGCCGCAATCGTGTTCCTTTCCCGGGCGCCGTCATCCCTCAAAGCCGCATCAGCCCCATCGCCACCCGCCTCCTCGGCTTTCTGCCCAACCCCAACATTGCCGGCGTTCCCGAAGGCCAGTTGAACTACATCCAAAACAGCGTTCGCATAAAAAACCTAGACCAGGCGGACACCAAAATCGATTGGGTCATCAGTCCCAACGACCGTCTCTCCGGGCGCTACTCTATCCAAAAAGCCCTGGTCGACGACCCCGGCCTCTACGGCCAAGGTGGCATCTATGGTGGCTTCCGCAACGGCGGCTTCGGCGGTGCGGGACCAGCCACCACCCACTCCGCTGGCCTTACCTATTCGAAAGTCCTCAACCCCACCTTCGTTTGGGAATCCCGCGTTGGTTTGATTCGCAACCGCAACGACGCTCTTAGCTCCGGCAACGGCCTCCGCACGGCGGAAGAAGTCGGCATCCGCGGCGCCAACCTCGACGAATGGACCAGCGGTTTGTCCCGTATCGAAATCAATGGTTATTCTGCCCCGGTCCTGGGCTTCTCGCCCAGTCTGCCTTGGGCCCGCGCCGTCACCAGTTACGGCATCGTCAATAACTTCTCCAAAACCTTTGCCAAACACATCGTTCGCTTCGGTGTCGACATCCGTCGCGAACGCAACGATCTCCTCCAAACCCAAACCTTCGACCCCCGCGGCCGCTTCACCTATGCTCCCGGCCAAACGGGCGACGCCGGCGATACCCGGCGGAATTTCGCCAATGCCTTTGCGGCATTTCTGCTGGATGTGCCCAATAGTACCGGCCGCGACCTTCCTTTCGTCTTTCCCGCCCGCCGCGAATTAACCTATAACTTCTACATTCAGGATAAGTTCCAGGTAACGCCCAAGCTCACTATCGACATGGGCTTCCGCCTCGAACGCGAACGTGGCTCCCGCCCCCGCTTCGAAGGTGGCTTTTCAAATTACAACCCCACCAATAACTCGCTCGAGTTAGCTGGCATCGGTAACGTCCCCTTTCAAATTGCCGATTCCAACAACAACTGGGGCCCGCGCCTTGGCGTTGCTTACCGCTTAACGGAAAGGACGGTCATCCGCACTGGCTATGGCATTAGTTATTACCCCCGCCGCACGGCTCAATTCAACTTCCCCATCCTCCAAAATAATGGCTTCCCGGCTCCGAATGCTTTCCAACCCAGCGAAGTTACCATGACCACCGGCTTCCCCGCCTTCGTGCCTTTCAATATCCCTGACGACGGCATTATTGAAAACGCACCCCTCTCTTTGGGTGTCAACTACACGCCCAGCGACCTTGCCAGCCCTTATGTCCAAAGCTGGAACTTTGCCATCCAGCAGGCCCTCCCCTGGAAGTTTGCCCTCGATATTGCCTATGTTGGCAACAAGGGCACCAATAACCAGTCGAACCTAAACCTGAATGCCTCTTTGGTTCCGGGCTCCGGCAACAACGGGCGGCCGCTCTTTCAGGCCTTCCGCAAGACCACTAATGTAGGTTCGCCGCTCGGGACAAATACTTCCTACAACGGCCTACAGGTGAAACTAGATCGTCGCCTTTCCGGCGGCCTTTATATGACCAATTCCTACACTTGGTCTAAGGGCATCAACTATGCCGAAGACGACGGCGGCATCGCCATTCCCATCAACTTAGCTCTCAACCGCGCGCAAATGAGCGACAACCGCAACCACACCTTTGTTTCGAGCTACATGTATATGTTGCCCTTCGGCAAAGGCCAACGCTTTATGACCACCGGCCCCGCCGCTTACATCCTCGGCGGCTGGGAGCTCCAAGGCATTATCAGCCTCATGTCCGGCAATTGGTTCACGCCCAGTGTTTCCGGCATCGTCAATGCCCCCGGCAACGCGGACCGTCCCAACGTTGTCGCCCCCATCGAGTACCTCAACAACCGCGGCCCCGGCCAGAAGTTCTTCAGCACTTCCTCCTTCGCCATTCCCGCGCAAAACACACTCGGCAACGCCGGCCGCAACATCCTCCGCGGCCCCGCCTTCTACAATTGGGACTTTGCGCTCCACCGCACCTTCCCCATTCGCGAACGCATGAACATGACCTTCCGCGTGGAAAGCTTTAACTTCACCAACACGCCGCACTACAACAACCCCAACGCCAACGCCCAATCGCCGCAATTCGGCGAAATTAACGGCGCCGAGCAAGACCAACGCCAATTCCAGTTTGGATTGACGCTACGCTTCTAGCGGCTTGCCGCTCCTGCGGATAACCACAACGGCTCTTCGCCAAATCACGAATTGAGCGATGCTCTTTCTCCGGGAACTCCGCCAATGGGGCGCCCAGAGCAACGAGCATCGCTTTCCACGTGATCCAGCGTTGTGTGCTCGCCCCGACGATTCCCTCATCCGCATAGCGCCGCAGGGTGGGCAAATGTTCGCGGACTGCTGGCCCCAAAGCGCAAAGGGCGCGCACCGCCGCGCTGCGGTCTTTCCCCCAAGCATCCACATTTTCTGGCTTCGTGGCGATGATGTTCAACAGCGTCGGCGCCGCCGCAGACCCTCTCTCTACCAAGCGCAAAATCAAGTACGTCGCCTCGGCACGCGCCTTCGGGTTTACCAAAAACGCATCCCAATCGGGCCTCGCCCGCTGAAACAAATCTGGCGACATTGCCCCCACCACCTCATCCAGCAACTTCACCGCGCTTTTCTTTGGTTCTTGCCCGGTTCCCTCTTGTCCAATTTCTTGGTTCACCCGCGCCAGTATCGCCTTAAGCACCGGTTCCTGGATCGCCGGTTGTTTCCGCACCAGGCTCTTTAAGTTGGGGAAATTGTCAAAGCGCCGGTCCGCGAGAATTCGCCGCAGCCGCTGCGCATCCCCTCGTTCCATCCCTTCGTCCACCATCTGCTGGAAATACTGGCCCACCAAGAACCCCGCCACGTCCTCTTGGCTATTGCTTGTCCCGCTCAGAAAACGGTCCAACTGCTGCCGCACATCCGCCCCCGTACCCCCCGTGGGAATGTGATATTCAAACGGCGTATGCGCGTCCAAGAATGCCAGGTTGTCAATCTGCCGTTTCTCCCACCTCTTTTGTCCCCATTCCCAGCCGCTATAGGTCAACGTGCCGCCCCCCATCCCGGTGGGCGTCAAATGCAGCGGTATCAGCAATTGTCCGCTGGATTGCGCCAACTCCACGGCCAGCGGCGTTGTCCCCACACGCAGTTCCAAGCCGGAATTCAAAACCGGCAAGGGACCCATTCGAACGCCGCTACGTCCAGTCTTCCGCTCGTCAATCAAGCGTAGCGTCATGTCCGCCGCCCCGTCCGCAATTTCTTCCTTCACCAAACACTCCCCGCCCGCCATCCGCGTCAGCACCGCCCTGCGGATCTGCTCCGAAAAATCTGCCCGGAAAATCACCGCCCCCGCAACTCGCGGCATATTCCGCTTCTCGGTGGGGCAAATCTCACCTTCTTGAATGCGGTAAGCAACCGTCTTCGTGCGCCGTTTCCGCGTCGGCGAAACTTCGCCATAGGGCGGCGGCAGAATAAAGCGCTCCACCTGCCGGTTGTAAAGCAGCATGGCGCAAAGGTCGTTGCAATTCTCCGTATACCGGTGCTGCGGCACTTCCAGCGCGAAGGTGCGCACCACCGGCAGCGCCGCGTTCGTCACCACATTCCGTTTCTCAGCCTCGGCCAGTTCCTCCCGCGTGTGCCGGTTGAAAGATTGTGGCAACTGCATGGCCACCAGCCAAACCGCCATCGCCCCCAACGCGATCGCCACACCCGGATGCAAGCGGTAAAGCAATGCCCAGCACAAGCTAAACACCAACAGGTAGAGTGCCAGGGTGGGGAGCACACTCATAATGAGTCCCGGCAAAATCAGCAGGAAATACCCAGCCACAATCAACGTGGGCGCCAGATAAATCACGAGTGCCGGAATCCCCAGAATCAAGTTGGCCGCAATCAGCGAAACCGAAAAAACCTTGCGGAAATTGTCCACGGCAATAACATCGGCGGAGCCCCCGACGAGCGTTAGGCGCGGCTACCTCCAGCTTCGCCACCCTCGCTTGCCGCCCCGCCCAAGAACACCCTCGCCTCCCACCACGCCAGGCCTCCCACAAACAGGCCTTCCCCCAGGAAATAGCCACTGCCCAGCCAAGCCGTTGCTGACCAATACGCAATCGCAATTCCCACGCACACGGGTAGCCATGCCGCATTCGCCCAAACCAACAATCGCAGCGCTATGCGAGACGGCCTCCTCCCCGCGAGCGCCTGCGCCGCCAGGCTACCGGAATATAGCCCGTATAGGACGTTCACGGCCGCCGTCGATCGCAACAACGAAAGCGGTAGCCCCAGCAGTTGGCCCAGCCACTCGGCGAACACCAACATCAATCCGCCCACCAGTAAGCCCGCCCCGCTGTCCAGGCTCAGCAAGGCGGTCACTGGCCGAACGTCTGCGATCACTCTATGCCGCCACTTCCGCCTTCGCCACCTGCCGCAACACATAGGGCAGAATGCCGCCGTTCTTGAAGTAAATCGCTTCTACCGGCGTGTCAATTCTCACCTTCACCGTAAAGGTCTTCATCGTCCCGTCGGCAGCCGTCGCCGTCACCGTTGCCTGCTTGGCGCCGTCCACCGCCGCCGCCACGCCCGTAAAGGCAAAGCGCTCATAGCCCGTCAAGCCCAAGCTCTGGCGCGATTCTCCCGGCATAAATTCGCATGGCAGCACGCCCATGCCCACCAGGTTCGACCGGTGAATCCGCTCAAAACTCTCCGCAATCACTGCCTTCACGCCTAACAGGTTCGTACCCTTCGCCGCCCAGTCGCGGCTCGATCCGGACCCGTACTCTTTGCCCGCAATCACCACCAAGCCTTCGCCCGCCGCCTGGTAGCGCATCGCCGCATCGTAGATGCTCATCTGCTCGCCCGAGGGGATGTGCTTCGTGAAGCCGCCCTCCACGCCCGGAATCATCTCGTTCTTAATCCGCACGTTGGCGAACGTACCGCGCATCATCACTTGGTGGTTCCCGCGCCGCGCACCGTAGCCGTTGTAGTCCGCCGGCGCCACGCCCAGGCTCGACAGGTATTGCCCGGCCGGCGTGTCCTTCTTAAAGCTGCCCGCGGGGGAAATGTGGTCCGTCGTAATCGAATCGCCCAGCATGGCCAGCGTGTACAGACCATGGAAGTCTTCGAGCGGCGCGCTCGCGTCCCGCATCGCTTCAAAGTATGGCGGGTGCTGGATGTACGTCGAGTCCGCATCCCATTCGTAAAGGTCGCCCGTTGGCGTCTTCATCGACTTCCATTGCGCCGTTCCTTCAAACACGCTCGCGTATTCGCGCTTGAATTGCTCGCTCGTCACAAACTTGCCCACGGCCTCGTTCACTTCTTCCTGGCTTGGCCAGATGTCCTTCAAGTACACGCCATCGGCAATCGGCTCCGTGGTCAAATCAATGTCCACGCGCCCCGCCAGCGCATAGGCAACCACCAGCGGTGGCGAAGCCAGATAGTTCGCGCGCACCTGCGCGTTCACGCGGCCTTCAAAGTTCCGGTTGCCGCTCAGCACCGCCGCCACCGTCAGATTATGTTCCGCCACCGTTGTGCTCACCGGCTCCGGCAAAGGCCCGCTATTGCCAATGCAAGTGGTGCAGCCATAGCCCACCAGGTTGAAGCCCAGCGCATCCAGGCTTTCCTGCAAGCCCGCTTCTTTCAGATACTCCGTCACCACCTTCGAGCCCGGCGCCAGCGAGGTCTTCACCCACGCCTTCGTCTTCAAGCCCTTTTCCACGGCCTTCTTCGCCAGCAAGCCCGCGCCAATCATCACGCTCGGGTTCGACGTATTCGTGCACGACGTAATCGCCGCAATCACCACCGCCCCTTCCGGCAAGTCATTGGCCACCTTCGGCTCATGGCCCAACGCTTCCAGGAAATTGGACTTCACGCCCGCCAGTGAAATACGGTCCTGCGGCCGCTTCGGACCCGCCAGCGAGGGTTCCACCATGCCCAGGTCCAAAGACAGCGTGTCGTTGAAGTCCGGCACCGGAGTGCTGGCCTCGTGGAACAAGCCCTGTTCCTTGTAATAGGCTTCCACCAGTTCAATCAGCGCATCCGGGCGGCCGGAAAGCTTCAGGTAATCCAGGCTCTTCGTGTCCACCGGGAAGAAGCCAATCGTGGCGCCATATTCCGGAGCCATGTTGGCAATCGTCGCGCGGTCGGCCAGCGACAGTTCCTTCATCCCCGGGCCATAGAACTCAACAAACTTGCCTACCACGCCCTTCTTACGCAGCATCTGCGTCACCATCAGCACCAGGTCCGTCGCCGTCGCTCCCGCCGCCAGTTTCCCGTGCAATTCAAAACCCACCACCTGCGGCAGCAGCATCGACATCGGCTGGCCCAGCATGCAGGCTTCCGCCTCAATGCCGCCCACGCCCCAGCCCACCACGCCCAGGCCATTGATCATCGTCGTGTGCGAGTCCGTGCCCACCAGCGTATCGGGGTAAGCCTGCTTCGTCTCCGCATTCGTAAACACCACCGGCGCCAGGTACTCCAGGTTCACCTGGTGCACGATGCCCGTTCCCGGCGGCACCGCGCGGAAGTTCCGAAATGCCGTTTGCGCCCACCGCAGCAACGCGTAGCGCTCGCTGTTGCGCTGGAATTCCAGCAGTACGTTTAGGTCGAAAGAATCCTTCGCCCCAAAGTTGTCCACCTGCACGGAGTGGTCAATCACCAGGTCCACCGGAATCAGCGGATTGGCCAGCTTCGGGTCTGCGCCCATCTTCTCCAGCGCCGTCCGCATCGCCGCCAGGTCCACCACACAGGGCACGCCCGTGAAGTCCTGCAACAGCACGCGCGCCGGGCGGTAGTTGATTTCCTGCGCCGCCGCGGCTAGGTTCCACTGCGCCGCGTATTCAATATCGCTCTTCTTCACCGTGAGGTTGTCCTCAAAGCGCAGCATGTTCTCCAGCAGGATCCGGATCGAAACCGGAACGCGAGCCATGGAGAAGCCGGCCGCTTCCAGTGCCGCTAGGCGAAAAATCTCATACGTTTGGCCGCCCACACTCAACGAGGAGGCGGCGCCGAAAGAATTAGGATGGGACATAGGCGGGATTAACGCTATTGTATCGCGCCCGCCCCGCTCAGACCCGCCACTGCCCACGCCGTTCCCGCCATCGAAATCCATTGGTCATGCCCATACGGGAAGCCCGATTCAAAGTACGGTTGGAACTTCAGCGCCCGGCTCTTCACATGCCAGCTGCCGTCCGCCGCTTGCGTCCCGAGCAACCACCGCTTGGCCGCGTCTACACTCTTCGCCGCCATCTTCCCTTGCTTGGCTTCCACCAGCGCATACAGCGCCAGCCCCGTCGAGTACGCATCGCCCGCCAAGTGCGCGTTGCCTCCCCACGATCCATCGGGCAACTGCGCCGCCGCCAACTCTCGCGCCGCCGCAGCAATGCTCGCTTCCGGCGCCTTGCCCCAAACTAGCCCCAATAGCTTGAACGCCCGCTCGTCGGTCGAATGCGCCGCTTGCCGGCTCAGCCAATCCATCGCCTGCGCGAGTTGCGGCTTCGCGTGCGCCTCCAGCCCAGCCGGCAAATACTCCGGCAGCACATACAGCGCCAGCGCCGTCCGGTGCAGATTGTTTTCCTCCATCGGCGCCCGCGGAATCCCGCGCATCGACCAATAGCCTTTTTCCGCCTGCCGGCTTAGCAAATACTTCGCGCTCATTTCCAACTCCGGCGTCGCCGGCAAACCCAGCGCCTTCGCCTCAAACAGTGCATAAACCACCGAATCCGTGTCTCCCGGCGGCCCCTGGTACTGCAGATAGTTCGGCAGATACATGGCCAACATCCCCGCAAGCCGCTTGCGGCGCACTTCCGTCAGTTCCTTATTCGTCGCCAACCCGGCATGACTTGCCCGCTCCAGCGCAAAGCTCGACAGGTTCGAAGCATGGCACGCAATGCACCCGCTTTGTGCAAAGAAACTCTCTGTCTTTTCTTCCAATAGCGAAGCCGCCGCCCCCAGCCCCGGACCCCGCTTCGCCGTTGTGCTCATGTTCATCCCTTCCGCCTGTGCACCCAACACCTTCAACACGCCCGGGCTGTTGAACTTCCTGGCCCACGCCACCGCATCTTGCCCATAAATGTCCTTCGCCGTCCTCTCCGCCCCGCTCTTTAACAGCAACTTCACCATCTCCGCGTTTTGGTCTTCGCTGGCCAAGGCCATCAGCAGCGGCGTCATCCCGCGCACATCCTTCGCGTTTACGTCCGCACCTTCGGAAAGCAGCCGCCGCGCCTTCGCCACGTCCCCGTGCGCAGCCACCATATGCAGCGGCGTCAAACCGACCAATTGAATGTCCCCGTGCCGCACCTTCCCGCCAAAGCTGTTCGCCACGCTCGCTTCTGCTCCGTGTCGGCTTAGCTCCGCCAGCGTCGCCTCCTCGCAATCCACTGCCGCGTGCAGCGCCCGGAAGCCTGCCCCATCCGCGGCATCCGCCTTTGCCCCCGCCGCCAACAACAGCTTCACATTGCGGTCTGCGCAAAATTCAAACGTCGCCCCGAGCAATGCCGAACTTCCCCGCGCGGAACTTTCATTCACCGGCGCTCCCGCCGCCAGCAATTGCTTCACGCTCTCGTGCGCCGTTGGCGCTGCCGCCGCAATCGCCAGCGCATGCTGGCCCGATTTTGCCTTCGCCTTCGGGTCCGCGCCCGCCGCCAACAACAGTTTTACTTTTGCCGGTTCAACCGCCCCGGCCATCAACGGCGTCACGCCAAAAGCATTTGCTGTATTCGGATTGGCACCATTTTGCAACAAAATCGCAACAGATTCGGGGCTTCCCAACGCGGACGCCCACAACAGCGGCGTGTTTCCCTTCCCATCGGACAGCATGGGGTCATTTGGGTTTGATATATTTTTCTTAATGTAATGAGGGTCGTTACGGCGCAGCGCGTCGATTACCTCCCGGGAGTCCAGGCCGAACAGGGGCCCGAGGGCAACGAGGAAACCAATAAGTCTTTGTTTCATAACATTTCACGCGCTGAATATGACCGGGCGGGATCATATCACCTCCAGCAGAGGAAGGGAAGGAGATGATAAAAAACATAGTAAGCAGAATATGTTTTTGTTACGAGACATTCATGAGGATCGCATCTAGCTGTAAACCAAACATTTCAAAGTGGAAGAGTGACGATGCGTTTCCCCCGCCGCTCGTTCTTGGCAATGTGTGCCGGCAGCTTCGCCTCACTTGCCTCACCCAATCCAACGCCCGTTTGGAAGCGATACCGCATTGACGCAACCATCACCGCCTTCGGTGCAACCATCTTCTCCCGCAAACACGTGGGCGAAGCTTTGGCGCGTCTTGACGTGGCCGAAAAAGACGGGGACCGGCAAATGAATTTCACTTTCATGGGGTCCAGCCTGCCGGAACGGACGCGGGGCATTCTGCAATTGGGCCATTTCGAAGAGCAACTCGAAGAGTGCCGTGGCCGCCTCGCCAAAAGCCGCTATTTTGGCTTCCTCACCGCCGCCCCGCCCGAAGGCGAAAAGCGCTTAGAAAAAGTTGTCGAAAAACAACGCGGCGCCAGTTGCTGTGCCGTCGAAGGCCGCCTTGCCACCGATAATTTCCGCTTCCGCAAAACCTACGACGTCTACCTTCCCGAAAAATCCAACTTCGCCGAACTGCCCCAGCTTCGCAAAACCATGCACGCCGCCATGGAAAACGCCTGCAGCCAGTCCTGCCTCAACGGCGACAGTGCCCCCGCGGCCCAACGCACTTTCTTGAAGACTTTGGTTGATGCGGTGGAATGCCGCGACGGAAAACTGGAGGTCGATTATCACTATGGCGATCAACTCCTTCGCTTCCGGGGGAAAAAATGTGGGGCCTCTGAGGGCTTGGCCAGCCTCGAAGCCCAAGTCCAAGGGCGGGGGCGTCATCGCTTTGCCCTTCACTACCGCCCGGAAAACCCCGTCGCGCTCCCCGAAAAAGTCGAATATTGGCCGCGTACCTGGCTCCGCTTAACCATGGTCGCCCTCGAGCCGGAAGTTGTAAAAAATCTCTCAAAGAATTCCCAGTCGAAGGAGAGCACTTGATCCGTTCTCACATCTACGCAAATTGGCGCGATACCTTGCCGGCCAAGTTGGAGGTGGGCGTAAGCCTGCACTCCCACACCAGCCGTTCGAAGGAAACCATGACCTTCATCCCGCGCTACGTCAGCAAAGTTCCTTACCTCAGCGGACGCATCCGCAAGCTCGAAAAGGCTTACATCCAGCACCATGGCCGCGAATTCGACTACGGCCAAGTCTGGTGGAATCCGCCCCTCGAGCCCAAGGCCGCTTTTGACCTCGAGCGCAAGCAGATTGAATCCAAGCTCCAGCGCCCCGCCCTCGTCAGCCTTACCGACCATGACGACATCGAAGCCGGTCTTGCCCTCCAACTCTTCGAAGATTCTGTCGGCATGCCCGTCTCCACCGAGTGGACCGTCCATCTCGGCCCCAGCTTCCTCCACATCGGCGTGCACAATATCCAACCCGCCCGCGCCCGCATGCTCATGGAAGCCATGGCCCGCGTCACCGCCGAGCCCGACAATTACTCCGTCGAAGAAATGCTCGACGAGTTGGCGCGCGACCCCGCCACCCTCATCATCCTCAACCACCCCCTCTGGGACGAAAACCGCATCGGCGAATCGCTGCACCGCGAAATCCTGATGAACTTCCTCCGCCGCTGCGGCCAGTACATCCACGCCCTCGAGCTCAATGGCCTGCGCCATTGGAAGGAAAATCACGAAGTCACCAAGCTCGCTGCCGAATTTAACCTTCCCGTCATCAGCGGTGGCGACCGCCACGGTTGCGAGCCCAACGCCCTGGTCAACCTCACCAACGCCCGCACCTTCAGCGAGTTTGCCGCCGAAGTCCGCAGCGGCGCCCCCACGCACACCGTCTACCTCGATCAATACCGCGAACCCTGGAGCGTTCGCGTTGTCGAAGTCATGAGCGACGTGCTCAAGGATTACGACGAATTCAGCGAAGACCGCCGCCGCTGGTCCGACCGCGTCTTTTATCAAACCGCCGATGGAACCGTGAAGCCCCTTTCCGACGTCTGGACTGGTAATGGCCCCAGCGTCATCGGCCAATACGTTTCCCTAATGCAACTTCTGCGTTTCCGGGGCATCCGGAAATGTCTCCGCTTAGCCCTTGGCGAAGCGCAACCCATGGTTCCGGAACAATAGAACCGGCAAAACGCGAAAAGCAAGAGATAATCAGAGGCGACAATGCGCGCCGCATTCTTCACCGACTCCTTCCACGAAATTAACGGGGTTGCGCACACCAGCCGCAACCTCGATGCTTTTGCGCGCCGCCGCAGCCTTCCTTTCCTCAGCGTGCACGCCGGCCCCAAAACCGAATTGCTCAAAACCGGCCACCATTGGGAATTGAACCTCGCCCGCACTTGGGCCGGCTTGCCCCTCGACAACGGCATGAGCTTCGATCTGCTCTTCGCTCGCCATTGGGAAAGCTGTGTCAAAGCGGTCAAGGAATTTCAACCCGACCTCATCCACGTCACCGGCCCCAGCGATGTCGGCATTCTCGGCGTTGTCCTTGCCCACCGCATGGGCGTGCCTCTCCTCGCCAGCTGGCACACCAACCTGCACGAGTACGCTGGCACGCGGCTCGAAAGCATGCTTCCCTTCCTTCCCGGTGGCTGGAAAAAATCCCTCGGCCAACAAGCCGAGGCGAACTCGCTTTATTTCCTCAGCCGCTTCTACGCCACCGCCAAGCTCCTGCTCGCGCCCAACGAAGAACTGCGCCAGCTCATGGAAACCAAAACGAAGCGCCCCTGCCGCTTGATGTACCGCGGCGTCGACAAAAAGCTCTTCCATCCCATGCGCCGTACGCGCAAAGACAATGCCGTGGTGCTGGGCTTCTGCGGCCGCCTACGCCCGGAAAAGAACGTCGCCTTGCTGCCCAAAATTGAAGAAATGCTCCGCGCCGAGGGCTGCACCAACTACCGCTTCCTCATCGTCGGCGATGGCAGCGAGCGCGAAGCCTTGGCCGCTTCCATGAAAAACGTCGAGTTCACCGGCGTCCTGCGCGGCGAAGCCCTCGCCGAAGCCTACGCCAACATGGACATCTTCCTTTTCCCCAGTTGGACCGACACCTTCGGCAACGTTATTCTCGAAGCCCTCGCCAGCGGCGTTCCTTGCGTTGTCACCAGTGGCGGCGGACCCAAGTTCCTCGTCGAAGACAACCAAACCGGCTACATCACCAAAAACGACGCCAAGTTCATCGCTGCCGCGGCCAGCCTTGTCCGCCAGCCCGATGCCCTTGCCCGCTTGAAAAAGGGTGCCCTCCACACGCAACTCGTGCAGACCTGGGACGATGTTTTTGAGGAACTCTACCGCCAGTATGCCGAGTGCGTGCAGATGGCCAAGCGCTTGCCCAACGGCGTGTATTCGCCGGCCCGCTAATCCTTAGCTGCCGCGGGTTTGGCGCTTTCTGTTTTTGTCTCGCTCTTCCCCGCTTCGCTCTTCCCGGACTCGTTCTTCGCTGTCTCGCTCTTGCTCGACCCGTTCTCCGAAGAGGACGACGAGCCAGATTTGCTCCCACCGCTCTTCCCGTAGTCCGTCACATACCAGCCGCTGCCCTTAAATTGGAAAGACGGCGAACTAATCAGGCGTTCCACCGCTCCCTTCCCTTTTGCCTCCCCGTCGCGCTCGCAGGCGACGGAGCTTTGGCCGCAAAGGGTGTAAGGTGCATCGCTGAATTTTTGTAAAGCGTCGAAGGTTTTACCGCATTCCGTGCAGCGGTATTCGTAAATAGGCATACTCTCCTATTTTCGCACTCACCAGCGGCGCACAGCAGCGTCGAAGTTCAATCCTGCATCGGTATTGGCCGCCACAGTCTTCGTACCGTTCACCACTTCAATCGCCTTTTTCAGCAGCGTATCTTCCTTCGGCGCTTCTGGCGCTGGCACGCTCGGGTCCCCTTCCGTGTCTTCTCCCGCTGTGGCATCCACCAGCGGATAGTTCGGCACCACCCCGTTGTCCTGGATCGCCTTGCCCGCGTTGTTATAGAACTTCGCCACGCTCAGCAACACCGCCGAACCGTCATCCAGCGTCAGCGCCCGCCGTTGCGAAGCCATGCCGAACGTCCTTTCCCCAATCACGTCCGCCCGCTTATTTTCCAGCAGCGCACTCACCAATACTTCCGCCGCCCCCGCCGTACCCCGGTTCGTAATCACCGCCAGCGGACCCTTCCACAATACCTTCGCCGGGTCTGCCGCAAAGTCCTGCCGCGCCACGCGCTGCCCTTCCACATAGCCCAGCTTCCCGTTTTCCACGAAATGCTTCGCCAACTCCAGCCCCAACGCTGCCTCGCCCGTCGAGCAATTGCGCAAATCCACAATCAGGCGGCGCGCGCGCTTATCATTCGCCGCCGTAATTCCCTTGCGGAAACTATCGGCCAGCGTCGCATCCAGCGCCGGCACCGTCAGGTGAATTGTGTCGTTGTCGAGAATGTTCAACACCGGCGCGGGCAGCTTCACTTCCGCGCGCTTCAAGGTCAGCTTTTCCGGCTCCGGCTTTCGTGCCCGCAACACTTGAATTTCCACTTCCGTCCCCGGCGCGCCCAACAGCAGCATTTCCGCGAAGGCCAGCGGCATATCCCGCGTCCCAATGCCCTTAATCGATTCCAACACGTCGCCCGTATTCAAGCCCGCTTGCGCCGCCGGCGATCCTTCAATCGCATCCACCACCGCCACATAGCCGAAGCGCCGCGTCAGCACCAGCCCCACGTTCGCCTGCGGCCCGCTCCGGCTCTGTTGGTAGAGCTTGTACTGCTCCGCGTTCAAATAGCTCGCATAAGGGTCCACCGACTCCAACAACCCGTTCAGCGCTCCCAACGTCACATTCTTCATGTTGGGCTCTTCCACGTAGTCGCTCTTAATGCGGGTCACCACCTCGCTAAACACGCGGAAGTGGCTATAGGGATCGTCCTCGGCCGGGGCCGTTCGGCCCATCTTCACGCCCACCAGCAGCAATATGGTCAGGGCCAGCGAGCCTGAAACGAAAAAGACCCGGAAACGACGGTTCATTCGGTGTTAATTCCTCCGCATCTACATGCTATCACTCGGCCATAGCTTCACTCGGCCACGCCATTACCTCGCCGAGTGGAACCACTCGTCCACCTCTGCCAGGTAAGCAGCCGGATCTCGCCCGAAACACCCAGCGTGCTCCGCGCCTTCTACTTTCCAAAGACGCGCGCGCCGCAGCCTGGGTAGCAATATTTCCGAGTGACGGGGCGGAATGTTCGAATCCTGCGTGCCGTGGATCAGCAAAACCGGCGCCTTGATGCGCGGCGCCGCAATCTCTGGCGATGCCAGCCGCAAGTCCACCCCGTGCCGCCAATTTGCCCAAGCCATACCCAACGGCACCAACGCTGGGGCCACCAGCCCCAAGGGAGCAGCGAACTGCTCCAACCGGTTTGCCCCGATCTCTGCAAAGCTCAGAAACGGACTCTCCGCCACCGCCGCCCGAATTCTCGGTTCCTCTGCCAGCGCCTGCAGCAGCACCGCCGCCCCCATACTAATTCCCAACGCATAAATGCCGCCTTGGCAACCCGGCTGCTTTTCCAACCAATTCACCCAAAGCTTCAGGTCCTGGGCTTCTTTCCGCCCATATGTAACCTGCAACCCCTCGCTTTCCCCGTGCGCTCGGCTATCGGGGGCAAGCACAGAATACCCTCTTCTTGGAAACCTCGTCAGCATCCCGGGCATCTGGTGACCGTGGCTCCCCACTCCGTGCAACAGCAACAAGCAACGCTGCGGGTCTTTTGCCTTGCGAACTGGCGCTGTCCGTACCGGCACGTATGTTGCCAACAACCGTAGCCGGTCCGCACTCCGGATGGCCACTCTTCGGTCCCCCGCTTCCCATTGCACTTGGTAATCCCCAGGGGAAGGGAAGTAACGCGGACGCCTCAACCCGCCTTCTACAGCAAAAATAGGAATAATCAGTGCGAGCAGCAAACACAGCCCGCCCGCACACAAGACGAAGGTTACGGAGATTGCGAAGAGTCGCTGCTTCACTCTGTCTTTACTTCACTCTGCCTTTAATTGTTGCAATAGCTTCGCCGCCGCGGGAAAGTCCGCCTGCGCCTGCGTTAAGTGAAATGTCGCCTCCTTGCGATCCTTCCCCTGTTCCAACAAGCTCAGCGCCAGGTAAAACCGCGCCCGCGCATTCGCCGCATTCGTCCGCAAGCAGGTCCTTGCTGCCTCCTCGGCCTCGGTCAACCGGTGCAAATGCAACAAAACCAGCGGTAGATTCGTCAGCGCTGCCCCTTCCTGCGGGTCAAGTTCCAGCGCGTGGTGCAGGGCCTCGTAGGCCGCCGGAAATTCCCGGGCCTCCAGTCGGACTGCCCCCAACAAGCTATGCGCCAGCGCAAACTCCGGGTCCTGCTCCAACGCCTCACCGAGCGCCGCCAGCGCCGCATCGCGATTTTTCGCCTCCAACTTCGCCATCGCATTCCGCACGGCCTGCTGCGCGCGCTTCGGTACCTTATGCCCCAAGCGGTGTGCCGATACCGGTGCCGCAGCTCTTCCTGCATTCCCGGTCTTGCCAATCCGGATCTGCAACCGCGTAGGATTGGGTACATTCACTGTCGTCTGCTCAATCACATCCCCTTGTAAGTTGCGCACTTCAAGTTCATAAGTTCCCACCGGCAGCGAGGAAACTTCGAAGTATCCATTTATGCCCACCGGCGCGCTGGCCAGCGCCGTCCGCGAGTAAGAATTTACAATTACCACGGTTAACTTCGTTACATCGGCATTTTCCGGTACTTCCAATTGGCCTTCCAACGGAGCGCGCATCGTCTGGCTGCCGGTATGCATCCGCGCCATTCCATCGGTTGCGAATGATTGCCCATAAGTAGTAAGGCAAAGTCCGAGTAAGTAGATAGACACTTCGAGCCACGAAGTTTGTGTAAGTCTCATTTTGGACACACTTCTCCTGAGTTATTTTTAGGATTTAGAAAAAGGACAACGAGGTAGGAGCGCAATAAAACAATGCGCCATCAAACGGAAGGAAGGGAACAGCCCTCCACAACATCATCGTAGCGCGGTCGGGTTACAACAGGGCCTCAATCACGCATCATTTTTATGTATCGGTGGGATAAGCAATTTTGTGAGAATTTGTTGTCAGAAATTATTGCGCTGACGGCAACGCCGCGCCCTGCCCCAACACCTGCGTACGCAGCCGCACCAGCACCGCCTGCGCTTCGGGAATCTCCTTTGCCGCCTGCGCCAAATGGGCCTCCGCCTCATAGTGCCCCCGGTTTTGTTGCAACAAACTTACGGCCAACAGATATCGCAACCGCGCATCACCCGGATGTTGCCGCAATGTGGACCGCGCAATCCCCTCCGCCTCCGCAAACCCCTTGGCCAACAAATGCGCTGATGCCAGATTCGCCGCCACCAAGGCATCGTTCGGGTCCATCGCATACGCCTTTTCCAAATACTCGATCGCCGTCGCGTACTGCTGCCTTAGCAGATGCACGGCCCCGTAAGTCGCGAGCGCATCGTAGTAATCCGGGTCCAGCTCCAGCGCCTCTTTCAGCAGCAACAGCGCCTCCTCCGTCTTCCCTTTCTTATGCAGCTTCCCTGCTTTGTTGAATTTACCCATCGCCGCCCGCGGTACTTTATGCTCCAACCGCCGCAGAGATATCATCGGCGCCACGCCTCTGTTCTCCACCGCCAAGACAATCACCCTGTGCCCCGGCTGGCTAGCTTCTATTTCTTGCGAGTACAAGACAGCCCCCAACAAACTAATCACACGTAACTCGTACTCTCCTCTTGGTACTTGCGTTAAGGTGAATAGTCCATTCTTCGTCACCATACTTTCGTATCTTGTCTGGCGCGACCGCAACTCCACCAACTCCACCCGCAACTGCCCCAGCACCTCCGGCGATGGGCCCGTTATCGTTCCCCCCACTGTATGCCACACTGGCATCTCCCGCGCACCCATGTCTTCCCGGTAGGGTTGAAACGGTTGGAACCCTTGGCTCAGTCCAACCAACGGCAACAACAACACCCCGCACAGCGCAAAGATCATCATCCTTCGTCTCCTGCACTGGATACGCGCCGCGACCCCCTTTGTTTAACCCTTGGGCCAAGCCGGGCCAGTTCCTTGGGCTATGGCGCAGGCTCGTCATGCCGAAGCGGCGTATACTCATAGATTCGGCTCTGCGCGATACACCACCTTTGCGAGGTTCTGCTTTGCTCCGTCATCGATATCTGCTCTGCTTGGGCGCTCTTTTCTTGCATACTGCTTCGGCCCAGTATTTGAAGTTCACCGAGGTCGAAAGTCGCCTAACCGGTCTTGCCCGCCAAAACCCCACGCTCGTCAAGCTCACCAGCATTGGCTCCTCCGCGGGCGGCAAACAACTCCACCTGCTCACCATCGCCACTGCCGGCGCGAAAAGTCCGGAACAGCGCCAGGCCGTCTTCGTTGGCGCCAACCTCGTCGGCTTCCACAACGCTGGCACGCATGCCGCCCTTGCCTTTGCCGAGCAATTAGTCGCCCAAAAAGACGAACCCGCCGTGAAGCAACTCCTCGAGTCCCGCGTCTTCTATATTGCCCCTGCCCTCAACCCCGACGCCCACGATAGCTTCTTCGCCCCCGTCAAGCAGCGCGTCAGCTATAACGCCGGCTCCCTCGATCGGGACCGCGATGGCCTAGTCGGCGAAGATGGCCCGAACGACCTCAACGGCGACGGCCGCATCACCCTCATGCGCATCGAAGATCCCGCCGGCGAATGGATGGTCGACGAAAAGGACCCCCGCGTACTTCGCCGCGCCGACCGCTTGAAAGGCGAACGCGGCAAGTACCGCCTCATGCCCGAAGGCATTGACGACGACGGCGATGGCCAGTACAACGAAGATCCCCCCGGCGGCTACCGCCCCGACAAAAACTTTGCCCACGCCTGGGCGGAGAACGATCCCGAAGCCGGTCCTTGGCCCAGCGCGCAACCCGAAACAAAATCCCTTCTGGATTTCTTCCTGGGCCACCGCAACATCGCTCTCGCCTTCGTCTACGGCCCCGCGAATAACCTATTGGAAATGCCGCGCGGCATCGGGGTGCGCACCGGCGACGTTGGCAGCCGCCGTGTCAAAGTATCTCGCCAGTTAGCCGCCATTACCGGATTGGAAGCCGACAAAGAGTTCACCATCGATGAAATCTACGAGGTATTCAAAGATACTCCCTTCGGCCGCCAACGCAATTTCACAAAAGATCAATTGGCGCAATTCCTCGAAGGCGGACCCGTCCGCAGCCCCGAAGCCGAAGACCTGAAGTTCTACCAATCCCTCGCCGCGGACTATAAGAAGATCCTTGAAAAGTCCGGCCTTGATACCAAGCGTCGCGCCGCCCAATCGCAACCCGGCGGCCTGCAAAACTGGCTCTATTACCAATACAGTGTCATGGCCATCGAACTCGATGTCTGGGGCATCCCGAAGAAAGCCGCCGCAAACGCCTCGCCCAGACCTGCGGAAAGAACTGCCCCCGTCCCCCTCACTAATCCCGACGAAGATACCCTCGCCTACTTAGACTCGAGCGCCACCACTGCTCTCGTCAATTGGTCGCCCGTCAACTTACCCAACGGTAAGAATGCGGAAGTCGGCGGCGTCGATCCCTTCCTGGCCATTGCGCCCCCTCCGGCTGAACTCAACAAAGCCACCGCCGCCCACTCCGAAGCAATCCTAGCCATGAGTGCCAAGCTGCCGGAAGTTATCCTCGGCGATGTTGAAGTAAAAAGTCTAGGCAGCGGCATCTATCAAGTAAAGGCCACCGCAATCAACCAAGGCTATCTGCCCACGGCCACTGTATTGCAAACCAAGAGCCGCAGCTTCCTGCCCGCTCGCTTGGAAGTTAGCCTCCCCCGCGGCGCCTCTCTCGTCGAAGGCACCAGGCGCAAGCCCACCGAGCGCATCCTTGGCTCTGGTGGCACCCACAATGCACAATGGCTACTAAGTGCCGCCCCGGGAACCCGCATTTCAGTCCGCATCCTTACCCAAAACGCCGGTCAAGATTCTAAAGAGGTGGTACTGCCCTAATGAAATCCCCGATCTTACTTACTTGTCTTCTTAGCCTTTCCTTCCTCCGCGCCGAACCACTTACTCCCAAGGTGGCGCCTCCCGATCCCCAGTGGGACCGCCTCTATGCCAACGACCAAATCCTCGAGATGATGCGCGGCTTCGCCAAAGCTTACCCCGATTGGGTCAAATTAGAATCCATCGGCAAAACAGGCTTCGGCGGCGATACTTGGTTACTTACCATCACCAATCCCAAAACCGGCGCACCGGAAACGAAGCCAGCCATCTATATCGACGGCGCCACCCACGCCAACGAAGTACAAGGTACGGAAGTCTGCATCTACACCATCGGCTACGTGCTGAAGAACTATGGCAAGCTCCCCCGCGTCACGGAATTCCTCGATCGCGCCACGCTCTACGCCATCCCCATGATGAATTTCGATTCGCGCGACATGTGGTTTAAACGGCCCTCTACGCCCAACTATCCCCGCACTCTACCTGCCCACATTGATGACGACCGCGATGGCGAAGCCGACGAAGACGGCTACGACGACCTCGACGGCGACGGCGAAATCACCATGATGCGCAAAAAGGTTCCCCTTGGTCAGGGCAACTTTGTCATCGACCAGAAAGACCCCCGCATCTTGCGCCCCGTTGCTCCCGGCGAACTTGGCGACTATCTAATGCTCGGCACCGAAGGCTTAGATAACGATGGCGATGGCCAAGTCAATGAAGACTTAATGGGCTATGTCGACCCCAACCGCGCTTGGGGCGAAGGTTGGATGCCTCGCTATGTTCAGGCCGGCTCCAGCGACTATCCCTTGCAGTACCCCGAACAACGGAACATTGCCCAATGGGCGCGCTCGCACGAAAACATTAACGTCGTAATGAGTTACCACAACTTTGGCCGCTGGATCCTCCGCGGGCCCGGCGCCAAGCCCCAACGCCAAATGAATGCCACAGACCTTCGCGTCCACGATTTCCTTGGAAAAGAAGGCGAAAAGATGCTGCCAGGTTATCGTTATGGCTCCTCTTGGCAACTGCTCTACGACAGCTATGGCGATACCACCGACCACTTCTATGGGCGCCACGGTGCCTATTCCACGGTCATCGAGTTAACCGGTCCCGTCGCCGATTACAACAACGACAAACGCGTCACCCCCGAAGAACAATTCAAGTTCAGCGATGAAATGACGCAAGGCCGTATGTTCGTGCCTTACAAAAAATTCCAGCACCCCACTTATGGCGAAATCGAAGTTGGCGGCTTCCGCCACGATACCAATCGCACCCCCGAAGGTTTCATGGCCACCGAAGAGTTCCATCGCAACGCCATGTTTACCCTCTTCCACGGCTACCATCTGCCCAAGTTAAAGTTCGAAACCCCCAAAGTAGTCAAGGTGAAAGATGGCTTGTACCGCATCCACCAGCCCGTGGTGAACGAACGCATGATTCCCACGCTCGCGGCCATCGTTGCGCAGAATCGTATCCATCGCCAGGACATCGCCACCATTTCTGGCGGCAAAGTAATCGCCAGCGGTATTGTTCAGGATGAATACCTGAACAAAGTGGCCCTGCAAGAACATCGTCCGGAACGCCTTGTCGTAAATGGCGGCATTGGCGGAACCCAAACCAAAATCCTCATGTTCCTTGTTGAGGCTAAGCCCGGTCAACTTACCCTAACTTACGATGGCGTAAAGGCCGGCAAGCACACCACCACCATCCAACTGCCCTAGGAGCGTTTCCATGTCCACCGAACAGCATCGCCAAATGGCCGCGGAACAAGCCCAAGCCCAGGGTTCCATCGGTGTTTGCCTGATTACCGTAAGTGACACCCGCACCCCGGCAACCGATGCCAATGGTAAGTACCTGCGTGCCGAACTGGAAACCATGGGCCACCGCATCGCGCTCTACCGCATCATCAAAGACGAACCCGCACAGGTTGAAGCCGTTCTCGAAGAGGCCGCTTCCACCGATTGCCGGCTCATCCTCTTCAATGGCGGCACGGGCATCGCCCCGCGCGATACTACCTTCGACGTCCTCTCCCGCAAATTGGAAAAAGTACTCCCCGGCTTTGGCGAGCTCTTCCGCATGATTAGTTTCCAAGACCATGTCGGACCCGCCGCTATGCTCTCCCGCGCCACCGCCGGAACATTTCGTGGCAAAGTTGTTTTTTCCACTCCCGGCTCCACCAACGCCGTCGAAGTAGCCTGGAAGCGCCTCATTCAACCCGAACTCGCACACCTCGCCTGGGAAGTCGGCCGCTCAAAGTAGTACGGGACAGTCCCTATTTAGCTGCTACTTTGTGCGTGCGCTCCAGCAATGGTCCCAATGTATTCGCCTCATGACAGGTCAAGCAGGCAATGCGGACTTTTGCGGCAGACTCCGGGTTTTTTCGCCAAGCTTCTGCCGCGCGGGAATAGGGGGTATTGGGCAATCGGGTAATTACTGCTTCAAGTGCCGAGCTAAGTTCCGCTGTCCGGTTGGTTCGTTGCGTAGCCAAGGCTAGGCCCGCCAGAATTTCGCCTTTCATGTGAACTGGCAATTGTTCTAGCCGCGGCGCTTCCATCTGGTTCAGCGCCTTATAACTCTGGTAAGACATTTCCCAAGCTCCAGCCCGCAGGTTCTCCGGTAGCCGGTCGGCGACCACCGCGTATGTGGCTCCTTCGAAAATCGGTGGGAGAATTGAATCTTGCCCTTTGGCCGTAGCCCGGCATTGGTCAATGTAGGTCATGGCAAGCGCATAATGTCTGCGGAAGTCCGTAGGCTTACCGTCTTCGTGGGCCCAAACAGCCCGCATCATCTCCGCAGCGAATCGCCACGCAAGAACTCGCGGTTGGCTTTCGAACGGCGCAACCTGGTCCAGCGTCGCAACCGCAGATCCCAGGCGCGCTCGATCATTGCCTAGCAGACCCGCAAATATATCCTCGCGGACTAACCAGTTTACAGAGAGTCTCTGTTGGGCCGTCAGTGTTAGGGCAAACACAAAAAGCAGCTTTTTCATGAGTGCCGCTAGTATATCGGATTTTCCGCTTACGGAATCTTCGCCGTCTGGTGCGCTACCAACATCCATCCGCCATTCCGCTTCACCCAGTGGTGCAGCATCAACACATGGTCATTAAAGGGCCCCGCGTCGTTCTGCCCCGTCACCCGCACCGTTAAATGGCTAACGGCCGATTGATCATACAGCACCACTTTCATCCGTTCAATTTGATACGAGTCGTAACGCTGCTTGCCTGCGCTCAGCCGCGTCAAGTACTCGTCCTTCGTCTCTATCTTGCCCGTTGCGTGAGCATAGATCAGTTGCTCTGCGAACAAAGCGCGCAGCGTCTTCGCATCCTTGGCTTGAATTGCTGCGGCAAACTTTTTCTCTGCTGCCTCAATTTCCGCTTCGCTCGCGTAAAGGGCCGCCGCCAACAATAACAGGACCATGCGCATGCCCGATATTCTATATAATCGTCAGGGACCGATCAAAGCCATGAACTCCAATACCCGCCGCCAGGCGATGCAAGTTGCGGCCACCGCCGCTTTCACCACGAATATCTTCACCGGCCAAGTGAAAGGAGCCAACGATAAAGTTGCCGTCGGCTTTATTGGCCTTGGCGCTATGGGCTCCGGTAACTTGCGCTACTCCATGCAAGTCCCGGGTCTTCAGCCCGCCGCCCTTTGCGATGTCTACCAGCCGCACTTGGAGCGTGCCGAGGCCATCGCCCGCCGTGGCGGCCTCGAAATTAAGGGTAAAAAGGACTTCCGCGAGTTACTTGCCGACAAGAGCCTCGACGCCATTTGTATTTCCACCCCCGACCATTGGCACGCTTACATGACCGTGGAAGCTTGTAAAGCCGGCAAGGATGTCTATGTGGAAAAGCCCGCCTGCGTCTACGTCGACGAAGGGCAAAAGATGGTGCAAGCCGCTCGTAAGTACAAAAAGATTGTCCAGGCTGGCACCATGCAGCGCTCCGGCGGCTTTTTCTTGAAGGCCAAAGAATTAGTGAAGAGCGGAGCCTTAGGCGAAATCACCTTCATTCATACTTTCCAAAGCGGCATGAGCCCCAAGCAAGGCTTTGGCGAACACGGGAAAGGCAATGTGCCCGCTGGGCTCGATTGGGATTTGTGGCTCGGCCCCGCCCCCGAACGGGAATTCGACGAACTGCGTTGGGGCGTTAAAGTAACCACGTTCCCCACCTTCCGCTACTTTTGGGAGTATGCCGGTGGCGCCGCTACCGATTGGGGCGTCCACTTAGTCGACCCCTACCACCAATGCATGGACGAAGTCATGCCAACTGCCGTCGTCGCCTTGGGCAACAAGTACTTTGTAACCGATAAGCGCGACACTCCGGACACCATGCTCGCCACCTTTGAATACCCCAAGTTCCTGGCTAGCTATGAATCCCGCACCGCCAATCCTCTTCCCATGTTCGGCCGCAACCAAGGCGCCGGCACCATGATCCACGGCAGCGAGGCCAGCTTATTAGTGAACCGCAGCGGTTGCTGGCTAATTCCCAACAAGCAAGGTCAACCCACGCAAACCTGGGACCGCGAAAACAATCCGGAAATGGTGCAGATGAATGTCCCGCATTGGAAGAATTGGCTGGAATGCATCAAGAGCCGCCAAGCTCCCATTGCGGAGATTGAAACCTGCGTGCGCAGTTCCACCGTCTGCATCCTGGGCAACTTATCCATGCGCTTCAAAACCCGTCTGGATTGGGACGAAGCCAATTGGACGGTTAAGCAGGATGCCGTCAAGCCGCACTTGAAGTCAAACTACCGTGCACCATGGAAGTTAGAAGTCTAGTTGTCATGCTGCTTCTGGGGGGCGCGCTCTGCCCTGCGGCGCCTCCCAGTTACCAGCGTCAGATAGCCCCCCTAATCTCCGCAAAATGCGGTGCCTGCCACAATGAGCGTGCGGCTATGGGTGGGCTAGCTCTTCTTACCTATGACGGCCTTGCCAAGGCTACGGGCTTGCTTGAAGCAGTCAGCGGTGCAAAGCCGCGCATGCCCAAAGCAGGCAAGCCCCTAACTAGCGATGAGCTGACTTTGTTGCGCCTCTGGGTTGACGCAGGAAAGCCAAAAGACGGCGAGGCCGGTCAAGAACTATGGTGGAGCCAGCGGCCCTTACAGAAAGTTCAACCACCTGCTCCCGGCCACCCCATCGATGCCTTCATTCGCGCCAAGCTACAGGAAAATTCACTTTCTCCTTCCCCACGTGCCGATGCTCGCACCCTTGCCCGTCGCCTCACTTATAACCTCCATGGCCTGCCACCGGACTCCCGTCAACTAAGTCTCTCTTATGCCGCGCTTCTTGATGAGTTATTGGCTTCGCCGCGCTACGGCGAGCGCTGGGCCCGCCACTGGCTTGATGTTGTCCACTATGGCGATTCCCACGGGTATGACAAAGACAAACCTCGTCCCCACGCTTGGCGCTATCGGGATTGGGTAATCAATGCTTACAATTCCGACAAGCCCTATGCAGCGTTCGTCGAGGAGCAACTTGCCGGCGACGTACTCTATCCCGATGATGCGCAAGCCATTGTGGCGACCGGCTTACTCGCCGCCGGTCCCTGGGATTTTGTCGGCCATCAGGAATTATCGGAGGGTACTTCGGACAAAGACCTAACCAGGGTTCTGGACCGGGACGACATGGTCACTGCCGTCATGTCTACTTTCAATAGCCAAACCGTGCACTGTGCCCGCTGCCACGACCATAAGTTCGATCCTATTGCCCAGGAAGATTACTATAGCCTCCAAGCCGTCTTTGCCGGGATAGACCGGGTTAATCGGCCAATTGATCCGAACCCCTCCGTAGCCCGTCAACGCAATCAGCTTTGGGAGGAGAAAAGGCAGTTATATCTTCAATTACGCCCCTTGGAAGAAAAAGCAGAAAAAGCCAGTAGTCCGGAATTAGACCGTTTGGAAATCCGCATCAAAGATGCTTCCCTCTTGCTTGCTCACTTGGGTACACCCAAGACTCCGGCCGAAGAAGCAGAAAAGCGTAAACTCTCTGAACGCCGAACCGCTGATACGGCCACCCGCAAGCGCCTCTTGGAAGAGTACTTGGGCGAAAATGCTTTAGCTGAAATGGCCCGATTGCGCCAGCAAGTTCAACTGATCGATGAGAAGCTAAAAGCACTTCCTTCTCCACACTATGTCTATGCCGTAAATCAAGTTTTTGATCGCCAAGGTAATTTCCGCCCTCCCTTGGAACCAAGGCCCATTTCCTTATTGGCCCGCGGAAGCGTAACGGATCCGCAACAGCTTGTGGGCCCTGGCACAATCGGCAAACGATTCACTGCTGCAAATGAGGGTGGCCGCCGCCTGGCACTCGCCCGTTGGCTTACCCACCCGGACAATGCCTACACGTGGCGCAGCATCGTCAATCGAGTCTGGCAATATCACTTTGGCGCGGGCTTGGTTGAAAGTACCAATGATTTCGGCCGCATGGGCAGCCAGCCCAGCCATCCTGAGCTCTTGGACTGGCTCGCCGTTTGGTTCCGCGACGAAGCCAAGGGTTCTCTCAAAGCCCTTCACCGGCTTATCCTATCCAGCGAAACTTACCAACAATCTTCTGCTGAAAATGAGAACTTCGAGAAGTTCGATGGAGCCAACCGTTACCTCTGGCGCGCTAACCGCATAAGACTCGATGCGGAAAGCATCCGCGATAGTTTCGTTTGGCTAACCGGCAAAATGGACTTTCACCTCGGTGGCCCCGCCGTACAGCATTTCGCTTTCGAAGATGATCACTCCCCGATCTACGACTACAAACGCTACAACTTATCGGATCCCGGCGCCTACCGCCGTAGCATCTATCGCTTTATCGTGCGCAGCATCCCCGATCCCTTTATGGATCGTCTCGATTGTCCCGATGCATCCATACTTACTCCCAAGCGCAACACCACGTTAACCGCGGTCCAGGCCCTAACTTTACTCAACAATCCCTTTACCCTTCGGATGGCCGAAGAGATTGCCGCTCGTCTTTCGCCCAAGCAGCCTATTGTTGACTTATATGTGCTCGCCTTAGGCCGTATGCCCGCCGCGCAGGAAGAAAGCCTGCTGGAAAAGCACGCAGAAACTTATGGCTTGCCCAGCGCTGTTCGCGTTCTCTTGAACTCGAACGAATTCGCCTTTGTGGATTGAAAGAAGTACACACTCATGGAAAGAAGACTCTTCCTTCAACTTGCAGCCAGTCAATTACTGGCCCAAGAATCCGGTATACTTCACCATGCGCCAAAGGCCAAGCGCGTTATTCAACTGTTCATGTCGGGCGCTGCAAGCCAATGCGATCTCTTCGATTACAAGCCCCTCCTAATCAAGAAAGCAGGCGAGCCCTTTAACCCCGGCGGCAAAGTAGAACTGTTCCAATCAAAGCCTGGCGTAGTCATGCCCAGCCCTTGGAGTTGGATTCCTTCTGGCGAGCGCGGGAAACGTATCTCCAGCCTCTTGCCCGCATTTTCACAACAAATTGACAAAGTGGCATTTCTCCATGGCATGGTTTCGAAGTCCAACATCCATGGCCCCGCCACTTTCATGCAAAACACCGGATTTATCCTTCCGGGCTTTCCCAGTTTTGGTGCTTGGATTTCCTATGCTCTTGGCAGCGCCAATAATAACTTACCCACTCTTGTCGTCTTGCCGGACCCCCGGGGTTTTCCGCCCAACGGCCCTGCCAATTGGGGCAATGGTTTCTTACCCGCCGCCCATCAAGCCATGATGGTTCGGGCCGGAACCACCGAGCCCATTGCCGATTTAGCCAAGCCCGATGGCAAAACGGACCAGGAGGAGCAAGATACCCTCCAGTTACTCCAAACGCTCAACCGCAACCACATGCTGACACGGCCTTCGGATACTCGCTTGGCCGCCAGAATTGCTAGTTACGAGATGGCCGCGAAGTTACAACTCAGCGCTCCCGAAGTCTTGGATCTTTCTCGCGAAAGTGCCGCCACTCGCAAGTTGTACGGACTCGAGAATCCCATCACGGAAGACTTTGGCCGGCGCTGCCTCCTGGCGCGCCGCATGGTTGAGCGCGGCGTTCGCTTCGTTCAAGTTTGGAGCGGCGCTGACAATGGCTTTCCCCGCCGCAATTGGGACAGCCACGAGAACTTACAGAAGGATCACGGCGAGTTAGCAACCAGTATCGATGTGCCCATGGCTGCCCTCTTGGCTGACTTATCCTCGCGCGGCTTACTGGAAGATACAATCGTGCACTGGACTACGGAGTTCGGGCGCATGCCCTGCAGCCAAGGCTCCTTGGGGCGCGACCATAATCCTTTTGGTTTTAGCCAATGGGTCGCCGGCGGTGGCATTCGCGGTGGCGTCGATTATGGTGCGACCGACGAGTGGAGCTACAAAGCAGTTGAAAAACCAACTTATTGCTACGACGTACACGCTACTTTATTGCATTTGCTCGGTTTGGATCACACCCGCGTCTCCGTTCGCAACAATGGAATCGACCGCCGTCTAACTGACGTTCACGGCCACGTCATCCGCGAAATCTTAGCGTAGAGTGCAGACAAGCTGCGGTGCTAGCAGATAGGGCTGGATCACTCCCGCCAGGTTGCTGAGTGGCAAAACTTCAGCGGGCAAATCATACCCCAATACTTCTTCCATAAACCCCCTGCGCTGCCGGCAGCGCTCAAGGAGTGCCGGTTCAAGCTGCTCATGCAGTTCAGCGTCAGCTATTAGATAGCTATCCTCCATTCGCGTCGAAAAGTAGACGGGATGCGAAGGGATAATATCGCTCTGAATCAACATGCCCGCGCGCAACCCGATTGTGCTCTCCGGGTAGATTGGCGTTGATAGCCATTCCTCCAGGTGAATCAAGTGCCCGGGATTCAGCTTCACATGGAACATATCTTCTGGCAACTCCTCCATCGTGGCCCGGTAAACATTTCCACCGGTGTTTCCAATCCGAAGGTTCGCGAACCAAGTTTTCAAGGCTCGAAAATAGGGGCCAACAAACGCATCCAAATAATCTCGCGCAGCCTCGGGAAGTTCCCTGCCTTCCGCAACTAACCAACCTGCACGGCAACAATTGGCTCCCCAGTAAGCTAAGTTGGCCGAAAAGGTATTCCCTCTCTCAGCCACATTGCCTCGTGGCGATGCCAGGCTAACGCGATTTGGCCCGGTCTTCAACGTCCAATGACAAGTTTGCGGAGAACCGTTGTACCCCATCAGCGGCGCCAGTTCATGATCCGTTGCGCCTTCGCGCAGGCCATGAATCAAGGCTTTCATCCCTTCGCTCGCCGCAATGTTGCCCCATTCAAACAGCTGAATGTCTTTTGGGGAGCACACCGAACGCAGTCCGAACTCCGGGTGGCTGAACAACGACACAGCGTTTCCTACTTGCGGGGTTAACCGCCGCAATGTGTCTGCCAAGTAGGCCGGCACGTCAAGGTAGTTCGCATCCGCATATTCTTTCCAGCCAACAACTCCTACGCGCGATGTACTGTTAATACCTTCCTCTTGAAATAACTCGAATAAACCAGGCAACTGTACTCGTGGAATTCCCGGCAAGGAAAAATCATCCCACTGCGCAGTTCTCAAATCGCCACTCTTGTAAATAGGGCTAATCGGCAGGTACCCTGCACACTCAATCCCCGTCAAGAGCAATGGATTCCGCTGAGGAGAAAGAATCAGCAACGCCTCTTCGAAGCGCGGGTCAAACCCGGTTAGCCAAGCCAGATTCGCAAAGTGTTCCCGATCCGCATAAACCACCAGATGGGAATAGCCAAACCTACTCATGGCCGCGTACGTATTATCCAAACGGGCCAGAAACTCCCCCGCGTCCGGCAACCCCGGGTAGGATGCCGGACTATATTGGGGAAGAGTTAAAGTATCGAGTCGAATCGGTAAGTCCTTCTCTCTATCGCTCAAAGCGCCGTTCAGGCGTAAGTGAAGCTTCCGTCTTCCTGCACCTGGATGGTAATGGATTCCGGCTTGTTGCCTTCCACCATCATGCCCAGAAGGCGCCGGGAGATGTCCGGTAACACCGTATTCGTCAGGATGTTATCCACATTGCGCGCGCCGGACTCTACTTCGGTACAGCGCGCCGCCACGGCCTCAATCACATCCTCTCCTGCTTCCAGGCGGATCTTATGCGATTCCAGTAAGCGCTTCTGAATCTTCCGCAGCTTCAGGCGAACAATTGTCTTCAATACTTCGTCGCGCACCGGGTAGTACGGAATCAGCACCATACGGCCGAGGAAGGCCGGCTTGAAGATCTTATCCAACTCCGGCTTCATGACGCCGATAATTCCTTCCGGCGAAGGCAATGTTTCCGGATCCGCAACTAACTTCATCAAGGTATCTGTGGCCGCATTGGAAGTAAGAATAATAATCGAGTTGCGGAAAATGATTTCCCGCCCTTCGCCGTCTTCCATGCGCCCTTTGTCAAATACCTGGAAGAAAAGTTCCAACACATCCGGGTGCGCTTTTTCCACTTCGTCCAACAGCACTACGGAATAAGGCCGGCGCCGCACTGCTTCGGTCAGCACACCACCTTCGCCGTAACCAACATATCCCGGAGGCGAACCCTTCAACGTGGAAACCGTATGCGCTTCCTGAAATTCACTCATGTTAATGGTAATCAGGTTGTCTTCGCCGCCAAACAATAAGTCGCTCAAAGCCAGCGCCGTTTCCGTCTTACCCACACCCGATGGCCCCACTAACATGAACACACCCACGGGCTTCACCGGATCATCCATGCCCGCCTTAGAAGTACGAATCCGCTCCGCGATTGCCTTCATTGCGTGATCTTGGCCAATTACTCGTGCTTGCAAGTGTTTTTCTAGCTCCAGGACAGTTTGAATTTCGTCCTTCATCATCTTCCCAACCGGGATGCCCGTCCAGCCGGAGATAACTTCCCCCACCACTTGCGCGTCGACACTTATCCGCATCAGCGGATTCTCGCCTTGCAGGTTTTCTAACTCCACCGTCAGCGCCGCCATCTTCTCGCGCGCTTCCTCTTTGTTAAATCCTTCCGCGCCAGCCATAATCTGGTCGCGTAGTTCGCGGATCTGAGTTACTAACGCCGATTCTTTCTCCCAACGTTCCTTCAACTCAGTTTGCCGTGATTCGGCGTCGGCTTTCTTCACGGCAATTTCGTGCAGCCGCTCTTTGTGGTCCGCGCCAAGCTCAAGTTCCCGGTTCAATACACGCGTTTGCACGTCGTAATCGTCAATTTCGCGTTGCACCGCTTCCAGGGCCGCCGGAATGGCCGATTGCCCCAGCGCCAACCGCGCGCAAGCGGTATCCAGCACACTAACCGCCTTATCCGGCAATTGACGATCAGGCAAATAACGATGGCTTAGCTTTACCGCCGCGGCCAGGCCTTCGTCCAGAATCAACACATTGTGGTGCTTTTCGAGCATGGGCAAAATTCCGCGCAACATGAGTTGGCAGTTGTACTCTGACGGCTCCTCCACCTTCACCAATTGGAAGCGGCGTGTCAAAGCCGGATCTTTCTCAAAGTACTTCTTGTACTCTGCCCAAGTCGTCGCCGCCAAGGTGCGCAGCTCCCCGCGCGCCAATGCCGGCTTCAACAGATTCGCCGCGTCGTTTTGCCCAGCTTGCCCGCCCGCGCCAATCATGGTGTGCGCTTCGTCAATGAACAGGATGATAGGCGTGGGGCTCTTCTTCACCTCGTCAATCAAGCCCTTTAAGCGGTTCTCAAATTCGCCCTTCACGCTGGCCCCGGCTTGCAACAGCGCCAAATCCAGCGTGCGCAGCGTCACATTCTTCAGCGGCGGCGGCACATCGCCTTGCACAATTCGCAGCGCCAAACCTTCCACCACCGCCGTCTTGCCCACACCCGCTTCGCCAACCAGAATGGGATTGTTCTGCCGCCGGCGCGTCAAAATGTCCACCACTTGACGGATTTCAAAGTCCCGCGCCAGCACATTGTCAATCTTGCCGTTCTTGGCGTTTTCTGTCAGGTTGATGGTGTACGCATCCAGGTTGGGCGTTTTCGAAGGACCCTTCGGCGCTTGTCCGTCAGCTCCCGGCGTTCCCGCCGCGGATGTTCCTGAGCCTGAGGAAGCACCAGAGCCCGACGTGCCCACCTCGTCCATCGCCACCATTTCCTGCTCTTCGTACGACGCGCCGCAGATGCCGTTGAACTCCCGGAACAGCACCTCCGGGTTGATCTTCGCCATTTCCTTCGAAATGTCGCGCACCACCCGCGCCAGTTCTTTATCGGCCATCAAGGCCAGCACACAGTAGCCCGTGCGGATATTGCCCGTATCAAAATCCAGTGAAGCGTGGCCCCAGGCAATGCTCAACATCCGCTGCATCTCGGCGCTCAAGGACGGCGCTCGCTTGTAACCGCGCGGCAAGCGGTCCAGCGAAAGGTTCAAGTCGCCGGTAAGCTTGGCGCGGTCAATTTCAAAATGCTTCACAATCGCGGGGAAGTCGCCTCCGCCCTTGCTGAGCAGCTTCAAGAGGAAGTGCTCAATCTCGGTGGCCTCGTGCGTGTTTTGCCCGGTCAAGGCCAGGGATTCGTTCAGAATCACCTGCGTCGTCATGTTGAGCCGTTTGATCAGGGCTTTGATGGAACCAACCATTACGTCCTCCAAAAGGTATTGAATTCAACTAATCCAAAACAAAAACGGTGTCGCCGGGGTCTTCCTCGCGCGCGCTGCGCTGGTTCATCCACGTCACCCAACCAAGCATGGGAGCCGCGGCTGAATCCTCGCCCAGCACGCACTTCGGTACGCTATCACGCGCCAGCACCAGTTGCACCTCAAAAATAATCTCGCCCCCCGTGAAGTACTTCAGAATGGCGGCCAGCGGTTTCGCCGCCGCGCCGCCGGGCAAAAAGTCCATGTACTGCGCCAAAGGCATGGGGCCTACCCGCAGGCGCGCCCGCGAAGCCCGGTCAAATACCGCGTCGCCCACCACCACGCCAAAGCCCAACTGCTCGGCCTCCGTTGCCGGGTCGGCAAATTGGCACGTGTCTTCCGGGTTCAGCTTGTACCACGAGCCGCCGAATTGCTCCACTGTGATCGGCACATCGAAGTAGTCGCTCAAGAATTGCTCCAGCGCCATAGCTGAACGCGGCAACAAGCTCAGCAGACCCGTATAAAAAAGTAAGCTGGTGTCGGAAACTTCCTGGCGATTTTCCAGGCCCGGCGTGCCCAAGCCCAGCATGTCCATCAGGTAGCCGCTCATGCGGTCCGCCTCGCCGCGCTCGTAACTTACCCAGAACCTATATTTCTCCCAAGCCTGATAAAACAGCGAAAGGATGCGGTGGTGAAAGAGATCCAGAAACTCCAGCGCCGAGTGGTCCCGCGCCCGCACGCGGTCCATTACGAATTCGCTGTACACCAACGGCAACACGCCCTGCGGACCCACCAGCCCCAAAAAGTTCACTGTCATTTGGGGCGGCTGCCAAACTTCCCGCTGCGCGTTCAGCTTCGGCCATGCCAGCGATTTAATGGCCGAAGGCGGGAACCAATACTCCGGGTTCACTCCAAAACGCACCACTTCTTCCCGCGGCGCCCGCGGAAACAAACCCGGGGGCGACAGCCCCGGACCCAGCCGCGAAAGCAAACGCACGGCCTGGAAAAAATCAAACTCCCCCGGATGATCGGCAAAGATATCCTCCACCCAATGCCGCCTGCGCAACAACTCCTGCGCTGCATCCGTGCCCGGGCTTAGACGAGTATTTTCTGTCCCGCTCTCGGTGGCCATTGGCGCAGGGGCTCCTTTCTCTGCACCGTGTGGGCAGTCATCTGGGTGAAGCTATTCAAAGAGGTGTAGTTGGCCAGGAAGCGCTCCAGCACGGCGGCGAACAAGTAGACTCCACCGCCCACGAACATTTCCTCGTCAAACTCAAGGTTCACGTCCCAGCCCCGGGCAAAGGCGATGCCATCGTCGGAAACCAGGCGGGCAAACTTACGGCGGCTGTCCAGCCGCGTAATGCCCGCAATCACTCGCTCCGTATAGGGCGAGTTCGAAAAATTGTACAGGCGCAGAATCTGTTGCAAGGCTTCGCGGCCGTCTTCCACCAGCGAAAGGTAGTTGAGCGAAAGGTGCGAAACCAGTTGCCAATAGATGCCGCGGCCAATCGGCGGGCGCAGCGTAGACGTGGGTTTGCGCAGAGCGACAATGCGCTTCAAGGGCGCGCTCAGTTCCAACTCGAAGTCGCCCAGCTCGTTGCCGAAAGGCAGGCGCGAGGGTAGGTCGCGGTTGGTGCACAAGGCCTTCACCGTCAGCGCGTCCACCTTCGGGTGCACCGGCCGGAAGCGCAGATCCACCAGCGAAATGCCCAGGTCGGTTCCCTCGTCGTTGGCCCGCAAACTGGCCCGCCGGGTGAGCGTGTAAAAGGTTTTTGTGCGGTCGGCGCTCTGGCCGTGCCGGATGGAATAGAAAGGCTCGTAGCGGATCGTCGTCTGCTGGTCCACGTCAATGGAGAGCACTTCCTCCACCGAGAAAATTTCCAGCGCGTTCATCCGGCGAATGTCCGGCTGTATCGGGTATTCCGCCTTGCGCTGGTCCATCGGGACGGGCTCGCACGTCAAGGGGAAAAGATTGATGATGGGCGTTGCGTTGGTACGGAAGGTATGCGCGTTCACTCCGGTTTCCAGCCGCGTCCGCACATCCTCGCTCTCCACCTTGCCCGTCAGGAAGATCATCTCAAACTCGTGGCCAAAGCCATCCAGCGCCGCCGGCAATCCGCTCAGTTCGAAGAAGAAGAATTTCTCCGGAAAGAAGAAAAACTCCTGCAGCAGCCGGTAAGCATGAAAGCTGCGCCCGGGGTATTCCAGCAAGTGCTCTTCGGGCTCAAAGCCTACGGGCCGAAGCGCGGTCGGGCTGAGCACCACCGGCGCCCGGCGGGCGTCGCGCGGGTCCCGCAGCAGGATTTTCACCACCTTGGTCGATAGCACTTCGTACAACGAATTCACCACCGCCGCGTCGCCGTTCAAGTAAAAGCGCAACTTGTCCAGGCCGCTTGCCGAAAGCGCCACATCGGGCGGCGCCGCAAAGCGCACGCTCAAGGCGTACTGTGCTTCCGGAGCTTTCAGGGCGGGCCGCAGACGATCCGGCGTCACCCAATCCGCCGATTGCGCCCGCAAGGGAAACAGCGTCAACGGATAGGCGGTACGAAACTTGCACGGCACGTTCTGCACTGGCCGCGAATAAAGAATGGTGCCCCGCGGCACCTCCAGCCCCTTGTCAATCTTGCCCTTCGAGGGGTCCAGCTCAAACTCCACCACGCTCATCGAAGGCACCGGGCGAATCAGATGCGGATAGACGATCGACAAAATCGCTTCCGTCATTTCCGGAAACTCATCGTCAATCTTCAAGTGCACCCGCGCGGCCAGCAGGGCAAAGCCCTCCAGCATACGCTCCACATGCGGGTCTTCGCACTTATCGGCTTCCAGTTGCAGCCGCGAGGCAATCTTCGGGTAACGGCCTGCGAAGTCCACCGCCATTTGGCGCAGGAACGTTAGCTCGCGTTCGTAGTAAAGCAGTAGCTCGTCGCGCATGAGGGTGTGGTTAATCGCCTCCTTCGGTCTTTACGCGGTAGCTTTGGCTTACGGCATCGAGCGTGGTGTCAAAGCGGATGGCTTCGGGCGCGGGGTCCATCATTAGCAGGCCCTCAATGCGGAAGTCCAGCCGTTGGAAGTTTTTCAGCTCCTCGTCTTCGAGCATGCTCACCTTCACGTCTTTCAACCGGGGCTCATAAAGCGCAACGGCGCGCCGGATTTCGCCCAGCAAACGAAAGCGGTCTTGGGAATTCGACAAGCTGATGCTGGTGATGTCCGGAATGCCGTACGTATAAACGCTCTTGGCCAGCTCCGCCAGCCCAGGATCAGGCGGCACCGCCACGCGGCGGCTATTCAGCAGCCATTCCAGATCGCGGCGCACAGCGGCCCGCAAGCGGCGAATGCTTTCGGCGCGGGGCAGCGGCGCCTCCGCGTTGCTGCGGGGCTCCAGGTCCACCAGGCGGTCAAAGACGCTGAGGGTAACCTGAACGTCCAGTTGAAATGCCATGTTCTTCTATCCTAGGCCCGCAGGGCTCAGGAGCGGAGCCCCAAAGCGCGTACCGGGTCCAGGCGGCAAATCTGTTGGAAGATCGCGTTGCGGTCGCGGTCGCTATCGATGGTCTCCTCGTGGTAAAGGTAAATGGCGGCCAAAGCTTGCACCACCACGGCGCGATCTTCCCACTGCGTTAAGCGGAACTCTTCCATCTTGGCCTTAATTTGTTCCAAGATCGGCTGCGCAATTTCCTTGGCATTCGCTTGTACACAAAGCTCGGCCACCTGGATTTCCCTTAAGAATTTGCCGCGTCCGCTGGGCTGGCTTTCAATCTCGTTGCGCATAATTTCGAGCGCCTTAGACTTATCGCCGCGGCGCAAGGCTTCGAGCGCCGTACGGAAGGGGTCGGTCATCTTGCGGCGCCAGGGCAGGGGAGTGCCTTTGGCTTGGACGGCGGCAATCTGCGGAACATCATCGCCCTCGGCGGAATCGGCGCGTTGCGGCGGGTCGTCCTGCAATTCGTCGAGCCAGGCTTGCGTCTGCGGATTGGCGGCTGGCGTATCGTCCATCAGGATCGCGTTGCGGATCTCCGGCACATCCCGCACCAGGGCACGGACGAGCGAGCGGATGGCATCCACCACGGGCGCGTAATCGTCGCCCAGGCCAATCAAGGCTTCCGAGGTCATTCGGTGCAAGTCCATCCAGGCGCGCGAGGCGGGCAAAGCCAAGCTAGCCTCGGTCAACTCCAACAATTCCTTCCAGCGCTGGTCCAGCGCATAGACGCGCAATTGCCGGCGTAGCTCCGTGGGCGGCGCTTCCAGCATCTTCATCTCGCCACGCGCGGCGGCGGCACGTAGTTCACCAAAGCGCAGCCCGCGCAGCATCAAATAAGGTCCAGGATTGGTGGGGTCCAGGCGGCGCAATTGCGTTGCCGCCTCCACCGCGCTTTCAATCAACGCCTTCCGCGCCCCGCCTTCGGTGCCCGAAAAAGCGCTGATGTTCACACTCGGCCCCGCCGCCACCGTGCCCGCCTCGCCGCTGCCTTCCGCGGAGGCTTCCCCGCTTGCGCCCTCTTCGGGAGTTTCCTGTACCGGGTCCGGCTCCGTTTCGCGCTTCTTATCCAGCAGGGATTTGGTCACCTGCCGAATCTCTTCCAAGGCCTGCAGCAAGCGGCTGAACGAAGGCGAGTAGTCGCCAAACTTCTCGTCGCACAGTTGCGAAAAATTCTTCAGTTGCGTGATGATGCCCAGCACCTGGGCATCCAGATTCGCGTAGTAAGTTTTGGGCGTTTGGTTGAAGCTCTCGTCAAAAACCTCCGGGGCCAGCTTGCCCTCTTCGAGCTTCGTCTTGCGCGCGGCCTTGGCGGAGTCTGTCGTGGCCTGTTCGTCATAGCCAACGTCGCGGGACTCCTTGTAATCGAAATAAGAGTGCCCGTCTTTATTCAACGCAATGTTGCGGCACAGGAGAATCGCGTGGCCCGCCAGCCACTCCAGCGGCGTGGCGCGAAATTCACTGTCCCCATCTTCGAGCTCCGGGTACAAATGGTCCCAGAACTTATCCACCAGCTCGTGCAACAGCGTAAGGCTTTCGGCAAAGCCCGTAAAGCCGCGCTGCTTCACCGCGGCCTCCGTCAGCCACACTGCCGCTTGCAGGTCCTTGGACCGCGTGGCCAGTAATTCTTCGCACAACTTCATCACCAGCGGCCAATCGGCCACCTTGATTTCGCGCTTCCAATCGCCCTGTTCGAGGGCCTCTTCCTCGCGGCGGGCTTCCTTGATCTTGTCAAAAACCGGGTCGTAACGCAGGTCTTCCCCCGCAGGATTTTCTCCCGCAATGGGGTTCAAAATGTCTTCACGAAAGGGCATGCGAAACAGTAAGCTCCTAAGCGACTATAAACGAGTATCGACAGAAATCCCCTCGCCATCACAGCGAGGGGACCAAAGTTTTTCCGGCACTGCAATTTCAGCCAGACCGGCACTAGGCACTGAGCGCGACTTCCGATTGCGGTTCGGGAGCCGGGGCGTCGCCTTCGGGCTGGTCGATTTCCAGTTCGCGGATTTCGAGGAACGGCACTTCTTCCCCATCCACGAGCAGAATCTTCTGGCCCAGCGGGTATTGGTACCCACCTTCGTCCTCCACCCAAACCGTTTGCCGCCCCAGCAGCACGCTTTGGTCTTCGAAGGTCCAACTGAAGGGGTAGATCGCGGGCAGCAATACTTCGCCCATGTCCGCGCCCTTGAATGAGGGGCCGGTTTTCAAGAAGCCCGGCGCCCACAAGGTGTCGCGCCACCGCTGCGGCGCTTCCATCTTCAGGGAACGGATGTGCTCGAAGGGAACCCACACATACTGCCCCGCGCCAAACACTTCCAGCCGCGCACCGAGGTCATTGTCGGCATCGCGGATCTCCGAAAATGGCTTGCCGTTCAAGCGCCCCGTTAACTGGCTCTTCACCGTGGTCTTGGGGAACGTTTGGGCCTTGTACAGCGCATGGCGCTCGCGTTCGGCGTGAATGGCCGCGAAGTAGAGGATGGCCCCCATCTTGGCCTGGTCGCTGGAATCGGCCAGCAGGTTCAGATGCTTTTCGGCGCGATCCAGATCGCCGCAGAAGCTGAGTGCTTCAAACAGCGTGGTGCGGGCCGCCAGATCGGTTGGCTTATCGCGCAAATGCGCGGCAAGCGATTCAATCGCCTGCCGCACATTCCCGCCTTCAATGAGTTGTTTTGCGGTTACGGACATGTTGTCGGGTTCCGCAACTACTCGATCTTGTTTTCTTTCACGCTGTACTTCGTCATCACCCAGCCGGCCAAGCCCTTCTTGTCGGGCTTTTCGGGGTTGTACTTGAATTCAATCTTTTCGTAGGCCAGCGAGAGCGATTCCATGGGGTTGTCGCCGGAGCCGGAAATCTGCATGCTGGACACGTAGATCTGGGTCATCACCAATTGGAAGTATTCCACGTTGGTGTCGTTCAACTGCTTGAAGTAGCCAAGGGTTCCTTCGTCGAAGGCCTGGCACTTGATGCAGTTCAGCATCAGCTTGTGGCTCGTGGGGTCCACGTTCTTCATGATGTTCAGTTCGCTGCAGTCCGGACGGCCGGCGCGGCTTTCGCCCGAGGCCTTCGCGGATGCGCCGGAATTGCTAACGCCCCAGCTAAAGCTGTGGATTTCGATGGCGTCTTTTTTGATGGTGGAGGTGCCTTCGCAACCTTTGATGTAGAGATAAGCATTGTTCATGTGAGTGGTAGCTCCTTCTGTATCTGTAAGCGGCTATCGGAAGAAATTTGGGTCAGGGGGCGCAGAAAATTCCCTCGCCCCCCAAAAGTTTTTTACGGCCTATTTCGCCGCGGCGGGCAATTCCGCCACCAAGCGCAAGGAGACCGTTAATTCGTCCAGCTGGAAGTGCGGACGCAAGAAGGCCACCGCACGGTACGCGCCCGGCTTGCCCGGCACGTCCACCACATCGACGCGCGCTTCGCGCAAGGGGCACTTGGCCTTCGCGCTGGGGCTGGCGTTGTCGTCCGGCGTGACGTAGTTCGTGATCCAGCGGTTCAGGAAATGCTCGGCGTCCGAGCGGCTCATGAAGCTGCCGATCTTGTCGCGCATCATCGCCTTCAGGTAATGGGCAAAGCGGCTGACGGCCATGATGTAGGGCAATTGCGTGGAAAGCCGGGCATTGGCATTGGCCTTGTCATCGTCATAGAGCTTCGGCTTCTGCACGCTCTGGATGCTGAAGAACGCGGCGTAGTCCGTATTCTTGCAGTGCACCAGCGGAATGAAGCCAAGGTCGGCGAGTTCCTTTTCGCGGCGGTCTGTGATGGGCGATTCCGTCGGGCACTTCATCACGGTGTCGCCGGAATCGGTTTGGAAGTTGTGCACGGGCAGGCCTTCCACCAGGCCGCCGCCTTCCACGCCACGAATCGCCACGCACATGCCGTGCGTGATGAAGCTGCTGGCCAGGCGCTGGCCCATCGAATAAGCCGCGTTGGTCCACAGATACTTGCCGTGGTCGCTGCCATCCACGTTTTCCACGTAGTTAAATTCGTCCACCGGCTTGGTGTTCGGCCCGTAGGGCAGGCGGCCCAAGGTGCGAGGCAAACAAAGGCCCACGTAGCGGGAATCTTCGCTTTGGCGGAAGCCCTTCCACTTTGCGTATTCGGTGGAATCGAAGATTTTCGACAAGTCGCGCGGCGCATCAATCTGCGTCCAGCTATCGAGGTTCAATAGGCTGGGCGCGGCAGCCGAGAAGAAGGGCGCGTGCGCCGCAGAGGCCACTTGCGCAATCTTTTCGAGCAGTTCCACGTCTTCCGGGTGCTTGCCAAATTCGTAGTCGCCGATCAGCGCACCAAACGGCGCACCACCGAACACGCCGTATTCTTCTTCGTATACCTTTTTGAAGAGTGCGCTCTGGTCAAATTCCGGCGCACGCTGCATGTCGCGCAATAGTTCTTTCTTCGTCACGTTCATGACGCGGATCTTCAGGTTGGCGGCGGAATTGGTGTTGAAAACCAAATGCCGCAAACCGCGCCAGGAGCCTTCCAGCTTCTGGAAGTCCGGGTGGTGGAGGATTTCGTTCAACTGAATGCTGAGCAGGTGATCAATTTGCGCAATGCGCTGGTTGATCATCGTTTCCACATCGCGGGCCACGTTCATGTGGCCTTCGAGGAACTGGGCAATGAACTCCTTAACGAGGTTCTTGCCGCGTTCGCGCGAAGGGGTGTCGGCGCCGAAGCGCCCGCTTTCCACGATCTGGTCGAGCAGTTCGAGCTCTTGTGCCTGTGCGGCGGCCGGTTGGCCGGAAGCTTGTTCTTGTGCCATATTCGCTTGCTCCTTTACTTGCTTCTGGGGCTTACTTCTGGTCGCCCATCTCGGTCTTCAGTTTTTCGAGCAGGTCTTCGTTGGATACGGCGTTCAAAAGGCTTTCTTCCAACTTTTCGTTGCCCTGGAGGCTGCCGCGCAAGTCGCCGAGGCGGGTGCGGAGGTCGAGCAGTTCTTTGAGCGGCGCCACCTGCTTGGCCACGTTGACGGGGTCGAAGTCGTCCATGGTCTTGAAATTCAATTCCACGCGGAGGTTGCCGGCGTTCGGGTCTTCGCTGAGCTTGTTTTCCACGGTGATCGCCAGGCGGGGCGCCATGGCTTCCAGCACGCGGTCGAAATTATCGCCGTCGATTTCGACGAACTTGCGTTCCTTCAGCTTTGGCAGCGAGTCCTTGGGGTGGCCCGTGAAATCGCCGAGCACGCCCATAACAAACGGCAACTCCTTGATTTCAATGGCATCGCCCACTTGGACGTCGTAAGTGATTTGCACGCGCGGCGGGCGCACTTTGTCGATTTTGTGTTGGGTGCTCTCGCGTCCCATGATTTATCCTCCAAACCTTTTTTGGTACTGCTAATCTTGTTCCACTGTACTGCTACTCGAAACAACTACTCGAACGGCTTGCCATGCAAGTTCCGCTTGTTCGGGAAGTGCCGACTCAAGCTACTGTATAAGAAATCGGGTTCGCTGTGAATAGGAGTTTCCCCGTCTCTTGAAGGTATGCGAAATTAAGGGAATTTTTGCGCCATGAAACAGCTCCAGCCAGTGATTTGGGCCAAAGGGACCTTCCTCGAGCCCCAGCACCTGCAAACGCAGGACCGCTATTTTGAAAGTTTGTTGCATTTTCGTCAAGAAGCTCTGCGCTTTGCTCCATACGGTTTTCGGGAGCTGGTTTTCAGTCAAGAGGCTCTCGCTGCAGGTCAATTGCAAATAGAAAGAGCGTCCGGATTGCTCGGCGATGGCTTGGCGCTGGCCATTCCCGGCAGCGACGTGACACCCGAGGGAAAACCCTTAGCTCCTTGGTTTGAACCTGTCCAGGGCATAGTGCCCGAGCATGTCGATTTGTTTCTCGCTATTCCAACATTTCGTCCCGGCGGGGCAAATTTGGGCCGGCCGAATATGAACAAAGACGGCCGCTACGTGGTCGACACCCTGCTGGTGAACGACGAAAACTCCGGCCTGGCGCAGAAGCCCATCCAGGTCGCGCGGAAAAATCTGCGGATCCTTACCGAATACGAAATCGGTGAAGGATTGGTGAGCATGCGCCTCGCGCGGGTGAAGCGCAATGAAGCCGGGCAATACTATCTCGACCCGAAATTTGTGCCGCCGCTGTTGGATTTCTCGGCGAGCGAATATTTAATGGGGCTGGTGCGGCGCACCGTGGAACTGCTGGCCGCCAAAAGCGCGAATCTCGCCGGCATGCGCCGGCAAAAGAATCTTTCGCTCGCCGACTTCACCGCCGGCGATATTGCGAATTTCTGGCTGCTCTACACCATCAACACCAGTTTGCCGCTCGTGCGCCACGCTTTCGAATCGCGCCACGGCCACCCGGAAGACCTCTACGGAGAACTTACGGCCCTGGCCGGCGCACTAACTACCTTCTCGCCCGATATAAGTCCCGCTTCGCTGCCCGTCTATCAGCACGATAACTTAGGAACTTGTTATGGCGAATTAGCGGCTACCATTTACACTTTGCTCGAATCTACCGTGCCGACAAACTTCGTCAGCATTGCGCTGCGTTTGATGCAGCCCAGCATATATGCCGCGCCCTTGGATGATGAGAAGTTTCTCCGGAATACGCGTTTTTACCTTGCGGTAAGCTCGGAAATGAACGAAGGCGAAGTGATCCAACGCACTCCCATCTTAGGGAAAGTATGTTCGGCTTCGCACATTGAGCACTTAGTAAGAAATGCCATGATGGGAGTGCAGCTTACTCACCTGCCCGTACCGCCTTCTACAATTCCCGTAAAGCTCAATTATCAATACTTTGCTTTGAACCAGACCGGGGGGCCGTGGGAGGCGATTGTACGTTCGCGGAATATCGCCCTATATGCGCCGTCGGAATTGGCGGTAATTAAGGCCGAAGTTATCGTTGTCTTTCCCAGTTAGTTGCTTCGTTCTTGACTTATTGGCTGTTGTTGAGCGTCTTGGCCACCTTTGGCGAGGCCGAGACCGAGGATATGGTCTTGGGCGAGGGAGTGGGGGTTGGGTTGGCGGGCTTTTTGGCGGAGGGAAGAAGTGGGGATAGCGGGGGAAATGGGTTCGTTTTGACCAATGTCTTTGAGGAGGGCGTTGGTTTCGTTGGCGGCGAGGCGGTCGGCTTGGAGGTGGCCGAGGTCGCGGAAGGAGCGGGAGGCGGCGCGTTCGAGGCGGGTGCGGTATTTCGAGAGAGTGTCGAGGCGGCGGAGGAGGGTGTCTTGGGTGGGGGAGTCCTGGGTGGGTGAGTCGTCGAGGAGGGCTTCTTCGTAAGCGGCGGAGGCGTGGGCTTCGAAGGCGCGGGCGCGGTCGGCTTGGAAGGTGTTCCAGGCGTAGGCGGCGAAGGTTTCTTCTTCGGCGGGGCCGTGGGGCTTCAGTTGGGCGCGGAGGCGGGCGGCGAGGGCGAGGAATTCGGCTTGGTTGGCTTCGGCGAGGGAGTCCGGCGTGGTGGCGGTGAGGCCGTGGGAGGTAGAGTTTTGGGCGGATT
>JANRIK010000047.1:0-121871 GCA_033765085.1 Bryobacter sp. | reverse complement strand
CTGGACTCTCCCCCGCTTGCACTCGCTCGACCGCCCTCACCCGGATCTCTTCCAGCGTCTTGTGATCCAACGATCGCGCATCCCGCTTCGCCATGCCTCAGTATATCACAATGTCTACTTACTTGTGAACTGGTTAATAACTTTTCGCTTCATCAGATCCACCCCATTTTTTCCAGATGAAAAGGATAGATGACAATTCTGAACGCGATGCGAGCTGACCGCTAGCAGCGTCCTTTTCGATCTTCTTCAAACAGAGTTCCTTGAGTGCCGACAGACCTGCTTCGCTGATGAAAGGTTCGAACCGCCCTCCTTCGGCGTTCTTATTCTTGTCGTCAATGTATGAAACGAATAGAACACACAGCTCAAGTCCATTGGACTCGCGAATAGCAGCCTCGAGTGCACTAAACCTTGCTTCTTTCTCTGACTCTTGGCACACTAACCAATAGACAAGATTGATGGCATGCGAGATTGGATGGGATTCAAAAGGCCCATATTTAGAATCACTAATCCTATCGCAGTTATCAAAAAGGCCGCATACAAAACACTTTAGATCCATCACCGGAATTTGATACTTATAACATCTCAGCCGGTCGAGAGCTTGAGGAAGTTGACCCTTTGCCTTCAAGAATTTTAGCTGATTGCCTAGCTCTACTCTGTTTGCTGTGTTGGTGAGCAGCTTGTCAATTGCAGCCTGCGGAACATCGTTTGAAAGAATAGCAAAATGAAAATATCTGTCAAACACTTTAGAGGAACATACCCGCAAGTCACGAAGCCACTCATCTTCGAATTCTTTGCCATAGCTATATCCTTGAAATGCCCAATCTACAGAGGGAAAAAGCTGCCTGACGATTTCCTGGACTTCTTCTTTGGACTTCGAAGCTAATTTCGGAATCCCTAAGATCGCATTTCGATCCTCCTCGCTCCGCTTATCTCTAGAAAATCCACCCGTTAATATGTTTTTGTTCGTCGCAACCGCCTGGTACACCTCGGGGTGAAAAACTCGCAACACTTCAATACCAATTAGGTCGACTGGGTTCACCTCAAAGCTAGTGTCTGACCGGAAGAGTGACACGTGAAATGCGAGAGTTGACAAGAAGCGATTTACATCTCGGAGAGTGCGAAAGTTTGCTTGAATGCCACCTAAAAAGAGATTGTCCCATCTAGGCTTGCTAAACCGCATCGATGCGGCAGATTCCGACAATAATTGATCTAAACCACTGCTAAGTGCACGGTTAACCTGAATACGCTCGATTTCAGGGATGTCAAACCCAACCTGCACAATCTTTTCCATATACTGACGCCCGTTCACCTCAAGCACTTTTTGGACATTTTTCTCGACTACATGCCGGTCGAACAGTACTAGGTAAACGAGATTAGGAAAATCCGCGTTCATCTTTATGAGTTGGAAGAGCTCCAGAGTTTCGTCAGGAACAAGCCTGTCAACATCGTCTATGACCACCAAGAGGGGCGCATTGAGGGAACGCAATCGGACTGAAAGATCTGCTTTGAGTTCTTCTATGCTATTCTTTCCAATTTCCACTCTTACCTTGATTAGATCGACGATAATCTCGGAGCATCTGGAAAACCATCTTAGAATAGCAGCGAGGCCTACAAGAACTGCGAAAAGCAAATAGGAAACATCTTGAGATTGAGTAGCAGCTAAACCGACACTAGCTGCACCAATTAAAAGTGCTAGAACAACAGCATTTCTTACGTGTTCTACAAGGCTAGCACCTGCACGTAATGAAGCTGCATAGCGACGCCAACGTTGGAGTAATTGCTTTTTATCTTTCTTAGAAGCGCATGCTCCCCTGCCCAGCGCAAGTCCAATTTGGTCAAAAAATGTCTCTAGTAGCTGCTCTCGATTTGCAAACTGCCATGGGTTAAAGTCTATTATTGTCGGCGAGTTCTTACCCGATCGATGTTTTAAGTCATCAATCACCATGTTCTTGATTGAAGACTTGCCAGTGCCCCAAGGGCCATAGAGAGCAATGACGAGGCTATCCCGACCTCGCCAGCCGCTGATTGCGCTGGCAATTGCTTCTGCAAAGGCCCTGCGTTCTAACTTGTCGCTTGCACGATCAGAAATAGGATGGTCTGATGAGAGTAAGCGGTATGGATCGTGGACATTTTGAATTTGCATGGCTAGCAATCCTTAGAATCACTCTATTAGTGACTTTCTAGCATCTATATTTCAACGCTGACCAATCTTGTGACTTTTGGTTAACGTCCACCTTAACACTTCCCGTGACTTTTCCCCTAATGGTCATGCAGTGTATACGAACCATGTTTATTTGGCTCTTCAAAGCCCGAGCGCGATCCGTAACTCGACCCGCCGGGCTGCGTTCATGTTCAGTAGCTTTACCGTTGCGCGTCCTACTTGGGTCTTTCCGTGAACGTGGCCAGCAATTAACTCGAAATGATCCTCCCATCGGTCAAGGCGTGGATGAAAGAGCGGAACATGCACGCCTGTCTCCGGGTCCACACTACTAAGATTTGGTCCCTTATGTGCGTTGCAGCGATCACAGGCCAAAGCTAGCCCCGCTGGATCGTTGGAACCGCCGTGCTGTTTCGCCACGATATGCTCTACATGGAAAGGCAGGATCGGTGTGGCCGATTGCGGTAAGCGGCAGTATTCGCATGTGTTCCCTGCCCTACTGCGAACCAGTTCGCGAATTCTTTGTTCCAACTCAGGCAGCCTGTCGGGAAAGAAAAAGCCGCGCCTTTGCTTGAAGAATCGAAACCACGTCCACCGCTTCAATGAAGTCCCTGTACTCTTCGGCTTCCTTGGGTGTCAAAGTGCCGAGTTCAGCCTTCTGGCGCAATTCTTGAATACGAGCCTCGACTTCCACGTCCGCGCGGAGGGCGAGTAGCGCGCTCGCTGATTCGCGCGTGAAAGTATCGGTTAAAGGATCCAGCAATCGGTCCAAATAGCGCAACACAACTATCAGTAGTATAAGCGTTCTGTGAGCCGTCCCGCCAAGTCGCTCTGCTAAGCCGCTCCTGCCGTTCATCCGCTCGATACAATCGGATTGTGAAGAACAGCGCCGTCGTAGTTTCGGACCCGGAAGTCATGCTCGGCACTCCGTGTTTTCAAGGGACGCGCTTGCCCTTAAAAAACTTGATTGACTACCTGGAAGGTGGTTACTCCTTGGATGAATTCATCCGCGAATTCCCCACGGTATCCCGCGAGCAGGCTGTACAAGCACTCGAGGAAGCCAAGGACTCGTTGCTCAGCAACCGTTAGCCCAACCTAAGGCCCCCATTTCGCGATCCGCTTTTCTGCCAAAATACCTACCATGCTCCCCAACATGCTCGGTGCTTATGGGGATTGGGCCGCCAGCCAATTGCCCGATCCGCCGCGTTTGAGTTTCCGCCAGCCGCAGTTTCGTGAGGTTGCGGCGTGGCGCCCCGTGGCGCGTGCGCGCTATCGCGAATTGCTGGCGCAGCCTGGCGCGGCGGCCACGCCCGTCGCTACCGTGCAACACCAATTCGAATATGATGGCCTGGCCGTGGAGCACCTATCGTGGCAGCTTCCCTACGGTCCGCCCACGGAGGCGATGCTGCTGCGGCCTGCCCGCGCCACGGGCAAGCTGCCCGCCATCCTGGGCCTGCATGACCACGGCGGCAACAAGTATTTTGGCTACCGCAAAATCACGCGGATTTCGAAGGACCCGCATCCGCTCGAAACCGCGCACCAAGAGCGCTATTACGGCGGCCTTGCCTGGGCCAACGAGGTGGCCAAGCGCGGCTACGTTGTGCTGGTGCACGATACCTTCACCTTCGCCAGCCGCCGCATCCGCTACGCCGACGTGCCCGCCAACATTCGCAACAACCAGGAAGAGACCAGCCCTGAGGCAAACGAAGAGATTGCCAAGTACAACCAGTTTGCCGGGGCCCACGAGCACATTGTGGCGAAGAGCCTGTTTTCCGCCGGCCTCACGTGGCCGGGCCTGTTTGTTTACGACGACCAGCGCGCGCTCGATTATCTCGCCTCCCGCCCGGAGGTGGACGCCACGCGCCTGGGCTGCGCGGGCCTATCGGGCGGCGGCCTGCGCACCGTAATGCTGACGGGCGCCGACGAGCGCCTCCGCGCCAGCGTTTGTGTGGGCATGATGACCACCTGGCGCGACTATTGCCTGAGCAAGTCCCACACCCATACGTGGATGTGCTACATCCCCGGCTGCCCGCGCGAGCTTGATTACCCGGAGATTCTGGGCTTAAACGTGCCCAACCCGATTCTAGTGCTGAACAACAACCAAGACGCCCTCTTCACGCTGCCTGAAATGCAACGCGCTGATGAGATGCTGAAGCAGGTCTATGCCAAAGCCGGGGCCGCGGACCGTTACAAGGCCAGCTTCTACGAGGGCCCCCATAAGTTCGACCGCCCCATGCAAGCCGAGGCCTTCGCCTTCTTCGACCGCTGGCTGCGGGGCTAATTCGGCTTTTCGCCTGGAATCGGATTGGACTCTTGCGACAATAGAGGGTCCAACTCTCCCCATGGGCATTGCATCCGATTTCGTTCTCATTGTTCTGGCTGGCTTGGCCGGAGGCATGCTGGCGCGTCTGCTGCGTTTGCCGGTACTGGTGGGCTATGTGCTGGCGGGGGTGGTGGTGGGGCCTTATTCCGCGGGGCCGACGGTGGGCCAGATTAAGGACATTGAACTCCTGGCGGAAATTGGCGTGGCACTTCTGCTGTTCTCCCTTGGCCTGGAAATCAGCTTTCGCGACTTGCTGCCCGTGAAGCGCATTGCGTTGGTGGGCGGGCCGGTGCAAATTTTCGTCGTGGGCGCGCTGGGTGCGGCGGCCGCGCATTTCGTGCTGGGCCTGCCTTGGCCGGAAGCGGTTTGGTGCGGCGCCATGCTTTCGCTTTCGAGCACGATGGTGGTGCTGAAAACACTTTCGGAAAAAGGCGTACTTTCCACGCTCGCCAGCCGCGTGATGATTGGCCTTTTGGTGGTGCAGGACCTGGCCGTTATTCCCATGCTGGTGGTGTTGCCGCAACTGAACGCCACGGAGGGCCTTGGGCGCAAACTGGCGCTGGCCTTGGGCGCGGCGGCGCTGGTGCTGTTTAGCGTGCACTTTCTGGGCACGCGGCTGCTGCCGCGCTTGCTAGAAAAAATTTTGCTGTGGGGCGGGCGCGAATTGTTCCTGGTGGCGATTGTCGCCACAGGGATTGGCGTGGGCACGCTGACGCATTCCTTCGGCATCTCGTTCGCGCTGGGGGCCTTTGTGGCGGGGCTGATCCTCTCGGAATCCGAATTCAGCCACCAGGCGCTAAGCGACGTCATTCCGCTGCGCGACATCTTCGGCCTGCTGTTTTTTGTGACGGTGGGCATGCTGTTTGACCCGCGCTACGCCATTGAGAACGCAGGGAAGGTGGCCATCATTCTCGTCGTCATCTTCGCAGCCAAGAGCCTGATCTTTGGCTTAATCAGCCGCGCGGCGGGCTATGTGAACATGGCGCCGTGGATTATCGGGCTGGGCCTATCGCAGATTGGCGAATTCTCGTTTGTGCTGGCGCGCACGGGGCTGGCGGGCAATTACCTGCAGCGCGAAACCTACAATCTGGTGCTGACCATCACCATCCTCACCATGGCGTTGGCCCCCTCCGTGGCCAGCCTTGCGCTGCCCCTGGGGCGAGCCTGGCGGCGTTGGCGCAAAACGGAAGAGCCCGTGCAGACCATGGACATCTACATTGAACAAATTGCCGCGCACGTGATTCTCGGCGGCTACGGGCGAGCCGGCAAAGCCGTGGCCCAGGCGTTGGACGAAGCCGCGATTCCGTATGTGATTGTGGAAGCCAACTATTCCATCGCCGCCGACCTGCGCCAGCACAACCAGCACGTCATTTGGGGCGACCTGACACGCCCGGAAATCCTGAACGCCGCGCACATCGACCAAGCCCACAGCCTGGTGCTGACCATGCCGGACCCGGACGTGGTGGAGTTGGCCGTCACCGAGGCGCGCCTCTTGAACCCCTCGCTGCCGATCGTGGCTCGCGCGGCGCGGCCGCATCACTTGGCCCACTTAAAACAGCTTGGCGTTACTGCCGCCATTCAGCCCGAATTCGAGGGCGGCGTCAGTATGGTGCGCGCCACGCTGCGCTCCATGAACCACGATACGCCGAGCATCCGCAAGATCCTGGAGCGTACGCGGTCGGCAATTTACCGGGAAGCGATGAACCAGAGCGATTAAGCTTTCATTGAGCTAGCCAGCTTCTCAAAGGCAATCTTCGTGCGCGTTTTCACTCGACCCATCAAGAGCTCGGTGCGGCGGACGGCCATGGGCCGGTCCACGTGGATCATCATCAGCAAGTCGCCAATCGTGGAGGCTTGCGTTTCGCGCAGATTGAAAGCCCATTCGCGCATGCCGAGGTCGGGGAACATTTGCGCTTTGCGGCCAAAGGCGGGGTCGAAAACGTGAATGCCCGGAATGCCGTTGGCCATAGCGAAAATCAGGGAGTGGGGTTCGGCAGTGAACAGCGAGTGCGCAGCAAGGTAAAGGCTCAGGGCCTCATCAGGCAGCCAGAAGGGACCCTCGCGCAGCACCATCTTGTATTGCAGGTCCTGCGGCATGGCATCGATCAACCATTGCTTGCCGAGCGTCACTTCGCGCTCGTCTTCGGCCACCACCACGACGGGCAGATTCGTTTCCCGCATCCAGCGCTCAATCACGGCGCGCATCTTGGTTAAGTGCGCCACGCCGTAGTCGCGCACGCCGGGGCGGTCCAGGGTTGCGTAGTGCACAATGGCGACCAAAAACTTGCCCCGCTCCAGCTTCTTCTCGCGGAGAAAGGCGTCCACCGGAGCATCGTTGCGGAGCTTGAAATGGAAAGCAATGTCCGGCGCCATCTTCAGGTGCGGCGGATTTATGCCCAAGGATTGTAAGTAATCAAGCGAATTGGTATCCCGCCCGTAGACAAAAGCCGCCTCTTCGAGAGCGCGCTTGAAAAGCACGGGGCTGGGCCAGGCAAAGCGGTCGTAACTTTGCCCGTACATTCCGTAGGGCAAGCCGATTTGCTTGGCATAAGTGGCATAGATTAAGTTATTGATCGAGCTATTCCAGTTATAAACATCGTGCAGCCCGTAGCTCATGATGGGGCCGGAGTTGAAGAGCAGGAAATCGGCCTCGCGGAAGGCTTTGTCGAGTTGCGGGTCCATAACCTTGCCTTCGGCACCTGGCTGGCCTTCCGCACCAAAGGAGGCATGCAGCAGTTCCGCCTCCGGATGGGCCCTGCGCACCATGGCGTTCACATCTTCGTGGTTCGAGGCCATCCAGCAGACGACGCGCGTGCCGGGCAAATATTCCGCGATCGCGCTCAGCATGGAGGGGGTAAAGCAAACATCCCCAATGTTGCGCCGTTGCCAGGCCGTACGCAACAAAATGGTCTTGCGGCGCTGGGCCTTGCCTAAAGCCGCACTCAATCCGGCGGCGCTTAACGAGCGGGAAAACTGTCGGCGATTCACCCTTTTATTTTAGGAGGGATGCCGCCCGCTATTGGCGCGACCACGTAGACAAAAACGACAACACCAGCACGTGATTGTGTTCCTGAAAGCGCCCGTCGGGCCGCAACACGTGCTGGTACAAATAACCGGCCTCGAGCTTGCCATAGGTCGTGGTCTCGGTCGTGAAGCGCTTGCCAATGGCCGTGTAGGCACGGTTTTGGTCGTAAAAGCGCGCGTGGGCGCTGCGGCCGCCCTTCACGAAAATCTCGCTCTGCAGGGCCAAGTAAAATCCTTGTCTGGGAGCGGGGACTTCGGTCCGGAAAAAGTAACGGAAGCGGTCCTGCACAGATAGCCCGGGCACCCAACGCTGTTCCTGCCGGAAGTGGTGCACGGTGGTCAACTTGCCCACCCGCGGCATCCACTGCAATTGTTGCCACAGCCGCTGCTCGCCGCGCACATCTTCATTCCGCACGCCATCATCCCGCACACTATCCGGACGCGTACGAATGTAAGCCTGCCCAAAGGTTAGGAACAAGTTCGGCTTCACGTAAAAGTTCAGCCCCGGGCGCAGCAATAGTTGGGTGTAGCCATCGGCCCAACTGGCCCGGTATTGCCCATCGAAGTGAAATCCCCAGCGGGCTTGCCATCCTTTAGTCCCCAGACGGTGGTCGCCAAAATAGCTGATCCATCCGCGCGGCTGCGTGGCGGAGGCGCTTTGTGCTGCGTTCGGCCCTGTTTGCGCCCCTAATTGGCCTACGCCCGCACACAGGACAAGGAGACCAACAATCCAAGTTATGTTTCTCCCCACACGCTGCTTATCGGCTTGGTCGAAGTGAATTTGAGTCTTTCACCAGCCGCCGCCGTAGAATGAGATTCATGCCACTTTCCCGCCGCCGTTTGCTCGCGCTGCCCTTTGCCTTACCCGCCCTTTCCTTATCTGGCTTTGCCCAGGACAAGGGCTTTCGCGTGAGAACGGTCGAGACCTTCCGGCACGCCAAAGCCCTAGCCGTAAAGCTCACGTGCGAAAACGGCGCCTACGGTTGGGGAGAAACCTCTTCGGACAATCCGGCCATCCTGGAAGCTATCGTTCACGAAGCATTGAAGGAAGAAATTATCGGGCAGAATGCCTTCGACGCGGAACCCAACTGGGACCGCATGTTCTATGCCAACCACGACTCGGGCCCGGGTGGAGCACTGGCCAACGCCATTGCCGGGATCGACATTGCGGCTTGGGATCTGCGCGGCCGGGCGCTGAAGTTGCCCGTCAGTGCGCTCATCGGCGGCCGCTACCGCGAACGGGTGAAAGTCTACGGTAGCTTTGGCGTGGGCTTCGGCAAGCGGCTGACAACGGACCAAGCCGCCGCCCAAGCGCGAAAGTTTGTTGACAAGGGCTACCGGGCGGTGAAGGTACGCATGCAAATCCGGGAAAACCGCCAGAACCCCGACCCCGACCCAACCTTCGACTATGTGCGCGCCGTCCGCTCGGCCATTGGCAAGGACGTGGAACTGCTGGTGGACATCAACAACGGCTACACGGTGCAGCGCGCCATCGAAGTGGGCTTGCGCCTGAACGAAGAGTTTAGTGTGCGCTATTACGAAGAACCCGCCAGCGACCAATATCATGAGGAGTCCGCCAAGATCGCCGCTGCCCTTCCCCGCATGGCCATCATCGCGGGCGAGAAAGAATATACCCGCTGGCAATTGCGCAGCCTAATTGTCCATGGCGACGTGGACTACCTCAACCCGGACGTGGTGAAAGCCGGCGGCATTACCGAGATGAAAAAGATCGCCGCCATGGCGCAGGCCTTCGAAAAGCAGATTATTTGCCATAACACGCGGCCCGTTTGGTCCACCGCGGCAACTTTGCACCTGATGGCATCTATCTCCAATGCCGGCCCGTTTATGGAATATCCCGACGAAGACGAATTTGCTTCCTTGCTGGCCCTCGTCCAGCGTGGCTTTCGCTATGCGGATGGTTACCTCAGCGTACCCACCACACCGGGTTTGGGGGTTGAAGTGGACGAAGCCGCGCTGCGCAAAAACTCGGTAGTGAAGGCGTAGCCCCTCAGTGCCGCAACGCTTAGAAATACTGGGGCAGCGATACTCGCAAAGCCGCCAGAAGCTGCTCTTCGAATCTTGAATTGGAATTCCATGGCTCGATGCGCCCGACAGCTTCTTCCGCCACGATCTGCTGAAGATGCGCCTTCAACTTCACTACGAAGGTGCTCTTAGCGTCGAGCAATCCTAAGGCCTCCATGGCGGTAAGCCCATGCAGGAAGTCGAGAGCGACAATGAGCTTCGGCGCTTCCGGAGGATACTTCGGCGCAAAAGTTAGAGTCGATTGAAAGAATTTTTGAAATGGTCGCACCTTCGCTAAGCTTTCGTGAACGGCAAACGGCGCGCCGGGCAAGATTGTGTCTTGTCCACCTCCGGCATAAAGCGTCGTCCAGCCAGGCAAGAATTCAGAGCGGCACAACCAGCCTTCCACTTCCGAGCCAGGCTGCAACGATTGCGGCACTGGAAAAGCCATCAGGGCGAAACGCCAATCGTCCAGGCTAAGTCGAGAAACGGCTGGCGATTCAGCTACTTGTCTCGCGGCGGTTGGGCCATCTTTTTGGAGAGTCACGGGCGGGTAAGCCTCAGGAGCGTTGCAGGCGATTCCGCGGTCCGATTTGGGCAAGGTCAGGCTCAACAAATTAGCTCCATACTTCGCAGCGGCCAAGTTTCGCACTGCCCATCGGTACAATATCACCTCGCCTTCCCTGCGAAGCGAAACATCAGCCCGAACCTCCGTCTCTACTCGGAATCGAATCGGCACGATGACAGGTTTCCCAGCCGCCCCGTTCACCCCCTCAGGTATGTAGCGGGCGACATAAGATCCGGTCTGCGGATCAAAGAAGATGTACTCTGGCGGATTTGGAATCGATTCGCTCTTGCGGATTTCCTCTGTCAATAAAGGCGCGTGAATCATTTCGATACGTGCCCCTACTGTTTGGCCAAGCAAGCACGCGCACGTGAGAACGAGAGCGGATAAGAAAAAATGAATTTTCATTGTTACACCTCATTAATTTAATTTTTTAGCTTACGGATTCGGCCATTGGCAGTGTACATGCTCGTTGGGAGTTCCAACGGATTCATGCAGAACAACGGTTGCGCCATAAGTACCGCAATACATCATGAATTGATTGATGCCCGCAGAAGGCAAAGAATATTGCGCTCCATTGGCCCGAACATCGACAGCCGTGCCGCGATGATGGGCTTGATGGGATCCAGTCCAATTGCCAGCTAAATCAAACTTTCCACCAAATGGAAGGGACATGTCGTTTACAGCGATTTTTCCCTGGCTAGGGAAGGCCGCCAAAAAAGCCTGTGCTGCGTATAACAATCCGTACGCCGGAGTGCTTCGCATCCAATGGTTGTAGGCGTCGCTTCCGCCATGCATGGCAGTGGATCCAATGTGGATCCATTCTGGCTTAGCTTCAACGTAGTAAATCTCTGGGTATCGAACATTGACTGCATTCACCTGCGCAATTCCTCCCGGAACCTGGGCATTTACCGTCAAAGTTTCTTGTTGCCCTATGATGGTCGCTTTCGTCTCGATGATTGCATAGCCAAATTGATTAGTATTTGTGTAGATGGGGCCAGCAGTAAATGGCAAACTAGTGTACGCAATCTTTAGTTGCGACTTTGGCCTGGGCATTGTGTGATGGCTGTCAATGTGCGCATTGGAGTTAGACACTGCCGCGGTGGAAACTGCTATGGGGCAATTCGGAACAGGTTGGCCACTACCCACCACATAGCAATAAACCACCAAATGTAGGCCTTTTCTGGTTCAATATCATAACTTTGAGAGCTTGCCGCAAGCACAAAAACGAACATGGAGAGAATAATCTTACGTCCAATTCTCATGGCTTGATTATGCCCCCCCGAAGCAGAATTCAAGGGAAATGTATTTACAATTCGATTAAACGGTGTGTATTATTTACACCCTAACTGTCGCGTGGAAGTACTTCGTTCCGATGCAGGTTTCCGTCGACCCGTCAACATCGAACCCCCATCCTCACACCCTCCGCGCCAACTCCACAAAGGTCCGCAGCGCCACACCCGTCGGGCCTTTGGCCACGAAAGGCTTGCCCTCGTCCAGCCAAGCCGTGCCGGCGATATCCAGATGCACCCAGGGCGTATCCTCGGCCCATTCCTTTAGAAAAAGCGCGGCGGTAATGCTGCCCGCCCCGCGGCTGCCAATGTTCGGCATGTCGGCAAAGGCGCTCTTCAGCAGGTCTTTGTACTCGTCGTCCATAGGCATGGGCCACATCTTTTCGCCCGCTGCCTTGGCTGCCGCCAGCACCGTCCCTTGCCAAGACTCGTTGTTCGTAAACGCGCCAATATTTACGGCACCCAGGGCCACCGTGATGGCGCCGGTAAGCGTTGCGGCATCGATCATATGCGTCACGCCCTGCTGCTTGGCATAGGTGATGGCGTCGATGAGAATCAAGCGCCCTTCGGCATCCGTATTCAAAACTTCAATCGTCTTGCCGGCCATGCTGGTAAGGATGTCGCCCGGCTTCAAAGCGCGCGAGCCCGGCATGTTTTCCACCGCCGGAATAAAGGCCGTCACGCGCACCTTCGGCTTCAATTGCGCAATCGCCAACATGGCGCCAATGGCTGCCGCGCCGCCCGCCATGTCGTACTTCATCTTCTCCATGCTGTCGCTGGGCTTAATGGAAATGCCACCGGTGTCAAAGGTAACGCCCTTGCCGACAATGCCCAAATGCACGCCGTCTTTCGCGTCTTCGGGCACATAGCTCAACACGATCAAGGCGGGCGGCTCCGCGCTGCCTTGGGCCACGCCCAGCAGGCTGCCCATGCCCAATTGGCGCATGCGGTCCTCGTCCAGGATGTCGCAATCCAAGCCCTGAATCTGCGCCATGTCGCGGGCCTTGTCGGCCATGATGGTGGGCGTCAACAGATTGCCGGGTTCGTTCACCAAGGCGCGGGTGAAGTTCTGCGCCTCCGCAATGACGGCGCCCGTGCGCAAGGCCTCGGCCAAGGTGCTCGCCCCGCCGGGAGCAAAGATGGTGAAGTGCTCGGCGTGCTTGGCTTCTTTTTTCGATTTGTGCTGGTCGGGTTCAAAGTCGCCCAGCAGAGCGCCTTCCACAAGGGCCTGCAACAGCTCGTCCTTTTGCTGCCCGGTGGGCAAAGCGAAGGCAATGTCGAGAATGCCTTTGGCCTTCAAGGCGCGAACGACGGCACCACCCACGCGGCGCAAGCTATTGGCGTCAACCTTTTCGGCCTTGCCCAATCCGACGAGCACCACGCGTTTCGCGCTTAAGCCGGCAGGTTGGTGCAACGTGGCCATTTCGAGCGCCTTACCGGAAAATTCCTCGCTCGCATAAAGTTCCTTCGCCCAGGCGTCCACCGCCGCCACACCCGTCTCCGGCGCCGCCCCTTCAAGGGCCGGATACACCAGCGCCGCCGCTCCGCTCTTTTCCCATCCCTGGAACAATATGCTCGTGTTCATGAATCTCCTTATTCCCCGCCCTGCGTTTCATGCCGGGGTTCAGTGCCGGGTCTAGTGCCGGCGGGCGCTCATGGCGGCCTTGGCTTCGGCCTCCTGCTCACGGCGCTTGATGGTTTCCCGCTTGTCGTGCAACTTCTTCCCTTTGGCCAGGGCTACTTCGCACTTAATGCGCCCCCGCTTCAGGTACATCTTGGTGGGAATCAGCGTCAAGCCCTTTTCGCGCGTCTTGCCGATCAGCTTATTGATTTCCTGCCGGTGAAGCAACAACTTCCGCGCGTGCACGGGGGTATGGTTCATCTGGTTGCCGTGGCTGTATTCGGAGATGTGCACATTCTCCAGCCACGCCTCGCCGTTGCGGATCTCCGCCCACCCATCCTTCAATTGCACTTTGCCATTTTTGGCGGCCTTTACTTCCGTGCCCGTCAACACCAGGCCGGCTTCAAATGCATCGGTCAAAAAGTATTCGTGGCGGGCTTGGCGGTTCTCGGCGATCAATCGATTTCCTTCGTTTTCAGCCTTCATGTCGCACCGAGGTCCCTGCTTCTATCCCCTCTCCACACATCGCTATCCACGCAATCTATCCACGCAACCGCCACATTTTGCGTCATCCTAGAGAGAAGTGTCGCGAACCGTGTGGGCGGCTACTTTGATAGTATCACGAGAAAACCGATAACATGCTTCTTTCCAAAGGTTTAGCCAAACTGAACAGCGTTCTGCTGTGCTGTTTGCTCCTGCTCAGTCCCTGGGCCGCGCCCCCTTCCGCCATGGCCGCCACGCGCAAGGGCGACAAATTCTTGAAGGACGGCCGGCTGGCCGAAGCCAAGGGCGATTATGAAAAGGCTCTGGAACTCTTCGAGCAAGCCCTGGCCACAGACCCTCGCGATTCCGGCTATCGCATCGCCGTGAACCGCTCCCGCTTCCAGGCCGCCCAAAAAATTGTCGACCGAGGCGAAAAGCTAATGGGCCAGAACAAGCCCGAAGAAGCCCTTACCCTCTTCCAGCGCGCCTTTGCCCTGGACCCCGCCAGCACCATTGCCGAACAGCGCATGCGGCAAGCCTACGAGCAAATCAAGAAAAACGAAGCCGCGAAAAAAAAGGGTGAGACGCCGGAAGACCCCGGCCCAATGGGCTTTACCCCCGCCGACCGCGTCCGCCAGGAAGCCGAAAAGCGCTTGGCCGGCCTGATGGATGCCCCCGTGCTAAAACCCATCCAGCGCCAGATTGTCAACCTGAAGCTCAACAACCAACCCGCGCGCGTCCTTTACGAAACCATTGGCAAGCTGACGGGCATCAACGTCCTGTTCGACCCCGACTTCATCAGCCAGAACTCCGGCAAAACCTTTCCCATCGACTTCCAAAACACCACGCTCGAAGAGGCCCTCGATTATCTCGGCATTCTCACCAAAGCCTATTGGAAGCCCATCTCTGCCAACGCCATTTACATCACGCTCGACAACCCCCAAAAGCGCCGCGACTACGAAGACTACATCCTGAAAGTCTTCTATCTCCAACACGCTCTCGAGCCCCAGGAATTGAACGAAATCGCCAACGCCGTGCGCGTGGTAGGCGAGTGCCGCAAGGTGGTTCCCTACCCCGCCCAGATGGCGCTGATGGTGCGTTGCACCTCGGACCAAGTGGCGCTGGTGAGCAAGATCATCAACGACATGGACAAGCCGCGCTCGGAAGTGGTGCTGGACGTTTATGTGCTCGAAGCCAACCGCACGCGTACCCGCTCCCTGGCCGCCACCATCGCCAACGGCGTGCAGACCGGCATCCGTCAACAGATCACTTTTACTCCCCGCAATCCGCGTTTGACGGGCGGCTCCGGCTCCGATGACGATTCCAACGGTGGCAACACTACTTCCAATCTCATCGCGCTCAGCCAGGTGGGCAAAATTTCCACCAACGACTTCAGCATCAATCTTCCCGGCGCCTTTCTGCAGGCTCTATTGGAAGACCGCCAAACGCGCGTCTTGCAGAACCCGCAAGTACGCACCGTGGACAACAAGAAAGCTTCGCTGCGCATTGGCGACCGTTTCCCCTATGCCACCGGCAGCTTAAATACTGGCGGCGTGGGCGGTGTGGGTGGCATTTCGCCCCTGGTGCAGACGCAGTTCCAGTTTGCGGAAGTGGGCGTGAACGTGGACATTACGCCCAAGATCCACGGCAACGAAGAAATCAGCCTGCGCGTGGAAGTAGAAGTTTCCAATATCCGCGACCAGGTGGACATTGGCGGCCTCCGGCAGCCCGTCATTGGCCAGCGCAAAATTGGCGAGGATATTCGCATCAAAGAGGGCGAAGTGAATGTGATGGGCGGCTTGACGACGACCAATGCCTCCCGCAACCGCACGGGCATTCCCTGGCTGATTGACATTCCCGGCCTCAGCTGGCTTTTCGGGACGGATGGCAAAGACCAAAGCGATAGCGAGTTGCTGATTATTCTGGTGCCGCACTTGGTGCGTGCGCCCGAGTTGACCGACCTGAACCTGCGGGGCATTAGCACCGGTACGGATACGACTGTGAAGCTGACCTACACCTCGCGCGAGGATGCACCAGCGGCGGCTTCTGCGCCTGCTGCTGCCCCCACAACTACTGCTCCCATTACAACGGCACCCATGGCTGCACCACCGCGGCCCGCGCCGCAGCCCTTCCCGATTCTCGTACCGCAGCAGGCGCCCGCCCAGCAAACGCCACCCGCCCAGGCCCCGCCGCCCGCGCCCAAACCCGCCGCGCCGCCGGTAGCGCGCAACCCCATCAACAACGGCCTTTCCGCCGTTCCCGCCGCTTCCAACATCACGGCCCTGAACTCCTCTACGCGCATTGGCCGCCCGGTTAGCCTGCGCAACAAACTGCAACTCCGGCCCCAACAAAGCGAAGTGTTTTTGAGCGGTCCGGTCACCATCCAAGTGGACGTCGAATACGGCGAAGATATCGCCGCCGCGCCCTTGGTGCTCGAATACGACCAATCCCTTTTGAAGCTCATCGGCGCCACTTCTGGCGGCCTGCTCAGCATCGATGGCCAGAAGGAAAAAGTAGAAGTAGACCTGAACAAAGGCCGCATCCACCTGGAGCGGGCTGTGGGTGCGGGCGGCGTCAGCGGCAACGGCACGCTGGCCAAGCTCACCTTCGCCACGCTGGCCAAAGGTGAAGCCTCCGTGCGCATTCTTTCCGCCGACATGGTGAACTCCCGCAAAGAACCACTGGCCGGAGCACCCTTGCCGGAAGTGACCATTAAGATTCAGTAGGGCAAGATCCCATAACCCACCCGCCATGGACCGTATCTCTCAGCATCGCCGACGCCGCCAAGCGGGCCTCAGCCTGGTGGAACTGATTGTCGCCTTCACCATCCTGCTCACGCTCAGCGCCATGGCCCTGCCCATGGCCCGCTACAAGGTGCGCCGGGAAAAGGAGCAATCCCTGCGCCTGGCCCTGCGCGAAATGCGCACCGCCATCGACAAGTACAAAGACATGGCCGACCGCGGCGAACTCGGCCAAACCAAGCTCGGCTCGGACAACTATCCCGAAACTCTCGAAATCCTGGTGGAAGGCGTGAAAATCCCCGGCCCCGAAGACAAGAAAATCAAATTCCTGCGCCGCATCCCCAAGGACCCCTTCACCAACAATAACGATTGGGGCAAGCGCTCCACGCAGGACGACCCCAAGAGCCAAAGCTGGGGCGGGCAGAACGTTTTTGACGTGTACTCCAAAACTTACGAACGCGCTCCCGACAACACGCCTTATTCGGAGTGGGAATGAGAGCCGCCGCACAGCGCACTGCCCGCGACCCTCGGCGGGGCTTCACGATCATTGAGTTAGTGATCGTTCTGACGATCATCTCCATCATATTGGGGCTGGCAGTTCCGATTTATCAGAAGAGCTTAATCCGTGCGCGGGAAACGGTGCTCAAGAACAATCTCTTCACCATGCGCACCGTGATTGACGAATACACCTACGACAAGCAGAAAGCCCCCCAAGACCTTCGCGATCTGGTCGACGCCGGATACCTGCGCAGCATCCCCATCGACCCTATGACCGGCCGCAACGACACCTGGCGCACGGAGATGGAAGACGCCCTTGGCAGCGTGAACCAATCCGAACCCGGCATCGCCAACGTCCGCTCCGGCTCCAACGACCGCTCCCTCGAAGGCACCGCCTACTCGGAGTGGTAGTTTTCCCCGAGAAGCCACACGAAATCGCACGATTTCCTCTTGCGAATTCCAATAGACTCGATATGCTATTCACACGGACCCAACTGCATGTTCGATCGCACCCGCTATGTGGCCCCGGCCGACGACCACGACGATTTTGACTACGAGGACGAAGCTTCCGCTTTAGGCAACGAAATGTCTGCTTACAACTACGACGAAGAAGAAGAAGACCTGGAAGAAGAAAACAGGGAGCTGTTGCCGCCGCCGGCTTCAGCCATCCGGACGCCCTCACCGGTTCTGCCGTCCGCAGTGTTGCCGCCAGAGACAGAGATTGTCGCGGCTGTGCCCGTGGAAACTCCCGCGGCCGAACCACCAAGCGCGGAACCAGAGCCACCCATTCAGATCCTGCCCATCGAGGAGCCCCCAGCGAAAAAAGCCAGCAAGCCTGCCAAAAAGGCCACGAAGACTGTGGCGAAGAAGGCAGCCCCGCAGCCCGCGAAGAAAGTAGCGGTAAAGGCCACCAAGCAAGCCGCACCGGCCAAGCAAGTCGTATCTGCAAAGAAGGCAGCACCGGCCAAGCAAGCAGCACCGGCCAAAAAGGTAGCTGCCAAGAAAGTCATTGCGAAGAAAGCCGCCCCGGCTAAGGTTGTCGCCAAGAAAGCGACCGCCAAGAAAGCGACCGCGAAGAAGGTGATTGCGAAAAAGGTAATTGCCAAAAAGGTCGTCGCGAAGAAGGTAGCGGCGAAAAAGCCTGTCGTGAAGAAGACGGTCGCAAAAAAGACAGTCGCTAAAAAAGTTGCCGCGAAAAAGGTAGTCGCCAAAAAGGCCGTGGCGAAAAAAGCGCCTGCCAAGGCGACGAAGCGCCGTTAAGCCTCAACCGCGCCGTTAACCCTCAACCGTTTTTTTGCAGCGCTGGAACAGCTCCAGCAGCGCTTCCGCATACTGCTCCGGCGAGTTGCTGCTCTTCGGGCCAAAGCCCGCCGAGGTGCCAACTCCTTTGCCGTATCCCGTTTGCACAGCAATAAATTTCATCATCTCCAGCGCCACTTCATTGTTGGTGTTTTTCGGGGTATCTTGGGTTGAGTTCTGCGTATCAGCCATAGCTGAATCTGAGTCTAGCGCACTCCCTTTACGCTAACCCCTTCTTCATGCCGCCCGTTGCCACAGCCTACCTCCGGCCCATGCGGGGCGGCAGTCAAACCCACCTCCTGGGCGCCTCCGATGGCCATCACTACGTGGTGAAGCTGGCCAACAACCCCCAAGGCCGCCGCGTGCTGGTGAACGAGTATCTCGCTTGGCGCATCCTTGAATACCTGAAGATCCCCGCGCAGCCTGCCAGCCTCATCGACATTCCCGCAGACTTCCTCGCCGCCACCAACACCCCGGAGCCCCGCCTTGGCATCACGCTGGGCCGGTCCTTCACGCCCCCCCTGCCGGGCTTCCACTTTGGCTCGCGCTTCCCCGGATCGCCCCTCACCACCCTGGTACACGATGTCATCGCGGAAAACAGCCTGCCCATGTGCCGCAACCTGGAGCACTTCTGGGCCATTCTGCTTTTTGACAAATGGACGGCGAATTCAGACTCCCGCCAGAGCGTTTTCTTCCGCGCCCTGTTGGCCGACATCAAGCCTGAGGACCCCGCCGCACGCGGCCTCATCACCAGCTTCATCGACCACGGCTTCTGCTTCAACGGCCCCTATTGGGACTTCCCGGACCGCCCCCTCGCCGGCCTTTACCACCTGCGCCGCGTCTACCTGCAGGTCCGCGGTTGGGCACAGTTTGAGCCGTGGCTCGAACGCATCCGCAGTTTCCCCGCGCGCGTGCTCGACGAAGCCATCCGCGAAATGCCGCAAACCTGGTTTGACGAAGCCGACCTCAACCACCTGCCCCGCCTGTGCGAAACCCTGCTGCGCCGCCGGGAAAAGGTACCGCGCTTGATTGAAGACCTAAAGGACCGTCACCCCGACACCTTTCCCTACTGGAGTTAATCGGAAAACTGCTCCGCAACCCATTGGCCCGTCCACGGCGCCAACAAGATCCCATTCCGGTAATGTCCGTAGGCCAGCACCACGTCTTCGTTCCAGCGCTGCACCACCGGGTTGCCGTCCGGCGTACCCGGACGAAAGCCCCACCAAGTTTGCGCCGGCGTCTTGCCCGCCAATTTTGGCACCACCACTGCCGCGCGCTGGGCCAAATCACGCAGCTTGTCCCAATCCAGGCGTTCGTCAAAACCGCAGCGCTCCTCGGTTGAGCCCGCAATGACGGTGCCGCGGCGCCGTTGGAATACGTAAGTGGCCCCCAAGTGCTGCACCCCATCCAGCAAGCCCGCCTCCAGGCCTTCCCAGGCCAGCAAATAGCCTTTTACGGGCTGAACGGGCGGCCATCCCACCAAGTTTTGGCCGATCTCGTTTGCCGCCGCCCCCGCCGCCACCACCACTTTGCCCTGCGGCAAATCATCCACCCGTTGCTGCTTGAACTCCACCCGCCCCTTCAGACAATGGCGCAGCCTTTGCACCAGTTCCCGCGGGTCTACGTGGCCATCGCGTACGCGCCCACCGGGTTCCTCCACGGGGGCCAAAAAATCAATTTCGCCCCCGCCGCTGGCTTGCCGCAAGCGCTCAATCCACGCTGCAAAATCCAACGCCGCCTTTCGCGCACGTTCCCGCCACAGGGGGTCCGGAAAGGTCTCCGAATCCGGCGCCAGCATTCCCGCGCCCGCCCAACTGGCATTGTATTTTCCGCTATCCCATACGGTTACTTTGTGCCCGCGCTCTACCAATTCCCAGGCGCAACACAGGCCCACCAGTCCGCCGCCGACAATTTGAATGCTCAAATCTCAGAATAGCGTTCTGGCTGCCGGGTTAGTCTTTTCTCCAAGCATCCTCAAACGCCTGCCAGAAGTCGTCCTTATGTTGCACCCATTCCGTTTGCGCGGGCCCCACCAAGGGCGCGCTCGGCTCCCTGAGCGTGCCGTGGCCATAGGTGCAAATCCACTCCAGCGAGGGCGGCGAAAACAACGACGCCTTCCCAAAGCTGCCCTTTGCCACCGGCATCCGCAGCCGCCGCAAACAGGTCCGGCAACGGTATTTTTGGTCCATCCAGAAGAAGTAACCCACCACAAACAGCACCAAATCCGCACACATTACGGAAAAGGTGTAGTCGAGGTCAATCCCCAAACGCGTGTCGGCGAAAAAACTGCCCGCCCAAGCCAGCAACCCTATGTGCAGCGCCAGCAGCACAATTCCCTTTGCCGCCAATAAGAGCCACCAACGGAACATAATCGCTCCTCCTTACCTGCTCTATCGACACTTCCGTAAATTTTCTAGACGCTTTAATTCTTGAAGAAGTTCCTGGCCAGGAACAAAACGTTTGCCGGACGCTCCGCCAGCCGCCGCATGAAATAGGGATACCAGGCCTCCCCGTACGGCACGTACACGCGCACGCGGTAGCCCTCCGCCGCCAACTTCCGTTGCAAGTCCTGCCGCACCCCGTACAGCATCTGGTATTCGAAGCTGGCTTTATCCGCCCCCCGCGCCCCGGCCACCATGCGGTCGTCGTGCGTCGCAATCGCCGGCTCCACGCCCTCTTTCAGCAGCAACTCGCTCAGCCGCAGGTAGTTCTCGTCCACCTGCGCCTTTTCGGCAAATGCCACACTCGGCGATTCCTGGTATGCCCCTTTGCACAATCGCACCGGAATCCGCGCCTGGTTCAGCGCGCGGATGTCGGCTTCGCTGCGAAACAGGTAGGCCTGGATGACGGCCCGCACCGATTCCAGTTCCGCGTGCAGCCGGTGCACAATGGCCAGCGTACGGTCTACGTGCGCGCTGGTTTCCATGTCAAACTCCACGCGCGTGCCGCATTGCCGGGCCCGCTCCACCAGCCGCCGCGCATTCTCGTAGGCCAGCTCCGCGTCAATGTCCAGGCCCATTTGTGTCAATTTGATCGAGATGGTCGAGCGCAGCTTGCGCGCCGCCAATTGGTCCAGCGCCTCCAGCGCGTGCGCACAACTGGCCAGGGCCTCTTCGCGCTGGGTCACGCTTTCGCCCAAGGGGTCCAGCGTTGTTAGAATCCCTTGCGCCTGGATCTTGGCCACCACCCCCAACGCGTCTTCCAAGGTGTTGCCAGCCACAAAGCGGCGGGTTAGCGGCTTGGCCAGCGGCGAATGTTCCATCCAGCGGCGCAGGGTAGGGCTCTGGCTCAGGAACAAAAACGTAGATTTGAGCAATCGGAAAGTACTCCTGCTTAGATTCTGCCAAGAATAGCGGAACTAAGCAGACCGAGAAGAGTCCCCGCGACTGCGCCGGCCACGACATCGCTCAGGAAGTGCATACCCAACACGATGCGGCTTACCGCCACACTGGCCGCGCAGAAACCCAGCGCGGGCCGGAACTCAGGGAACACCAGCCACAGCGGCGTAATGGCCGCAAATGCCGTTATCGTGTGCCCGGAAGGAAAGCTGAATTGGTCAGGCGGCAACAGCGTCGACCAGCAATGCGGCTCAATGTGGCAAGGGCGCTTCCGCCCCGTCAACCGCTTCGCCCACAGGAAAACCACAATGCCCAGCGCCACGGCCAAGAAGCCCGCCGCCGCCGCCATCGTGCCTTCCGCGCCCCCAAAAAGAATCGAACTCACGCCCAGCAAAAACCACAGGTAGCCGTCCCCGCCCCGCGTCGCGCAGATCATCCACAACCGCACCCACTTCGGCGCTGGCCAATTGTGGACCCGCCGCATCAAGCGGTGGTCGCGCGATTCGATGAAGTTTTTTACAACCGGAAAAACGCTCATCTAAGTATCCCTAATAATGGTATGTAGGGTTTATATTGCAGCACAGTGACAAACGGGAAAAAGCTACATGAACTTCGCAGTTTTTGCCGCCACCCCTTGTAGAGGTTGCAAACGATTGAATACGATGGGGTTTGGGCATGCCCAATCTTGACTTTTTGTTCTTCGACGCGGGTGGTGGTCACCGGGCAGCTGCAACGGCTCTGCGAGAGGTCTGTGCGGAGGTCCATCCCGATTGGAATGTTCGTCTCGTTCAGGTTCAGGAGTTGTTGGGGGATTTTGATATCTTCCGGCGCACGCTGGGCATCAAGACGGAAGACATCTACAACCTTGTGCTGCGCAAAGGCTGGACGTTCGGCTCCGGCGCTACCTTGCGGGGTCTGCAATTACTGATCCGTTTGTACCACAAACAGCAGGTGGATTACCTCAGCCGCTTCTGGACCAGCGGGGCCAGACCGGACTTGGTCGTCAGCCTCATCCCCAATTTCAACCGTTCCATCTACAGCGCGCTGCAATCCATCGAAGACCCGCCCCACTTGGTTACCGTCCTTACCGACATCGCTGACTATCCCCCTCATTTCTGGATCGAAAAGGGCCAGGACCAGTTTTTCGTCTGCGGCAGCCCCAAGGCCGAAGAGCAAGTCCGCCAAGCCGGCTACGGGCCGGACCGCGTCTTCCGCACCAGCGGCATGATTCTCAACCCTCGCTTTTATAAGCTCGACAATGTGGACCGCCGCGCCGAACGCCAGCGCTTGGGCCTGGACCCGGACAAGCCCACGGGCCTGGTCATGTTTGGCGGCTTCGGGTCCCTGGTGATGGAGAACATTTGCGAACGCCTGGAAGCCAGCGGCCTCGACCTGCAGCTCATCTTCATTTGCGGCAAAAACGCCAAGCTCAAGACCAAGCTCGAACAAAGCCCCGGCAAGCTGAAGCGCTTCGTCGAAGGCTTCACCCGTGAAGTGCCTTACTACATGCAGTTGGCGGATTTCTTCATCGGCAAGCCCGGCCCCGGCTCCATTTCCGAAGCCCTGCACATGGGCCTGCCCGTCATCGTCACCAAAAACGCCATGACGCTGCCCCAGGAGCGATACAACACAGATTGGGTGCTCGAAAACGAAGTGGGCCTGGTGGAGCCCAGCTTTGCCCAAGTGGACGCCGCCGTGCGCAAGTTGCTGGAGCCGGGCGTGCTGGCCCGATACCAGCAGAATGCCCGCCGCCTGAACAACCGCGCTGTTTACGAAACGCCCGTGATCTTCGAGCGCTTGCTGAAAAAGACTCCCGTGTTGGTTTAGAGCCTGGATGGTATAAATTTGCAGGGATGACGCGCTGTTGGCTCGTTTTCCTCCCCTTTTGCCTCCTGGCTCAGGATGCCACTCTGCTCGCCCGCATTGAGGCCCAAGCCAAAACCCAGCGTGCCGCCCGCCGCGCCGAAATTGCGCAGATCCAAACCGTTGCCCAGGCCCAGGCCCGCCAGCGCACCGTTCGCGAAAAAGTGCTTCGCCTGATGGGCGGGCTGCCGGATTACCGCGGCCCCCTGCGCGCCCAAACCACCCGCCGCTTCGCCTTCGAGGGCATTACCATCGAAAACGTCCGCTTCGAATCTTTGCCCGGCTATTGGGTGACCGCGAACCTATACCTGCCGCGCGAAAGCGGCAAGCGCCCCGCTGTGCTCTTTTCCATTGGCCATTGGAGCGAAGGCAAACTGGCGGGCGCGAAAATCTGCACGCAGCTCGCCCGCAAGGGCTTCGTCTGCTTGGCTTACGACCCCGTCGGCCAGGGCGAACGCCAGCAAGCCTACGATGCCCGCCTGGGCCGCAGCCTCATTGGCGGCGCCACCGAACAACACTTCATGGCCGGCGCCCAGGCCCTGCTGCTGGGCCAATCCGTGGCCCGCTATTTCATACACGATGCCCGCCGCGCCATTGATTACCTCCTCACCCGCCCGGAAGTAGACCCCGCCCGCCTGGGCGCCAGCGGTTGCTCCGGCGGCGGTACCCAAACCACCTACATCGCCGCGCTGGACGCGCGCATCCGCGTGGCCGCCCCCGCCTGCTACATGAATTCCTTCGAGTACCTCATCACCGGCCCCACTGGCGACAGCGAGCAATCCCTGCCCGGCTTCCTGGCCGAGGGCTTGGACCAGGCGGATTACGTTGCCCTCTTTGCCCCCAAACCGTGGCTCATTGCTTCGACGGAGCAAGATTTCTTCACCCCCGCCGGCGCGAAAGTGGTTTACGACGAAGCGCGCCAGTTCTACCGCATTTTCGACCGCGAAGCGCTGGTGCAGTGGGTGGTCGGCCCCGGCGGCCACGGCACCCCCTTGAAGGTGCGTGAGGCTATTTACGATTGGATGATCCGGCACCTCGCGGACGGTAAGGGCGAAGCCAAGGAAGAAGACTTGCCCCTGCCCGCCGAGCGCGACCTTTGGGTGATGCCTAACGGCCAAATTTTCGGCAAAGATCTAACCGACCTGCTGGCCGAGCAAGCCTTCGCGCCCAAGACGCCCAAGCTCGCCGACCCTGTGCTGCCGGCCCCATCCGGTTTGGCGACGGTGGAAAAACTTGGCCCCGAAGCCTCCCGCGAGCTCCTCATCATCCCCCACGCCGATGCGGCCAGCGCCAATCGCGCCCGCGAACTTGCGCAACTCGGCCAGCATGTCCTGCTCGTCAAACTGCCCGGCTACCCCCTTCCCCCCAACCAAGGCCGCTTGAGCGGCGATTGGATTACCCACACCCGCGCTTGGCTAGTGGGTTGGAACCTGCCCAGCATGCGCGCCGCGGACCTGCTCGCCGTCATCCGCCAAAATCTGCCTCTCTACGATCGTGTCTACCTGCACGCCTGGGGCATAGGCGGCATTCCCGCGCTGCTGGCCGCCGCCCAGGAACCGCGCCTGGCCGCCCTGTGGCTGGAGCGTACACCGCGATCTTTGGCGGACGCGTTTCGCACGCCCGTGCACAAAAATCTCCACGAGGCCGTCCTCCCCGGCTGGCAACGCCGCCACGAACTTTTTGAATACCAACACGCCCGTACCTTTTGGGTAGACCCCACCGATTGGAACGAGAACTTACTCAAAAACCCCAACGAAAAATCCTATCCGGACTATTACCTCCGCCCCTTCGAACAACCCACCTCGGAGTTACTGGCCGCCTGGCGAAAGTTCCTCGCTACAAGTGGCGCCCGCAGCACTGGGGGGAATGAGGAGTGAGAAGATAAAAAGAAAGTTCCATGGTCGTCCTCGAACAACTACGCACTGCCAACCGGGAAGCAATTCTTACCCTCGCCCACCAGCACGGCGCCCGCAATCTAAGGATTTTCGGTTCTGTAGCCCGCGGCGAACAAAAGCCGGATAGCGATCTCGACCTCCTAGTGGAATGGGAATCCGGGCGTACCCTCCTGGACCATGTTGGCTTGGTCCAGGACTTGGAAAGCCTCCTTGGTGTTAAGGTCCACTTGGGCACCGAAAAGTCTCTTCATTGGTATCTCCGCGAGAACATCCTTGCAGCAGCTGTACCACTGTAGGAGATGCCTGCTTGAAAGACGACAAGGCCTATATCATCCACATGGTGGAGCGGTGCGAAAGGATTCTTCGCTATTAGGAATCGGGCGAAACATCGTTCAAGGCATCGGAACTCTTACAGGACGCCGTAATTCGCAACCTCGAAGTTATCGGGGAAGCGGCCAAGCGAGTATCATCCCAAACTCGCGAGGAAATCTCCGGGGTCGATTGGCGAAGAATTTGCGGCCTGCGTGATGCTCTTATCCACAATTACATTGGCGTTGATCTCGATGAGGTTTGGAACGTCGCAGCGCTTAAGATTGGCCCGCTGAAGGAGTCTCTTGCGCAATGGCTCGCAAACAGTCGCCAATGAGGTTCCGCACGATTAACAGGTAAGGGCTTCCAGTAAAATCTCCTTGATGAGCGATTCTTCCCTCACGCAGTTGCTCGCCGATTGGCGCGACGGCAACGCCGCAGCGCGCGATGCCTTGTTGCCGGTGGTCTACCAGGAGCTGCGCCAGCTTGCCAGCAGCTACCTGCGGCGCGAGCGCCCAAACCACACTCTGCAGAGCACGGCGCTTGTCAACGAAGCCTACCTCAAGCTCATCGACCAAAAAGTGAACTGGAATTCGCGTGCGCACTTTTTCGGCGTGGCGGCGCAGGTGATGCGGCGCATCCTCTGCGATTATGCCCGCGCCCGCAGCCGCGACAAGCGTGGCGCCGGCGTGACCCCGGTCTCGCTCGACGCCAGCCACTGGCTCGAATTTCAGGCCATTGCCGACCATGCCAAGGAAGATCTGGTGGCTCTCGATACGGCGCTCGAAAAGCTCGCCGCCCTCGACCCCGTGCAATGCCAAGTGGTGGAGATGCGTTTCTTTTCCGGCATGACGGTGGAAGAAACCGCCGAAGTGCTGGGCCTTTCCACAGCAACGGTGAAGCGCTACTGGGCCACTGCGCGCGCCTTCTTGGCCCGCGAACTCGCGCCGACTGCATCTTGAGCCCGGAAAAACCATGAGCCCGGATTTATGGTCAGCGGTTCGGCAACAACTGGGCGAGGCCCTGGACCTGCCTCCCGGGCAGCGCGCCGCTTTCCTCGAGACAATCGCGGACCCATCCGTGCGCGCCGAAGTGGAAAGCCTGTTGGCCGCCGCCACGGATGAGGATTTTCTCAACGAACCACTGCTAAGCCAATCGCCCTTTGCCGAGGCTCCGCTCGATCACCTGGGCCCCTACCGTATGGAACGCGAGATTGGCCGCGGGGGTATGGGCACGGTCTATTTGGCCACTCGTGACGATGGCGAATACCTTGGCCAAGTAGCCATTAAGATCCTGAACCGCGGCATGGATACGGATTACTTCGTCCAACGCTTCCGCTACGAACGGCAGCTATTGGCATACCTGGAACACGCCGCCATAGTCCGCCTGTTGGACGGCGGTTCTACTCCCGATGGGCGCCCTTTCTTAGTCACGGAATACATTGAAGGTGGCGCAACCTTACTGGATTACATCGCCAAGCACCAATGTACTTTGGAAGAGAAGCTAAAACTAATCATCCAAGTCGCCGAAGCGGTCCATTACGCCCACCAGCGCCTCATTCTCCATTGCGACATTAAGCCGAATAACATCCTGGTTAGCCCCAGCGGCCAGCCGAAGTTATTGGATTTCGGCGTGGGCCGAATGTTCCTGCCCGAACTGGGCGGCGCGCTACAAACCCGCAGTACCCAGCGGCTGATTACCCCTGCCTACGCCAGCCCCGAGCAGATCGCGGGCGAAGCCTTAACCACGGCCACCGATGTTTTCAGCCTGGGCGCCACACTCTACGAACTGCTTAGCGGCAAAGCACCCTTCCCGGCGCGCCTCACCGATTCCGAAGCCCGCGAAGCCCCTCCGCTCCTCCGCGCCGTCCCCGCCGAAATCCGCCGCGACATAGGCCCGGACCTCGAACGCATTGTCGAAAAATCCCTGCGCCCCGCCCCTGCCGAGCGCTATGAATCGGCCGAACAGTTCGCCAGCGATCTGCGCCGCTACCTCGCCGGAGAACCTATCTCCGCCCGCCCTCTAACGCTCCGCTACCAGCTCAGCCGTTTCGTGCGCCGCAATCGCGCGCTCACATTTAGCATCCTGCTGGCCGTGGTGGCGCTGGCCCTGGGTGCGGGTATCGCCCTCTGGCAGCGCGCCGAAGCGCTACGCGAACGGGACACCGCCCGCGCGCTGTACGAAAACTCCCGGCAATTGGCCCGCGCCTTTATCTTTGAAATGGATGAACGCCTGCAAAGCGAAGGCAGCCTGGGCGCGCGCCGCCTGCTGGTGGAGCGGGGCCGCGCCGCGCTGGACCAACTCGCTGCCCAAGGCACGCCCGATGCCGCCCTCGGCCGGGACCTTGTCGCCGCCTATCTCAAGCTGGGCGACGTGCTAGGCCGCCTTGGCGCCGCCAACTTAGGCCGCACCGCCGAAGCTCGCGCCAGTTACTTGCGCGCCCGCGAACTTAGCCGCAATCTTCTTGCCCGCTATCCCGAGAACGAGTTTGTGCGCGAACAATATGGCGAAGTTCTATTGCGCATTTCCGGTAATGCGAAAAGCCAGGGTAACCCCAAGGAAGCCCTTACTTATGGCCTGGAAGCACAAAAAAGCTTAGAGGCCATCGCCAATACCACCGGTAAATCTACCCTGGCCCAGCTCCGCCTCTTGGCTGCCACTTATCACGACTTAGGCGGCACTTACTCCCAACTTGGCCAATGGGACGAAGTGATCCGCGTCCGCCGCTTAGCCATTCGCCTGAACGAGCGCATCCTAACCCTTCCCGGTGCCACCCGCGAAGACCGCATCCGTTCCGTCCTCGCACTTACCCGCTACGGCAACGTCCTAAGCTATCGCAACCGCTTCCAAGAGGCCGAACCCATCCTTGCCGACGCCGTCCGCAATGCCCGCGCTATGCACCAGGAGTTCCCCACCCTGCCGGAGGCCAGCAACAATCTTTCGAACGCCCTCATGTTCGCCGGGGGCAATCGCTTGCGCCAGGGCGATGCCACCACCGCCATGGCCATGTACCGGGAAGCCCACCAACTGCGCCAAGCCCAACTTGCAGCCAACCCTCAGGATTGGCGCATGGCTAGCCTTGCCGCCAGTAGCCTCTTGCGCTACGGGCTGGCGCTGGCCCAATCCGGAAGCCCCGCCCAAAACCCCGCCAAAGGCCGCGCGATCGTCGAAGAAGCCCTGTCCCAAAGAATCGCCCTCGCCCGCCGTGACCCCGACAATACCGGCGCCCAAGCCGAGGTCGGCGAAGCTTGGGCCGAACTGGCCCTGCTTCCCGGCCCTCCCGCCGCCCGTGCCCGTGCCCGCCAGGAAGCCCTGCGCATCCTCAATCCCCTCGCCCAGCAGGATAAGCTGAATCAGATTCTTCTCGACGTTCGGAATCGGCTGTTGAATTCTGCGAAGTAAGCACATCCGGCAGGCACCACAAAGGAGCGCAGTCCCTATGGAAAAACTTGGGCGTTACGAAGTGCGCGGCGAACTTGGCCGCGGCGGCATGGGCATCGTCTACCGGGCTTATGACCCCAGCCTCGATCGCGAAGTCGCTTTAAAGAGTGTCCGCCTCGACAATCTCCCCGAGGGCGAAACCGCCCAGTGGGAACAGCGCCTGGCCCGCGAAGCCAAGGCCGCCGCCAAGCTCCAACACCCCAATATCGTCGCCGTCTACGATTTCTTCCGCGAAGGCGACCGCGCCTACATCGTTATGGAACTCATTAGCGGCTCGCAAGTTGAGGCGATGGTCTTGGGCGATACGCGCCCCTCCCTGCCTCGCGTGAAGGACATCCTCGCCCAAGCCGCCAGCGCCCTCGATTACGCCCACTCCCAGGGCATCATCCACCGCGACATTAAGCCGGCGAACTTGATGCTGGACGAGCACGGCCGCCTCCGCATCACCGATTTCGGCATTGCCCGCCGCACCGATGGCAACGCCACGCAAACCCTCGCCCAAGGCGAAGGCATCTCCACCGCCGGCACCCTCGGCTACATGGCGCCCGAGCAAATCAAGGGCGAACCCCTTACGGGCCGCGCCGACCAGTTCTCTCTCGCCGTGGTCGCCTTCCAACTCCTTACGGGCAAAAAGCCCTGGGACGCGGAGAACTGGATCGCCATGTCCTACAAGATTCTGAACGAGCCTCCCCCGGCCATGCCCACCGGCGCCGAAGGCTTGGCCAAGGCCCTCGCGAAAGACCCCGCCGCGCGCTACGCCACCTGCGGCGAAATGGTCGAGAGCCTTGCCATCACCCCGCCCGCCGCGCAAACATCTTCCAAACGCCCCGGCCGCCTTGCCATGGCCCTTGTGCTTGCCGCGGCCCTCGCCGGCGCGGTTTGGGTTTGGTGGCCAAAGCCCGCGCCTGCTCCGGTTCCCACTCCAATTCCCACCCCTGTCCCCACTGCCGCAACCGAGCCCAAAGCCGTTCCCCCCACAGTCCCCACAGTCCCCACAGGCCCCACCGTGCCCACTGTGCCCACCGTCGCCCCCCTTCCCATCGAGTTCGCCGCCATCCCCGCCGGCCGCTTCTTCATGGGCTCCGACATCGAAGCCGCCGACCAGCGCCCCCGCCATTTGGTCCAAATCACGCGCCCCTTCGAAATGGGCAAAACCGAAGTCACCGAAGCGCAGTGGGCCATGGTGATGGGCGGCGCCAGCAAGTCCCAAAAACCCAAAGTGAATGTCAGTTGGCAAGCCGTTCAGGGGTTTTTAGCCAAGCTCAACCAGCGCGGCGATGGCTACCGCTACCGCCTGCCTACCGAGGCCGAATGGGAATACTGCGCCCGCGAAGGCACCGGCCCCGAGCGCATCAAAAACCTCGACGACCAAGCCTGGTACTTCGACAACAGCGGCGGCGCCCTGCACGAAGTAGCCCAGGCCCTGCCCAACCGCTTCGGCCTCTACGACATGCTCGGCAACGCCCTGGAATGGGTCAGCGATTGGGCCAGCGCGGAATACTACGCCGAATCCCCCGCCAAGGATCCCCAAGGCCCCACCACCGGCCAAATCCGCATCTACCGCGGCGGAGGCTTCCAAACCCAAGGCATGCTCATGGCCACCACTTGGCGCTTTGGCGATGTGCCAACACAAGCCGCCGAAGACGTTGGCTTCCGGCTTGTTCGCACAAAAAATTAACGCGCACCAAGAGGTACGCCCACCGCCTACAGCCGCGGCTGCGGCGGCTTCATCAATTGGTTCGGGCGCACGCCCTTGCGCCGCAATTTCCGCCGGAACACCTTCGCCCGGTTCGTCGTGTACAAGTAATTCATCTCCGGCCCCGCAAACACACAGTTTGAAGGTTGCAGGTTTTGCGGATTATTTAAGATCGCCACCACGCGCCCCGCTTGGTCGCAAATCTGAATGCCCAGCCGCGTCGCCACATACAGGTGCCCATCTGTATCCATGGTCATGCCATCGCCCCCCGATTGCGAGTTCATGTCCCATGTCTCTAAGTGGTAAAACGGTTGCCCGTGCGCGAGGCTTCCGTCCGGCTGCACCTGCCAACTCCACACCCAACGCCCGCGCGCATCCACGGCCATCAGCAGCGCTTGGTCCGGCGACAAGATAATGCCATTGGGAAACTCCAGCAGATTCTCCACCACCGTCCGCTTCGCTTTCGTGGCCAGGTTCAAGTGCCAGATCTTTTTGTTCGCCGGGTCGGTCCACCATAGGTTCCCGCGCACGTCCACCACCAGGTCGTTGGACGTCACGCCCTCGGCCAGCACCTCTTCGCTCCCATCGGCGCGAAAGGCCACCATCTGCTTCTTCTTACTCTGGCAGGCGTACAGCTTTCCGTCCGCACCAAACATAATGCCGTTCGCCCCGCCGCTGGCGTCCTTCCAAACGCTCACCTTCCCGGTTGCGTGCTCAATTTTGTGAATGCGGTCGTTACGCACATCGGTGAAATAAACATTCCCCGCCGCGTCCACCGCCGGCCCCTCCGTAAACCCATGCCCCGCGGACATCTCTTCCCAATCGTGCGCCGGGTCGAGTATCTCCGTCACAAAATGCCGTTCCGCCTTGCCGGATCCTTTCGATGCCCCAATCGGCTGCTTCCAATCGGCCCACAACCATTCCAAGCTCTCGGCGAAAATTTTCGCCGCGTGCACGCTGTTGTGCCCCTCGGTGCCCTCCACCCACTTCACGTCGTAGCCGGAATACTCGAGGGCGGACTTCATGCTCAAATTCGCCAGGTACCAACTGCCCGAATAAATATTCAGGTCGTTCGTCCCGTCCTGCAAAAACACACGCAACGGCTTCGGCTCCGTATGGCGGATCAGGTCCGGATACTGGTTCCCGCCGCGCAAATTCACATAGCTGCCAATAAAGCTCAGCACGCGGCGGAATTGGTCCGGCCGGTTCCACGCCGCCGTAAATGCGCAGATCGCCCCGGAAGACGATCCCCCCAGCCCGCGCAGGTTCGGATCTTTCGTCAAGGGCGCCATTTTTTCCACTTCGGGCAAAATCTCCTCCAGCAGAAACAGCGCGTAACGGTCCCCCAAGCCGTCGTATTCGTAGCTGCGGTTGTAGCGGCCCATTTGGCTGGCCGCGTCAAGCGGCGGCAAAACACCCGGCTGCACAAACACGCCCACCGTCGGCGGCATCGCTCCCGCCGCAATCAACCGGTCAAACACGCTGGCCGTCTTAAAGGGCCCGTTCTCGCGCACAAAATTCGCCCCGTCCTGGAACACCATCAGCGCGTAGCCGCCCGCTGGCGCCGCCACCCCCGGCACATACACCCACACATCCCGCACCGTTCCGGGATAATGCTTCGCGGATTTGTATTGGAACTGCGCCACTTTGCCGGTCGCACTTTGTGCGAAAGCGGCAGCCGCTAGGGCTGCGGAACCAAGAATGCAACGTCGTGTCATAAGTTTCTGCCTCATTGTATGTGCAAAGGCCTTAGTCCATCTAGGGTTAGGCTCCCGGTATTTTCGAGTAGTACGCCCGATTGGGATTGGCTAGTATCCCAACGATCATTGGTTCATGGCAAGAGTTGTCGTGCTTCTCTGTGTTGCCCTCGCCCTGGCCTCCGGGGCGGAAATTATCCCCGTCTCCATCACCGCTTCCACCACCCAACCCGGCATGGAAGCCGTTAGCCTCATCAATGGCTCGGGCTTGGCCGGCAACCTCCACGGCAATCAGCCGAGCGACATGTGGCTGAGCGACAACTTCAACCCCGGCAGCGATATGCCCTTTGGAATCTTGACCTTCAGTCTCCTCGGCCCGGAAACGCTGCGCAGTTTTGAAATTTGGAACTACAACGAAGACGACGCACTCGCCCAAGGCGTCAGCTTTTTCGAACTCCGCTACACTGCTGGCGGTGCCAGCCTTTCCGCCGGCTGGTTTAACCTCGCCATCGGCACCGGCGGTGCAGGAGCCGCGCAAGTTTTCGTCCTTCCCAGCGAAATTGTCGCCGAGTCCCTCACCCTCAACCTCGTCGCCAACCACGGCGATCCCAATTACTTAGGCCTCAGCGAAATCAAGTTCTATTCCAACGCTCTCAACACCAACACAACCCCAACCGTTGGCGAAGAGGATCCCCCCACCAATACCGACCTCCCCGAGCCCTCCTCCGCCCTCTTCGTACTTGCCGGTGGTGCCGCCCTGGCCGCCCTCCGCCGGTCCCGCTAAGTCCTTTTTCCACAATTTCTCTTACCAAAACGGAACCGGACTGTAACGAAGTAGTGGTATAACCAGAGGGTTTGGGCACATTGGGATTCGTGCCAGGAACCGATTCCGGTTGGACCGGACAAGGAAATTCGTAACTGCATGGAGTTGTTTGGCGAAACGCTGGCCATGGCCACCGCGATCGGTCTACTGGTGGCCCTCGGGCTCGCCCTTGGTTTTGAAGTTGTCAACGGTTTCCACGATACGGCCAACGCCGTGGCTACCGTGATTTACACCAACGCTCTGCCCCCAACCGTGGCGGTAGTCTGGAGCGGCATTTGGAATTTCCTGGGCGTCATGTTCTCCACCGGCACCGTCGCCTTCAGCATTGTCAGCCTCCTTCCCGTCGAACTCGTTCTCAACATCGGCAGCACCGCCGGTATGGCCATGGTCTTTTCGCTCCTGGCCAGCGCCATCCTCTGGAACGTCGGCACCTGGTACTTCGGCATTCCCGCCTCCAGCTCCCACACCCTCATCGGCTCTATTCTCGGCGTCGGCTTCGCCCACTCCCTCATGAATACGGAAGTCTTTGGCGAAGGCGTGAACTGGGGCAAGGCGCAAGAAATTCTCGCCAGCCTGCTCATCTCTCCCCTCGTCGGCTTCACTTGCGCCGCCCTGCTGCTTCTGCTGGCAAAATTGCTCATCAAAAACCCCGCCCTCTACCAAGCCCCCGAAGGCCGTAAACCACCTCTCTGGATCCGTGCCCTGCTCATCTTTACCTGCACCGGCGTCAGCTTCGAACACGGCTCCAACGATGGCCAAAAGGGCATGGGCCTCATGATGCTTATCCTCATCGGCGTGCTCCCCGCCAGCTTCGCCCTCCGGCCCGATTCCACCACCCAGGACCTGAACAAGCTCCTCCTCGCCAACCGCGAAATCGTTGCGTCACTCGAAAAAACCCTCGGCCCCGCCGCACAAACCATGACCGTAGAAGAAGCCTCCCTCGAGCTCTCCAACTTCCTCAAGCCCAACGTCTCCGCCACCGCCCGCACCCTGCCCGCCGTGCTCCGCTTAACACAAGACATTGAGGAGCGCCTCAAGAACGCCCGTACCCTCTCCGACGTGCCCCGCGACGAACGCACCTCCATGCGCAGCGATTTCTACCTCACCGACGAAAGCCTCGGCAAGCTCGACAAACTCAAGCGCCTTAGCCCCGAAACCTCTTCAAACGCCAAAACCCTCCGCGGCGAACTCGCCGGCAGCACCCGCTTTATTCCCACTTGGGTGAAAGTCGCCGTCGCCCTCGCGCTGGGCTTGGGCACCATGGTCGGCTGGAAGCGCGTGGTCGTCACCGTGGGCGAGAAAATCGGCAAGGAGCACCTTACCTATGCCCAAGGCGCCAGCGCCGAACTTGTCGCCATGCTTACCATCCGCGCCGCCAGCTCCTACGGGCTACCCGTCAGCACTACCCACGTGCTCACCAGCGGCGTGGCCGGCACCATGGCCGCCAATGGCAGCGGCATCCAGATGAAGACCGTCAAAACCATGCTCATGGCCTGGGTCCTCACGCTGCCCGTCACCGTCTTCATGGGTGCCCTCTTCTTCGGCGGCGGCCTCTACGCCCTCGCCCAATTGGGCATGAAATAGCTCCATGGGCTTCGCGCTCTGGCGGGAAGGCCCGCTCGTTTATTGCGAAGGCACCCACGAATACCGTCCCATGGGCGGCGCCGTCACCCACGGCGAAGGCCAATTTTCGGCCCGTGATTTCCGCCCCCTCCGCCAAGCGCGCCCGCGCGGTGCCCAGGGCTTTGAAGGCTACTTCGCCAGCCTCGGTGCGGTGAATGAATACCTCCGCCGCGCCAAACGCGAACGCCGCAATTCCCACCGCATTTTGGGCACCCTTTAATTTCTTCGTTCACGGGCCAAAACACTTTTTTTCGCACCGCTAAGTCCTTGCGCTGCATTGCCTTATGTTTTCCCCACCGCCGCTCGCCGCCCAACCGGCCACTGCCCCGTATGCTAGCGTCAAATCGCAATGAAGCTTGCCACCCTGAACCACGAACTCTCCCTCGATGCCCTCGCCCTCGGTACCGCTCTCAGCCCCCTGCTCGAGCAATACACAACTTCCCCCGTGGCCCAAGACCTCGCCCCGCGCGTCTCGGTTCAACTTCATCTCTACCGCCCCGGCGCCGTCGATGCCGTCTGGAGTGCGGCCCCCCGCGACGGCAGCGCTGGCTTCCTCCGCGCCATGACCAAACTCAGCGTCGAAATCCAACGCGCCTTCCGCAATTGGCTGCAACTGCTTTGGGTCAGCGACCTCGAAAACCTGCGCGACACCGACCGCTCCGCCCAAGTGGCCGCCTACCTTGCCCTGCGCCCCTTCTACCCAAAGTCGAAAAATGCCTACGGTTACGACCTGCTCGAGGACGGCTGCCTGAAGAGCATCGAGCGCAACGTAAAGCTCTACATTTCCGGCGTACTCGAAGTTTTTTCCACCCGCCTGCGCCTGGCCGGCGAACACGCCCTGGCCGATTTCTACGCTCCCCGCCACGCCAATTGGTTTGTCGAAAATGCTTTAAAATCCCCCAAACACCTCTACGAAATCCTCGCCCGCGAAGAGAAACTCATCCGCCTTTGGGCGCCCTTTCTGGGCCGCGAAGCCAGCGAAATAGATAGCGAAATAAAGTGGGAAGCCGCCCGTGAAGAAGTGGCCAGCCACCTGCGCGCCGTCCTGCGCCGGGACGACGATTGGCGCTTTCTTGCCCCCTTGTTTGAAATGGAAGCCACCGCCGGCCTCGAGCGCCATCTCGATTGGCCCGTCACCCGCCGCCTGGAAATCTTCCTCCGCCCCTTGGGCGAACCGCACACCCGCGCCAACGTCATTCCCTTCCCGACGCGCCTCGCCGCCTAAGCGATCCCCAAAAAAGCAAAACGCCCGCGCACCATCTCTGGCACGCGGGCGGATTTGTTGGTTGTGAGTTTTGACTAGCTGCCGATTGGACCGCGGCCCCAGCTCTTCTTCACGAAGATCACACCAGGACGCGGGTTGCCGCCATAAGGCCAGCGGGAGCGGGGTTCGGCGAACGTGCCGCCTTCGCCCGGGTGCTGGATCGCCAGGAAGAACGTTTCGTTGTCCGGCGTCAGCGTCGGTCCGCAGGTTTCGGCGCCAATCGGTACCTGAAGGAACGGCATCAAGGTGCCGCGCTCCGGTCCTTCCGTGATGGCGGCGTAGATGGCATCGTTCCAGCCCAGCGGGCTGCCCATGCCGTCCGTGCCGATCCACAGGTTGCCTTGGTTGTCGAAGGTCACGTTGTCCGGCGCCGCAATCGGAGCCACCTTCTCGCGCGGAGCACCCGCGAAGAAAGCGCCGTGCGCCGCGTTGTCCGGGTCACCGCACAACATGAAGATGCCCCAGCGGAAGGTCGTCCGCGTGTGGTCGTTGCCTTCTTCCATGATTTCGATGATGTGGCCCCAGCGGTTGTCCGGCCGCGGGTTCGCCGCGTCCGTGCCCGGGTTCGTGCCCACCGCGCGACGGCTATTGTTGGTGCAAGCAATGTAGACTACACCCGTTACGGGGTTCACTTCCACGTCTTCCGGACGGTCCATCTTCGTCGCGCCCAGCGCGTCGCCCGCTTGGCGGCCGCGGATGCAAACGTCGGCTTGGTTGCGCCATCCGTTGGCCGTCGTCAGCGGACCTTGGCCGTGGATCAGCGGTAGCCATTCGCCCGTGCCGTCGGCGTTGAACTTCGCCACGTAGCGCACGCCGTTGTCCAGCAGGTCCATGTTCGCCGCCCGGTTGTCGGGGTTGAAGATGCCGTTGGTCACAAACTTGTACACATAGTCAAAGCGTTCGTCGTCGCCCGAGTAAACCACCACTTGGCCGTTGGGAGCCAGAATCGTCGTCGCGCACTCGTGCTTCGAGCGGCCCAGGGCCGTCCGCTTCTTCGGCGTCGCCGTCGGATTGTAGGGATCGATTTCCACCACCCAACCGTGACGGAACGGTTCGTTCGGTTCCTTGGTCAGGTCAAAACGGTCGTAGAAGTTTTCCCAGCGGCGTCCGCTCGGGCCCGTCGGCAAACCGTAACGGGCATGCGCCGTCTTCGCCACGCCGTCCGGCATGCCGTTGCGGTTGGCGAAGTATTGATTGAAGTTTTCTTCCGCCGTCAGGTACGTGCCCCAGGGCGTTTGGCCACCGGCACAATTGTTTAGCGTACCCAGCACGCGCGTACCCGTCGGGTCAGCCGAAGTCTTCATCAGGTCGTCGCCCGCAGCGGGACCGGTGATTTCCATCGGCGTCGTCGCCGTAATGCGACGGTTGTATTCCGAAGTCGTCAGGTATTCCCAGGTCCGGAAGCGCTCCCGCACTTCCACCACGCTTACGCCGTGCGCGGCCAATTCCGCGTCCACTTGCTCCTTCGTCGGGCTGCCAGCTACGTAACCAGGAAACATTTCCGGCCCGTTTGTGTACTCGTGATTGATTGCCAGAATCCCTTGTCGCGAATTGTTCGTATTCCAGCCGTCGGCGCTGAAGTACGCAATCATGTCGCAGTTATAGCCAAACTGCATCGATTGCGTTTCGCCGTTTTGCCGGTTGATGTCAAACTCGGGCGCGTTCGGGAACAACGGGTTGCCCCATGCAATCACCAAACCCACATCGTAGCCCGGAGGCACGTCCACAAAATCGTTGCCGCGCGTCAACGTGATCGGCGTAAAGTTCAGACCTGTCGTGGCGGTTTGCGCGTTGGCCGGCGTGGCCAAAGCGGCGGTGGCTACGGTAGCACCAGCCAGGACGCCCTTCAGAACGTCGCGGCGGTCCAGCAATGCTTTATCAACGACCACGTCAAATTCGGGCGAGTCGTTCGTTCCCGGAACTGTATCGATATTTTCCAGTTCCTTTGGAGAGAGTTTTTCTTGAGACATAAGTAATTACCTTTAGGCGGACAGTAAGGTCAGCCCCTAATCTAACCAGCCCGCATTACGTTTGAATTACACAACCGAAACGTTTCCGTGAAAATCAGGTAACAACAAAACTGCCCCATGAATTTGCAATCCCACTCAAACTTTGTCCGAAAACCACGATATGTACTGACATGAATCGGATCACGATTCGCGAGTTCGCTATCCTTGCCGCCGGCATTCTGGTGACAATCCTGTTGGGCGGTTTGGTGTGGGCCAAGCACATGCCGCTTGAAAATCGCGGCTGGGCAAAGCCTTCGCTTGGCTGGCAGGCGGGAGGTGAAAATAACTGGATCGCCGTGCATTTTCTGGCCGAAGATTGCGGCTGTTCCGAACGCGTGGAGCGTTGGGTGAAGAGCTTGGTTGCGGCCGATTCCGTCGAACACTGGCTGGCGCGGAAATCCGGCGAAGTCTGGATCGCCCGCCATGCCACCACCGGCCAGCAGCGCACTCTCGGCCTGGACGAAAAAATTCGTGTCGCGCCCTGGCTCATTCTTGCCGATCAGCAAGGACAAGTGCGATACGCCGGCGGCTACGATGCCCCGCCGGTCTATGCCAGCAATATCCTTCGCGAGGTTCGCGCCGCCGAACACAGCGATACGAAAGTAAAGCGCCGGGGCGTGCGAGGCTGTTCCACCAATCCCGCCGTCGCTGTGTTGAATACCGTGCCTGTCTGGGGTACGAGAGGAGTGCGTTGGAATGTCCAATTTTGAAAAAAACTATCGCGCCAATGCGAGTAAGTTTCTCACCGCCATTCTCTGGCTGCATTTGCCGATCCTGGTCGTCTTTGCGCTTACCCAAAACACCAGTGTCGGCGTAGCGGTTATCGGCTCGGTGCTGCTATGCGCCGCGCCCACGGTTCTCGTCGCCATGAACCCGTCTGGCCTTGCCGCCGCCATTGCCATCGCCTGCGCCACCATGGGCTTTTCCGGCTTGACCATCTATCTCGGCGCCGGGAAAATCGAGTACCACTTCCACGTTTTTAGCTTCCTCGCCGTCGTTACCGCGCTCACCAACCCGTGGGCCCAAATTGCCGCGGCGGTCACCATCGCGCTCCACCACGTTATTGGTTGGGCCATCGCTCCGCGCGCAGTCTTCAACTACGATGCGGCCTTTAGCGATGTCATGCTCCATGCCTTCTTCGTGGTCGTGGAAACCGGCATTTGTCTGCGCATTGTTTCCTTGCTGAGCGATACCGTCAAAGCGCGCGGCATCCTTGAAGAACAAGTCAGCCAGGCCAGCGACGGCGTCACTACCGGCTCCCGGGAAATTGAAGCGTTTGTGCATACCCTTGCCGGCACTGCCTCTACGCAGGCGCAGATGGTAGACCAGGTGGCCGACGCCAGCCGAAGCCTGGAAAGCGATTGGACCTCGCGCGAAAAAATGGCCAGCGAAACGGAGGCCCAACTGCGCGACGCCGTCGAGCGGATCGCCGCTTGCCGCAGGGATCTGGAGTTGATCAACCGGGACATGAACAGCCTGGCCGAAGCCAACCGCAAAGTAAACGGCATTATGACGCTCGTCACCGACATCGCGCGCCAAACGAACATTCTCGCCGTCAATGCTTCCATTGAGGCCAGCCGCAGCGGCGCCGCAGGCGCGGGGTTTGGCATTATCGCCGACCAAGTGCGGGACCTTGCCCGTCGCACGGGCGAAGCCGCCAAAGACATTGAAAGTGTGCTGACGGGCTCGATCTCCACGGTAGACCGCAATGCCCACGCCCTCGACGATGTCACCCGCTCTATGGGCGTGGTGGCCGACGCCACGCAGCAAATGTCCAAGCTCACCACGCAACTTGTTGAGCAAGGCCGCGCTCAGGGTAACGAACTCAGCCGCATCTCCACGGCCATCCAAAAAATCTCCGCCGGAACGCAACACCTTGCCAGCGGCGCTGAAGAAAGCAGCAGCGTTTCCACCGAGCTCGCCCGCCAAGCCAAACACCTCGACGGCGTTCTCGCCAGCATTCGCTAGTTTGCACAGGAGGGGCCGCGTTTAACGCAGCTTCGCGCCCGGCCCCACCACCAGCTTGCCCGCCTTCGCGCCCGTTGGCTGGTTGCCCTTCATCACCGTAATGCCGTTCACCACCACCTCGTCAATGCCCACCGGCATTTGGCGAGGCGCCTCAAAGGTGGCACGGTCTTTCACCGTTGCCGGGTCAAATACCACCAAGTCCGCCGCCATTCCCGGCCGCAGGATGCCCCGGTCGGCCAGGTGCAGCCGCGTCGCCACCGCCCCGGTCATCTTGAACACCGCATCCTCCAGCGGCAACAGCTTCCGCTCCCGCACATAGTAGCCCAGCACCCGCGGATAGGTCCCAAAAGTTCGCGGATGCACGCCGCCGCTTCCCTTCGCCGGGTCCACGCCGCCCGCATCCGTGCTTACTTTCATCCAAGGCTGGGTCAATTGCCGCTCAATGTTGGTTTCGTTGATGGTGAAGTAAATCGTCGAAATGCTCGAGCGCTCGCTCCGTAACAGCGCCACCACCGCCTCGGGCCACTCCAGCCCCATCGCCTGCGCAATTTTGTCCAAGCGCTTGCCCCGGAATTTCTGGTTCTCCGGCTTGTTCAAGCCCAAGGGCTGCACCAGGTCCGGATCCCGCCCGTTATTGTTGGCGCGCATCGCCGCCAGAATTTTCGCGCGCGTCGCGGGGTTGTCGAGGTTCGCAAACAGCTTCCCGTCCGCCGCCGCCCAATCGGGCAACATCGCCGTCAAGCCCGTCCCGCTGGCTTCGTAGGGATACATGTTCGCCTGGATGTCAATGCCCCGCCCCCGAGCGGAGCGGAAAAATTCAAGCGCTTTCGGCAACGCATCCCAATTCTTGCGCCCCGCCGCTTTCAAATGGTAAATCTCGGCCGGCGCACCGGAATCGTGGCTAATCGCCGCCGCCTCTTCGAGCGCCTCCAGCAACTTGTCCGCCTCGGAACGAATGTGCGAAATGTAAGTGCCGCCGTACTGCGCTGCCACCTTTGCCAGCCGCGTCAATTCCGCCGTCGAGGCGTAGCTGCCCGGCGGATAAATCAGCGCGCTCGCCAGCCCAAAGGCCCCGTCTTCCATGGCCTCCGCCACGGCCTTCTCCATGGCCGCCATTTCCGCCGCCGTAGGCTCGCCCATGGCGTACCCTTTGCCGTAGGCCCGAATCGTACCCGCCCCCACAAACGATCCAAAATTCGACGCCGGCCCGCGCGCCGCCATCGTCTCCAGCCACTTGCGGAAGCTATGCGCCCCCGTAAAGCGCCCGTCCGCCTGCCCGCCCGTCTTGGCATTGGCCGGAGCATTCGTCCACCCCTCGCCCATAATCTCCGTCGTAATGCCCTGCGCCACTTTCGAAATCAACCGCGCGTCGCCGTCGGTCAAGGCCTCGCGCGAGTGCGATTGAATGTCGATAAAGCCCGGACTAATCACCCGCTCGCCCTTCAGGTCCACCTTCTCCACCGCCCCCTCGCGCTGCAATTGGTAGGGCAAAGCAATCCTCGCAATCTGCCCGTTGCGCACCGCAAGATCCCCGTAAAACCACCCCGCACCAGTGCCGTCCACAATCTTCGCGTTCAAATAAATCTTGTCGTAGAGCGACATTATGGACGGCCTCGCCACGCCCGGCCCCTTCACAATCTCGCCCGGCAATTCGCCCGTCGCCTTCCCGTTCTCCCAAACCGCCACCCCGTTCACAAAAACGTGCGCAATGCCGGTGGAAAGCTGGTGCGGCTCCGTATAAGTCGCCGGCGAACCAATCGTTTCGGGGTCAAACAACACCAGGTCCGCCGCAAAGCCCGGCCGCAGCAAACCACGATCGTGGATCTGCAGGCGCAGCGCCGTCGCCGAGGTCATCTTACGCACTGCTTCTTCGAGCGGCATCACCTTCCGCTCCCGCACATACTTGCCCAATATCGTCGGGAATGTGCCGTACGAGCGCGGATGCGTCAACCCCGTCGCCTTGTCCGGGTCCTGCCCAGCCGCGTCCGTCCCAATCTTCATCCACGGCTGCCGCAGCTTCAACTCGATGTTTTCCTCGCTCATCAGGAAAAACATCGCGAAGATCCGTTGCCGCTCCACCAGCAGCAAATCAAACACGGCCTCTGGCCAGCTTTGCTTTGTCTCCGCCACCACGTCGGCCAGCCGCTTCCCCGCCCATTTCTTGTGCACCGGACGCCGCAGCCCCAACAGCATCACCCCCTCCGGACCCGCCGCCGCACAAAGGTTTTCGTACGGACTCGGCACCGTCGTCATCTCTCTGGCCATCCGCGCCCGGGTCTCCGGGTTCGCCAGGTTCTCGTACATCTTGTTGTTCTCCGCGGCCCACGGCGGCAAGCACGAACTCAGGCCCGTCCCCCCGGCCGTGTACGGATACATATTGGCCGAAAGATCCACGCCGCGGTCCCGCGCCGCTTGGATTTTTTCGACTAGTTCCTTCGCCCGTGGCCAATTGTTGATGCCCGCCATCTTCAAGTGGTAAAGCTCCACCGGCACCTTCGCCTCCTGCCCAATCCGAATTGCCTCGTCCAGCGCATTGAAAATATCGTCCGCCTCGCTGCGCATGTGCGTGATGTAAGTACCGCCGTAGGGCGCCATCGCCTTCGCCACGGCAATCAATTCTTCCGTATTCGAGTAGCTGCCCGGCGGGTAAATCAACGCGCTCGCCAGGCCAAAGGCCCCGTCCTCCATTGCCTCCCGCAGGGCGTCTTGCATCAGTTGAATTTCCTCCGCCGTCGCCACCCCGCCCGCCATTCCCTTGGCATAAGCCCGCAGCGTGGCTTGGCCCACAAAGCTGCCAAAGTTCACCGCCGAACCGTGTGCCTTCATCGCATTCAGCCATTTCGCGAAGCTATGCGGCCCGCTGAACTGCGTCTCCCCGGGCGTTGAGTTTTTCTCATTGGCCGGCGCGTTCGTCGACCCCTCGCCCATAATCTCCGTCGTCACGCCTTGGCTGATTTTCGAAATCACGCGCCCATCGCCGCGCAACAACGCATCGCGCGAATGCGATTGGATGTCGATGAAGCCCGGCGAAAGCACCAATTCCCCGCGCGCATCAATCTTGCGCTGCGCCGCCATCCCCGCCAACATGCCCCGCGGCGTCAACCGCGCAATCTTCCCCCGGCTTACCGCCAGATCTCCGTAGTACCAAGGCGAGCCCGTCCCGTCCACCACCCGGGCGTTATGAATGATCAAGTCATAAGGAGCCGCTTGCCCCCAAAACAACAACGGCAAGCAAAGTACAATCCAGGCACGCATACGCTTGATTGTAAGCGCCCGCTGCCCGTCCGTGCTTTCCCGGCCCGTGTGCTAAAGCGTCTTCAGGTAAGCCAGAATCGCCTTTAGGTTCTCGCCCTCAATGTGCGGCATGGCCGGCATTACGCCAACGCCCTTCTGAATTACCCGCGTCAGGTTTGCCTCCGTCGGCGCCCCGCCCTTGGCCAATGCCTTCTTTTTGGTTAAGCCAGTCAACTTTGGCCCGCCCATGCCCCCTTGGCCCTTCGCCCCGTGGCAACCCGCACATTGGAGATAAGCCTTTGGGGCGGCCCCGCTTTTGGCCGTCTGCGCCACCGCCAGCGAAGACATTACGAAGAGACTAGCCACCAGAATCCTGTACATAGTGATACTTTCAGAATAACTTGCCCCTTGACAGCCAAGCCCGAAGCCTGACAAGCTAAGGGCTTCGACATTTCATCATGGGCGCCTTATCTCAAAGCGAGACCATTGAACAAAATCTCGCCTCTACCCTGGAAAGCGTTGACCAAGCCGAATCGCTCGTGCTCGAGATGGCTCGCCGCATCGGCTTCAACGAGGACGACGAAAACGCCATCTCCATGGCCGTCCGCGAGTCTATGGTCAATGCCGTTGCCCATGGCAACAAATACAACGGCCGCAAGCAGGTACACCTGGTGGTGGAAGGCCACCCCGGCAAACTGGTCGTCACCGTCGCCGACGAAGGCGATGGTTTTGACGAATCCACCGTTGCCGATCCGCTGGCTGAAGAGAATCTATTGAAGCAGTCCGGGCGCGGCCTGTTGTTGATGCGCGCCTTTATGGATGAATGCACCCATGCGAAGCGCGAGCCCCGTGGAACTGTGGTTCGTATGGTCAAACTGTTGCCCGCGGAAGCGCAACCGGAATCAATTTCTTAGGAATCCATTTCGAAGGAGAAGACGAGAGTGAGCGTAACATTGAACACGCGGCAAGTGGGTGACGTAACCGTCATCGACGCCGCCGGCCGCATTACCTTAGGCGAAGGGTCCAGCACCTTTCGCGATTCCATCAAAGACCTGGTGGCGAAGGAAAACAAGAAAATCCTTCTCAACCTGTCGGAAGTCAACTACATCGATAGCTCGGGCATTGGCGAATTGGTCAGCGGCTTCACCACCGTTTCCAATTCCGGCGGCAAATTGAAGCTGCTGGGCCTGACCAAGCGTGTGCAAGACCTTCTGCAGATCACCAAACTCTACACCGTGTTTGAAGTGTTCGACGACGAAGCCACCGCGCTTTCGAGCTTCAACTAACCTCGAATCAGTTTTAACCAGCAGACAGGCGGCTCTTCCCGGGCCGCCTTTTGCTTTCGTAGCTTGCCCACACAAAGCGCAGCGGCAATTCTGCCGCCTTCGTAATGCCGATGCGCGGCGTCACCAGCACTTCTTCGCCCTCTTCTTCCTCCTCACTTTCCCCTTCCTCCACCCACAACGGACCACTCGTCAAATCCAAGCCATAGTGCCTTCCGTCCAGCCCAAAGCCCTTCGTCAACAAACCCGGCCCGCGGAAGCGCCGCGTCCCCCGCAACAGTACACAACCCGGCACGCCCTCCCGGTCCGCCGCAATGTTCAGCATCCAATGCAGGCCATAGTTCAGATACAGATACGCGTGCCCCGCCTGGCCGTACAAAATGCGCGTCCTCGGCGTTGGACCCCGATACACATGCGCCGCCGCATCGCCCTCCGGCAAGTAGGCTTCAACCTCCACAATTACATCAGCCACTGATTGGTGCACCAGCCGCTTGCCCAAAAGATCCCTTGCCACCTCGCTTGCCGGCCGCGAAAAGAAGTTACGATCGAACTTGGACATCCTGATGCTTCGCCTCTTCCTGGGCTTTCGTTTGGATTACGCCGTACGCCGCAACCTGGAGCTCATGCTCGAACACTTTGCGCCGCTGGCCGAACTCCATTGGACCAAGCCGGATAATTTTCATATCACCACAACCTTCCTCGGCTCCTGGCCGGAAGACCGCTTGCCGGAACTCAAGGCCGCGCTGGCCGCCGCTCCCCTGCCCCCCGCCTTCCAGGTAAACATCGATGGCCTGGGCTGGTTTGACAATCCGCACAACCCGCGCAGCCTCTTTGCTGGTGTCCGCGCCCCCGCGGCCCTGGCCGAGGTGAAGCAAATCACGGAAGCCGCTCTTGCCCCCCTTGGCTGGCAGCGCGAAGCCCGCCCCTACGTTCCCCACGTCACGCTGGCTCGCGTGAAAACCAAACCCGACCTCGGCCCCCTTCGCCGCGCCATTGCTTCCCTGCCTAGCAACGAGTTTGGCGAGTGCCACCTGAATCGCCACCTGCTCTACCGCAGCGACCTCAACCCTAGCGGCAGCACCTACACAGTCGTGGGAGAATTTCCCCTTAGATGAATTCCCTTCTCATTTGGCTCTGGATGCCCGCGGCCTTCCTCCTCGGCTCCATTCCCTTCGGCGCTCTCATCGTCCGCTGGCGCACGGGCAAAGACGTCCGCACCATGGGCAGCGGCAACATCGGCGCCACCAACGTGCTGCGCACCACCGGCAAATTGGAAGCCATCCTCACGCTCGCCCTCGACATCCTTAAAGGCACCCTCGCTGTCGCCCTCGCCGATTGGCTTTCCGGAGGGAACGAGCTTTGGATGAGCGCGGCCGCTCTGCTGGTGCTCGCCGGGCATGCCTTCTCCCCCTGGCTCAATTTCCAAGGCGGCAAGGCCGTGGCCAGCTTCCTCGGCGCCTTCGTTTACCTCACGCCGCTGCCCCTCATCTCCGTCCTGCTGCTTTTCGTCGCCGTGGTTTGGAAAAGCCGTTACATCTCGCTCGGCAGCATTGCCGCCGCGGCCACCTTCCCCTTCGCCGTTTGGCTCATCCTGCATCCGCCCTGGCCCGTCTCCCTGTCCGCCTTGCTCGCTGGCGCGCTCATCGTTTGGCGCCACCGCTCCAATTGGGAACGCCTGCGCGCGGGCACCGAGAGCCGCTTTGTATGGAACCGGAAGCGCTAACCATCCTGGGCGGCGGCAGTTGGGGCACCGCTCTCGCCGTTCGTCTGGCGCCCCGCTTCGCCCGCATTTATTGGTGGGTGCGCGACCCTGCCCAGGCCAACACCCTCGCCACCAACCGTGAAAACGCCCGCTACCTGCCTGGCTACAAAATTCCGGAAAATGTTTTGGTTTCCCACGCACCCCAATTTGCCCCCTGGGTGCTTAGCGTGGTCCCCTCCGCTCATCTTCGCCCCGCTTTGGCCGCCCACCTTCCGCCCCACCCGGTCCGCGCCATCAGCGCCACCAAGGGCTTAGAGCCAAACACCTTCCTCCGCATGTCCGGCATTCTTGCCCAGGAGTGGCAGGCCTCGCTTGCGGGTCCCCCCGCCGCCCTCAGCGGCCCCACCTTCGCCAAAGAAATTGCCGCCGGTTTGCCTGCCGCCATCGTCGTCGCCAGCGAAGACGCCGCCTTTGCCGAGGCCATCCAACGCGCCTTCGCGGGCGACGGTTTGCGTCTTTACACCAACGGCGATATTTGCGGCGTGGAGCTTGCCGGAGCCCTCAAAAACTGCCTCGCTGTTGCCGCGGGGGCGGTGGAAGGTTTGGGCGCGGGAAGCAACTCTCTCGCCGCCCTCATCACGCGCGGCCTCGCGGAAATTAGCCGCCTCGTCGAAGCTGCGGGCGGCCGTGCCTCCACCGTCTCTGGCCTCGCCGGTCTGGGCGATCTTGTTCTTACCTGCACTGGCCAACTCAGCCGCAACCGCCGCGTCGGCATCGAACTCGCCAAGGGCCGCACCCTCGGCGACATCCTCGCCGATTCTTCCATGATTGCCGAAGGCGTCGCCACTACTCCCGTCGCTCTCGCACTTGCCGCCAAGCTCGGCGTGGAACTGCCCATCACCAACGCCGTCGCCAAAATGCTCGCCGGCGCCCCCGCCCGCCTCGCCCTCCAGGAATTGGTCGATCGCGCCCCCAAACGCGAAGGTGTATAGTAGCGGCTGATGCCGAAAAGAACCACCCGCGTCTCCGCCTTTACCCGTCGCGATCTGCTCGGCGCCACCAGCGCCGCCAGCCTCTTCCACATCGTTCCCGCCCATTGCCTGGGCTTGCAAAACACCCCGCCGCCCAGCGATGTCATTAACCTTGGCCACATCGGCATCGGCGGTCGCGGCAAAGGCTTCCTTCGCCCCATGGCCGCCTTGGGCAAGGCGGCCAAAGCCCCCACCAACCTGGGCGGCGATGGCACGCGGGACCTCACCCCCGCCAAGAGCATCGCCCTCTGCGACGTCGATTCCAGCCGCCTGGACGCCGCCGCCACGCAAGTCGGTGCGGGCGCCAAAACCTATCGCGATTTCCGCCGCCTGCTCGAGGACAAAGACGTCGACGCCGTCGTCATTGCCTCCCCCGATCATTGGCACGCCATCCAAACCATCTACGCCTGCGAAGCCGGCAAGGATGTCTATTGCGAAAAGCCCGCCTCCAACACCATCGAGGAAGGCCGCGCCATGGTGGAAGCCACCGAGCGCTATGCTCGCGTTGTCCAGATCGGTTCGCAGGGCCGCTCGCAGATGCCCGCCTACCACGCCAAAAGCTACATCAACAACGGCCAAATCGGGCGCGTGCGCGAGGTCCTCTGCTGGCACTACGCCAGCCCCGATGGCGATTGGAAAACCCCCAACGCCGAGCCCCCGCCCGAACTCGATTACGACCTCTGGCTCGGCCCCGCCCGCTACATGCCCTACAACGCCGCCCGCACCCATCGCCAGTTCCGTTGGCTGGTCGATTTCGGCGGCGGCCAAATCCGCGACCGCGGCGCCCACATCATGTCCATTGCCAACTGGATCATGGATTGCGATGCCACCGGCCCCGTCTCGATCGATGGCTCCGGCGACCCGCCCAAGGACGGCCTCTTCGATGCCGCTGTCACCATGCGCATCGTCTACGAATTCAAAAACCCCGATTGGACCCTTGTTTGGGCCCAACCCGGCGAACCCTCGAAGGAGCTGGAGGCCCGTTACGGCGCGGTTTACCATGGCGACCAAGGCCGCCTCACCGTCACCCACGGCGACGGCGCCCCCACCAACACCGAAACAAAAGCCAAAGAATATGTTGCGCCCATTGACGGCGTAAAGGTCTTCAAGAGCCCCGGCCACATGGAAAATTTCCTTGATTGCGTGAAGACCCGCGAAAAGCCAATCATGCACATGGAAGCCGGCCATCGCGTAGCCAGCCTTTGCATCCTCGGCAACATCGCGTTCCAACTCCAACGCAAGCTGGAATGGGACCCCGTGGCCGAACGCTTCCGCAACGACGACGAAGCGAACCGCCTGCTCAGACGCCCCGGCCGCGGCGTCTGGCACATTTAAGGAGCTACTTCATGGACAAGCAAGAATTCCTCAACGCCATCGCCGGCTCGGATATCGAGAAACGCTTCGCCGCCTGGCGCTCCGCCGGAGAACAGGACGCCAGCGTCGTCCCCGCGCTCATCACGCTCACCGAGAACACCGACCCCGGCATCGCCAAGGCCGCCACCGAAGCCCTCACCACCATGGTGCATGCCTGTGGCAAAAGCTTTGCGGACCCCCGTCGCGCTCCCCTCGCCAAAGCCCTCAACGAAAAACACACCGCCCACACCCTCCGCCTGCTCAGCCTCATTGGCGGCGACCCGGAAGTGCCCCAGATCGCCCAATCGCTCTCCAACCCGGCGCTTGCCGAAGAAGCCATCTTCGCCCTTGAGCGCATCCCCGGCCCCGCCAGCGAAAAGGCCATGCTTGCGGCCTATGCCAAAGCCAGCCCCACCTTTCGCCCTCGCCTGCTCTACGCCCTTGGCCGCCGCCGCGTAAAAGCCGCCGAGCCCCTCGCCCGTCGCGCCATGATGGACCGCACCGCCCTGGGCCTAGCCGAAGCCGGCAACTTTGCCAAAGGCCGGATCGGCTTAACTCCCGGCCCCACCTTCGCTCCCTCGCGCACGCAGGACCTCATCCGCTACGCCGAGTCCGCGTTGGCCGATGGCAATAAGGCGCTGGCCCTGCAGCTTTATGCCTCGCTGCTCAAGCGCCCGGAAGAACACTTCCAATGCGCCGGCTTGGTGGGCATGGGTAAAATCGGCACCGCCGAGGCCGCTCAATCCGTCTATGCAAAGTTGAAGAGCCCAGACCGCAAAGTCCGCCTTACCGCGGCCCAAGTCTGGTCGCGTTTCGTATAGTGGCCATAAGACCACAGGATGCGCAAAGGCTTCACCCGTAAACCCAAAGACGACACTCCGTCCACCCCCATCAAGAACTACATAACGCCAAGCGGCCTCCAGCGGCTCCGCGAAGAATACCGCTTCCTGCTCAGCCGCGAACGCCCAGCGGTAAAGAACGTCGTGTCCTGGGCCGCCAGCAACGGCGATCGCAGTGAAAACGCCGACTATCAATACGGCAAACGCCGCCTCCGCCAAATCGACTCCCGCCTCCGCTTCCTCCTCAAACGAATCGAAGCCGCCGTGGTCATCGACCCCGAAGCCCCCAGAACGGGCGCGGCGGCATCGAAGGCATTCTTCGGCGCCACCGTCCGCTACGCCGAACCCGACGGCTCCGAGAAGGTAGTCAGCATCGTGGGCGTCGACGAAGTCGACCTCAACCGCAACCACATCAGTTGGGTATCCCCTCTCGGCCGCGCCTTGATCAAGTGCGAAGAAGGCGACCGCGCTGTCCTCCAAGCCCCCGGCGGCAACGTCTATCTAGAGGTCCTCGAAGTAACCTACCAACGCATCGAAGTAGAACCCTTCCAAGAACCCCCCGGCGCCGAGGCGTGAGGCCGGCAACAGGAATTCGCAGAAGTCTGGACCAGCTAGCCCTACTTCCCCCCCAAAAACAAAAACAGCCCGCTCTTGCCCGGCGCCACAATATCCACGCGCCCATCGCCGTTCACATCCGCCACCGGCATTTGCATGCCGCCGCCCGTGCGCGTCGAATAATCCACCACGTGCTTCACCCATTGCAGCTTCTTGCCGTCGTGATAATACTCGTACCAGTAGACGCCTAGGGGTTCGCGCTCGCCGGGGTCCTTCCCGTTGTGCGCCATGTAGCGTTTGCCCGTCACAAAGTCCGCGCGCCCGTCCCCGTTCACATCCGCGCGCGTAATCGCATGCGGCTGCGACCACGAATCATCAATCATGCGCGTCACAAAACTGCCGTCCGCCATCTGCTCCATCCAGAAGAATCCGTAGTCGTGCGCGTTGCCTGTCACGATGTCGTTGCGTCCGTCGCCATTCACATCCACCACGTGCATAAAGCTCAAATGCTTCTGCGGCCCCCAAGCCTTGTGCAGCGTCCAGTTCGGCGCCTCCAGCCAGCCCGCGGGCGTCAGAATATCCGCCTTCCCATCGCCGTTCACATCCCCCGCCCCAATACCGTGCCCGTAGTTTTCCGGCGACACAATCACCTTTTCAAACTTGCCCCCGCGCAGCTTGTAGTAGGCCGTGTGCACCTTGCCGCCGAACTGCGGCAGGATCTCTTCCGCCTTCCCGTCGTTGTCCAGGTCCACGAGAAACGCAAACTCAATGCTCCCCGCATCGTCGATCAGCCTTTCCTGCCAAGGCCCCGGCATACCCTGTGGATTCCTCCACCAGGCCATCTTCTTCGAAAACCAGCTCACGCTCACCACGTCCATCCAGCCATCGCCATCCACGTCCACCGGCAAATCGCTAAAACAATCAATGTACTGATTGTCGTAAAACAATTCGCGGAATTTTGTTTTTTTCCACGTTGGCGCCGCGTACCAGTATTCGCCGCTCACCAAGTCCGGCTTGCCGTCTTTATTCACGTCCACCACGGCCGCTGTCTCTGCCGCGCCCAGGTCCAAGGTCTGCTTTTCAAAAGCCACTTCCGGCGGCCGCCCCGCCGCAAGCAAAAAGGCTGCGCTCAGCAGCAATAGCATCTTAGTGTTCATCAATCACACACTCCGGAAACTCGCTTAGCACCTGGTTGCCCTGGTAACCCAGGGTATTCACCAAACCCTCGCGCGACGTAAAAAACCCATCCGCCGCCATGCTCTTCGCCGCGCGAAAAAAGCGCTGCTCGGCGCTCTTGATTTCGCCTTTATCCACCGCCTCGCACAACGGCCGCAACAGCCCCACCTGCTCCGCCTCGTTCATCTTGCTGAACCCGCGCGCCTCTAACCACTCCAGCCCCTCACGAAACGTCTTCTGGTGCTCCGGATTCCGCTTCGCGACCAGATCCATATACGCCGCCACATCGGCCGCCGCCGCGCCGGGCACAATCAAATCTGCCACGCGGTTCAGCGTCGCCAAGTCCTTTTCCGCAAAGTGCGTCGGCTTCGGCAGTCCCACGCCCTTGCCCGGAGGCACGTGCACATGCTGGCCCCACAATTCATCGCCCGCAAAGGGGAACGCGCATTGCACACCAATGGTGCCAATAATCTTAAGCGTCTCGCGCTTTTCTTGGTCCACCATAACCTCGTCGGCCATTTAGACTTCTCCCTTCCGCAACCGCTCCACCAAGTGCGCTGCCGTCCGCGCACTCAACGCCATAAACGTATGCGTCGGGTTTTTCTCGCTGGCGCTGGGCAAGATGTTCCCGCCCAGCGTATACAAGTTTGTGTGGTCGTGCGTGCGGCCAAAGGAATCCACCACGCTCTTGCGCGGGTCCTTGCCCATGATGCTGCCGCCAATCTCGTGGTTCGGTTTCGGCTCTTTGTACACCTGGTGGATCTCCGCGCCCGCCGCCTCCAAGATCGCCACACTCTGCCGCTGCATATCGGCGAAGATCTTGCGGTCGTTCTCGTTCCAGTACAAGTTCTTCTTCACTTCCGGCAGCCCGTACTTGTCTTTCTTCTCCGGGTCCAGCGCAATGTAGCTCCGCTCGTCCGGCGTCTTCTCGCCGTAGGGCGAAAACACAAAGTACGCGGGATAGCGGTCCTTCACGGCCTTTACAAAATCGGCGCCCATCCCGGGCAATGTCCTGGCCCAACCTACGCTGCGCCGGTTCTGGTAGTTGAACTGCGCACCCCAGCTCCGCGCGTAGTCGCGCTTCTCTTTGTGCATGAAGCTGGGCAAATAGGCGTGGTCCAAAAAGCCTTCGTCGTTCGTCACCGGCTTGCCAATCAACGGCTTCAAAAACGCCTCCACGCCGCCCGTGAAGTGCGGCATAAAGTCCTTGCCGACGCGTCCGCTGGAATTCGCGAGCCCCGCCTGCAAAAGCAGCGCCACGTTCTGCACGCAGGCCGCCGCCAGCACAATTACTTTGCCTTTTATCTCCCCTTCGGCCTTAGTAACCCGGTTTATAAAACGTACAGCCGTCACTTTGTTTTCCGCGTTCTTCGGCACGTCATACACAATCGAATCGAGCTGCAGTGTAATCTTGCCCGTCTTCATCAAGGGCCGCATGTGCCCGTCCCAACTGTTGTACTTCGCCGCCACATCGCAGCCCGCCATGCAGTTGCCGCAATAATGGCACGCCGGCCGGCCAAACTTCGCCCGCGTCAGCGTCGCCTTCCGCACATGGATCACCTTCCGCCCCAGCTTCGCCGCCCCGCGCTGGATCAGGATGTCGCTGCACTTCATCGGCGCCGGCGGCAAAAAGATCCCGTCCGGCAAATCCTCCAACCCGTCCAGGTTTCCGCACACCCCCACTTCCCGCTCAATCACCTCATACCAGGGCGCCAAATCCCCGTACCCAATCGGCCAATCGTAGCCCACCCCATCCCGCGTATAACCTTCAAAATCCCGCGGACCAAATCGCCAGGCCACCGCGTTCCACAGCATTGATTTTCCGCCCAGCCCGCGCGTCCGCTCCGTATCGAAGCCGGGCTTATTGTTGCGCATCTTCGGAATCACGCGGTTCGGAAATTCAAAGGGCATGCCGTGGGTATTGAAGTCCGTGCGGGTCTCAATCTTGGGCCCGCCTTCCACCACACATACCTCCACGCCCGCGCGCGCCAGGTGCGCCGCCAACGTCCCGCCACAAGCGCCGGAGCCCACAATCACCACGTCATAAATCTTCGCCGCCATGTGGCCGTTATCCTATCGCAATCCGCCCACCTTGCCGCGCCTCCGCCTTGCAGCGCTTCCGTGCTCCGGCATAGACTCAAAGGCGTGAGGCTGCTTTCCCTCCTATTCCTGCTTGCGCTCTCCCTCGCCGCCCAAAAGCGCGATCTCATCCTCGCCCCCGCGGAAGTTGACCTGCAATCTCCCGTCCGCGTCCCCCGCGGCTATGCCGTCATCATCGGCGTCGGCCAGTACAGCAAACTCCCCCAGGAAATGCAGCTCCGCTTTGCGGAATCCGATGCCCGCGCCATCTACCAAACTGTCATCGCCCGCGAAGGCGGCCAGATGGAGCCCGAAAACGTAAAGCTACTCACCGGCCCCGAGGCCACGCGCGAAAAGATTCTTTATACGCTCGAAGTCTGGCTCCCCAGCGTTGCCCAGGAGCAGGACCGCGTCCTGGTCTTCTTCGCCGGCCATGGCTTCGTCTACCAGGGCAAGGGCTTCCTCGCCCCGCACGATTTCTCGCTCCAAGATCCCGCCCGCACGGGCTACGAAATGGCCCGCTTTGGCGAGACTCTCGCCACGCGCGTCCGCGCGAAACAAAAAGTCCTCTTCACCGACGCCTGCCATTCGGCCAAGCTCCTGCCCAACCTCACCTCCAAGCAAATTAACGATCAGTTCAAGCAACTGCCCGGCGAGTTCTTTACCCTCGCCTCCAGCCGCGAAACCGAATCCAGCTACGAAGACGAAAATCTCGGCAACGGCTACGGCCTCTTCACCTGGTTCCTCACCCGCGGTTGGCAAGGCCAGGCCGACGTCGACCCCGAAGATGGCATCGTCAGCGCCGACGAGCTTGTCCAATACGTCCGCAGCCAGGTCCGCCAGTATGCCCGCTCCAAGGGCCAAAGCCAGAATCCGCAGGAGTCCGGCAGCTTCCCCGGCGATATGGTCCTTGGCTTCCTGCCCGCCCGCCGCGAAAAGGTGAAGGCCGCCAAGCCCGTTGCCGATGGCGCCATCATTGTCGTTTCCAATCTCGACAACGTCGAGGTCTACGTCGATGGCCAGCGCATCGGCACCACCGGCACCGCCAAGCGTCTCCAAATTCCCGGCCTCGCCAGCGGCGAACACGAAGTGCGCGGCGAACGCCAAGGCTACGACCCCGCCGTTCGCAACATCACCGTCCGCCCCGGACAAGAAATCACCGTCGAACTCCGCATCCAGTTCGCCCGCAAAGTTGGCGACGCCGCCCAAAAGGAGTTCCGGGAAGGCCAAGCCATCTACGCCCGCCGCAAAAGCACCGCGGACCTCACGCGCGCCGCCTCGCACTTTGAAAAGGCCCTGCGTCTCGAACGTAAATATGCCGAAGCAGCGGAATATCTCTGCCTCACCTTCCAAATCCTTGGCCGCACCTCCGACGCTGTAAAAGCCTGCAAGCAAGCCGTTGACCTTACTCCCGACGGCACCGAATTCCGCACCTACTACGCCTCTCTCCTCACCGAACAAGGCGACAGCTCCGAAGCCATCCGCCAACTCAACTCCGTCCTCGCCCGCGACCCCCAATCCAGCGAAGCCTACGTCATGCTCGCCGATGCCTACCTCTTCGCCGAAGACTACGAGAAGAGCGAAGATAGCGCGAACCGCGCGCTTACCATAAACCCCAAAGACGCCCGCGCCTATCTCTTCCGCGCCGATGCCCGCCGCTTCCAGCAGCGCTACGCCGAAGCTCTCGGCGACTACCTCACTTACCTCCGCATCAACGATTTCCGCGCCCCTCTCTACGAATCGCTCGGCTTCTACCTTATTGGCTCCGGCTTAAGCAAACGCAACGCCGGCCAAAAGCGCGTGCACGCCACCCAACAATGGAGCGCCTGGTTTGGCGTCTGCGATTGCGCCCGCGGGATGGACGAATACCCCAAAGCCGTCAGCGCCTGCGAGCGCGCCCTAAGGCTAGATGGCAAAGATGCTGGTACTTACTTCCTACTGGGTAAGGTTTACACCGAATGGTTTGACGTGAGAAATTCACGCGATACTCTCAACAAGGCCGAGGAGAGATTGGAAGCTGCCCTCCGTATCAACCCGGACTTTGCTTACGCTGCTGAGGCGAAGCGGCAGCTTTTGATGATTCGTGAAATCAAATCGGCCATGCGTTGAGGCACTTAGGAGCACACCAGGAGCATGGTCCATGGTCGAGAAATTTGAATACCCCCGCTGGCTCGACGAACTCTGGGCCAACGAACAACGCTTGCGCCGCCTTGCTGAAAACATGGGCGACGCCGGCTTTGCCGCCCGTGGTCCGCACAATTCCTGGGCCGCTGCTCAATGCCTGGAACACCTCGTCCTCACCATCCGCCACTTCCTCCCCCTCTGGGACCAAGCCATTGCCCAAGCTCAACCCGGCCCCGGTACCGCCTATTACGCTTGGTGGGAAAAACAATTCCTCGCCTTCATGGAGCCGCCCTACCGCATCAAGGCGAAAACCAACCAGCCCTTTCAACCCCGCGCCGTTTGGACCCGCGAAGAATCTCTCGAGCTCTATCTCGCCGCCCACGAACTAGTCAAAGAACGCGCTGAGCGTTTGAAAGACCTCGCCATCGCCAATCTCACCATCGCTTCCCCCTTCGCCCCTTGGATGAAGTACAACCTCGCGTTCTCCTTCGATCTTCTCCTCGCCCACGAACGACGCCACCTCTGGCAAGCCGAACAAAACCTCCCCCAACTCAGCCCCGCCGCCAACCTCGCCACCCAACAACCCTAAAAAATCGAAAGGGGCCTGCCGCGGCAGACCCCTCTTCGACAAGCTTGGAATCAGCTTCTTACATCGGGGGCAGAATCACGGCGTCGATCACGTGGATCACACCGTTGTCGCAGGCAATATCAGCCTTCACGACATTCGCCTGGTTCACCATCACCTTGCCGCCCTTGGCCGTCAACTTGATCTTCGCGCCGTTCACGGTGCCAGCTTCTCCCGTCTTCACGTCAGCAGCCATTACCTTCGCGCCTACTACGTGATAGGTCAATACGGCCTTCAGCTTGTCGGGGTTAGCCGCCAGCATGTCAAGCGTAGCCTTGGGAACTTTGGCAAACGCTTCGTCGGTCGGGGCAAAAACCGTGAACGGGCCCTTGCTCTTCAGCGTGTCCACCAAGCCGGCCTTTTGGACCAAGCTCACCAGCGTCTTAAAGCTACCCGCGCTCACCGCAGTGTCAACAATATCAGCGGCGAAGCTTAAGCTAGCCGAGGTCAGAAGCAGAAAAGTAGAAAGCATTACCTTCTTCATGAGGTTCTCCTTGTTTTTGTCAGATGGAGCAATTCGCTACCACATTCCTTGATGTGCTGCTTTCGCGCTGGACCCAAAACTTAGCGATTTTTTTTGAGCAATGCCGTCGAGTCTTCCCACTCGCCTGCCACAAAACGCACCGCTATGTCGCGATCTTGCGGCATATTAAACGGCAGGCGAATTGAACCACGCCGGAATTCGCTCTCACTTAAATTCACCCTCTCGCCCCCCACCAGCAAATAAGCGCTTGCTCGCGACCGTCCCGGCACCGGATCGGGATTCCACAACAATTCCACGGCCCCTTCCTGCCACCTCGCTGTCAAGTTCAAGCTCGCGCCCCGCACCTGCTTTTCCTGCGCCTGCCATTGCAGCACGCCCACCGTCCCTGCCACCAACAGCGCCGCCAACGCCCCCACCTTTGCCCACGTCCGCAACGGCGCAATCCTCCGCGCCCACGGCCGGAAGCCCACTCGGTCCTTCGGCCGCCATTCGCGCCGCAACGGCAGCGGCAAGTGGTGCTCCACTTCCATCTCCAGCCCCGCCCCGGCTTCTTTTTCCCAAAACAAAAACACCGTATTTTGTTTTTGCACCGAACACCGCAGCACAAACACCCTTTGCCAACCCAGCGCAAAGCACCGATGGTGGAGTTCCTCAGCGGCCGGGCCCAAGGCCACCTTGCCGCGTTCACTGGTCAACAGCCACCCCAGCACAAGGTCCTGCCCCTGCTTTTCGCGCGCCAACAATTTTTCCAGTTGCCGCATCTCCACCGCATTCAGCGGCAAGCTCTCGCGCGCAAACTCATCCCTCCACACCCTCACCATGCGCGTCGCGTGCAACGTCGGCCCAAACGCCTGCCCCATCACCAGCCACATCCCCCGCGCCTGGTGCTCCATGCGCATCCATTCGCCCAACAGAACCTTGTCCACGCTCATCTGCCGGAATGGCTCGCCCCGCAGCGCGATTTGCACCACCGCCGCCGCCGTGCGCGCCGCTCGTACCGGGGAATTCATCGCGTTCATCACAAGTTCTCGGCGTCTACCCCACTAAGGTGTTCGCCTGAGTCGCTATTGTCCCCCAATTTTGCCCCCAATGGAGCAATTTTCATCCGTTAAACTAACAAGACACTCTTTCCCTTATGCGCACGCAAAAACTTGGTCAAAGCGATTTGGACATCACCGTTCTGGGCGTCGGCGCCTGGGCCATTGGCGGTGGTGGTTGGGCCTTTGGTTGGGGCCCGCAAGACGACGAAGAATCCATCAGCGCCATCCGCGCCGCCCTCGATGCCGGCATCAATTGGATCGACACCGCCGCCGTCTACGGCCTCGGCCATAGCGAAGAGGTCGTCGCCCGCGCCCTCTCCGGCCTCTCCCACAAACCCTACATCTTCACCAAATGCGGCCGCGTTTGGGGCGAAGACCGCGTCATCGGCAAGTGCATCAAAAAAGATTCCATTCGCAAAGAGTGCGAAGACAGCCTCCGCCGCCTTAAAGTCGACGTCATCGACCTCTACCAAATGCACTGGCCCGAGCCCGACGAAGACATCGAAGAAGGCTGGACCGAAATGGCCCGCCTCAAAGACGAAGGCAAAGTCCGCTTCATCGGTGTTTCGAATTTCAGCGCCAGCCAGATGGCCCGCGTCCAATCCATCGCGCCCATCACTTCCCTTCAGCCGCCCTATTCCATGGTCCAGCGCGAAGTGGAAAAGGAAATTCTGCCCCACGCCGCCGCCCACCAAATCGGCGTCATTGTTTACTCGCCCATGAAAAATGGCCTGCTCAGTGGCCGCATGACCAAAGAACGCGTCGTCGCCTTCCCCGAAGACGATTTCCGCAAACGCAGCCCCTATTTCCAAGAGCCCCAACTCACCTCCACCCTCGCCTTCGTTGACGAACTTCGCGCCATGGCCAATGATTACGCCGTCACCCCCGGCGAGCTTGCCATCGCCTGGACCCTCGCCCACCCCGCCGTTACTGCCGCCATCGTCGGCCTCCGCAACGCCGGCCAACTCGGGGGCGTCCTCAAATCCGCTACCCTGAAATTAAGCTCCGCTGATCTCACGAAAATTGAAGATCTGCTCGTGAAACACGGACTCTAATCGAAGTGGGCTTTAAACCATAGAGCACCCAAAAAGTAGGCCGCTTGTCGTATTCCTTTTGGACCAACCTATCGCTCGCCTGGCAATCCATTCGCGCCCACCGGCTGCGTAGTTTCCTTACCCTCCTCGGCGTCGTCATCGGCGTCGCCAGCGTCATCCTGGTTGGCGCCGGCATCGAGGGCCTTGGCGTCACCGCCGAAGAAACTACCTCCAAAGCCTTCGGCACCGAAAGCTACCTGGTCGCCCAAATCGCCAACGTTGGCCGCCTTACCCCCAAACAGCGCGCCGAAAAGCTGCGCAAAAATCGCCAACTCCAGCGCACAGACTTGGTCTACCTTCGCGAAGCCACTGGCGACAGCGTCCTCTATAGCCCCTACCTGCAACGGGCCGACGACGTCAAACGCAACGAACAAACCATGGAAGGCTGCAGCATTTCCGGCGTCTCCTCCACTCTTGAGCAAATCCGCGACGTCGCCATCGCCGATGGCCGCTTCTTCACCGAACAGGAAGACCAGAACAAAGCCTTTGTCGCCGTCATTGGCGACGAAATCCGCACCACGCTCTTCCCCGGCACCTCCCCCTTGGGCAAAACCGTCCGCATCCGCGGCTACGATTTCACCATCATCGGCGTCCAGGAAAAGCTCGGCTCCACCTTCGGCCGCAGCCAGGACAACGGCGTCTTCATGCCCGACACCACCTTCGAAAAGCTCTACGGCCCCGCCCGCTCCATGGGCATCTTTGCCCGCGCCCGTCCCGGCACCGATCTCACTCTTGAGGAAGCACTCGACGAAACCCGCGGCGCCATGCGCGTCCGCAACCGCCTTTCCCCCAAGCAGGAAGACAACTTCGATTTCCTCACGCCCGATTCCATCCGCGGCTTTGTCGATAGCATCCTCGGCACCATCCGCGTCGCCGTCGTGCCCGTCACCCTCATCTCGCTCGTCGTCGGCGGCATCGTCATCATGAACATCATGCTCGTCAGCGTCACCGAACGCACCAAGGAAATCGGTATCCGCAAAAGCCTCGGCGCCCGCCGCGGCGACATCCTTTCGCAGATCCTCACCGAAAGCCTCTTCCTTAGCGTCTCCGGTGGCTTAATTGGCCTTGGCCTCGCTTACCTTGTCGTTCTCGGCGCCACCAGCACCTTCGACATCAAAATGAAAGTCACCCTCCCCTACGTCGCCCTTGCTCTCTTTGCCTCCACTGGCGTCGGCCTTGTTAGCGGTTGGTACCCCGCCCGCCGCGCCGCCAGCCTCGACCCCGTCGAAGCCCTCCGCGCCGAATAATTCGCCGAGTCATTATGCAAATTCCTCTCGTTGAAACCCTCAAGCTCGCCAGTTCCAGCGTCTGGAACAACCGCTTCCGCTCCGGCCTTACCATTCTCGGCATCGTCATCGGCATCACCACTGTCATCACCGTCGCCAGCCTCCTCACTGGCCTTCGCAAAAACATCGTCGTCTTCTTCCAGGAGTTCGGCCCGGACAACATTTTCATCGCCCGCTTCAGTGGCGACCCCTCCTCCCCCGGCGCCCCCAAAGAGCAAAAGCGCCGCCCCATCCAATCCGGCTACATCGACTTCATCGAGCGCACCAGCCCCAGCGTGGAAATGGTCTCCGCCACCCTCTTCGTCCCCCAGGTGCAAGGCGGCAAAGCCCTCTCCGCGAAAGTCCCCGGCTTTGAAAGCAACACCATCGGCCTTATCGGCCGCGATTCGAAACACTACCTGCTGCAGCCCCGCGAAGTCAGCGCCGGCCGCGTCTTCACCCCCGACGAGGCCAACCGCAACCTCCGTGTCTGTGTCCTTGGCGCCAGCGTTGCCGATGCCCTTTTCCCCGGCGGCGGCGCCGTCGATCGCACCGTGCAAATCGATGGCACCGAGTTCCGCGTTGTCGGCGTTTTTGAGAAAGCCAAAGGCGGCTTCTTTGGCGAAAACGGCCTTGATCGCAACATCGATATTCCTTTCTCCGTGGCGCGCTCGAAATACCCCTTCGCCGACAACATCTTCCTCACCGCCAAAGCCCGCGAAGGCCAGCGCGAGGCGGCCTTTGAAGAAATCCAAGCCGCCCTGCGTCGCATTCGCGGCGTCAAAACTGGCGAGGATAACGATTTCAACCTCTCCACCGCCGACCAGATCGTCGAACAGTTCGACCGCATCACCGGCCTCGTCATCGTCGTCAGCATCGCCATCAGCGGCCTCGGCCTTCTCGTCGGCGGCATCGGCGTCATGAACATCATGCTTGTCAGCGTCACCGAGCGCACCCGCGAAATCGGCATCCGCAAAGCCCTCGGCGCTCGCAAACCCGATATCATCATCCAGTTCCTCATCGAGGCCACCACCCTCACCGTCCTCGGCGGCCTCATCGGCGTCGTCTTCGCCACCCTCATGACCCAACTCGTCAGCTTCGCTGTGCCCAGCCTTCCCAGCGAAACGCCCGCCTGGGCCGTCCTCGCGGGCCTCGGCACCAGCATCTTCACCGGCATCTTCTTCGGCACCTGGCCCGCCATCAAAGCCGCCCGCCTCGACCCCGTCGAAGCTCTTCGCTACGAATAGCCAATCTTCTGAAGGCTTCCTTCTGGTAGTCTCAAATTCATGCAACGTAGACAGGCTCTCGCCCTCTTTTCCTGTGCTCCTCTCGCTTTTTCTGCCGAAGCCGGCTTCGTCGATTTGTTCAACGGCAAAAACCTGGATGGCTGGCAACTCGTGCGCGGCCGCGGCCCCGGCTACATCGTGGAAAATGGCGTTCTCGTTTGCCCTGCCGATGGCGGCGGCAACCTCTACACCACCAAGGAATACGCAAACTTCATCCTCCGCCTCGAATGGCGCCTGTGGGATGGCGGCAACAACGGCGTGGGCATCCGCGCCCCTCTCGAAGGCGACGCCGCCTATGTCGGCATGGAAATCCAGGTCCTTGACGAAACCTCGGACAAATACAAGAAGAACGGCGTTTCCGTTTTAAAGCCCACCCAGTACACCGGCTCCGTTTACGACGTCTTTGCCGCCACCCCAGGCCACGTCAAGCGCGAAGGGGTTTGGAACACCTACGAGATCCACGCCGAAGGCCCGCGCATCCGCGTCACTCTCAATGGCGTGCTCATTAGCGACGCGGACCTCTCCACCGTCAAAGATCCCGCCGTCCTCCAGAAGCACCCCGGCCTGCTCCGCAAGTCCGGCCACATCGGCTTCCTCGGCCACGGCACCCGCGTTGAGTTCCGCGACATCCGCGTCCGCGAACTTGCCTAGTCTCTCGCTGTCTCTTTAGCTGTGCCCGAACTCCCCGAAGCGGAATACATGGTCCGGCGCCTCCGCGAAAGCCCCGGCGCCGGGCTGCGCATTCACACCGCCCATACCCCCGACCCCCAACTCGCCTCCCTTCTCCCCGGCCGCACCATCACCGGCTATTCCCGCCGCGCCAAAAACGTCCTCGTCGAGCTCAGCGGCGATTACGTCCTCCGCGTCCAACTCGGCATGACCGGCCATTTCTACTTCTGGCCCGATCCCGCCGCCCTGCCCCGCTTCACCCGCGCCCACTTCACCCTCCAGCAAGGCCGTCGCAATAAGGGCTGCTTGGTCTTTGAAGACGCCCGCACCTTTGGCTCCCTCGAAATCCACCCAAAACAAAATCTCCCCTCCGTGTTTTCGGCCTACGGCCCCGAACCCCTCGACCCCGCCTTTACCTGGCAAGCCCTGCGTGAAACTGCCGCCCGCTCCCAAGCCCCCCTCAAGCCCTTCCTGCTCGACCAATCCCGCATCGCCGGCCTCGGCAACATCTGGGCCGCCGAAGCCCTCTTCGCCGCCCGCCTCAACCCCTTCCGCCGCGTCTCCTCGCTCAGCCCCGCCGAATGGAAACGCCTCCACGCCGCCATCCGCCAAGTCCTCTCCGACGCCATCGCGGGCACCCTCGCCGTCACCTCCAAACCCGAAGAATTCCCCGACGGCGATCTCCTCTCCTGCCGCGTCTACGGCCGCCCCGGCCAACCCTGCCTCCGCTGCGCCCGCGATCTCGTCCGCCCCCTTATCGTGCGCGAAGTCCAAGCCGGCCGCAGCACCTTCTTCTGCCCCAATTGCCAGAAGTAGCGCTATCCCCTCACCGGCAAACGTTTAGCGGTACACACTCACCGGCGCCTTCGCTCCCATCACCACTTCCCCCCACAAGCCTCGTACCACCGCCGCCTCGCTGGCCGTTGTTGAGGAAAACGTCGCCACGTGCCCCGCCGCACCGGGAAAGGCCCGCAACACGTACGGGCTCCCCAACGCCACCACCACCAACGGCGCTCCCCGCTCTTCCAGCGCCTTCACAAAGCCCGCCAGCGCCTCCGGCAACGCCACGTCCCCGCGGAAGCTCGATACCGTCACAAAGCTCGCCACCACGGTCTTGCCGCAGTTGCCCATCTCTTCCAGCGCCTCGGCCCGTTCTTCCTCGCTCAACCGCGCGTGAATGGTCCAGTGCCGCAACTTCGGCGCTCGCGCTTGCGCCTCCTCCAAGAAGCGCTGCCCCACCGGCGCCGCCGGGTTCTCCTGCAGCACCACCCAGCACGCCTCCCCCGGCTTCCCCAGCGGCAACACGCCGCCCTCGTTCTTCAACGTCGCCAGCGCCCGCTCGCTCGCCGTTTGCGCCAACTCCGCCAGCTCCGGCGCGTCAATCTGCTCGGAAACATTTTCAAGAGAAATGTAGCGGCTTTTCAATAGTCCCAAGCGCTGCTTTGCCGCCAACAAAGCCGCCACGGCATTGTGCACCCGCGAGGCCGGCAACTTCCCCTTTTCCACCGCCTCCACCACCCCCCGGATTGCCGCCGCCGGGTCCGCCGGCACCATCAACACCTGCGCCCCCGCCGCCAGGGCTTTCACCGCCGCCTCCCCCGCCGCGTATTGGCTGGTCAGCCCGCGCATGTCCATCGCATCCGTCACCAGCAATCCCCCAAAGCCCAATTCCCGCCGCAGCAAGCGGTCCATCACCTTCGCCGAAAGCGTCGCGGGAATTTCTTCCTCTTCCACCGCCGGCACGGCCAAATGCCCCATCATCACGCCATCCACGCCCGCGGCTATGGCCGCGCGAAACGGCGCCAGTTCCACGGCCTCTAGCCGCTCCCGGCTCGCCTCAATCTTCGCCAACCCTAGGTGTGTATCCGTCGCCGTATCGCCGTGCCCCGGAAAATGCTTCACCGTCAGCAACACCTGGTTCTTGCCCGCCGTCCGCGCCCCTTCGATAAAGGCCTTCACATGCGCCGCCACCTTCGCCGGGTCCTCGCCAAAGCTGCGCGTATTGATGATCGGGTTCTCCGGGTTGTTGTTCACATCCGCCACCGGCGCAAACACCCAATGCACGCCAAGCGCCCGCGATTCCCTCGCCGTCGCCGCCCCAAAGGCCCGCGTTAACGCCAAGTCATCCACCGCCCCAAACGCCATCGCCGGCGGAAACACCGCTGGCAAATTCACCCGCATCGAAGCACTGCGCTCAAAGTCTCCGCCCACCACCAGCGGCACCTTCGCCAGCTTCTGCATGCGGTTCAAAAACGCCGCCACCGCATAAGGCTCCGCCCGCTGCACCAATCCCCGCTTCACGCGGTTCAACAGAATCAATCCCCCCACGCCCAGCCCGCCCTTGGCTGGCGGCGCCACCAACCGCACATAGTCCTTATACGCCTTCCGCGTACTCGCCGGGTTCTCCCCATAAAACGGCGCCATCACCAATTGCCCCACCATCTCCCGCAGCGTCATCTGCTGCATCATCGTCCGCACCGCCGTCGGGGTCCCGCGCGGCACGTGCAATGGTACCTTCGCCTTTGCCACCTTCGCCGCAGCTGGCTTCCGTGTCTGTCCCGTCAGCAGTGTCGCCACCATCAGGCAGCAAAGGAAAACTCGCATCCCTTCCAGTTTAGGAAGTTTGCCGCCGCACCTTCGGCAAGCCCTCTGCCTGAATGTCTTCCACCTTGGCCTGCTTCACCGGTTTCCGCTTCGGCTTCCGCGCCAACAGCCGCCCCACCGCGCTTACCAAGTGCACCAGTTCGTTCGAAGACTTCTCCAGCACATCATCCGCCCCGCACGCCTTCCAGTCCACCACGTTTGAATAGCCGCTCAGCAGCACAATCGGCAAAGTCTGCCCCTCGGCCCGCAAGCGCGCAATCAACTCCAGCCCGTTCAGCTTTGGCATTTTGAAATCCGTCACCAGCAGGTCAAACGCCTGCTGCTGCAGCAGGTCGTAAGCCGCCTGCCCGTTGCCCGCCGTCGTCACCGTGTGCCCCAATTCCTCCAACACCGCCTTGCGCGCCGCCAGCCCATCCTTGTGGTCATCCACCAGCAATAAATGCCCCGTCGCTCCCTTGCCGTTCTTTCTCGCCCGGCTTCCCGCACCCTTCTTTTCCATGAGACTTTGCCAAAGTAGCAGACGATTTTTCCGAGCGTCAACACCTTTGTATTCGCCTCAAACCGAAGGAGATGTTTTGCTTGACACCACGCGCCAACAATGGTCCGTGAAACCAGAACGTAACCCGCCGATTACTCCACTTCGCGCGGCGCCGTGTAGCCCATCTTCGCGATAATTTGGTATTTTATCGGCTTGCTCTTCTCGTCCACCACGCGCAGCGGTTGGTTCGTCTTCGGGTCAATCAGTTCCACTTTAATCTTTCGGAACTTCCCGTCCCGCGCCTGATTCGAACTCATGTAGGTCAACGAATACTGGTTCCGCAGCGCCTGGTGAATCGCCCCGTAAATGCCCGGAAACTCCCCAAAAAACCGCGGGAAAAAGCTCATCCCGCCGCTTTCCTTCGCAAACGTCCGCATCTGGTTGTCGGCCTGCAAAAAGTCCAACCGCGCCATCGGCCCCATGTAGCCCCGCGAATCCATCCACTCGCGCAAGGCCTGCATAATCCCAATCGCATAAATCGGCACCCCCGCCGATTGAATCTTCTTCCGCGCTTCCCCAAACGTCTGCTTCGAGAAGGTATCAATGCCCGAAGCAATCAACACCACCGCCTTGCGCCCTTCAATTTCGCTCATGCGGTCCACCGTATCGGTCAACGCATCGTAAAGATTCGATTCACTAAACGCCGCAATCCGCAACCGCGCCATCGCTTCCTGCGCCTTGCGCTTATCCGTTGAAAAGTCGCTCAAAATCTCCGGCCGCAAATCATACGCCACCACCGCCACATAGTCCTCCGGCTTCAAGGTCTGCAGGAATCCGTAGCTGGCCTGCAGCGTCTCGTACCAGCCCGAACTCCAGTACTGTTGGTACAAATTCGAAAACTCAATCACCATGCACACCGTCATTGGCGCTTCGCCCATGGCGAAGTCAGAAATCTTCTGCGGCACGTTGTCCTCGAGAATCCGGAAGTAATCCTTCGGAATGTTGGGAATGAAGCGGCCCTTGTTATCAATCACGGCCACGTCCACATTCACGTTCGTCGCATCCGAACGGAACGTCGGCACGCCTTCGGGCAATTCCGTCTGCCCCTTCTTGTTCAGCTTCGAGGGAATCTTCTCCAGCTCTTCCTCGCGTGGCACTTCGCCCGCGCTCCCTTTCTTCTTCGGGCGCGCCACCGTTTCGCTCGATTCCTTCTTCGGTCCGCTTTGCGCCTCGGCGCGCGGAGGCGTCCAACTCACCAGCACTGCCACCGTCAATACCGCCGTCAACACCAGCGTCAAAAAAGGAGAATAACGAATCAATTTCATGGGCTTCACTTTATCGCAATCGGCTAAAGAGTTACGCTTGGGCTCTCGCAAGCCCCGCTGTCTTACTGGACGTACGGTCCGCCGCCCCGGTTTTGTTTGTTTTGCCGGTTCATGTAAACCTCAAACTTCCGTTTGGCGCGCTTTAGCTTGTAGTCCCGCCAGGCAGCCTCGAGCTGTTTGACAATGCCCGGTCCGCTGCGCGTCCCCAACACATTTTTGCCCTTCCGCTCCGCCCGGATAATCAAAAACCCGCACAGCATCCCCCCTAAGTGCGCAATGTGGCTCACACTTCCGCCGCCCTTCAACGTCCCCAAGAACGCAATCGCCCCCATAATCATCACCGCGTACTTCGCCTTAATCGGGAAGATCATCCCCAACAGAATCACGGCGTCCGGAAACAACATCCCAAACGCCAACAGCAAGCCAAAAATCGACCCGCTGGCCCCAATCGTCGCCACCTGCTTTTCGCCCATCACATAGCCGTACACAATTACGCACAGCGCCGCCCCAATGCCGCACAGGAAGTAGTAACGCAAAAAGCGCCGGAAGCCCCACGTCTCCTCCAGCGTCTTGCCCGCAAAGAACAGCATCAGCATGTTCAGCAGAATGTGGCTCACCCCGCGCGGATCGTGCAGGAACAAGTACGTAAACGGCTGCCAGAAAAACAACCGCTCCACCGTCTGCGCCGGGATCAATTGAAACGGCTCAAACAGCCTCTCCATCCCGAAGAAGTCCGCGAAGAAGTAAAGCAGGAACAAGCCGATATTTGCAATCAGCAGCAGCTTAATGCCCCGCGGCACCGCAAAATCAAAGTTACTCGTGTAGGACCCGCCCGATGTATACCGCATTGCCACGCTATCTTTAGCCTAACAAAGCAGCCTTTCCACCCCCGCAATTCATAGGCGGTTCGCCAATTGCTTATGCGCCGCCCCCAGCCCCAAGCTCAAAGCCAGCCACACCTGCCAGTGGTACAGCATCCCCTCGGCAAACACAAAACTCGTTGTCCAACCCAAATCGGCCGTAACGCGCCACAGCGCCAACAAAAACGCCATCGCGGCGCTCGGCATCAAAAACTCGCTCAACAATCTTGCGGCTTCCCGGCTGTGCTTCTCCAACCAAAGCTGTGAATTTTCCCCAGGCCAGGCAACCGCGCGGACAATGACTCTAACGGACATTTTTCTAACTTCCTTTCCGGCTGCTTCTATAGATGCATGTCAGGGGCCAAACGTATCAACCCCCTTGAAGCCTCTTACTTAGCAACGCGTCAGGAATCAGCAAAAACGGTCATCCCATGCAAATTGCCCCAACCGCTTTCACGATTGGGGCCGATTGACTCAACGCTTTTCGTTGGCTACTTACGTGGCTCCATCACTTTCGGCGTCGCCAGGTAACCGATAATCACATCCTTGCGCACCTCGTTCACCACAAACTCGTACGGCTGCCGCGCCTTCGATGTCAGGAACTGAACCGGCTCGTTGATGGTTTTGTCCTTTTTCTCAATTTTCTTATCGTCCACCACCATCAATACGGTGTAACGGTTCCGCTTCATATCCGCCTTACGCAGTTGCACCATAATGTCGCCAATGCGCTGCGGTTGCTTCGTCTTGCCCAGATTGAATTCGTAGTAGTTCCGCTCGCCTAGGCGCTTCAAGGCCTGCAGCTCCGTCGAATTCGTCGCAATTAAGCCGCTTTGAATTCCCAGATCGCCGGTCACGCGTTTCAAATCTGCGATCGTCTTTTCCAGTTCGGACTTGGTGGACGAAACTTCCGTTTTTACGCTGGAAACTTCCGTCTTCACTTCGCCAATCTTAGTCTCCGCCGCACTGGCCACTTCGGCCGTCTTCTGCTGGATCTCGGTCGAAAGCTGCTCTTTGGCCTTCTCCTGCTCGGCCTGCAAACGCCGCGCCACTTCCGCTACCTTTTGGTCGGCTTCGGTCTTGGCTTGGCCCACGGCCATGGCCGCTTGGCGCCTCGCCGTTTCCAGTTGCTCCTGCATGCTTTCCAGGTTCCGCCGGCTGGTCGCCGTTGCCGCCGCCGAACTCTGCTTCACATCGTTCAGCTTTTCGTCCAGCGTCGCCTGCACCGTATCCATTTCGCCGCGCATGCGGTCCAATTGCAAATACAGATAAACGTTCGAGGCCAACAGCGCAATCACCGCGCCGAACAAGATGGCCATCTTCAAGCCGCCGCCGCTGTCTCCCGCCGGCGCGCCGTATTGGTTTTCACTCATCGCACTTTCTCCTTCGTAAGAGCTTACTCTAACAAAACTCGTTCCCGCTCATCTCGCGGCGGACTCCGGCGCCGCAGGCTCCAGCGCCAACCACTCCTGCTTGTCTTCGCCAGGCTCAAAACACGCCCGGCACCGCGCTTCGTACATCCCCGCCGCTCCTACCACAATTAGATCCGCGCTCGCGAAAATGCGTTGCGTCTGTTTTGCCGGGTTGCCGCACCGCACGCAAATCGCCAGCGTCTTCGTAATGCTCTCCGCCGTCGCCAGCAGGTCCGGAATCGGCGCAAAAGGCCTCCCCTGGTAATCCGTATCCAGCCCCGCCACAATCACCCGCTTGCCCGCATCCGCAATCCGGTTCACTACCGCTACCAGGTCCTGGCCCAGAAAATTGGCCTCGTCTATCCCCACCACTTCCGCGCGCGGGTTCAGTTGGGCCAATATCTCCTCCGCCCGCTCCACGTTCGTCGATTCCAGCCTTTGCTGCGAATGGCTCACAATCTCGTCCACCCCGTAGCGCTGGTCCCGCAGCGGCTTAAACACCTGCACCGTCTTGCGCGCAATCACCGCCCGCCGCAGCCGCCGGATCAACTCCTCCGTCTTGCCGGAATACATGGGGCCGCAGATTACCTCCACCCAGCCCATGTCACCTGCCAAAAAGTCCATAGGGTTCAGTTTGACACGCCTCCGCAACAATCCAAGTCCAATCGTGAGAGCATAATACTCTTGCAACTCCGCCTCTTGCAACACCGCGTCCTTAGCCAGGAACTCCTCCCCCTTGCTTCCCCCGCCGATCGCCGCGCCAACCTCGCCGACATCCGCCGCATCAACTCCCTCACCCTCGCCCGCCGCCGCCTCCTCGCCCTCCTGCGCCAATATCTGCCTCCCACTGCCCCCTTCACCTTCCTCGACGTCGGCGGCGCCTCCGGCGACATGGCCCAAGCCGTCCAATCCGCCTTCCCCGCCTCCCGCGCCTTCGTCCTCGACCTCGACCCCCGCAACCTCCAAGGCGCCTCCCCTCGCCGCTTCGCCGCCGATGCCTTCCGCCTTCCCCTCGCCAATTCCTCCTGCGACGTCGTCCATTGCTCCCTCTTCCTCCACCATTTCTCCAACCCCGATTGCGTCCGCCTTCTCGTCGAAATGCACCGCGTCGCCCGCCGCCTCGTCCTCGTCCAGGACCTCCACCGCCACCCCCTCTCCTACCACTTCCTCCGCGCCACGCGCCCTTTGTTGCGCTGGCACCCCCTTACCGTCCACGACGGCGAGCTCAGCGTTGCTGCAGCCTGGCGCCGCCCCGAATTAGCAAGCCTCCTCGAGCTTTCCCACCTCCGCCCCCACGCCCACATATCCTGGCACTTCCCCTCATTTCGCTATTTCATCGCCATCCAGAAACCAAACTGTGATTAGTTTTGTAAATAGAGATGCAATTTTTTATTGCAAGGCAATCCGAAGTTTGAGAAAATCAGGCGAAGTTTTGGCGGCCCCACTCCTCCCATTCCGGGGCCGTATACCTAGGAGAATCGTAGTGAGAGAAAAAGGCAAAGTGAAGTGGTTCAACAACGCGAAGGGCTTCGGCTTTATCCAGCGTTCCACGGGTGAAGATGTCTTCGTTCATTTTTCGGCCATTAACATGCAAGGTTACCGGTCCCTCGACGAAGGCATTGATGTCGAATTTGATTTGAAGCAAGGCCCCAAGGGCCTGATGGCGGAAAATGTCATGCGCGCCTAAGCGCCCCACCTTCCCCCACTCCCCCCCAACATCACCCCAGGCCGCCCCTCTCGTGGGCGGCCTTCTTGCTTCTAGGGGTCCCGCAACAAATTCCCCTGTCTCACCGCCATAGCATCCCATGCTGCTTTGTAATATTACATGCTAAACTAAGAAAGAAACGGTCATGCCGGGCTTACTCCAATGGCGCAAACGCAAAGGCCTGACGCAGGTCGACGCCGCATCCCTGTTGGGTGTCTCGCAGCCCTACCTCTCTTTGCTCGAAAAAGGCGCCCGCCCTGTCACGGCAAAGTTGCGCAATCGGCTTCAATCCTCGTCTCCGAAGACTCCGCACCATTCACCTGACGACCGTCTCCGCTCCCAACTCAGCACTCTTGGCTACCCAGGTTTTTCTCATTTCCCCAAAACCCGCTCCCGCGTCCAACCCTCAGCCCTCCTCCTCTCGGTTCTCTCCCAAACCGATGCCGATGCCCGCATCGTCGAATCCCTTCCTTGGCTCATCGCGAACTTCGAAAGCCACTTCGACTACCCCTCCCTCATCCGCCAGGCTAAACTCCACAACCTCCAGAACCGTCTCGGTTTCCTGCTAGAACTCGCGCCCGTAAAAACGCCCGCCGCTCTGTCGGCCGTGCAGGACTTGGAGCGCGCCCGGCTGCTCGCCGAGGACACCCTCTGCTGGGATTCCATGCCCCCCGCCACTCGCCAGTGGATGCGCACCAACCGCTCGCCTCTTGCCGCGCACTGGAACATTCTCACCCGCCTCTCCTCTCATCAATCTCCCCATGCCGCCTGATTCCCCCGCTGAGCCATGGCATTCCTTCTTAACCGACCTCGATGAGGCCCTCCGCTCGCCCATAGATCTTCACTGCTTCGGTGGTTTTGCCGTAAGCCAGCATTACGGTTTCGCGCGAGAAACCGCAGACCTTGATGTCCTCTCCGTCTCTCCCCCAAGCGCCGCGCAAAAAATAATGGCTTTGGCGGGAAGACAATCACCCCTTCACCGCAAGCACCGCGTTTACATCGATCACGTCGCTGTCTCGAATTATCCGGATGATTACGAAACCCGCATCCGGAGGATCTTCCCCATTTGGAAGTGCGTGCGCCTATGGGTGCTGGAGCCGCACGATCTGGCATTAACAAAACTCGAACGCAGCAACGATCGCGACATCCGCGATGTAATTTACCTTGCGCAATCCCACCTCATAACGAAAGAAACCTTGGTTTCGCGCTTTGAATCGGAGCTGGCGCCCTATTTAAGTGGTCCTACCCCGGATTGGCACCGTTCCACGCTCCGCATGTGGCTCGATGCCTGTTGGCCAGCCTCCTAGCTTCCCCAAAAAAATGAGCCCGCGTGCTCTCTCTTCACGCAGGCTCAACTATGCCAAAGCTGGCACCTTTCTTCGGGTGGGAAGAAAACCAGTTCGGGGATGCTATGTGCTTCTCACTCCAATACGCGTCAACAAGCGGATGAAACGGCTCAAAATATTCCGCACAGAGGAAACAAAATAGAGAGAACAGCCATAGATTGAGTCCCTATGTTGCGGCTTTGCCATTGGCTCAACACCTCCCCGCACAGGTAGGAACGTGGGGGATAAATAAATAGTTGCCTCACATGGCCTGTGGGTATATGCAAGTGCGACAATTTTTTGGTGCGTTACTTTCAGCGCAGGCCGGCATCCCCGCTGCACCTTTTCGTTGAGTCCTTGTGGGTTTATCGAAGCGAGCCCGCAATTCGAAGGATTGAGCGCGTACTCCCTTCGGGCGCCCCTCAACTGGTGGTGAATCTCGCGGAGGATCAAACCCGGATCTACAGGGCACAGGGTAATGAACTGCTCTGCGCGATCGGACCTGGCAGCATACTTTCTGGTGTTTCGTCGAGCGCACAACTCATCGACAGCGACGAACTCACAAATGTCGCCGGAGTTACTTTTCGGCCAGGTGGTACCCTTCCCTTTGTCGCTCAACCAGCTTCCGATTTTACAAATAGAGACGTCCCGCTCGATTCAGTTTGGGGCAGCGAAACGACCAATCGTTTGCGGGACCGGCTTCTGAGCGCCCACACTGCCTCAGCAGTATTGGACATTCTCGAGCAAACACTTTTCGATACCTGGAACGACCGGGCCCTTCATCCCGTGGTGGGCTTCGCGCTTGGAGAGTTTCTTGCCTCTGCTTCCGTTGCGCAAGTGGCTAAGGTCAAGTCTGTAATTGGGCTTAGCGAGAAGCGATTCATCGAACGCTTTAAATCGGAAGTCGGCGTTACTCCGAAACGATTCTGCCGGCTAAAGCGCTTTCAGCAAGTGGTAAGCAGCGCGCACCAGCGCAACGAGGTGGAGTGGGCAGACTTGGCACTGTCCTGCGGCTATACCGATCAGGCCCACTTAATCCACGAGTTCCGAGAGTTTTCCGGAATCACACCGCGAGCCTACGGCCAAGGAAAGACATCGTTTCAGAACCACGTCAGTTTTTTACAATCCTAACGGCAGCAAAACTGTTTAAGCTAAGCCCATGGCTCAACCAATAAACACCTACCGCACGATCACTCCCTACTTAGTGGTTGCCGATGCCGAGTCAGAGATTCGCTTCCTCGAGGAAGCCTTCGGCGCCACAGTCAATCTGAACCAGCGAAATGGCGATGGTAGTGTTATGCACGCTGAGCTCACCATTGGAGATTCCCAACTAATGCTTGGACAAGCGAGTGAACTTTGGAAGCCTCGCCAAGCAGCCCTCTATTTGTGGGTTCCGGACTGCGATGAGAATTACCACAAAGCCATCGCTGCCGGAGCACTCTCGGAATCTGCTCCCGAGGACAAGCCATATGGCCATCGCAATGCTGGGGTAGTTGACCCAAACGGCATTATTTGGTGGATCGGGTCCCCGATCGCCAAATAGGAAGAACCAATCGCCCCCCCCTACCGCCCACTAACCTGAATCTGCACCAACTCCTGCTCCCGCTTCGGCAAATCCAACGCCTCAAGCGGCTGCGGGTCCCGCCAAAAATCCATCATCGACGTCTGGTGCACACAACTCACCGTGCAATTCGGCGCGCAACCCTTCTTCGTTAAATACTCCCGCTGCCGCTGCTCCGCCGTGTACTCCGTCACCGGCACTCCCGGATAGCCGCGCTGTTGCGAGCAATAGTGCACCAGCCCGTCCTCGCATACATACAAATACCGCGCCCCCGCCCGGCACTTCCAATCGTTCGGCCGCCCCTCGGCAATTGCTTCCTGGAATTGGTTCAACCGCGCGTAGCTCTTCTTCGATAGCGCCCGGATGCGGTGAAACACGTCCCGCTCCTCCGCGCCCAAGGGCCGCAATTGCCCGCTCCCGTCGTGAATAATCCCCACCGTCGAGCTCAACCCCAATTCGTGCGCCTTCGTCGCAATCACGTACGCATCTTCCGGATTCTTCGTCCCCGCCCCCACCACGCTGTTGATATTCACGTGGAACAGCGCGTGCTCGGCCAACCACTTCAGCTTCATCTCAATGACGCGCAAACTCTTCTTGGAAACCTCGTCCGGCACCAGGTTGTCAATCGAAATCTGCAAATGGTCCAGCCCCGCCTCGTTCAGCCGCTCAATGCGCTTCACATTCAACAGGTAGCCGTTCGTGATCAGCCCCGCAATCGCCCCCACCTTGCGAATCTCCGCAATAACTTCGTCCAGGTCCGGGTGCAGCAGCGGTTCGCCCCCGCTAATCGTAATCAGCGTCGCCCCCATGCGCCCCAGCGCCTGGATCCGCTCCTTCATCACGTCCAGCGGCACGGGCGGCGAAAAATCGTCGTATTCGTTGCAATAGCCACAATCAATGTTGCAGCGCCGGATCGGCACAATGTGCGCCTGCACCACGTGCCGGGAACTGAGCAATCCCTTCGCCACTAGGCGAAGTTCACGCATCAATCTTTGGTAGGCCGCCAGACGCCGGCGGACGCGGAAAGAGAGGAGGGGCATTCGCCTTAACCACCTTATTGTACTTCACTGTAGCTATACTTTCGTACCCATCCGTGGGAAAAATGGAAGCATGCTGTTCCATCGCTTGGGAATACTCCTCCTCCTCTCCCTTTCTCTCCCCCTCGCTTCGCCCCTCGCCGCCCAACCCCTCCAGGGCCGCATCAAAAAAATCCTCAAACTGCACCCCCGCGTCCATTGGGGCCTCTACGCCGTCCAGGCCAAAAACGGCCGCGTCCTCGCCAAATGGAACGAACAGCAATTCTTCGTCCCCGCCTCTAACACCAAACTCTTCTCCACCTCCTTCGCCCTTGCCACCTTCGGCCCCGAGCACCGCTTCCACACCCGCGTCCTCGCCTCCGCCCCGCCCGATGAAAACGGCGTCCTCCACGGCAATCTCGTCCTCTACGGCGAAGGCGACCCCAGCCTTTCGAGCCGCATTTACCCCTACGATGTCCGCAACGCCTACTCCCCCGATCGCCTCGCTCCCTTGCGCGAACTCGCCGCCCAACTCAAGCAAAAAAACATCCGCCTCGTCACCGGTTCGCTCATCGGTGACGACACCTATTTCGAACACCGCCCCGTCCCCTCCGGTTGGGGCGCCGGCGACTCACAATATAGCTACGGCGCCCCGGTCAGCGCCCTCAGCTTCAACGACAACGCCATCGCCTGGAAATCCGAAAACGGCCAAATCGTGCTCGATCCCCCGCTCCCCGAATACACCCCTTCCCTTCCCGCCTCCCGCCCCAGCGGCGAATTCGCCGTCGACGATCCCGCCCTCTTCGCCGCCCGCGCCTTCCGCCTTGTCCTTGAGCAAGAAGGCATCGCCGTCCTCGGCCCCACGGAAGCCCGCCACACGCCCCAAGCCTCGCCCGAACAGATCGAACTCGCCCGCCGCACCTCCCCGCCGCTCGACCAACTGCTTACCGTCGCCAACAAAGTCAGCCAGAACCTCCATTGCGAACTCCTCCGCCGCGCCGCCGAGAAGCAACAAAAGTTGGAAGACTTCCTCCGCCGCGCCGGCGTCAACCCCGAACGCGACACCTACCTTACCGACGGCTCCGGCCTCTCCCGCCAAAACCTCGTCAGCCCCGTCGCCACCGTCAGCCTCCTCCGCCACCTTTGGTCCACCCCCTGGCGCGAGCAGTTCGCCTCCTTCCTGCCCACCGGCGCCACAGATGGCACCCTCCGCCGCCGCTTTAACGGCAATGAACGCGCCCGCGCCATCCAGGCCAAAACCGGCACCCTCTCCCACGTTTCTGCCCTCGGCGGCTACGCCACCAGCAAGAAATATGGCACCGTCATCTTCCAAATCGTCGCCAACAATTTCAACGAACCCTCCGCCGGCGTCCTCGCCGCCATTGATGCCCTCGCGCTTGAATTTGTTCGCTGATATCCCTTCGCTAGCCGATTCTCCAGTCCCGCCCCCGCTCCTTCGCTGCTAGCATGGAAACAGTTAGCTATGCCGATCCACGAATACGCCTGCACCTCCTGCGGCAACCAATTCGAAAAGCTGCTCCGCCGCGCCGCCGATCGCGATTCTCTCCGCTGCCCCAGCTGCAATTCCGCGGAATTGAACCAACAGTATTCTTCTTTCGCCCCCGCCGTCGCCGGCTCGAAATCCCCAGCCCCCCAGCCCGGAGGCTGCCCCGCCGGCATGTGCGCCACCCCTGGCCTCTGCGGCCGCAATTAACCAAGGAACTTCCACTCTTATGCCCAAATACGGTACCCCCGAATATCACAACTCTGTCCTCGTCCCCATGGTCGTCGAGCAAACCACCCGCGGCGAGCGCAGCTTCGATATCTACTCCCGCCTGCTCAAGGAAAACATCATCTTCCTTGGCACCCCCATTGATGACCAAATTGCCAACCTTGTCATCGCCCAAATCCTCTTCCTCGCCAGCGAAGACCCCGAACGCGATATCAACATCTACATCAATTCCCCCGGCGGCTCCATCACCGCCGGCCTCGCCATCCTCGACACCATGAATCTCGTCGAGCCCGACATCGTCACCTACTGCGTTGGCCAAGCCGCCTCCATGGCTGCCGTCCTGCTCGCCTGCGGCACCAAAGGCAAGCGCTTTGCCCTCCCCCACTCCCGCATCATGATCCACCAGCCCTCTATGTCCAACCTCGGCGGCCAGGCCACCGATATCGATATCTATGCCAAAGAGATTCTGCGCATGAAGGAAGTCATGAACGGCATCATGAGCGAAGCCACCGGCCAACCCATCGACAAAATCGCCCGCGACACCGAGCGCGACTACATCATGGAAGCCCCCACCGCCATCGAGTACGGCATCATCGACAAAGTCATCGCCTCTCGCAGCGCCTCAAAATAACCCACCCTCAACTTCGGGGAGCACCCGCCCTCGCGGCCCCTGCTCCCCTTCCACCAATCTTCTTCCGCTTTCCGTCATAATGCGGAAGATCCCCATGCACCGCTATTCCCGCCCTGCTTTCTACCTCTTCCTCTTCCTGCTCTCCGCCATTGTCTATTTTTACTTCCCCGTTGGCCTCTTCGCGCAACCCTGGGCCCCCCTTCCCGACCAACTCACCTTCGACGCCTTCAAGCAACAGCTCGCAAGCCTCCGCGCCCTTGTCGACCTCGCCCACAGCGACCTCGCCCGCACCCAACAACTCCTCCTCTTTCTCGCCGGCCTCGGCACCATCTATGCCCTCGCTCAGGGCATTCTCTCCTTCAAGTCCCTCGAAGCCCTCACCACTCGCGCCCAAACCGACCTTGCCGATCACAAAACCGATCTCGAAAATCGCCGGGAACGCCTCGATAAAGAGTTTGCCACTCTGAAGTCTGATCTCCAAGCCGACTTCCAAAAACTCCGCCAGCAAATCGAATCCCAAATGCCAGGAATCGAGGGTCTCAGCGATCGTCTCAACCGCGCCCTCCAGCAATTCGGAGAACTCCAGCGTCAGGTTGGCATCCACCGCAAAACCTTCTCGCGTGTCGAACCCGATATCCGCCAGCGCGTCGAACGCCTCGAAACATACTTTCCCCTGCTCGAAACTTTCCGCGCCCAAGAATCTGGCGAATTAGCCAGCGTTTGTCTTTTGTTCAGCGTGTTCCACATGGCCAAAGCCCACCACGCCCGGCAAGCGGAAGCCGCCCTCCCTCTCCCCCACCTCCAGCCTCTATCCCAGGACGAAATGGCCCTCAGCCGCTATTACCTGGACCGCGCCCTCAAACTCTGCCCCCACGACCACCGCCTCCTCAACGAAAAGGCCCATCGCCTCATGAACGATTCTTCTGATGGCTTTCTCCTCGGGCACCCCTCCCCCGTTTCCGATCGTCTTGCCGAAGCCAGGGCCCTCGTAGCCGAAAGCCTCCGGAAAAAGCGCCTCCAAAAACGCGCCCTCATCATGCAAGCCTACTTATTGGATGAAGAGTCCCCCGCGCGAACCGAAGAAGCCGTGAATCACCTTCGCGAAGCGCTTACGACCCAAGACTGGGAAGGCATCGGCGATGGGCACCCCTTCCAAAATGCCGTTCCCCACTACAATCTCGCCTGTGCCCTTACCAAACTAGCCAGCCACCTCGGCTCACCCATCTCGCCCGAAAACGAGCAGAAACAACTCGCCCTACTCAAAGAAGCCATGGAACACTTGGAATCCCGCACCAGCTTTGACGAAGCCGGCGTTCTTGCCATCCTCAATACCGATCTCGCACCCAACGGCGAACTCTACCTTCTCGCCCAACAACCCCAATTCACCCAGCGTGTCCTCGAAGTCCGCTCCAAACTGGAGCGCAAACGCATCGCTTCAGAATGGAATGCCTAATTTAGCCAGGTATCACTTTCCGCATCATTCTTTCCTCCTCCTTAGGATACCACGCCCCCTCACAATCCCCCGCACAATCCGCCCAGGCTCCCCTCACGCCACTCCTCTGCATTGCACCAGTCATCCGCATCCGCTGCTGCGACTGGTTCTATCTGTCTATCTGGTCTATCTGGGTCTATCTGGGACAGCCTGACGCGTCCCTACGCCTCGCCCCGCAACTCCTTTCTTTCCTGTGGGTTGACCCCCTGCTAACCTCTCTTTCATTTCCCGCTTTCTGCCCGCTCCACCCCTAACCCTATTCTTTTCAACACGCGCCCGAACATATTTTTTGATATTTTTCGCCTAGGGACGGGTCGCTCTGTCCCTTAGCATTTCTTAACATTTCGAATTTTGCGACAGCCGGACCCGTCCCTACGCCCAGAAACCCGCCCTTGGATACACCAGCCCCGGATACCGCGCATCCCCGGCGCGGTAATTCGCCCCCACTTCCTCCCCAAACGGCGCATAGTCATACAGCTTCATCATCTGCCCATCCGCCCCCCACACCACCCGCGTCGAGCCCAGATGGTCCGCCGTCAAGTAGCAAGTCGCACAAGGCATCGCCGCACCATCACCATACTCGGCCACCATCTGCCCCATCGCGTTATACACAAACACCGTCTTCACCACTCCGCCCTCGCGCCGCACCACCCGCTGGCCTTCGCCATCATACCCGTATTCCGTCACGCCCGTCGTCGCCGAGGGCCATATCTTCAATCATGTGCATCCAATTCTTGCTTTTTTCTGCTGAAAGAATTCACGACCCCCGTTAGGATGTCCCTTCCCACCAGATGCTTCGCGGTGACGGCTCAGGTTTTACGCGCCGAAAACCTGTTGATTCTCCAAACGGCATTCTCACGCCGATTCCCGCGAACGTGTTGATTTGCCTTGCTTACTCCGTATAACCTGCTCCGGCTGCCACTTTTGGCGGATGATCGCTTCAACGACCTCCGGATCCGCGCGCATAGCCCAGATTTTTAGCACCCGACCGTCTTGAAACTCCAGCCGGGAGAACTCATTCGGAAACACTTCCAAATCCACGATGTCTTGGTAGCGATACTTCCGCCAACGGCCGAAGGTCGGCAAGTGGCGAATCTCCTCATCCAAAAATACAGTCCGTGCACGAAATACTTCAAGCGGTAACCCTGGAACAAGAACTAGCAGGAAAAGGATACCGAGCCTCTTCACTATTCCACCTTGGTCCCAGAGGCTAAGGAACGCAAGCCGACCGTCTGTTCCGTGCGCTCCGAGAAAGAACCAGATAATAGCCGGCCAAGCCAAGAGCACAGCCACTTGCCATCCGAATCGATACTTCGCGGTAAACGGAAGTATCGGCGTAGCCACCTTCTTATGGGCGCTCACTTCTGCTCCAGCAGCTTTTGTTCTTCTTCCTGCGTCAAGTACCGGATGGTGCTCCTTACTACTTCCTTTGACTCTTTCTTTGAAAGCCCACGTGCTCCAGCGGCGGGCCACACGAATAGGACATTGCCTACGAACTTTTCTGAGGCTACAGCGTTCTGCGTCAGAGTCGCAGCACTTCCAGGGCGCGTTTCCGCTCGGCCTTTGGCGATCCTCCGGAGGCGCTTGGCTTCACGCAAGTGGGCCTTTGCCCATTCCGGCAACGGCAACTTTGCCCTGAGCAGAGCCTGAATTTGATGTCCGACGGTGCCGCCGATCGCCCCCGACAGAATATCGGACGCCACCTCCGCTTCATCGAAGATCTCGGTACTCCCATCGCCGTCGATTGAGCGCTGAAGTAATCCACCTAGTAGGTTCGCACTGGCTCCAACAGCGCCGGTCGTAAACAAACTGGCGCCGCCCGTTAGACCTATGCCAAAGCCAAACACTGCACCACCAGCCCCCTTAGCGCCGACCTTTTGCCAGTTGTATACACCACCGGCGCGCCACTGCGAAAATAACTCACCACCAGCGCCAACAGCAAAGCCAATCCCAGCCCCAATACCGGCTGTTGCGAGCGTTGGTGATTCCCCGTTTGGATCAATGTACTTCCCTGGATTGTTGAGCGCGTACCCATACATGTTCCAACTCTGAGCTACTTCCGGCTCAGCACCGGCATTTCCAGGATCGGGCGACGTGAACCTCCCCTGCCCACTCGCCATATACCTCGCCCCAAAGTAATCCAGCCCCGTCTCGGCGTCCCGCTCCTTGCCGGTAAACTCCATCGACACCGCCTGCCCACCCGCCCTTGGATACACCAGCCCCGGATACCGCGTATCCCCCGCCCGGTAATTCGCCCCCACTTCCTCCCCAAACGGCGCATAGTCATACAGCTTCTTTATCTGCCCATCCGCGCCCCACACCACCCGCGTCGAGCCCAGATGGTCCGCCGTCAAGTAGCACGTCGCACACGGCATCGCCGCACCATCCCCATACTCGGCCACCATCTGCCCCATCGCGTCATACACAAACACCGTCTTCACCACCCCGCCCTCGCGCCGCACCACCCGCTGGCCCTCGCCATCATACCCGTACTCCGTCACGCCTGTGCTGCTGGAGCTCCAACGCACCTCCGCGCGCTTCAGCTTGTTCTCGGCGTCATAGTCGTACTTCCCCGCCCCCACCGCCGTCCCGTCCCCCCAGCTCGTCCTCTGGTTCCCGCCCGCGTCATACTGCGCCCCGTTCCACTGGTTCTTCACCGTGAACGGACTCGGGTCCGTCAACAGCGCCGCCCGCGGCGTCGCCTCCAGGTTCGGAATCAACGTCCCACTCTGGTTCAACAACCAACGGTTCCCCGCCGCATCGGTAAACCAAGGTTTTTGGGCCAGTATCATCATGCATTCATGTTGTCCTTCGCCTCAGGGACGTTGCTCTATCGCCTTCCGTCCGCGTGATTGATCTGCCAAAGGAATCTACAGTCGCAAGTTCATAGGATATTGTGCGCACCACCCTGTGTGAGGTCACCGGGCGAGTAAGCCCTAGCCCATCAGTTTGAACATAATTAACTCAACAACTCAATGCAAATAATGTCAATCACACTATCAATGCACCTTAAGATGGATCAAGAATTCTTGATACGCAGGGTTAAGTTCATGCAATGAAGTCACATTCAAGTGCTGCCTACAGTAAATTTCTTTCCCATCTGATACCCGAATTACATGGAAAAAAAATCTTCCTGTGACCCAACCAGTAATTTGTCCCATTGCATCCACCCCATCGAAATCCGCTACTACGAATGGAATTGCTTCTTCCTCGCACTCTTGAGCGCCGCGCCATGCCTCAGTATTCTGAAGTCCACTTCGTCTCGCATCCATCCAAGATTTTATTTCTAAGAGCGTAAGATTGTTTTCGTTCATCAATTTCCTTTTACTACCTTGATGTTTCTCACAACGGGCATCTCGGGCCGTGGACGCCCCGCAGCGGCGGCGGGTCTCTCCGGGACAGCCTGACCCGCCCCCACGCCTCTACCCATATCTCATTCACCTTCAATATTTTACAGCGCCCCACAACCCCTTATTTCATCCCCATTCCTCCCCCCTCTCCGCCTAAGCCCTTTCCTTTCAACAGCCACACACCATCATTTTTTGCTTTTTTCTGCTCAGGGACGGGTACCTCTGTCCCCCAAAATCCCCCCCCTTCCCACCCCACCGCAATTTCTTTCTCCCCTCTTTTCAACCCCTTAGCCCCCATCCCCAACCTTCCCCGCCCTCCCCCGTGCCACAACTCAAACATGAGCAGCCCACAACCCGCCTTCGAAAATCCCGCGCCCGGCCAGCACTTAGTTGATAACCAACACCCCCCTGCCGACCAGCACACCCCTCCCGGCAAACGCACCCTCGCCAACCAGGCCAACGCCCAACACTCCACCGGACCCCGCACCGCCGCCGGCAAACACAAAGTCTCCCGCAACGCCCTCGCCCACGGCCTGTCCGCCTCCAACGATTCCCTCTTCGCTCATTCCCCCGAACTCCAGGCCGCCTTCAACGCCCATTGCGATAAACTCCGCGCCGCCAATCGCCCCCTCAGCCAAGCCGAAGAAGCCCTCTTCAACCGCTGGGCCTTCTCCAGTTTCCAAGCCCAACGCGCCCAGCAGTACGAAGCCCTCGCCGAAGCCGACATGCTCGCCGATTTCGGCAACCCCAACCTCGAAGTCCGCTACCTCCGCTTCTCCCGCCACCGCGTCCGCCTCGCCCGCGAAGCCGATGCCGCCTTCCATGCCTTCTTCGCCCTCCACCAATTCCTGCTCGAATGCGCCGAAATTGCCGCCCAACAAAAAGCCATTCTCTCCGCCGCGGCCGCAATCCCCCCCTCTCCGCCCCCTTCTTTTCCCAAATTTTCCCCGCGCCAAAACAAACCCAATCCCCCCCGCTCCCACCCCAATCCTGCCTCCGCCGCCCCGCCTCCCGGAGCCCGCCCATGAGCCGCCACGCCTGGCAAAAACGCTTCCGCACCGTCGCCGCCCTCCACCTCTTCCCCAACGAGGACCACGACGCGTTCCTCCACCATGCCTCTGCCTACTACGATCAATTCCAGCCCGCCAATTCCTTTGAAGCGGAATTCATCGATCAAATGCTATCCGCCGCTTGGCAGCGCCAGCGCGCCCGCCACCTCGATACCTATTTTTGGCATTCCCTCTTCCAACCCCCCGCCGCCTCCGACGACGCGCTCACCTACGCCGCCCGCTTCCGCAGCACCCTCCTGCCTGTCCACATTCAATTCCAGCGCGCCCAATCCCAACACTCGCGGGACTTCCACCGCAGCCTGCTCTCCTGGCTCCGTTATCGCCGCTCCACCGCCTCCTCCGCCGATGCTTCACAATCCGGCACTTCGCGCCCCGCATAGTAGTAAAGGCTGTAGCGGTAGCCCCGGCTCGCCCCCTCCGGCACACACACCTTCACCCTCCCCTTCGCCGTCACCGTTCCCGCCAGCCCCGGGTAAACCGTGTTCTTCACCAGCAACACCGCCAGCACAAAGCTCGCCACCATCGTTCTCCGCGGCCAGCGGTACGCACACCCTCCCGCCACCAACACCAGCGCAAACAATGGGTAGTTTAAGGGTGTCCCCATGGCCCGCGTCAATCCCTTCGCCAACGCCGGCGCAATCCACGGCGCAAAGGCAGGCAACAACGCGTAAAGCGCCGACGCCCCGGCATAGTTGCCCCGCCCCAGGCGCGGCCCCGCCAACGTCGCCAGGCTCGGCAACAAGGGCAACAAGTAAGTCGGCAGCTTATTCGTGGAGGCGCTAAAGAACACCAATCCCCACAGCGCCGTCGCCCAGTAAGGAGCCTCTTCCCGCTTCCAATCGCGCGCAAACAAGGCGGGCGTCCACGGCAGAAACAGCGCGCACAATACCGGCAGGTAAAACCACACCGGCTGCACATGCTGCAGTTCGCTGCTGAAAAAGCGCCCCACATGGTGCTTCCAAAGGAACTCGTCCACAAACACGGCCCCGTTCGCCGCGTAACAAGCCACATACCACGGTGTCGCCACCGCCACCATCGCCACCCACGGCCGCCACTCGCGCCGGTACATCCACGCCACCGGCAAAGCCAACACCAGCGGCACCAGCCCCTTGGCCAACACCGCCAGCCCCAGCGCCACTCCCGCTGCCCACGGCCTTCCCCGCACCAACAGCAACAACCAGGCGTGGAAACAAACGCTCAGCGGCATATCCGTCACCGCCACCTGCCCCAGCGCCAACCAACCAAAGCTGGTCGCCAACACCAGCGCCGCCTCCGTTGTAGGCAGCATCGCCGGCAAGGCCAGCGCCAGCGCCGTCACCGGCAGCCTTATCGCCCACTCCTCCGGCAGCCCCACCCTCGTCCCCGCCGCAATCAGCCAGTAAAGCAACGGCGGCTTCTCAAACCAGGGCTTGCCCCACAACACCGGCGTCACCCAGTCCCCCGTCCGCGCCATCTCCTGCCCAATCGCCGCATACCGCGCCTCATCCGGACCCAGCACCCCCGGCTCCGACAAGTAGTACGTGTACGGCAGCGCCAGCAGGGCGATCAAAGCCCAACGTGCGGGCGCGGCGCGTTCTGTCATTACGTCATATTGTAAGGGAACGTTAGAATAGAGCCAGTAATGAGCCTTCTCGACATCGCCAAACTCCCCACCGCGGAGAACTCCGCCATCCGCCTCCACGCCTCCGACAACGTCGCCATCGCCCGCGTACCCCTCTCCCCCGGCGCCCGCCTCCTCGTCCAAGGTATCGACGTCCCCGTCGCGGACTCCATCCCCGCCGGCCACAAGGTCGCCATCGCCCCCATCGCCGCCGGCCAGCACGTCATCCGCTACGGCCAGCACATCGGCGTCGCCAAAACCGCCATCGCCGTCGGCCAACACATCCATACCCACAACCTCGCCTTCCAAGACCACGACCTCGGCTATGAGTTCCCCGCCTCCGAGGTTCCCTTCCCCACCTATCCCGCCAACCTCCCCACCTTCGAAGGCTTCCTCCGCGAGGACGGCCGCGCCGGCACCCGCAACTACGTCGCCGTCGTCGCCGCCTCCAACTGCGCCGCCTACACCGTCAACTGGATCGCCGAATCCTTCGACAAGACCAACCTCCCGCCCCACGTCGATGGCGTTGTCGCCTTCCCTCATGGCGAAGGCTGCGGCCACTCCATCGGCCCCGACACCGACCAACTCCGCCGCACGCTCGCCGGCATCCTCAACCACCCCAACGTCGGCGCCGCCCTCATCATCGGCCTCGGCTGCGAGGTGAACCAGATCGACCACTACCTTGGCCCCAACGCTCCGCGCACCAACCGCCTGCACGGCCTTACGCTGCAGACCTCCGGCGGCACCCGCGGCACCGTCGAAGCCGCCCGCCAGAAGATCCTCGGCTTCATGGAAGAGATGAGCGCGCAACCCCGCATCACCGTCCCCGCTTCGCACATCCGCCTGGGCCTCAACTGCGGCGGTTCCGATAGCTTCAGCGGCATCAGCGCCAACCCCGCGCTCGGCGTCACCAGCGACATGCTCGCCGCCATCGGCGCCAGCGCCATCCTTGCCGAAACCACCGAGTGCTTCGGCGCTGAACACCTGCTCGTCAAGCGCGCTCGCAACCGCGAGGTAGCCGAACGCTTCCTCGGTTTCATCAGCGGCTACAAGCGCTACCTGAACCAGTTCGGCGGCAGCTTCGACGACAACCCCTCTCCCGGCAACAAGGAAGGCGGCCTATCGAACATCCTCGAGAAGAGCCTCGGCGCTGCCGCCAAAGCTGGCACCTCGCCCATGACCGCCGCGCTCGACTACGCCGAGCGCATCGACACCCCCGGCTTCAACTTCATGAACACTCCTGGCTACGATCCCGTCTCGCTTACGGGCCTTGCCGCCGGCGGCGCCAATCTCATCTGCTTCACCACCGGCCGCGGTTCCGCCATCGGCTTTCCCACTGTGCCCGTCATCAAGGTCGCCACCAACTCCAACACCTACCGCCGCATGTTGGACAACATGGACATCAACGCCGGCCGCATCGTCGACGGCGAAGCCAGCGTCGAAGCCATTGGCAAAGAGATCTTCGACCTCTGCCTTCGCGTCGCCTCCGGCGAACGCACCAAAGCCGAAATCCTCGGCCACAACGAGTTCGTCCCCTGGCGCATCGGCCCGGTGATGTAAACACCCGCTCCACCAATCATGGGAACCGAAAAGCTCTTTGAGCTTCTGTATCAACAGGATCTGACGGACTTCGAACGGCGGCACGAAGAGGCGTTCCACAATCTGTTTGGATCTCCGCACGGACGCTACAGCCAAGCGGCGAGCAAAACTGTGAAACATCGATTCAATACCCAAGATTTTTCAAGCGGTGTACCTTTCGCTGCCTATATCCACATGGATTCTCCCGACCGCGGGGGCTACGGAGGAACTTCTTTCGTGGTCTTTCCTTCAAAGGAGTCGCCTGCACTTTTTGGCTTCGTTGTGGGCACGCAGGGCCTCTCGCCCGACCACGAGATACTCAGCCGTCCGGGACATGCGCGCAACGCGCGCGCCATTTGCGATTGGCTGCAGGCTAATGCCACTGCGCCTTACACCGCGTGGTCCAAGCACGACCCCACCAGAACCGATCTCGGTCTGCCCAAGGACGTCGCTGAGGCTTGGTCTCCCTTTGCAGCCGCTGTGGAAAAGTACGGAAACTGCCTATACGCCATGTACCGCGCCAATGAGGATAAGGCGGCAACCCAAACCGCCTTGCATGCCTTACTCGATTTTTATTTCCGCGAGAGGGGCCAGGACGTCCTCAACAGCCAATCCAAGACTGCGGAGCCTATTCGCAGCGCTTGGTCTGCCCACATCATGCCGCGCGTGGAAAAAGAGGAAATTGCCGACCTGCTCAAAACTCGCAAGTATGTTGTTGTGCAGGGGCCTCCGGGTTGCGGAAAGACGCATTTGGCCTTAGAGCTAATGCAAACTTATTATCACGGAAATGGCAAGTCCATCCAATTCCACCCGAGCACCACTTACGAAACTTTTGTTGGTGGATTGGCGCCGGAATCGACTGCCAGCGAATTGGGCCTGCGCTTTGCACCTAAGCCCGGTGCTTTGATGGAGGCGGCGAGGGCGGCGCGCAAAAATCCCGAAAAGAATTACTTGCTGCACATTGATGAAATCAATCGGGCGGACTTGGCCAAAGTACTTGGGGAAGCAATTTTTCTGCTGGAAGCACACGCAAGAAATCCGCGTACGATTTCCTTGGCTTATCACTTTGGCCCGGACTTCGGGCGAGAGTTATCCTTGCCGCCGAATCTACACATCCTAGGCACCATGAATAGTGCCGACCGCAGCATTGCCATTGTGGATGTGGCCGTACGGCGTCGCTTTGGCTTCGTATCGCTCTGGCCCCGCCCGGAAGTAGTTTCGCAATTGGGCAGCCCCGTCATGCAGGAAGCCTTTCAGCGCCTGCAACGCCTCTTCATAGATTATGCGAGTGACGATGCCCTGGCCTTGCTTCCGGGCCACGCTTACTTTCTGGCCGAGGACGATGAAACTGCCCGCAAGCATCTCAAGACCAACTTGCAGCCGTTGCTCGAAGAATACTTAGCCCAGGGCTACGTCAGTAACTTCAGCGAATCGATCCGCACTTACTTGCAATAGCTAAGATCGCTGTAGCGCCAACGGGCACGCGGCCGCAATTCTGCCTGGAGGTGGAGGACAACCAGACGCTCAGCTTTTCCGCCGCGAAGCTGTTTGCGGGCGAGGCCAACGTGCGGGACCGCAGCGGCTTGGATGCCCGCTTGGCCGCGCAATTCGTGGAACAAAACGAAGCCAATTTCGCCAAGTTGAATTGCCGCTGGGAACGCGATTTCGATGGCGCCGAAGTGCGTCTCATCGTCCATACCCAAAATACGGTGGGCGCGGTGCCCCTGCTTTCGCCGCGCAGCGGAAAATACGATTTTGGCCTAACCGTGCTGCCGCGCTTCTCCTGGGCCTCGCTAGGTGGCTTGCTGGGGGAAATGGGCTGGCGAGTGGCTCCGTCGCCATTGCGCTTGCCTTTGCTGCCGCGCTCCACGCGCAGAGTTCCCAAATGGGTAATCTCTTCGATGGTTCTCGCCCGGTTGGATGCCTTGGTGAAGCAGGCAGAGCGCCGCTTTGAAAGTACTTGCGAAGAATTGCGGGCCCCACGCGGCTCGGTGGACTGGACAACTTATGCCCAGGCAAGCCTTCCTCGCGCACGCTTTCTGGCACTTCCGTGCCGCTTCCCTGACCTAAAGCGGGACCAACACTTAGCGGGCGCTATCCGCTTTACGCTTCAGGCGCACCGGGACGCACTGGAAAGCCAACGGGCGCAAGGCGCGTTCGCCCTGCAATTGCTCCGCTGGTGCGAGGAACTGCTTGCTTTGGTAAGCTTCGCCGCCCCGCTGCGACCCACGGCAACACTGCTGGAACAATGGAAGCGCAGCTCGCTGCGCTCGCCAGCTTTTCGCGAGGGGATTGAATCGATCGCTTGGACCGTGGATGACCGGAATCTCGCGGGAACTTCTGACTTAGAGGGCCTGCCCTGGGCGCTGCCCATGGATGCATTTTTTGAAGCGTGGCTTGAGGCAGTTGCCGAATGGATCGGCAAACAAAGCGGCGGCCACATGCAGGCCGGGCGCAAACGAGAAACCCATCATGCTTTGGATTGGGTTCCGGCTTTGCCGGGAGCCCAACGAGCCTTGATCCCCGACTTGTGGTTGCAATGGAGCCAGACCACTTTGATTCTTGACGCAAAGTACAAGCGGCATTGGGAAGATATGGCAGATTTCCGCGGACCGAGCCGGGAGGATCTATTCCGCGAACAACACCGCCAAGATTTGTTGCAAGCCTTGGCCTACAGCAGCCTTACACGCAGCAAGAGAGTAATTACTTGCTTGGCGTACCCCTGCCATCTGAACTTATGGCATTCTTTGCTGCAACGAAATCGCTTGATCCATAGGGCGCACGTTGGCCCCGTAGGCGAGGGCGGCCGCCAAACCGAAATCTGGCTTACCGCGCTGCCCTTGGCGGGCCCTATCCCGGAGGTTGCCCTGCCCTTGCTGGAGCTGCTGCGCGAAGAGCAAGTGGCGGCTTAAGGCAACACCGTCAGTTTCACGGGTTTGCTGGTGGTGGAGCCAACGCGGACGAGAAGGTCTTGGGGACCGAGAGGTGCGTTGGCGGGAATGACGAAGTTGATTTGCGTGGCACCGGCAAGGCCGGGGGGCACGCCGATAAAGGCAATGGGGGCTTCGACGCCGCCGATGGTAAGGCGAACATCGGCCACGGGACGCGGAAGCTGGCTGAGCGGAGTGGCGGGGTCAGGCCCTCGGCCGGTGGGCAAGGCGGGGGCCAAGGCTCCGTCGCCGGTGAGGAAGGCCAATAAAGTGGCGCCGCGCGCGCCGGAGGCAAAGGGAACCAGGCTGCCATCGGCGGCAGCAAAAATGCCTGGCGCGGTGGGCGAGAGGAAGAAACCATGGCTAAGGGTTTCGCGCTGGCCGTTGGGAAAGTCCACGGTCAGGCGCAAGACGGCCGGGCCGGGCGTGGCTTCGTATGGGATTTGTAGATTCAATTGCCCGGAGGAGGCAAAGTAAAGCGGCGCGAATAGGCCGTTCACAGTGGCCGTGGCTCCGGCGAGGCTATTGGGCAAAGGAAGCACTTCGGCCTGGCCCGTGCCGTTGGCCAGGGTGAAACCGAACAGCGAGGTGATGGAGCCGGGCGCGACGCCCTCGGCGAAACTGGCCGCGTTCACCAAGCCCCCGCGGCTCAAAAGGCTCACTTGGCGACGGCCATAAATGGGCACGAAGATTTCGCGGTTCCAACGGAAATTGCCGGAATCGCTGCCCGAAACAAAGATGCGCAAGGGCGTAAGCGGAGTAAGGTTGTTGAGCGCCAAGCGAGCGGAAAGCGTTCCGCGGGCCTGCAAGGTGATGCCGCCGAAAAGCGAACGGATCTGGTTCGACAGGTCCTGCTCGCCGACGGTGAGGGAGGTGACGTTGGTGAGCGTGCCGGCGAGTTCGCGCAGCGTGAGATCCAGAAACCAGCGGGCGCCGGTATTGTCCGGGGCGCTCTCGCTGATTTCGCGAGGTTCCACCTCCAGGGCGACGGCGGAATTTTGCGCCGGGAGTGTGACATTGATGGCCACTTCGGCGGCGCTGCCATTGAGTTGGGCATTGCCGGGATAAGTGGCAATAATACGGTTCGCACCGGGACTTAGTAAGTGGGCTGGCATGTTATAAATTGCCGTGGCCGTACTTCCGCCACTTATAAGATTGACTGTACTTAAAGTACGTCCGGTGGCGGCATTTAAGAAAGTAATGGGGCCGGAAGGATTGAAAGTACCGACGGATCTTACAATAACACTTAGCTCCAGGGAAGCATTGAAGTTAACGGAAGTGGCGGCGGGGGTAAGGGTAAGCACGGTGCCGACGGTGGCGCTGGGGTCCCAACGGGTAACAAAAAGGTTGCCATCGAGGGAGCCGAGGCCGGTGGCGTAGTCGTAGCCGGGAGTGGCGTTGGCGCCAAAGCGGCCCGCCACGCACTCGGGAGTTCCCGGGGCGCAGGGCACCTGGTTGGAACCGGTGGTGATGTCGTGGAAAGCCGCAGGGATGGTTTGCCACATGCGGTAGAGGGCGGGGTTGATGTTGCCCAGCCCCGGACGGGCGATTTGGTTGTTCCGGAGCAGGTAGCTTTGGAGCACGGCCAGCATGCCGGCAAAAACGGGCGTGGCGGCGGAGGTGCCGCCACCCATGGTCCAAGCGCCCTGGTGCACGTAGGCATAACCATTGTGGAAGCGGCTGGCGGCAAAGGCCAGGTCGGGCGTGCCGCGGAAGTTCGTGCCGGGTACACCGGGTCCATCCTGCCAGGCGGGGCGCGGAAAGACCCGGCTCGGTCCCCCGCCCCCGGCGGCGAGCAGGCCCGTGGCGGTGCTGTCGCTCCAGGCCAACTCCGGCACGTAGGAGATCGCGGAAACGCCGTTAAAGTCGGGAGCCGGGCGCCAATAAGGACCGTCCTGCGGAGTGAGTGTGGTGCCGCCGACGGCCGTGGCTTCCGGCACGCTGGCCGGTAGCACCGCGGAGGGGGCGTTTACCGCCGTGGCGCTGGGCAAGGCTGCATCGCAACCCGCCGGGCCGGTATTGCCAGAGGCGGCGACAACGGTCATGCCCTGGGCGGTAGCTTGCTGCACCATGGTGCGGTAAAGCTGGGCCGAGTTGAGGGCCGCCGCTTCGCACTCACCAAAGCTGGCGCTGAGGATGTGACCTAAGTTCTGGTCAATAGCGTAGAAAAAAGCGCTGCGGATATCGGCGGCGTAAACGTAGACCAATTCCGCTTCGCGGGCAACCGCGCCGGCGAGTTGCAAGTTCAGGTTGGCTTCGGCGGCCGCACGGTCATTGGCGGGCGGAGGAGTGGGCGAGGCGGCTACTTTGGTGAGCTTCAGAGCCGGTAAGTTAAAGCGGGAACGGTATAAGTTGATGTCCGCAACGTCTAAGTCAACCTGACCGGGAATAACGATGCGCAAGCCATGTCCGTTGTTACCCGCGCGAAGTACGGAAGTTAAGTTATAAATGACTGCGATATCTTCAGGGACAATCGCGCGGCCGCCATCGCCGGAGCGCGGCAAGGGAGCCTGAAAGAGTTGCGCGGGTTGGTGGCCGAGGTGGAGGACTTCCGGAAAGGAAGAACGGGAGAGCAGAGAAGGATCGCCTTCCACTTCAAACCAGAGGCCGGAATTTGCTTCGCGGCGAAGTTGGAAGCCACCGGCAAGCAGGCGCGAGCGCAGTTGGGCGCGGGCTTCGGCGGGCGGGGCAAAGCGGGTGCGAAATTCGGCGGGGCTCAGCCAACGGCGGTAGTCGGGCGAGGCGGGATCTTGCTGCCGGGCCAGCAAGGAGGCGAGCGCCGCTTGACGATCTGGCGCAAGGCGTAGGCCCACCAAGAAGGTTTCGGCGGGCAAAGTGGCCACCAGACTGAAAAGCAAACTTAGGAGCAAAACGAAATTTCGCATGATTGGACTCTAGCAGCCAAGACACGCGAGAGCGATCGGGTGTTTCCGGGGAAAGCCTAGGGACTTAGCCTGAGATAGCCGGGGAAAATGAATCCGAAGTAGTACGCAACTCCCGGGTTAATAACTGACGGTGAAGGGCGAGGATGGGCTTCGCGTCGGCTTGGCCCACGAGGTTAGAGGTTTCGCCGGGATCAAGGAGAAGATCGAAAAGCTGCTCGGGGCGCTGGCCGGAGTTATAGGCGATGTACTTATATCTTTCGGTGCGCAACATGCGGGCTTCGCGGCCGGGGGAATCGAAGCGAAGTTGGCTGGCTATATATTCGCGGGGTTGGGCTTGGCCAGAAAGCGAAGGCCGGAGCGATTGGCCGCGCTGATTGGGCGGGGCGGACAAGCCCGCAAAGTCGCAAAAGGTGGGGACGATATCGAGCAGGCTGACCAAGTCGCGGCTGCGCTGGCCGGACTGGATGCCGGGGCCTTGGAAGAAGAGGGGGACGTGGACGGTTTCCTCCCAGAAGGCAGCTTTCTGGACCCAGCGATGGGCGCCCAAGCCCTCGCCGTGGTCGGAGGCGAAGCAGATGATGGTATTGTCGCGCTGGCCGCTGGAGCCGAGGGCTGAGAGTACTCGTCCAATCTCGCGGTCGACAGATTCGACCATGCGGTAGTAATCGTGGAGGTAATGGCGGAAGTCATCGGCGCGCCATTGCTGGGCAATGCCGACGCCCTTGCTCATCAGGTCATAGCCGGCGCTGCGGTGGAATTGGAGGCTGGAGGGTTCGTGGGGGTCGAGGGCGAGATTGGTGGGGGCGGGGGGAAAGTTGTGGCGGCGGGGATGGTGGCGGGCGCCGGGATGTTGGCGGATCCATTCACAAATGTCGTGAGGATTCATGAAGGAAGCGACCATGAGGAAGGGCTGGGTCTCGCCGCTTTGCTTCGCGAGCCAATCGGCGCAGGTGGAGGCGAGGGGGGCATCCATGTCCTTGCCCTGGCCGGAGCCGCCGATGAGTTTGGTGAAGCCGGTCATTCCGTCGAAGCTTTTGGGCAAGTGCCATTTGCCGCCGTAAACGGTGCGATAGCCGCCGGAGGCAAAAACTTCCCCCAAGGTGGGGATCGTGGCAGGAATGGCCTTTCCGTTCGTCATGACCCCGGTTTCATTGGGCATGCGGCCCGTGAAGATACTGGAGCGAGAGGGAGAACAAACGGGGTAGGCGCAGTAGGCCTCTTCGTAAACGGTGCCCGCGCGGGCGAGGGAATCCATAGCGGGAGTGGAGAGCCAAGGGTTGCGAGCGCCGGACCAGGCAAGGTGGGATTGCTGATCGGTGAGGATGAGCAGGAGGTTGGGCTTTTGGGGCACTGCGGCGGAGGTGAGGAGGGCGGAACTGGAGGCTAGCAAGTTGCGACGCGACAGCATGCGAGTTAGTCTATCCGGGATTTGGGAAGATAGTGGAATGCAAAGAATTCTCGTGGCCTTGCTTTCCGCTGTGTTATGCCTAAGTGCCCAGACCCCGAAAAAGAATGCGGCAAAGCCCGGGTTCGATAAGCAAAAGTTTGAACAGTATGTGCGGCACCTGAATTTGTGGCCGGCCGAGATCACGGTGGAGGTGCGGGACCCGAAGCCGAGTGAAGAGTTGGCGGGATTTCAATGGGTGGAGGTGAAGGCGAGTCTGGGGGAACGGTTTACGGAGCAGCGCTTTCTGGTGAACAAGGAGCAGACGCGCGTGATTCAGGGTGAGGTGCTGGATCTTACGGCGAATCCGTTCCAGAAGCAGATTGGGGTGATTAACAACGCGGGGTCGCCCGCCTTAGGTACGGCGGGGGCGCCGGTGGTGGTGGCGCTGTTTACGGATTTCCAATGCCCGTATTGCAAGCAGGAAGCGGACGTGATCCGGAAGAACCTGATCCAAACCTTCCCGAAGGAAGTGCGGTTGTATTTCCATGATTTTCCGCTGGAGCAAATTCACCCGTGGGCGCGGACGGCGGCCATTGCCGGGCGTTGCGCGCACCTGCAGGGGGACGAGGGCTTTTGGAAGTTTCATGATTGGGCCTTCGCGCAGCAGCAACAGTTGAAGCCGGAGACGTTCCGGAGCCAATTGATGGCGTGGGCGCCGCAGAACGGGCTGGACATTCTGCAATTGACGCGGTGCTTCGACAATAAGGAAACCGAGGAGTTAGTGAATAAGGACCTGGCGATGGGCAGGGAGTTGAAATTGAATTCGACGCCCACGTTGTTTGTGAATGGGCGCAAGTTGGCGGGGAGCGTGGATTGGGAGAGCCTGAAGCGCGTGATTGAGATGGAGTTGAAGTATCAGGAAACGGCGAAAAATGCCGGGGATACGGCGTGCTGTAGTGTAAGCCTGACGACGCCGGGAGCGAAATAGACCGATGCGAATGACGCTGTGGGTGGCCGTCTGCCTGGCCTTTGCGGGGGCAGGGGCCGCGCAGGAAGTTGACGTCAGCGCGAAGAGGCTGATGCGGGATGTGAAGGAACTGGCGAGCCCAAAATACGAGGGGCGGATGAGCGGGACGCCGGGGATTGACCGGGCGGCGGCGTACATCGCGAAGAGCTTTGAAAAAGCGGGGTTGCGCAAGCCGTTTGGGGAGGCGGGGAAAGAGCCGGGGTATTTGCAGAAATTTCTGGTTTCGACGGAAGCAAAATTGGGGGCGGCGAACGGGCTGCGGGTTAACGATAAGGATTACGCAGTATCAACAGACTTTGTGCCGCGCATCTTTTCTTCGAGCGGCGAAGTGACGGGCGGGATGGTGTTTGTGGGCTACAGCATTACGGCGGCGGAATACCATTACGACGACTATGCGGGGTTGGACTTAAAGGGCAAAATTGCGGTGGTGTTGCGCTACGAGCCGCAGGACGCCGAGGAAAACAGCATTTGGGAAGGCAAGAAGCGGACGCGGCATGCGGGGCTGGACGCGAAGGTGATTAACGCGAAACAGCACGGGGCGGTGGGCGTGATTCTGTTGAACAACGGGGTGACGTATCCAGAAGAAAAGGGGAAGCTGGACGACTTTGACGGGCAGACGGGGGCGGCGGAATTGGGCATCCCCGTGGTGCAAGTGCGGGCGGATGTGGCGGAGGCGTGGTTTGCGGAAGCCAAACATGATCTAAACGGGATTGTGAAGGCGATAGACCGCACGGGGGGGCCGCAAAGCTTTCGCTTTCCGGAGACATGGAAAGCGACGCTGCGCGTGGAGATAGACCGTCGGTACAAGCCAACCTACAACGTGGCCGGCTTTTTGCCGGGCGAGACGGACGAGTATGTGGTGGTGGGGGCGCATTATGACCACCTGGGGATGGGGCAGCGGTTTTCGATGGCGACTGACGGGGTAGGCAAGCTACACCCGGGAGCGGATGACAATGCCAGCGGGACGAGTGCGGTGCTGGAGTTGGCGCGGCAAATGGCCAAAGGAACCGAGAGGGGGCGTAAGTTGCGGCGGGGGATTCTGTTTGTGGCCTTTGCCGGGGAAGAGATTGGGTTGCTGGGTAGCGCGCACCTGGCGGGGAACCTACCCTATCCGCTGGCGAAGTGTGTGGCGATGGTGAACATGGACATGGTGGGGAGAATGCGCGAAGGGAAGTTTTTCCTGGTGGGGGTAGCGTCGGGGAAAGGGTTCAGGGCAGTGGCCGAGAAGGCGCTGGAGGGGGAGGCGGGATTGAAGCCGGACTACGGGGAGGCGTTGAACATCGGGGGGAGCGACCATTCGAGCTTTACGGCGCGGGGGGTGCCAGCGTTGTTTTTCTTTTCGGGGCTGCACGAGGATTACCACAAGCCCACGGACACGTGGGACAAGATGGTGCCGAGGGAGTATGCGCGGCTGGTGAGGGTGGTGGCGAAGACGGTGGTGGCGTTGGCGCAGGGCGAGGAGCGCGTGGAGTTTCAGCGCCCGGCGATGCCGGCGGTGAGCAGCGCGGGAGGAGGTGCGGGAGTGGGTGCGGGGGGCAGCGGCTATGGGCCCTACTTTGGGAGCGTGCCGGACTTTGCGTCGGTGCCGGGCGGAGTAAGGCTGGCGGACATCCGCAAGGGCAGTCCGGCGGACGAAGGCGGCATACTGCCGGGGGATATTCTGATTGAATTTGATGGGAAGCTGACGGGTGGGCTGGAGGAATACACCTATGTGTTGCGGGGGAAGAAAGCGGGGGACGAGGTGATGGTTAAAGTGAAGAGGGGAAACGAGATACTGGAGAAGCGGGTGAAGCTGGGGGAGCGCCGTTAGGAGGGATACGGCGAGGGCCTTAGAACGAAAGGGCCATGACGAGGTTGGGCAAAGGCCCTAGCAATTGGGGGAAAAAAGGGCATAATCTGGTAAACAGATCGTCGGTGAGCGCCGATAAGCATAGGAAGAGACCCCAAGCGAAGATGCCTCTTGTAACCACCAAACCACATGCCAGCGAGCGGACCTGGAAGTTGCCACCTTTGATTCTGCACCCCTTTGCGGAAGCGGCGGGTCCGGACAAGTTGGTGGAAAGTTCGCGGGCGAGCCTGATGTTGCAGGGGTTGCTGCCGCACGGGGATTTTTCGCGCGAGGAATTGGACCGGAAGCTGTTGGACGGGCGGTTTTGCGAGATCCGGATGTTGTTTTATGTGGGGAAAGACCTGATCCGGTGGATTGAGCAATGTGTGGATGTGGTGGAGCGGGACGAGGATTTGAAGCGGGCGGGTTTCTGCTACCAGAGCTTCGCGGCGGTGCTGGTGGAGGACCCGCCGCGCAACATTCGCGAGAAGCTGAAGCAGTGGGGCGTGGCGGACTACAAAAGCATTTTTACGCGGGCCTTGGGGCTAAACGCCGTGTTCCAGGACGTGCCGATGCGGGGGCAACTGTCGGACGAATTTATCCGGCATTATTACCGGTATGCGGACCAGATGTACATTTGCCGCCAGTTGCTGTGGACCTTTAGTGACATCCGGCCGAGCCAGTTTGAGTTTGATCTTTATGCCAGCGGGGAATACTCGCGGATGCTCGAAAAGCAGTGGGGCGATGAGATCAGCGAGAACGGAATACGTTAAGTTTTCTGCATTCATTGCCGCGTAAGCAAACTGCAAGCGGATATTCATAACGCGCTGTTAGTGTGACAGGCGCTTATGAGAATCCTCAAAACACTCGGCGCCATCAGTGCGCAGCTTCTTTTCAGCCAGATGCTTTTCGCGCAGGCTGGACCGCAAGGTCCGGATGAGAGTCTGCTGCGGAGCTACCTGACCCGGCACAAGGCTAATGCCGCAAGCTTCAGCTTTGCCGCGATTGGCGACCAACAGTACGGCGCAGCAGGAATTGCGAAATGGCCGGCGCTGCAGGGTTCGATCAACGCGGAAGCCTCGACGGTGAAGTTTGTGGTGCATACGGGCGACATCAAGAGCGGGAGCACCGTCTGCGACGATGCGATGTTCCAGAACCGGCGCCAATCGTTTGACGCCTTTGAAATGCCGATGATTTTGACGCCGGGGGATAACGAATGGACGGACTGCCACCGGGCGAACAATGGCAGCTTTGATTCGCTGGAGCGCTTGGCCTACCTGCGAAACATTTTTTACCCGAATAACCTATCGATGGGGAAGCGGACGATCCAGTTGACGCAACAGAGCGAAGACCGGCGCTACGCGAAGTATGTGGAGAACTCGATGTGGAGCGAGGGCAATGTGCTGTTCGCGACGCTGCACGTAATTGGCAGCAATAACAACCGGGGGCGGAACGAAGTGAACGATGCGGAATACCGCGAGCGGACGCACGCCAACTTCAATTGGTTGAAGACCGTGTTCAGTGTGGCTCGCGATGGGCAGTTTGGCGGGGTGGTGATTGTGATGCAGGCCAACCCGGGATTCAATGGCTCGCGGGTTCGCCTGACGGGATTAGAAGAAGGGTTTCAGGATACGTTTTTCGTGTTGGAGGACGAGGTGATCACGCTGAATAAGCCAGTGCTGCTGATTCACGGCGACTCGCACGAATTTCACTTTGACAAGCCGCTGTTGGGCCTGAAGTCCGGTTTGCCGTTGGACAACCTGACGAGGCTGGAAGTGCCGGGTGCGGGGGATGTGCACTGGATTAAAGTGACCGTGAACCCGGCACGGAAGAGCCTGTTCTCGATTGAGTATGTTGATGTCGCGGAGAATTTCTTCGCGCAGCAGAAGCCTTAACTATTTGTTGGGCGTGATGTGGATCAAGGCGCCGGGGTTGGCGTCCTCGATCATCCAGAGGGAGCCATCAGGCGCCTGTTCCACGTCGCGGACGCGCTTGCCGACATCCCAGCGCTCGGCAGCTTTGGCGCCGCCTTTGCCGTCGAAGAGGATGCGGTTGATGGTGTGGCTGCCGAGGCCGCTGATGAAGCCGTTGCCATCCCATTGGGGGAAGGTCTTCTTGCCGCGGTAGAACATGAGGTTACCGGGGGCGATGACGGGCACCCAATAGAGGACGGGCTTGCTGAAGTCCGAGCGGGTGTCGTGGCTGGGGATGGGGACTTCGTTGTAGTTCATGCCATAGGAGACCAGGGGCCAACCGTAGTTTTTGCCCTTTTGGACGAGGTTGAGCTCGTCGCCGCCGCGGGGGCCGTGCTCTACTTCCCAGAGTTCGCCCGTGGGGGAGAAGGCAAGGCCGTAAGGGGCGCGGAAGCCGGAGGCCCAGGTTTCGGCGGGGGTGTGGTTGGGGCCGGGGAAGGTGTAGGTGCTGACGGGCTTGGCGGTTTTGGCTTGTTCGGTATCCTTGGGCGGATCGATGAGGGGGATGGTGGAGGCTCCGGTTTTGCCGTAGTTGGGGTTATCGGGGTGGGGCTTACCGTCGAGGGTGAGATGGAGAACTTTGCCGACGGGTTGGTTGGGATCCTGGGCGGGGGTCATGCGCTGGCGGTCGCCGACGCTCATGTAGAGAGACTTGCCATCGGGGGCGAAGGCGATTTGGCCGCCGGCTTGGCCGCCTTTGCCGCGGGGCATTTGGCGCCAGAGGACTTCGAAGTCGAGCAGGCGGGGAGCGCGGCCAGCGTTCAGCTTGGCGCGGGCCAGCACCTGGCTGCCGCCGTATTCGCCGGGTTCAATGTAGGTGATGTAGACGCGCTCGTCGGTGGCGAAATTGGGGGAAACGAAGATGCCGAGCATGCCATTTTGGCCTTGCCAATAAACGGGCGGGGTGCCGCCGAGGGGAGCGATTTTTTCGCCTTGGGCGGAGACGAGCCAGATGGGGCCGATTTTTTCGGTGACAAGCATGCGGCCATCGGGGAGGAAGGCGATGCGCCACGGCAGGGAAAAGGTGGCCGTGGTGGTCATTTTGAAGGGGAGAGTGGATTCAGCTACTTTGGTGCCTACGTTGACCTGGGCCCGGGCGGGGACGAGGGCGAGGGTGGGCACGAGAAGGGTGAGCGAGAAAAGGACAGCTCGCGAGGTGCGCATGGGGGTCTCCTGATTTGGGAAGAGAAGTTGACCATTAGTATACAGGTGAGCAGGGGCGGATAGAGGGGAAGTGGGGGTGCGGATAATCGGTAGTGCTACTGATAGAATATCCATGTGGTTTATTTTGAAAGAGATATATCCGACAAACTACGGGTTGCGGCGCGGGAATACCCGGCTTTGGTGTTGACGGGAGCGCGGCAGGCGGGGAAAACAACGTTGCTGCGGCATCTGTTTCCCGAGCATCGATTTGTGAGCCTGGACCTGCCGCAGACAGCGGCGCAGGCGGAGAACAATCCCGAAGCGTTTTTTGAGGACAATCCCGGGCCACTGTTGATTGATGAGGTGCAATACGCGCCACGCCTGTTCCGCCACTTGAAGCGACTCATTGATGCTGAACGGCACACGATGGGACGCTTTGTGTTGACGGGCTCGCAGCAGTTTCCCTTGATGAAAGATGTGGCAGAGAGCTTAGCGGGGAGGATTGCCGTGTTTGCGTTGGAAAACCTGTCGCTGCGGGAGCTCAGCTTGGCGGAGGAAGCGAGTTGGGGGCAAATGCTGGTGCGAGGGGGCTTTCCCGAGCTGTGGCGGCAGCCGGGTATGGATGTGGCGCTCTACTACAGTTCCTATGTAGCGACCTACCTGGAGCGGGATGTTAGGCAGGTGTTGGAAGTACGAAACCTGCGGGATATGGAAAGGTTTTTGCGGGCTTGCGCAGTCCGGAGCGGGCAATTGCTGAACATGGCGGACCTGGCGAGAGATGTGGGTATTTCGGCGGCAACGGCGAGGGGGTGGCTGTCGGTGTTGGAAGGGACGAACCAGGTGACGCTGTTGGAGCCCTACTTTGAGAACCTGGGGAAGCGATTGGTAAAGGCTCCGAAATTGTATTTAAACGATGTGGGGCTACTGTGTTTTTTGTTGGAAGTGAACGAGGGGTCTTTGGGGAAATCGCCGCTGTTGAGGTCTATTTGGGAGACCTTTGTTTTTGGGGAAATCCGGAAGCAGATAGTAGCCGCGGCGACGAAGCAGAGTGTTTGGTTTTTGCGGGATGCCCACGGCAAGGAGGCTGACTTTGTGTGGCTGCGCGAAGGGCGCATGGATCTGCTGGAGGCGAAGTGGCAGGAATTGCCGGAGCGGCGCGCGATGGCACAACTAAGGGAACTGGCCGAATGGGCAGGCAGGAGCAAGGCATACCAGAGGGGGCGGACGATGATGGTGACGCGGACAGGGACGGTGTATGAAGAGGAGGGGGTGAGGGTGACCAATCCGGGACGGATGGAGTGAAGGGGAGTAAGGGTGAAGTTGTCGTTGCCGATGAGGGCCTTCGTATTGAGATTCGCGAGGCTCTCCCGAAAGGTCCTACAGTGTGGGCAATCATGATAGACCTGCGATCGGAACTTGCGGCCATACAATTATTGCAGGCAGATACTAATAAACGGATTCATAAGCTGAATCGCTTCACCAGCATATAGCCCGAGGGCGGATCGCATTTACCGGTCTTGTCCCCGGTCTTGTCTCTGTCCATTTCCCCGGAACTTTCCCGGCGTCTTGAGGCAACCTTTTCCTCGCCCGAAGACGGACTGGCTTGGCTGGTGGAGCCATGCGGCGAACCGAATCACCAAAGTCCAGCGGAGTCTTTGGCTACGGTGCCTGCGCGTAAGTTCTTCTGAGCTATGCCACTTTGTGGCGCGGGGATTAAGAGGCAGTTGCGGAAGTTGGTTCGAAGTCGAGGCCGCCGTTGCCGCGGGTGTAGTCGATTTTGACGTGCATGCCTTCTTTGATGTCGCCGGAGAGGAGGCGGCGGGCGAGAGGAGTTTCGAGTTCCTTTTGGATGGCGCGCTTGAGGGGGCGGGCTCCGAAGCTGGGGTCGTAACCAACGCTGACGATGTGGGCACGGGCGCGGGCGGTGAGCTCGAGGGTGATCTTGCGGTCGGCGAGGCGAGCTTTGACGGCGCCGAGTTGGATGTCGACGATTTTCTCTAGGTCGGCTTCTTCGAGGGCGTGGAAGACGATGGTTTCGTCAACGCGGTTCAGGAATTCCGGGCGGAAGAAGCGGCGGAGTTCTTCCATGACGCTGAGCTTCATCATCTCGAAGCTGGTGCCGTCGGTAGAGCCGCGGTGCTCGAGGATGCGCTGGGAGGCAAGGTTCGAGGTCATGATGATGATGGTGTTTTTGAAATCGACCTTGCGGCCCTGGCCATCGGTGAGGTGGCCTTCGTCGAGGATCTGGAGCAGAACGTTGAAGACGTCGGGGTGGGCCTTTTCGATTTCATCGAAGAGGACGACGCAATAGGGGCGGCGGCGGACGAGCTCAGTCAGTTGGCCGCCTTCCTCGTAGCCGACGTAGCCCGGAGGGGCGCCGATTAAGCGGGAGACGTTGTGCTTTTCCTGGTACTCCGTCATGTCGATGCGGACCATGGCGCGGGCATCGTCAAACAAGGAATGGGCGAGGGCGCGGGCGAGTTCGGTTTTGCCAACGCCGGTGGGGCCGAGGAAGATGAAGCTGCCGATGGGGCGCTGGGGATCCTTGATGCCGGAGCGGGCGCGGAGAACGGCTTCAGCGACGGCCGTGACGGCTTCGTCCTGGCCGATGACGCGCTGGTGGAGATCGGCTTCGAGTTGGAGAAGCTTTTTCATCTCGCCTTCGAGGAGCTTGGAGACGGGGACGCCGGTCCAGCGGGCGACGACGGAGGCGATGTCCTGTTCGTCGACCTCTTCCTTGAGGAGCTTGGCCTGGCCTTCGCGGGCGGCAAGCTTGGTGGAGGTTTCGGCTAGTTCGCGTTCGAGGGTGGGGATTTCGCCGTACTTGATTTTGGCGGCAGTGTTGAGATCGGCTTGGCGCTCGGCTCGCTCAAGGTCCAGGCGCTTTTGGTCGAGTTGTTCGCGGAGCTGGCGCAGGCGATCGACGCCGCCCTTTTCGAGATCCCATTGGGCGCGGAGGGCGTCGGCTTCGACCTTGAGGTCGGCCAGCTCTTTTTCGAGCTTTTCGAGGCGGTCTTTAGAGGCCTGGTCGGTTTCCTTCTTCAGGGCTTCGCGCTCGATTTCGAGCTGCATGACGCGGCGGGAAAGCTCGTCGAGCTCCGTGGGGAGGGAATCGATTTCGGTGCGGAGCTTGGCGGCGGCTTCGTCGACCAAGTCGATGGCTTTGTCGGGGAGGAAGCGGTCGGAGATGTAGCGATTGGAAAGGACGGCGGCGCCGACGAGGGCGGCATCTTTGATGCGGACGCCGTGGTGGAGCTCGTAGCGCTCCTTGAGGCCGCGGAGGATGGAGATGGTGTCTTCGACGCTGGGCTGATCGACCAGGACGGGTTGGAAGCGGCGCTCGAGGGCGGCGTCCTTTTCAATGTACTTGCGGTATTCGTCGAGGGTGGTGGCGCCGATGCAATGGAGTTCGCCGCGGGCGAGCATGGGTTTTAGGAGGTTGCCGGCGTCCATGGAGCCTTCGGCCTTCCCTGCCCCGACGACGGTGTGGAGCTCGTCGATGAATAGAATGACTTGGCCTTCGGAACTGGTGACTTCCTTGAGCACGGCCTTCAGGCGCTCTTCAAATTCACCGCGGAACTTGGCGCCGGCAATGAGGGCGCCCATATCGAGGGAGACGACGCGCTTGTTCTTTAGGCCCTCGGGGACGTCGCCGCGGACGATGCGCTGGGCGAGGCCTTCGGCAATGGCGGTTTTGCCGACGCCGGGTTCGCCGATGAGGACGGGGTTGTTTTTGGTGCGGCGGCTGAGAACTTGGATGACGCGGCGGATTTCTTCATCGCGGCCAATGACGGGGTCGAGCTTGCCCTGGCCGGCGAGTTGGGTGAGGTCCTTGCCATATTTTTCGAGGGATTCGTAGGTGGCCTCGGGGTTTTGGGTGGTGACGCGCTGGCTGCCGCGGACGTTTTTGATGGCTTGTTCGAGGCGTTCGCGGGTGAGGCCATCTTCTTTGAAGAGGCGGCCGGAGGCACCTTGGTCCTGGGTGACGGCGAGCAGGATGTGTTCGACGCTAAGGAAATCGTCCTGGTTGCGCTTGGCTTCAGATTCGGCGTCGGCAAAGAGTTTGGTGAGGCGGACGGTGACGTAGACCTGATCGGGAGTGCCGGTGGGGGTGGAGACTTTGGGGTATTTGTCGACTTCGCGGAGGAGGCGCTGGTGCAGGCTGGCAGGGTCGGCATCGGCGCGGCGGAGGATGGATTGGGCGAGGCCGTTGGGTTGGTCGAGGAGGGCAGCGAGGACGTGTTCGACGTCGACTTGCTGATTTTGCTTTTGGAGGGCCAGACCCTGGGCGGCGCGCAGGGCTTCTTGCACCTTTTCGGTCATCCGGTTGAAGTCCATGGTTTGAGAGTAGCATGTGCGCGTAACTGTGTCTAGTAATTTTAGCGATGGGGACTCAGATAATTTGGGGTGAGGGTAGGTGGTAGAGGAAAAAAAGGACAGCTAATCAGTGCAACGCTATTCATGAGCAGCTCTTCGCTTAGCTTAGGGCGACGACGGAGACACTTCTCCTCGATCATTGGTCCGGACATGGTCAAGCCTTAATCAATACTTGGCGCTCGGCTCATTACCGCTTCGCAGATCTACGACAACCAGCGATGGGTGTACTTAGACAGCACCAGTCACACAGGCCCGATTTGGAATAGAGGCAGATCAACGCGTTCATTTGGTGAACTCGCCGTCCAAGCATCGATTACTTCATTGATTGCCGCGCCGGCGGAACGGACAACGGTGACACCCTCAGGCGCAGCCTCGGGACCGAACAACCCGAAACGAGTATCGTCAACTGCTACCAAGATGAGTTTAGCCCCACCCTTCCCCTTAGCCGCCTGAATCAGAGCATTTGCAGCTTGCTCAACCGTTTCATGATCTCGTTGAATTCGCACGCAAACCGGTCTCCCTTGAACCTCTTGGACAAGAATTGCATCAATACCTTTATTTCGATGCACAGGATAGCAAGCCACGCCCTTCAGATGCTCCAATACGTGAAGGTCATTCTTGGCGTAATTTCCTCTACCTAACTCCATGAGGCGTGATTCCGTTTTGTGCGGTTTGTTGAGTCGCCCTTGGGTCAGAGCTATCGCCTCATCGGAGATATCTATGCCAATGGATTTCCGGTTCAGCAGTGTCGCCGCTACGAGCGTGGTGCCACTCCCACAAAACGGGTCCAGAACCATGTCTCTCTGATCTGTGCACAATTCAATTATTCGTTCCAGGAGAAGTACGGGTTTTTGCGTTGGATAACCGACACGTTCCTTCGCCTTTGGATTCAAAAATGGAATTTCCCACACGTCACCCAGAGGAACTCCCTTTTTGGCACCATTCGAGATTGGCTCCCCTTCATCATCCCGCTCATATATTGCCTTGCCCCGCACATCCCGAACTCTACGCTGAAGAATTTGATCGATGTTTGTTGATTCGGAGTATGCGGTATGGAAGGCTTTGAACTTAAACTTTGTGGATTTCGTGTAGAACAGTATAGTCTGATGACTGGGCATGAGACCTTTCTTTGAGTTCGACCAGCGACGGTAACTCCAAATTATTTCAGACTGAAAGTTTTCAGCTCCAAAGATGGCATCCAGCAACAATCGAGCGATATACGCAGAGTTATCGTCGCAATGAAAAAATATTGACCCAGTGCTCCTAAGGCAGCGATAACACTCTTTAAGTCTTGGTAGGAGAAAATCGCCGTACTGCTCCGCTGACTTCCATAAATCACTAAATGAGTATGTTCTTACTCCATCCCTGGTTTTCAAAGAGTGAACTTTCTGAGTAAAAAATGGTGGATCAACATAGACGAGATCAATCGACTCATCGCCAATTCCTTGAAGGATCGAGTAGCAATCGCCGACATGGAGAGTGTAGTCACTCATTTCTTCCAATTCCCTATTGCAATACAGCTCAAAATTTCCTTCAAGTCACAGCCTGATTCATTCCGCAAATACTCCCACGCCGAATCACCAAAATAATACTGGCCACCGACGCCGCGGTAAAGAGTTTCTAGGGCCTGCTGAATACGTATCGCCTGCGAGCGATTTGGGTAGTAAAACATCACCCGGATTGGCGTATAGCCAGCGGCTGCTATTACCTTGATCCGCGTGTGTTCTTTTGTAATGTGGTCCCCATCAGTAGTGGCGTCTCGCCATTTAATTTCTATTGCCAGTTTCACATTGATGAGGCAATCTATCTCGAAGGTTTTCGGTCGCTGGGCTATCGTATTCGGAATCCTAACAGAACTAGCGTCTGGATACTTTCGGAGAAAACAAAGCTTCGCGGCATCCTCAAGGAAGGATCCTGCGTATTTATAGAGAAACCGACCTTTGTTTTGGTAGATGTCGATCAGTCGACCCTCTTCATCGGATACCCCCAACACTTGGTAGATGAGGTAATGAGAGGTATCATCTGCCTCCATCTCGGCTGTGCGCCCATCCATCTTTAATTTCAACTCATCGGCGTAACGCTTTGCGAGGTCTCGGATTTCAATCTCAATGCTTGATCGGGCTGATTCGGTTTTCATTTCGTGATTCTGCTGCTATCAATGATACCGAAACTGGTCTTGTAGCTCGGCTAGGAGCAGAATTCTCATAGCTATAGAGAACTATCATCGGAAGCGATTTTCTCTACATCCCTTGTGATGAAATTCCTACCTAGAGACAAAACAGGACGCGCAAAGGCCAAAAATCTGCGGATTGACCCTATTCCTTTAACCTTAGCGGCGCTTCGACTAATGATAGCCGGAATGAACGGCGGATGCACTGCTTTGGGGGACCGCGGGCTTTAGGCGGGTTTGACCCAGACTTTGGTGGCGGCGGTGTGGCCGAGGGGGGTGGGGGAGCCGGAGATTTCGAGGGTGAAGGTTTCGTCGGCGTTGCGGTGGAGCATGCGGAGGGAGGAGCCGGGGCGGATGCCGAGGCGGTCGAGGTATTCGAGGAGTTCGCGGTCGCGTTCGTAGGCGGATTGGACGTCGGCGGAGAGGCCTTCGGGGAGTTCGTTTAGGGGGAGCCAGCCGTTTTTGCGGCGTTCGGCGGGGGAATGGAGGCCGAGGCGGTTGCCGTGGGGGCAGGCATCGCCGTCGCCAAGTTTTTCAATGAGGCGGCGTTCGAACTCGGCGCTGACGGCGTGTTCGAGTTGTTCGGCTTCTTCGTGGACGCGGAACCACTCCATGCCAAAGACTTCGGTGAGCATGCGCTCGATAAGGTGGTGGCGGCGGAGGAGATTGTGGGCGATGACTTTGCCGGGGGCGGTGAGCTTGACGTGGCCGAGGGGATCGACGGTGATGAGCTTGTCGCGTTTGAGGCGTTTGAGGGCCATGGTGACGGCGGGAGCGCTGACGTGGAGCCAGCGGGCGAGGGTGGCGGCGATAACGACCTCGCCTTCGCTTTCGGCTTCGGCGATGGCTTTTAGGTAGTTTTCCTTAGAGATGGTGATCTTCAACGGGGGCTCAGGTTTTATTCTAACGATGTCATTTCGTTTTGAAATTGTTACTTTAAGATCAATGCGCCGACGCAACTTTCTTTCCCTTTCGGCTTTGCCGCTGACCGGCGGATTGCCGCTTTCCTTAATGGCCCAAACTGGAGAGGCGGTGGACCTGAACGCGATTCACCAGATTAAGCAAGAGGCCTTTGCCAATTCGCAGATCATGGACACGATGTTCTGGATGTGCGATGTGAACGGGCCGCGGATTACGGGCTCACCGGGCTACAAGAAGGCGGCGGAGTACATCAAGAAGCGCCTGACGGAGCATGGGATTGGGGATGTGAAGTTTGAGGAATTTGAGTTTGGGCGCGGCTGGAGCCATTCGAAGTATGCGGGGCACATGATTGAGCCGGCGTATTCGGAATTGATTGGCTTTCCGTTGGCGTGGACGCCGGGGACGAACGGGCCGGTGCAGGGCGAGGCCATTCTGGCGACGTTGCGGACGCCGCAGGATTTGGAGAAATGGAAAGGGAAGCTGAAGGGCAAGATTGTGCTGATGGACGCGGCGCGCACGTTGACGCTGCCGGATAAGCCCTACGGGCGGCGGCACACGGAAGAGGATTTGGCGAAATTGACCGAGGCGCCGGACCCGGGGCAGAGCTTTGCGCGTCCGGCGGGAGCTGCACCGGCGATGAGCCGCGAGCAGATGATGGCCTTCCGCGATAAGTTGTATCAGTTCCTGAAGGACGAGGGAGTATTGGCGACCGTGCGCATTAGCTACGCCGGGGACGGGGGCGCGGTGTTTGGCAGCAGCGGTGGTCCCTACCAGAAGGACAAGCCGGTGCCGCCACCGAGCGTGGCCATTGCGGCGGAGAACTATAACCGCATTGTGCGGCTGCTGGGGAAGAAGATTCCCGTGAAGCTGGAGTTTGACATTCAAGCACAGTTCCACGACGAGACGACGAAGACGTTCAATGTGGTGGCGAATTTGCCGGGGACGTCGAAGAAGGACGAGTACGTGCTGCTGGGCGGACACTTGGATAGCTGGCAAGGGGCGACCGGGGCGACGGACAATGCGACGGGCGTGGCGGTGATGATGGAGGCGGCACGGATTTTGAAAGCGCTGAACCTGCCGCTGAAGCGCAGTGTGCGGTTGGGGCTGTGGAGCGCGGAAGAGCAGGGGCTGCACGGTTCGCGCGCGTATGTGAAAGAGCACTTGGCGGACCCGGCGGACATGAAGCCGAAGGGCGAGCACGGCAAGATTACGGCGTACTTCAATATCGACAACGGGTCGGGCAAGGTGCGCGGGATTTACACGCAAGGCAACGAGATGGTGAAGAGCGTGTTCGCCAGCTGGTTGGCGCCGTTCCATGACCTGGGGGCGACGACGGTGACGAACCGGAATACGGGGGGGACGGACCACCAGGCGTTTGACGCGGTGGGCGTGCCGGGCTTCCAGTTTATTCAGGATCCGCTGGACTATTTTGCGCGGACGCACCATTCGAATATGGACACGATGGACCGCGTGCCGAAGGGGGACCTGGTGCAGATGGCGGCGATTCTGGCGAGCTTTGCTTACCATGCAGCGAACCGGGAAGAGCGTTTGCCGCGGAAGCCGATGCCGAAGCCGCGGCCGGCGGCGACGGGGACGCCAGGCGGGGGGACGGCGAGTAGTGCGGGGGGAGCGCAGTAGTTAAACTGAGGGCAGGACATGTTGACTTTCGCGGAATTCCTTGGGGAAGCCGCTGCCAAGCGGGAGTTTGTCAACGTGCTGTTTGAAGAACGCGTATTCGAGCTCATAGGAACGCTGCAGAAATTGTCCGGACCACTGGAGCATGCCGGGGTGCCCCATGAGTTGGTCGGGGGGTTAGCAGTTTTCCTGCACGTGGAGAATGCGGATTCGACCCATTCCTCGTTGACGCGCGACATCGACATTATGATCCGGCGGGAGGACTTGGGACGCGTCGTGGCGATTGCGGAGGAGCATGGTTTCCGGTTCCGGCATACCGCGGGGCTGGATATGTTGCTTTATGGGGAAACCGCGAGCGCGAGGAACGCGATTCATTTGCTCTTTGAGGGGGAGCGGGTGAAAGAGTCGCAACTCGAAGCCCATCCGGGCATTCGTCCCGTGAAGGCGGGACTGCATGGGCAGGATTTTCTGGTGATTCCCGTGGCGGATTTGGTGAAGATGAAGCTGAGTTCTTACCGGGATAAGGATCGTGTGCATGTGCGGGGAATGGACGCTGCGGGGTTGATTACGGAGGAGGTGGAGGCAGCATTGAGCGAGACGCTGCAGGAGCGGCTACGGAATGTGAGGGCGACGGAGTAGGGGGGAGGGCGGGACGGATCGGGTTCCGCTAACTTAGGCCGAGAGTTGGATGCGGACCTGAAAACCGAGGGCGGTGGAGATGTTGACGAGGGCGTCGAGGGAGAAGCGGGAGACGCGGCCGCGCAGGAGGTCATTGATGCGAGGCTGGGTGACGCCGCAGTGTTGGGCGGCTTCCGATTGGGTCCAGCCGCGTTGGCCGATATGGGCAGAGATTTGGCGCATGAGCTCGGCGCGGGCTTGGAGGTTAGCGGCTTGGCCGGGGCTGTCGGCGAGGGCGAGCCAGACATTGGGGTAAGTAGAAGGTTGGGTCATGGGCGGGCTCCGGGAATTTGTTTCAGGCGTGCTTTGGCGACGGCAATATCGCGAGGGGAAGTGGTTTGGGTCTTCTTTTGGAAGGCGTGAAGGACGTAGACCGCCTCGCTGCGCCGCGCCAGATAAATGACCCGGTAGGCGCCGCTCTCTTCGCTGATGCGTATTTCCTCCACCCCCCTGCCTATTAAGGGCATGGGCTTGAAGTCGTCGGGTTGTTCGCCGAGTTGCACTTTTTCTAATTGATAACCAGCGTCATGTCGAGCATCTTCGGGGAAGTCGCGTAGACACTCCAAAGAGTCCCCGAGGAAACTGACGGGCTTCATGAGGATAGTATATCCAATCGAATATAGCTAGAAAAGCTATTGGGCTTGTGGCGGCGTGTGATTAGAGCCGGGAGCGGAGATGGGCGATTCGGGGGCCTATGTTGACAAGGATTATTTGCGGAGTTTCTTGCGGAGGGATGCGGGGAGGCCACGGCATACCTGAGTGGATGGAAGGCAGGCATAGTCGCCAGGGCCGAGATCGAGCTGGGTGTAGAGGTCATAAGGCCGCTGCGCGGAGGTGGCCTGGACTTGTTGCTGGAGAGGGTGCGGACACTGCTTCAGGGCTGCGGATACTTCATGGAATCGGGTTTTCCGGAGCGGCATGGGTTTATATTGCTGAGTGTAATGCAGATAACGGGCGGGAGATTCGCGTAGCATAAAGGCATGGGAACCGCGACGGAGATATCGCTCGAGGAGTATTTGGGGCAATCTTACGACCCGGATTGTGAGTTCCTGGAAGGCGAACTGAAGGAGCGCAACGGGGGCGAGTTCGATCATTCTGATTTACAAGGTTCGTTGTATTTCTTTTTCCGGCAGCACCAGAAGGTGTTGGGGTTGCGGGCGCTGGTGGAGCAGCGAGTGCGCGTAAAGGCGGAGCGTTACCGGGTGCCGGACTTGTGTCTGGTGGGGCTGGAGAGGCCGCAGGATGGCGTGGTGAGCGTGGCTCCGGAACTGGTGGTGGAAGTGTTGAGCCCGGACGACCGGATGGTGGATGTGGAGGAGAAGATTGCCGACTATTTGGAGATGGGTGTGGGCGAGGTGTGGGTGGTGAATCCGAGGAAGGCGCACGGGTGGAGCTTTACGAAGGGGGGAAGTGTGGAATCGCGGGAGGGAGCGCTGGAATTTCGGGGATTGCAGGTGGATTTGCGGGCGGTGAGGGAGGGGTAGGAATAGGCGGCCGTGGGCGGCGCCAAAAAATCAGGGCAGTGCGTCCTGGTGGGGATGCCCTGCCCTGCTGAGTCTGAGGTGGAAAAAGAGGTGGTTTAGAACTCCACGCGAAATTGGACTTGGAGTTCGCGGGGAATGGAAGAATCGAACTTGAGGTTGCGATTCATGATGGCGGTGATGCGCCCGGAGGTAACGTTGGCGGGGTTAACGTTGGGGTTCAGGGCTTCGGTGATGTTGAGGATGGGGTTCTGGTAGTTGGGCGTATTGAACAAGTTGGTGGCTAGGCCTTCGAGGCGAATGCGGACACGCTCCTTGACGACAAAGGTCTTCGAAATGGAGGTGTGGAGGGTGTTGGTGCCGGGGCCTTCGACAATGCCGCGGCCCATGGTGCCGAAGCTGCCGAGGGTGGGTGCGGAGAAGGCGAAGGGATCGAACCAGCGGGCAACGGTGGGGTTGTCGAGGTTGGGGTCGCTGAGGATGTTCGGGCGAATGGTGACGTTGGCGCGGGCGTTGTTGCCAGCGGGACGGGTGCCGGTGGGGTCGGGGCCGGTCCAGACGGGGGTGATCCACTGGCCGGATTCGAGGGTGAGGATGTTGCTCAACTGCCAGCCGCGGAAGGCGCCGTTGAGGAAGCGGCTGGAGCTTTTGAAGGGGATGTTGTAGATCATGTTCGCGTTGAAGCGGTGCGTGGGGATGGTGAGGACGCGGCCTTTGTCGCGAAGGCGGTTGAAGGAGTCTTCGGGGACTTCGTTCTGTTCGAGGTCGCCGAGGTCCTTCGCCCAGCTATAGGAAGTTTGGAAAGCAAAGCCGCCTTTCATGCGGCGTTGGGCTTCAAAGGAAAGGCCGTGGTATTGGTGGCCGGCGCCATTTTCGGTTTGGTTGATGGCGGGGTATTGGGGGAAGGGCCGGGGCTTTTGCGACCAGGGCCGGGAATCGACGACGGGCTGGTTGATGTCGCGGCGGTACCAGCCTTGGCGGGTATTGGTGCCGGTGTAGCTGAGGCGGAAGCCGGTGTCGAAGGCCTGGTGCTCGATGGTGAAGGCGTATTGCTGGGTGAAGGGGACGCGGAGGTCGGTACGGCTGGCGAGGGGTAGCGTGATGCTATTGGGCCCGGCAGCACCGGCGGCGGGGAAGACGCGCGGGAGAACCACCGACGGGCTGGCCACCGGGTTTTGGAAGGCGATTTCGTTGATCAGGAACGGTACGGTAGCGCCGAGAGCGGCAGCGGGAACGGTGTTGTCGTAATAGATGCCGTAGCCGCCACGGAGAACGGTTTTGTCCATCAAGCGGTAGGCAAAGCCGAAGCGGGGGGCCCAATTGTTCTTGTCGCTGGTGATGAGCTTGTTGCTGAAACCGGCGTTCGAGGCTTCCACCACATCAACGTAAGAGCGCGGCAGGAGCGGGCTGACCAAGCTGGCGCTGCCGTCGGGGACGACGATGCGGCTGGTGGCGGGGTCAAACAGCGCGACACGGCCATTCTTGTCGTTGGCGGGAGTGGCGAGCAGGTAGCGGACGCCGAGGTTCAGAGTTAAGCGGGAGGTGACGCGCCAATCGTCCTGGACAAAGGCGGCGTAGGTGCGGATGGCGCGATCGAACTCGACGGTGGGAAAGGCGCGGGAGACTTGCGTGGGCATGCCGAGCAGGAAGTCGCCGTATTGGAAACCGGTGAAGGTGTTGTTGAAGGTGAGGCTGCCGAAGAGGTTGGCGTTTTGGCGGAAGTCCTGAGTGGATCCGAGGCGGAAGTCGAGGCCCGCTTTAATCAAGTGCTTGCCGCGCGTCCAGGTAAGGGTGTTGGTGAACTGCTGGACCTGGTCGCGGAAGCAAGGGTCGCAGGTGTTTTGCACACCGAGGGCGGAAAGGTTTAAGCCGACAAAGTTGATGCGTGTGAGGCCGCCGACGTCGGGGATACCGGGGGCAAGGCCTTGGAGTCCCAACTCTTGCGCCACCTGGTTACCACGGATTTGGCTTTCCACCGGAAGGTGGTCGTTGGCCAGGCCCCAGCGGAATTCGTTGAGAATGTTGGGCGTGATAGTCCGGGTGACGCTGACCATCCAGGAGCGCATATCGCGGGTGCGGCGGGCTTGCTCGGTGAGGTTCGGAATCGATTCAAATAAGGGGATTTTCCAATAAACGCCGATGAAGCGGCCATAGACGAAGGTTTTGTCGTTGATGCGGTGGTCCAGGCGGATGGTCATGGTGGGGTTGCGCTGGAAGGGATTCAGGCGCTCTTCGCGGTAATTCTGGACATTGAATACATTGGTGTTGCCAAAGTTGGGCAGCGAGTAGAAGCGGTCTTGAATGGCCCGGGAGGTGGCGTTGATACGGTTGGCGGGAATTTGGTTGTTGGGGAAGGGCGTGCGGTTGTTCATGGGGTCGCGCACGGGGGTGGTGAGGCCGGAGAAATCCCCATTGCGCCAGGGAGCGATGGGGGTGTTTTGGGTGATGAGGGCGGTAGAGGGGCTGCCGAAGCTGGGCTCGATGGTGAAGGCGAAGAAGCTCTTGTTGGTGCCGTTGTAGAGCTTGGGAATGATGATGGGCCCATTGATGCCGAAGGCCATGCGGTGGCTGATGCCAGTGGAGCGCTGGCTTTGGAAAGGATTGCGGGCGCGGAAGGCGGGGGTGGAGTAGTAATCGCTATAAAAACCGTGGAATTGGTTAGTGCCGCCTTTGCTGATGAGGTTCATGCCGCCGGGCGTGGCGAACTCGGCGGAGTTGAGGCTGAGTTCGACGCGGAGTTCTTCAAGATTCTCCGTGCGGTCCATGATGGGGCCGAAGCCGAAGCCGCCGCCGGGAGGGGCGATGGTGATGCCGTCGATGGAGGCTTCCGATTGGCCATTGCGAGTGCCGGCGAAGGAGGGAGCAAAGCCGGTGGCGGTACGGGCGATTTGGGGCGTCATGGTGACGTAATCCCAAGCGCGACGCAAGGTGAGGGGGAGGGTGCGAAGGTCTTCGCGGGATTTCGTGTCCGAGATTTTGGCTGATTCGGTTTCGATCAGCGTGGCGCCGCCGCTGACCTCAATGGTCTGTTGGGTGGCAGAAAGGGAGAGGGTGATATTGATGCGGCGCGTTTCGCGAACGGCGAGGAGGATGTCCTTGACCAGGAATTCGCTAAAGCCGGAGGATGTGGCTTTGAGGTTGTAGTTGCCATCGGGCAGCGTGGGGAAGGTGTAAAGGCCCTCCGTGTTGGAAGTGGCACTGAAAAGGTAGCCGGTGCGGGTATTGGTGACTTCGACTTGGACGTTGGGGACCACGGCGCCGGAGCCGTCGGTGATGACGCCCGTAATCGAAGAAAAAGTGGACTGTGCGGGGAGCAGGGCGGCCGCAAACAGGGCGAGCAAAACGAATCTCATAAGGACCCTCTTGTTCTGGACTAGCATCAGGTTGTCTGATGTAGCCACATCGTATAACAAAACCGTTAAGAACACGAGAGGAATTCGGGCTAACCAATTCAAGAATTTCAGTGCGAGGATTTGAAAGTAAGCCTATGCACCCTTTACGCCTGAGCCGCTGGCTCAACATTGACGATGACAGCAAACCGAAGCTGTACGCAAAAATCTATGCTTCGGCAGAAATTACTTCGCCGAGTTACCTACTGGACTTGGTGTTTGCGGCAGGAATTGCGACGTTGGGCCTGGTCTTGAATTCGCCAGCGGTGGTGATTGGGGCCATGTTGGTTTCGCCGCTGATGAGCCCAATTCTGGCGAGCGGCTTGGCGGTGGCCTCGTCGGACATTTACCTGGGTGTGAAGAGCTTCGCCAGCCTTGTGGGCAGCATCTTCGCTGCCATCACGTTCTCCGCGGTGCTGGTGTACCTGCTGCCCTTTCAAGCGCCGACGGCGGAAATTCTGGCGCGCACCACGCCGAACCTGCTCGACTTGGCGGTGGCGGTGTTCTCGGGCCTGGCAGGGTCGTTTGTGATGGCGCGGAGCATGAGCGGCGGGGAGGCGAGCGCCTTGCCGGGCGTGGCGATTGCTGTGGCGTTGATGCCGCCGCTGTGCACGGTGGGCTTTGGCGTGGGGAGCGGGTGGAACTGGCAGATTATCTCGGGGGCGGGCTTGTTGTTTTTGACGAACTTGATTGCGATTGCGGCCAGTGCGTTTGTCGTGTTTTACCTGACGGGGATGGACGCGCCGGAGGTGCGGGCCAAGATTACGGAGGAAGCCATGCGGGAGGCGGCGGGGAAGCGATTTTATCAATTGCTACACCATCCGCGGGTGCAGAATTGGTTTGGGGAAGCGGGGCAATTGCGCTGGCGGGTGGTGATGGTGCTGGCCGTGGTGGCGGTGTTGTTTGTGCCGCTGCGAAGCTCGTTGATGCAGTTGAAGGATGAAACCATTGCGCGGGCATCGGCGCGCGAAGTAATTCGGGCGCTGGTGCCGGCGGAGCACCTACTAAGCCAGCAGTTGGAGATTTTCCCTGACCACGTCACGCAAAGGATTGTGACAACGGTGCCAATTAACCCGGACTTGGTGCGGCAGAAAGAGGTGGAATTGGCCAAGCGGACGGGGAAGCTGGCGTCGATTCAAGTGAGGCAAGTGGCGAACGAGGAGGAGCTGATTGAGATTCGGGAGTCTCTACGGCGGCCCGCGATGCTCCCGCTGGCCACGCCCAAACTGCAGGAAATGGCCGCGCGGGCGAGGCCCTTGGTGGAAGAGCCTCTGAAAGAACTTTGGCCTAGCGACTCGGCAACCTTATTGGATTGGGAGATTGGCTTTGGGGGAGAGGGCCCGGTCTTACGCTTGAACTATCAGGCACCCAAGGCCTTGGACACGGCCTCGCAGGAAGTGATGGCGAATGCGTTGAAGAAGAGCCTGAACTTGGAGCAATTGACGGTGCTGTACGGGTGGCAGAAGCCGCCAACCCCGAAGAGGAGACGGTAGGGGAGGCAAAAGCAAAGAGGAAGCCTCCGGTGGCTTCAGCTAGCGAAGACGCGGGACGCCTGCTTCCCAAGCGCCTTCCACCCAGACCTCGCCATCGGCGAAGTATTCCTTTTTCCAGATGGGGACGGTACGTTTTAGGCGGTTGATGGCGGCGTGGGCGGCGGCGATGGCGGCTTCGCGGTGGGGGCTGGTGACGCATACGACGACGCTGGCTTCGCCGATTTCGAGGCGGCCCAGGCGGTGGAGGAGGCCAATGCGCGAAACGGCGTGTTCGGCGGCGAGTTCGCGGCCAAGGTCGGCCATTACTTTGAGGGCCATGCCTTCGTAGGCTTCGTAATCGAGGTATAGCGTGGGACGGCCTTTGGTGTTGTTGCGGACCAGGCCTTCGAAAATGGCGACGGCGCCATCGTGACCCTGGACGAGACGGCGCTTCAGTGCCTCCGTATCGAGGGCTTCGCGGGTAATGCCGAAAAAGTGGCCTTCGGGGGTGGCTTCGTGCTCCAGCCATTGCGTGCCGCCACTGACCGGGGGGAGCAGGGCAACTTCGTCGCCCTCGGCCAGGACATCGTCCGGGCGGGCGAAGGATTGGTTGCGGGCCACAGCGATGGAGCCGGCCAAGCCTTCGAGTTGGGGGTAGCGCTCGGCCAATTCCGCAAACAGGGTGGCGACGGTGGCCCCTTCGTTCACGGTCCAAAGCAGCTCGGCGGGATCGGCGATATCTTTCAGTTGCCCAAAGAAGAGGACCCGGATTGTCATTACTATTCGTTGTAACGCACTTGCGCCGGGCGCAGGTGAGGGATACACTGAGCCTCATGCTGAAATCCCGTTTCTTATCAGGATTGCTACTCTCTGGTCTTCTGCTGGTGCCGTCCAGCTTTTCGCAAAGCGAGGAAGATCTCGACAAATGGATGAAAACCGTGGGCAAGACCATGGGTGAACTGCGCAAGGCCAACCAAGCCAACGATGCCGAAGCCTTGAAGGCCGGTGGGAAGGTGCTGGTGGAACAATTCACCAACGCCGCCAAGTTCTTTGCCAAGCACAAGGACCACGGCATGGCCGACGCGGTGGAATGGAACGAAAAGACGCTGACGGCGGCCAAAGCGCTGGCCGATGGCACGGGCTCGTTCGGAGCGGTGGGGCAAACCTGCAAGGGATGCCACGACAAGTACCGCGAAAAATTGGAAGACGGCAGCTACAAGCTGAAGATGTAAGCAGCAGCAAAAAAACTAACGGGGTGATTTATTCAGCGGGCTCGATGATGGCTGTCATCGGGCCCTTTGATATTTCCATACGGGGATCGGCACCGAAGCCATGGATCTGTTCGACGGCAAACTCGGCCATGGGCTTTTCGACGGTCATGAGCGTGGTGCGCTTCTTTTCGTCCACTTCGGTGGCGTGGTCCAGGGCCTTTTGGAAAGAGAAAAAGAACAGCTTTTGGAGCATTTCGATGACGTAGTCGTAGGTGTGCTCGTCGTCGTCGAGGAGGACAACGTTGTAGAGAGGTTCTTTGTCAAGAACTCCGCCCATTTCCAGTTCTGGCGTGATCGCAGTGCTACCCAAGTTGGCTACCCAATTTTTTATCGTAACGTGAGCAGGCGTGGCTCGTCGAGGTGGGCGGTGGCGTTGAATTCGGATAAGTGCCACTGGGTGCCGGCCATGGACTCGCGAAAGCGGAGTTTGGTCAAGGCGGTATTGTAAACGGAACCGGCCAAGGGGAGGGCATGGGGCAAGGCGGGGCCGAAGATGCTGGCCGTGGCAATGCCGATGGGGGTGGCGGAGGTGACAACGAGGATGCGTTCGGCGCGGTAATCCTGGAGGCCGGAGAGAGCGCTGGCAATGCGGGCTTCAAATTGGGGCCAGCTTTCGCTGGCGATGGGGAAGCGGCCCTCTACCCAGGCGCGGACGACGGCCATATCGGCGCGGCGCCAAGCGCGGTGGACGGCGTGGGAGGGGTCGGCGGCTTCGCGTTCGATGGCTTCGTATTCGGCACGGAAGGCGGGGTCGGCAGCGGCCAACCGCGGAGCAATTTCCTGATAAACGGCAGAGAGATCGAACTCGGCCCAGCGTGCATCGACGACGGGTGTGGCGGCGGACGGCAGTTGGCGGGCGAGGATTTCGGCGGTTTCGCGCTGGCGGCGGAGGCTGCCGCAAAGGATGAGGTCAAACTCGAGGCGGCGAGCGGCGCAATGGGCGCCGGCACGTTGGGCCTGTTCGCGGCCGAGGTCGCTTAAGCGGTCGTAATTGTCGCGCGTACCGGCTTGGCCGTGCCGCAATAAGGAAAGCTCCATAGATCCATCTTCGCGTTATCTTTACGAAAGGGATGCGCAAGTTGGAAGCATTATCGGAAAACGCGCTGCGGCGGGCGAGGGCGCATTTGCAATCGCCTCCGGTAGGCAGCAAAGCCGCGGCAGCGCGAGACTTTGGCATTGACCTGAGTCTGTTGGCCGAGCAGTTGGCATTGGACCCGGCGGCGAGAGTGGAGCGGATGCTGGGGATGGCGGATAGTGCGGAAGCGATGGCGGGACGGGCGCAGAAGCGGAAATGAACATTCGCGCGGCGCTCCAAGCATTGAAAGAAGCGGGCGTGGAATTTCTCATAATTGGGGGTTGGTCTGCGATTCTCCACGGGAGCGCGCATGTAACGAATGACCTTGATCTATGCTATTCGCGGCGGCGGGAAAATTTGCAAAAGCTAGTTGCGGCCCTGGCACCGTTTCATCCACGCCCTCGCGGATTCCCGCCGGAACTCCCATTCCTGTGGGACCAGGCCACTCTGGCAAACTCGACGATTCTAACCCTCAGTACGGAATTGGGAATGTTGGACCTGATTGCGGAAGTGCCGGGAGTGGGCACATATGAGGAGGCAATCGCGGGCTGCGTGGAGTTGGAGCTATTTGGGCACCTCGTGCTCACGCTTGATTTGCCGACTCTGATAGTGGCCAAGAAGGCAACTGGGCGGCCCAAGGACCTGCTTGCGCTGCCGGAATTAGAAAGTCTACTGGAAGCCACGGACGATCCCTAACTTTATGCCCCCTCGTTTAACCTCGTTGGACCAGTTTCGCGGCTACACCGTGGCCGGGATGTTTTTGGTGAATTTTGTTGGTGCGTTTGCGGTGGTGCCGGCGATTTTCAAGCACCACAACACTTACAACAGCTACGCGGATACGATCATGCCGCATTTCTTTTTTGCCGTGGGCATGGCCATGCGGCTAGGAGCCCTCCGGTCTTTGGAGCAGGATGGCCTAGCTGCGGTGAGGCGCCGGATGCTGGCCAGAGCGATGGGCCTTGTCCTGCTGGGTGTCGTTTTCTACCAACTGGATGGCAGCTATCGCACGTGGGAACAAGTGACGAAGCTGGGCTGGTATGGGTTTGTGACGCAATGTTTTTTGCGGAGCCCGTTTCAAGCGTTGACGCATATTGGGTGCACGATTTTGTGGATACTACCCGTGATGCACCGGCGGAGCCGAGACTTGATTCTGTATGCCAGCGCGAGTGGGCTCTTGCACCTGGGGTTGAGCGCGGCGTTCTGGTTTGAGTATTTGATGAAGGTGAAGGTGATTGACGGGGGTCCGCTGGGGTTTCTTTCTTGGTCGTTGCCGATGATCGCGGGGGCACTGGCCTACGATGCAGTGGCAAAGTTTGGCGCGGCGGGGGCGTTGCGGCCGATCTTGACTTGGGGCGCGGGGCTAAGTGTGTTGGGCTACGCAATCAGCTGTGTGCATGGCTGGGAAGCGCCGCCATTTTTTCCGCCCTGGAACCCGGTGGACCTGTGGACCATGACGCAGCGGGCGGGTTCGTTGAGTTACCAGACCTTTTCGGCGGGTTTTTCGTTGCTGGTGTACGCGTTGTTTTTGTGGCTGGCCGATGTGCGGCAACCCTCGCAAACGCTGCCTTTTTTTCGCACCTTGGGGACGAACGCTCTGGCGGGGTATTTGATCCACGCGATGGTGGGCGACGCGGTGGGCAAGTTTGCGGCCAAAGACGCGCCGGCGTGGTACGCGCTGATGCTGACGGCAATCTATTTTTGGATTACCTGGAAGATGTTGAAGTTTTTGGAAGACCGCAATCTCTTCCTGCGGCTATAAGGGCCTAGATGCCGACGCAGAGCAGCGTGAAGAGCACAACCAGGCCGATGCCGACCAACAAGTGGCCCAAGGGAGCGCGGCGAGAAGTTTCCCATTCCGGCTGGCCCCGGTAGGCCAAGCCGCGGAAGGCGGCGGAGAGTTCGTAAAGGGGCGTGACCAAAAGAACGACCAGGGCCACGTATTGCCAGGTAGCGGCAAGGGGCAGGCCACCACGCTCCGCCATGAGGATGCCGAGTGCAAGCACAACGGCGAGTAGGAAGGCGCCGGAGAAGAAACCAAGTCCCAGGGCAAATACTTTTGACACGCCTTGACTATGGCGCACTTGTCATGGATTCGAAATAGTACAGGGGTACCAGCGGTACCTGGACGAATTTGATATGTTTTGAAAGGGAAGGCGTGACCGGGAAGGCCCTGGCAACGAAGGAACAGCACAATGAATCCTCGGCTTTATTCTTTTGCTGCGGGTGCGACAGGCCCTTGGCGCATTCTTTCGACGAAGGCGGTGCGGGGGGAATCGCTTCCTTCCTCCACGCCGACGACCAATCGTCTAAGCCTGTTGCCCGGTGAGGCCAAAGGCGAGGCGGCGTGGACGCTGCGCGGAGTGCGCAGCAACGAGCGCTACGCCACCGCGGCGGAGAAACAGAAACTGGCGGCTGTACAGGAGGACCTGGGGCGGGCGGAGGCGGACTTCGCCGTTCTGATTCCGATTCGGAAGTCTGCTGCTTGGTGGGCCCTATCGCAGGATGAGCGGCGGGCAATCTTTGAGGAGCAATCGCGGCATACGGCGATTGGCCTGGAGTATTTGCCGGCCATTGCGCGGCGCTTGTTTCATTGCCGCGATCTGGCCACCGAGGAGCCTTTTGATTTCCTCACTTGGTTTGAATTTGCGCACGACCACCAGAGCCGCTTTGACCAACTATTGGCGCGGCTGCGCGCGACGCGCGAGTGGAGCTATGTGGAGCGGGAGGTGGAGGTGAGGTTGGTGCGGGTGGGATAGGCTTCAAGAAAACTGCGTTATGAACGCTTATTTCACGTCTGCCTTCGGAACCCAATCCTCATCTGCCAACTTGCCGCCCAATGAATTCAGCGCGGCTTTCAACAACTCCGGCCCTTGTTCCTGATTCGCTTTCTTCCAGATCCGGTCACCACTGGTAGCGGAAATTACGGAGAACAAGACACGGTTGGCTTGATGGATATGGCTGCTTAAAGATACCTTGGCTACCCCGGTCTTATACAACGAATCCGCAGCAATCCGCGCAGTATGGCCGCCGATTGGCGCATCGCCTCTCCAATAGCTGACCAAGAGTACGACGTCATCCACCTTACGAGGGACTGCTGGCGAAACGACTAGTTCGGCTGTCCCATACTTACCAAGGGAATCTTCGATGGTGGCTTTTAGAATACTTATCGGCGACGCGCTTCGGTCTACGCTGGCGAGCGCCTTCTGAGGTTGTTGCGAGAAAATTGGCAGAGCCAGTAGGCTCAGAGCCAATAAACATGACACAGGTTTGACGTTCATGGTTTTTTCCCTTGCGGAATTGTATGCTGCGTCCGAGCACCAAGAGGCGGATGTTGGATTCAGAGTTTCCAATTCCACCTGGCCTCAGTTTACGCAAAAACTGTGAAGAACTCAACTTGTTTTTTAGGGCCACAGAATTCTTGAATATTTTCTATCTGTAACCAATTGAAAACTTGATGTTCACTTCGCCAAGTGGTGAGAAACAATTTCGAGTTGGAAGTTCTCGCGGACAAATAAAGTAACCAAGTCGGCGCGGTCGCCGGGGTTAAGGGCGTGTAGAGCACCAGCAGTAATGCGAAAACTTCGCTTTGCAATCTTATGCTTTTTTCGATTGGGGACGCCTTAAGGCGTCCCCACGATTTAGTGAGAGGGGTTTAGCAGCAGATGTCGTCGGCGAGAGTGATAACCTCTTCACTGTAACAATCCTTCCAATTGACCGTGACGTGAAAACACCAGTGGTTACAGGTGGGAGCGGGGCAATAGCCATAGCAATTGTTATTAACAATGAGGTGAGCACTCCACCAATTTAAGGTTCCAAGAACGCTGGCAATCGTCACTCCGCAACCTCCAAAGAATAGATTGTTGCAATTAATGTTCCAAAAAGGACAGATCGCCGAAGACTGGGATGCTGAAAGCAGAAAGAGAAATACAAATATGCGTATCTGGCGAATCCAATAGGATCTCATTGGAGCCTCCTATATTGCCGGACTGTACCATCCATGGCAGTGAGCATGAAATGAGTTGAATTTGTAAACAGAGGATTGGGAGAGAGGTTGGGATCACCATCGCCCGAAGTTAAAAGCCGATAACTATTGATTTGCTGACCCTCATCATCGACTTGCACCAGACGATAACCCTCCTTTGTTTTATATGGGCCAATGAGAAAGTTCATTGATCCTGAAACATGGCCAAGAACAATCTTCATCCTTAGACGGCCAGAAACCTGTTGCGACCGCTGGCGGGAGTATTCGAATTCCGGTCCCGTGAGAGAAACGGGAGAACTCTCTCTTACTTGATCCTGATCGACGATAAGGGTCGTAAAGGAGGCGTTGGCGCCGTCAATTAGAATTGGTTCGCCTTTGGCATTTGACGAAAAAAGTGCGGACCGAAGTTTAAATTTAGGTGGATTGGCAAAGGGAAGGGTGCGAACCTTAGCATCCGCATCAATCAACGCCAAGTAGACACGGCCACTTGAATCGCGACCGATGGCGGAAAGACCATTGGCATTCGCAGAAATCGATTCCGGAGAAAAGTTTAGCCCAAACTCTTGCTCGGTTCCGTTTGTTATTAACCAGTTCACAAGTAAGTAGACATTGTGATATACTGAGGCATGGCGAAGCGGGATGCGCGATCGTTGGATCACAAGACGCTGGAAGAGATCCGGGTGAGGGCGGTCGAGCGAGTGCAAGCGGGGGAGAGTCCAG
>JANRIK010000023.1:0-72770 GCA_033765085.1 Bryobacter sp. | reverse complement strand
GAGGCAGAGTACTTGTTCACGAGCACAACAATCGGGTAATCATATTTGGGTCCGCGGGGCTTCGCCGTATAGGTGCGCTCCGGGTTCGATCTGCCACGGTGGCTAACGATCAACTGGCCGCGCTCCAGCCAGCGCTCCGCGACGGCTACTCCTTCATTCAGCAGCCCGCCCGGATTGCCTCGGAGGTCCAATACCAGGCCCTTCACATTCGCCTCACCCAGGCGCTTAAAGTTGTCGTTCACCTCGCTGCTGGTGTTTTCGTTGAAGCTTTCGATGTCGAGGTACATGATGCCCGGCTTCAGCCAGAATGCATCCTTCACGCTCTTGCGGGGAATTTCATCGCGGGTGACATTGAAGACGAGCGGCTTATCCACACCTTCCCGGATCATCTTGATCTGGGCTTGCGTACCGCGGGGGCCCCGCAGCAAATCGGCCACCTCGGTGGTGTTCATGTTGTCCGTCTTCTTGTCGTTCACTTCGGCAATAATGTCGCCGGGACGGATACCGGCCTTGTAGGCGGGCGAGCCTGGAAACGGGTGCATCACAATCACCCGGCCATTGCGCGGTTGGATTTGCATGCCTACGCCGAAATAGCGGCCGCGCTGGTCTTCGCGCATTTGCTGATAAAGCTTGGGGTCGTAGAAGCTGGAGTGCGGGTCAAGCGTGCGCAACATGCCAGGAATGGCGCCCTGATAAATGGCGCGGTCGGCGGTGATTTTTTCAGCGAAGTTATCCTCCACGGTCTCGAAAACTTTGGAGAACACACGCAGGCCACCCTTGATTTCGTCCTCGCCAGAGGCGGCGCTCACGGAATCCATCTCCGGACCGAAAACTCCGCCGAGCAGGGAACACAAACCAATCAGAACAGGAATGATGAGAAAAGAAAGACGGCTATTTGCCACAGGTTGCTCCAGTCGGATTCAAGAATTGCCTACAGTATATGTCAGCCCACACTGGGCATCGTGGCGCGCACGCCCTGATTGCTAGACGCGAGTGCAGGCGAAACGGTTCGATTTTATCTGGAAGGCACTAGGCGTACTGGGCCGGACCGCTAAACGCTCTTGGCTTTGCGGCTGCCGGCGCGGGCGCTTTGCGTTTCGCGCACCACGGGTTTGCGCTCCACCACGGGAGCGGCTTCGCTGCCGCTTTGTAGCAGCCGGATTTGGTCCGAGAGGCAAACAAGGAACATCGGAAGGCGAGCAGTCTTGAAGATCTCAATAATGCGGTCGGCGTCCCGCTCCAGATGGATGTTCTTTCCATCGGTCACCAAATGCAGCGCCCCGGAAGCTTCCTTGATTTCGCTGAGCCGCTTGCCCACTTCGCGCTGCAGAAAACGCAGCACCCGGCGGATCTTTTGCAGACTGAAGCCTTTGCGCCGCAATTCGGCGATCACGGAAATCTCCAAAGCTTCTTCGGGTAGATACAGGCGCTTGTGGCCAATCTGCCGGGGGGAAACCACCTTCTTTTCATCCCACCACTGCAGTTGGCGGAGGCTCACGCCGGTCAGGCGGGAAACGTCGGCGGAGGTGAAAGAGGGCGAAGGCTCAAATAAATCAATCTTGCTCTTTTTCGTTTTAACCATTTTTACCCCTTTCTGTTTTGGCCCTTAGGACCTCTCCACTATGACCGAGATTAAAAAGGGGGTCAAGCAACCAAATATAGGGGGTAAAAATAACGAGCCGCAAAATATAAGGGTGCGATTGCACACCGCACCCTTGCTGGCCAACCTTGATTTTGTCTTTTTAATTCTTAGGTTTAGCTGTCACCCGGTCGTAAACGAAGCCGGCCGTGCCGCCGGAAATGGCGCCAATTGCCGCGCCCTTGCCGCCGCCCGCGAGGGCCCCAATGGCAGCGCCCGCTCCCGCCGATCCCGCCACAATGGCGGCACTTTTGCCGAGGGAGCGTCCCTTAGGGGGGGCCGTCTGCACGCGAGGGTTCGCCGGGGTGTACTGTCCGGCAGCGGAGGTTTTCTTTTCCACGGCAACGGCGACAATGCGCCCCTGTGCGTCATAGAGGGGGCCCAGATAGCCAGGAACCTTCACTTCCGGTGCCGCTACCACAATCGTGTTTACCGGCGCGGGGGCCGGGACCATTTCCTTGGCACTAGCCGTCGAACGGTCTTGCAGCGCCATCACTCCGCCGGCGGTTAAGACTCCCCCCGCCACCGCGGAGAGCAAGCCCATTCGAATTGTGTTGGAATCCATTTGCATGATTGTTACCTCGCTGAAATAGTCTGCAAGGCAGTGGCCAAACGCAAATGATTGAAAAATAAAGGGCGAAGGGCGGATCACCTTAGGAAAAATTTTCCTAGCGGGCCTGTTTCCAGGAAGATTTCACCAGGTAAGGTTTGTTGAGCAGGGTTTGCCGCCAACGCGGCTGCACCAAGTACAGGACTTTTCGCTGATACTTGGCGTCCAACGCGGGCAGACGCACCAACACGGCGGGAATTGCTTCCGAGGGAGCAAGAAAGGGCGAAGACTTTTCAACCCAAGTATTCGCGTTTCCTTTGGCCATCACCGCAACCCCAGGGTGAAGCAACTCATACAGGAAAAGGCTGCCCGCCAGCAGCAAGGCCAGGGTTCCCAGAACCCAAATCAGACGCTCCGGAACTAACTCCTCGAGTCTCATGACAGCTTTATCGGCTTCCTTAGAAATTGCTTTAGGGCAAATCCCTTATGGGTTGATCACATTCCCCGGGATTTCCCGCTATTCTCCTTAGTGACGCTCCTTGCGAAAATCTCTCACGCCAATATGCTGGATTTTGATTTACCCCTCGTAACCGACTCGGCTTCGCCGGAATTCGTATACCGCGCGATTCGCAGGGCCAACCGCAGTGCGGCAATCCTGGAGACCCAGGGAGCCTACTACCTGGTGATGGCCAAGCATGCCTTCATAGCGTGGCGCTTCCCGGAGCGGCATACACAAATGGCGCGCAAGCCCCTCAATCCCGACGAATTGCAGGTAATGACCAAGCACGGCGGCACCGCGATTGTACGCGTCCTGCAAGAAGGCAAAGCCCAACCTTACTTCATTGCCCCGCCAGCCTGTTATTGCCCCAACGGGCACCCGGGTTTTGCCGAAGGCCCCTGCATGTTGTGCAAAGAGCCTCTCATCAGCGCTACCGATTCGTCTGCCTAGTGGCCACCCATTTGTTTTGCCATAGCGGCATCCTGGGCGCTGCCTTCTGCGTTGCCTAGCTTTGCCCGCACGGCAGCGCGATTGGAATAAGCATTGGCATACTTCGGATTGATTTTCAGCGCCGCGGTGAAGTCGGCCTCTGCTTCTTTCCATTTTGCAAGCCGCATGTAGGAATACCCGCGGCCATTGTAGGCAATGGCAAAGTTGGGCTTTGCTTCGATGGCTTTAGTAAACATAGCAATGGCGCCGGCAAAGTCGTTGGCTTGATTCAGTTCGCGCGCCAGCATGTTCATCGCATCCGCGGAAAGGCCTTGGTCTTTGGGATTTTTGGGCTCTGGCGGAGCATTAGCCGGGGCAGGGGAAGTGACTTTCGGTGCAGGAGCTACGGCGATCGCCTTCGGGGGCTCCTTTTGCGGCACAGTTGCGACAGCCGGCGCCAATGGCGCCGCCGGAAGCTTTATTGGCGTATTAGGGGCTTTCTTCTCGGCCAGTGTCTGCACGGCACTTAGGTCGCTTCCTAAGGGCGCGGGAGCTTTGAGCGTGTCGGCCAGCTTTTCGTTCACTTTCGCGAGCACTTCCTTGGCTTCTTCCAGTTCTGGTTCCAGCTCTAACGCCTTCTCCAGGTCTACTCTGGCCTGCAGGTGGTTGCCCAATAGATAAAAAGCGCTGCCGCGCGCGAGCCATGCCTCCGGGAGCTTCGGATTCAGCTCGATTGCTTTGTTCCGATCCGCAAAGCCCTTTTCGTGGTTTCCAAGCAGATGGTGCACTCCACCCCTGGCAACGTAGGCTTCCGCCATTTGCGGGGCTAATTGCACCACTTTGTCGCGGTCGGCGAGGCTCAGGTCATACTGCTTCATCTCCGCATAAGCGGCGCCGCGCGCCAGCAAAACGCTTATGCTTTCCGGCGTTAATTTCAAGGCGGCTGTGTAATCCATAATCGCGGCTTCGGGTTGCTCCATTTGTTGGTAGGCGGCGCCGCGCAGCGTCAAGGCCTTGGCGTTTTCCGGTTGGTACTTCAGCACCGTCGTGAAGTCCGGAATCGCTTCGACGAACTTCCCCGTTTGGCCCAAAACATAGCCCCGCTCCAGATAGGCTTCGGCATAATCCGGCTTGAGAGCAATGGCGCGATTGTAGTCTTCCATTGCTTCCTCAAGCTTGCCCATCAGCGTGTAGGTAACGCCACGGTCTTTATACGGACCCGGTAGATCCAGCCGTTGTTCGATTGCCTTGGTGAAGTCGTCCTTGGCTTGTTCCAGGCGCTGCAGCTTCACATTTGCCACCCCGCGCGAAGAGTACAGGTGCGCAGAAGTTTCTCCAAGAATGCCGGCGCGATCAAAACTTTTCACGGCGTCTTCCAGCCGGTTTAAGCTGGCCAACACATCGCCACGAATCAACCATGCCTCGCGGTCGTCCGGATTGGCCGCCAGCGAACGATCAAGATCCGCCAGTCCAAAATCTGCCTCGCCCAAAAGCCAGCGCACTTTCCCTCTCTCGCGCCAAGCCACACTCAGGCTGCCGTCCGCCGTCAGCGCCTCGTTTAGCGCTGCATAGGCCTCTTGCAGTTTTCCAGCTTCTTCGAGCTCAGCGGCCCGCTGCACAGCCTTTAGGGCTTTGGTGGCATCTTTTCCCATGCCGGAACTTTGCGCCAAGCCAAGACTCGCCACACAAAGCAAAGCGACCCAAAAAGTTCTCATCACTTCTCCTCTTGCGTTACGCCTACTACTTTTCCATCTTTCGTAAGCCGTAGTACGCCCTCACGCCAGATTACCGTTGTCCCCATAATTCCCGCAATCCAAACTGCAAATGCCCACAAGTCCCAAATCGGCGCGAGCCAGAATCCTCTGTAGGCCAAGGGGCTGTGCAAGACGAGCCCACCGCCCACAAATGCAGTAAGCATTCGTAAGGCAGACAGCCCTCCCGCCATGGGCCAGAACCCGGCCAAAGCGCATAGCAATGCCCACAGCCCGGCGTGGGTGATGGGTAGCCCCAAATAGCCGCCGCCGCGCGAAACTCGAATGGTGCGGGCCCAGCGCACCTGGTGTTTCCAGACGCCGCTCCAGGAATTGTCCCCCACGCTGGTTTCCACCACTACCTCAGACAAGTAAGCGGGCTTGCCCAAACTGCTCAGTTTTTTGGCCAGTTGGTAGTCATCGGCCAAATAATCCCGGACGGCGGCGAAGCCGCCCAGTTTGCGCAAATCCTTGGCGCGGAACACGATGGTGGCGCCCAGCCCGAACTCCTTTACGCCCACCAAAGGCGCCACCAGTACGCTTGGCGCAAAATCAATGGCAATGCCTAGGGCCTCCCAACGGGCGGGCCAACTGCTGCCCCGCGCCCGGTAGAGCGTCGTCACCAGCCCCTGGTTCCCCTCCAGCAAGGGAGCCACCACCTGCCGCAGGTATCCCGCGGGCGTCCAAATGTCCGAGTCGCTCATCAGCCAAAGAGGATACCGAGCCTCTTCGGCCAGGTCTTCCAGCACGGCGACTTTGGCATTGGGCGCGCGGCGGCCGGAAGGAATCCAGCGAATGTTTAGGTGTGGAAACTCTTGGCGCAGTTGTTCCACGGCAGAGCGGGCCGGGTCTTGCGGGTCTTTGGCGCCGAAAAGCAACTCGAATTCTCCTGGGTATTGCTGCGCGGCGTAGCTGCGAATGGCTTCGAGGAAATCCGGGTCCAGGCCCCGCACGGGCTTTAGGATGGAGACGCCTGGCCAGGGCCCGCGAAAATTCGACACATCCATGGGCTTTTTGGCAAGCTGGCGAAGCGCCGCCACAATGGCAATTGCCTGGTAAAGCGCTGCCACTCCAGCGCCCGCCAGAACCAGCCAACCCCACCAATCGACGAGTTGCGTCAAAAAGCAATTAGCGTTACGCCAACGGCCACCAGCCAGGCGCCCGCCCATCTCCTTCCCGTTACATTTTCCTTCAAAACGTAGCGGGCCATAAATGTTTCCGCGGGAATGGTCATGGCGGTGGCCGGAACAGCAAAGCTAAGCTCCGCAATGGCCAGGAGCTGGGTGAACGAAAAAAAACTCAGGGTCATGAAGGCAATGCTGAGGCCCACTCTCCACTGCCCAAAAAGTGTTCTCTCCCGGCCCTCGGCATGGGCCTTCCCGGCGGAGGATTGCAGATAGTCGCACGCCATGGTTGCGGCAACAATAGCTCCCACGTACACCCACTTCATACGGATTTGTCCTTGGGCGGGGTGAAGCCAGTCAAGGCGGAGCCCAATAGAATCAGTCCCGTCCCGGCCCAGCGCGCCGCCGAGATTTGCTCCCCGTAAACCCAGTAGCCGAGCACCGCATTCAAGACATAACCGACGCTCGTCACAGGCAGCACGAAGCTGAGGTCCGCCCAACTCAGCAACTGGATGCGGCTTGCGGTCCACAGCGCCAACAAGAGCACTCCCAGCAAAACCCAAGGGCTAAACAGCCCATCAATCCAAGGAACGTCCGTGAAACGAAGCGCCAAAGGGTGCTTCATGCCCCAGCTCAGCGCCAGATTGCCAACCACATTCGCAACGATGACAAAAACGGTTAGGAGCCAAAGCCGGCCTTGGCGCGGAATAGAAGGCTGCGGACTAGTCACCCGTGGCGTAGCTCGATTGGGCCTTTTGGTCGGCGACAAACTTCTTGCGCTTGGCGCGCAAGGCCAGGTACTCCCGAGCTTCCTTCACCAAACGCCGCCGCTCTTCGGTGGAGAAGATCGCCTTCTTCACCACGCGCCAAGCTGCCTTCGGGCGGAAGTAGTATTCACCATAAAAGCGCTCAACGCTGTCCACCAATTCGGCGCGGTCCAGGCCCGGGTAGACCACATTCGGAAGTTGGTGCCCCACTTCGTCCGTCATCGCGGCATCGAGTTGGATCAGATTATTCTTTTCGGCGTAATCGTAAAATTCCGTGCCGGGATAGGGGTGCGCAATGGAAACCTGGATGGTTTCGCAATCCAGCTTCTTGGCGAAGTCGATGGTTTCCTGAATGGTCTCGCGGGTTTCTCCGGGAAGGCCAACGATAAAGTCGGCGTGCACGGTTAAGCCCAATTCGTGGGCATTCTTCGTAAAGCGCTCCGCCATATCGACCGTGGCGCCCTTTTTGACATTCTTCAGAATCTGCGGGCTGCCGGATTCGTAGCCCACAATCATCAAGCGGCAGCCGGCTTCCTTCATGGCGGCCAACGTTTCGCGGTCGGTGGTGACGCGGCTGGTGCAGCTCCAGGTAAAGTTCAGCTTCTTTAACTCTTTGCAGAGTTCGATGGTGCGGTCCTTCTTGTAGTTGAAGGTGTCGTCGTCGAAGAAGATTTCCTTCAAGCCATCGAAGTTTTCCAAGGCCCAGCGCACTTCGTTCACCACGTCCTGTGTGGAGCGCAGGCGCCAACGGTGGCCCGAGTGCGTTTGCGGCCAAAGGCAGAAGGTGCACATGGCCGGGCAGCCGCGCGAAGTATAAAAGCTGATGAACGGATGCAGCAGGAAGGGAACGTTGTAGCGGCGGAAATCCAGGTCGCGCTTGTACACCTTGCTTACCCAAGGCATGTCGTCGAGGTTTTCGATGTAGCCGCCTTCGGGGTTGTGCATGAAGCCCCCGTTCTGGCGGAAACTGACGCCCGGCAATTCTGCGAGCGGCACACCCTTGGCGAAATTCACGATCTGATGGTCAAATTCGCGCCGGACGATGAAGTCAATTGCTTTGCTGGCCTTCAGGGTTTTCTCGGGCTCAACCGTTACCGGCGGCCCGACAAAGCAAACCTGCAAGCGCGGGTTGGAGTCTTTCATCATTTCGGCAATCTTCACGTCCACGTGGAAGCCGGGAGTGGAGGTGAACAGCACCAAGAGTTCAAAGTCCTTGGCCATGGCCACGGTGTCTTCGATGGAGATCTTGTGGGGCGGGGCGTCTACCACTTTCGAATCTTCCAGCATGCCGGCCGGATAGCAAAGCCACACTGGGTACCAATAGCTTTCAATCTCGCGGGTTGCCGGCCAGCGGGAACTTGCCCCGCCGTCAAAACCTTCAAAAGAGGGGGGATTCAAAAAGAGTGTTCGCATGAAGCTGGTGCCTGAGGTTCCATTTTACCAGTGGTTACCCGCATCTCCCTATGCCAAAATTTTCTGCTGGCTGCATAACTTTCGCGGTTTTTTCTTCGAACTGCAATTCGCTATGAAAACTCGAATCACATTTCTCATTCTTCTGGCAGTAGCCGCCCTGCTGCCTGCGCAATCCTCCAAACCCGCCAAGAAGGTCGCCCTTACGCTCACGGACGAAAAAGGATTGGCCATCAAAGGCTACGACCCGGTGGCTTACTTCACGCTGAACAAAGCTACGCAAGGCTCGGAAAGCTTTACCGCGCAATACCAGGGCGCCACCTACCGTTTTCTCTCCGCCGAACACCGCGACCGCTTTCAAAAGGATCCCGCGAAGTATGTGCCGCAATTCGGCGGCTACTGCGCCTGGGCCGTTGGCAACAACTACACCGCGCCGGCAGATCCGGAAGCCTGGAAAATTGTGGACGGCAAGCTGTATCTGAATTACAACAGCAAAGTACAGCAACGCTGGATGGCGGATGAAGCAAATTTGATCCAGAAAGCCGCGAAAAATTGGCCGGATCTTCACAACTAGGAGCTATGATTGCCTACACCTTCCATGCACTACTTGATTGTCGGTAACGGAGTGGCTGGGGTCTCGGCGGCGCTAAAGCTGCGCGAGCGGGAACAGGAAGCCAAGATCGCGCTATTGAGCGGAGAAAGCGACTATTTCTTCTCGCGCACCGCCTTGATGTACGCCTACATGGACCAGATGTCTTTGAAGGACCTGGAACCCTACGAGCGGGGGAAATACAAAGACCTGCGCATCGACTTGATCAAGGGTTGGATGAGCGACCTGGACGCGGAGGCCCGCCTGGTGACGCTGTCCGATGGCCGGACCATTCGCTACGACAAGCTCCTGCTGGCGACGGGTTCATTGGCCCGGCAAACCGATTGGCCGGGTTTGGCGCAAGTGAAGGAAGGGGTAGTCAATTTCGTTACGCTGCAGGATCTTGGGCGTTGCGAGGCTTTGACGCCGTCAACGCGCGAAGCGGTTGTCGTCGGCGGTGGTTTGATCGGCGTGGAATTGGTGGAGTGCCTGCTCCACCACGGCCGCAAAATCACTTTTCTGGTGAAAGATCCCTGGTACTGGCCGGTTGCCCTCGGCGGTGAAGAAGGCGAGATGATCAACCAGCACATCCGCAACCACGGGGTGGATCTCCGGTTGAACGAACAAGTAACGGAAGTTTTTGCCGGCGAGGGCGGTCGCATCCGGGGCGTTCGCTTGGCTTCCGGCGCAGAGGTGCCGTGCCAAATGCTGGGCGTGGCCATTGGAGTGACGCCCCAAATCGAATTCTTGCGCCGTGCCAAAACTCCCCCGGCTCTCAATCGCGGAATTGTGGTGGACGAAGCGTTTCTCACCTCCCTGCCGGATGTCTATGCCGCGGGGGATTGCGCGGAAATCACTCTGGCGGAAACGAAGCCATTTGTGGAGCAGATCTGGTATTCGGCCAAGCGCCACGGCATGCTGGCCGCACAAGCCATGTTGGGGGACCCGATTCACTACCAGAAGCCGCTCTTCTTCAACAGCGCGAAATTCTTCGAAATCGAGTACACCACCGTGGGTCAGGTGAACGATGCGCCGCAGGATGCCGAACATTTCTTTTGGAAGCACCCCCACAAAGAAGCCTCCATTCGCTTGGTCACTCGCAACGGGGCGCTGATCGGCGCAAACTTATTGGGCGCCCGTTGGGACCATACCGTGTTTGAGCGTTGGGTGAGGGAGCATCGCAGCCGCGCCTTTGTGCTGGCGCATTTGCGCGAAGCTCAGTTTGATTTTGAGTTTGGGCGCCTTGACCTGCGTCCGCTTTACGAAAAGGAGCTCGTCCATGGTTAAGGAAGGCGCTTGGGGAAAATTTGCGCACGATGTCACGCATCGCGGCGTTAGTGCATGGCTATTGGCGGGCCTTCTGCTCGGCTTCTACTACTTGCTGTACTACACGGAAACGTTCACCCCTTGGGGCAAGGCCTTGGGCTTGGGCTCCAAATGGGGCTTTTACGGAATGCTCTACACACTGGCGGTATTGGGCGGAGGCGCTTACATGTTGCGCCGCTACAAGCACAATCGCTATCAGATTGTGCGCACCTCCGTGGTGATGTTCGTGCAATTCACGTTCGCCTTCGCCACACCGCTGCTGTTGAAGGCCTTCCAACAGCCCGAATACTATTTCAGCTACTTGTGGCCCTTGAAGTTTGACTATTTCAATCCCTACGTGCTCTTCAATCTGCCGCTGCCGATGTTGCTGTACAGCGTCGTGGGTTCGCTGGTGATGGTTCCGCTGCTGGCCGTATTTTTCGGCAAGCGCTGGTATTGTTCCTGGGTCTGCGGTTGCGGCGGCTTGGCGAATACGACGGGCGAACCCTGGCGGCACTTGAGCGACAAATCCACCGCCAGCTGGCGCTTTGAGCGGGTGGCCATCTATTCCGTCCTCGGCCTTTGTGTGGTTTTGACGCTCCTGCTTTTTGTCTCCTTCGGCATCAAAAACCGTATTCCGGAGCTAACGAAATTCATCACGCAATATCAGTATTTCTATGGGCTGCTGGTGGTGACCTGGCTCAGCGGAATCCTTGGGGTGGTGTTGTACCCCATCAACGGCACGCGGGTGTGGTGCCGCTTCTTCTGCCCCATGGCCGCTCTGTTGGGCGTTATGCACAAGGTTGGGCGCTTCCAAATTCGCGTGAAGGACAACATGTGCATTTCCTGCGGCATGTGCTCTACCTACTGCGAGATGGGCATTGACGTGCGCGCTTATGCGCAGGCCAACCAGAGCTTCACCCGCGCCAGTTGTGTGGGCTGTGGCATGTGCGCGGAAGTTTGCCCCCGGGGGGTTCTGCGGTTGGAGAATGTATCGAAGCCCCAACCGCAATTCCAGCCCCTGGTGCAGATCACCCTACGCTAACTTCGCCTACGATAAATCCGCCATCGCTCCACCGAGTACCTTACCCAACTGGGGCTGCTGCAACCACACAATCAGGCGGCAGGGGCCCCATTGCTTTTCGACCGGCATTTGGACTTTGCGAGATGCACCAAACGATTGTAGGGCCCGGGTGATATTCACATGGCCCAGCAAGCGCCCGCGATTTTCCCCGCGGTTCACCTGCACTTCAGCCTGCTGCTGCGCAATGGCGGCCCAGGTTTCCCACCGTCCATCGGGCACGCCCTGCAGGCTGACTCTCGCGGTTCCGTTGGCCACCTGGAAGCCTTCCAGCCCAAAGCTGGCCTTGGGACTTCTCGCAATGGCGGCCCGTAGGCGCCGCTCGTCGCTACCCACCATTTCTGCGGTGCCATTGACGACTGCCTGCGGTGTGTAGATATTGTCGAGGCCCAGCCTTTGGGCGTAGCCATTTTGGCGAGCGGTAAAGAGACGCTGGGAGAAGGGGTCGTGCCAGCCAATGTAGTTCCAATAATCAACGTGTTGGCTGAGCACAATGGCCGAAGAGTCCTGATGGATTTTCTCCAGCACCTTGTCCGCCGGAGGGCAACTGGAACAGCCTTGGGACGTGAAAAGCTCTACGAGGGGTGCGTGACGAAAGGGAGTGTTCTGGGCAATAAGCGGAGCCGTTGCTGCCGCGGCAAGAAAGGTTCGACGGTTCATACCCCCCACTTCGCCGCACTCGGGAGTTGTGTTCCGCTCAAAAACGGAATCCCACTAGAACTTCTGTCTGGTTTCTTCCGCCGGGCAGCACGCCTTGGCCGTAGCGGGTAAAGCGAAGTTCGGGTTCCAGCTTGACGAGCAGGGCGGAAATGGTCACACCGCCACCAATGGTGAAGCCGGTTCGCCAGTCCCGGCCGCTCTGCTTGTGCAGCGTGGCGCCGGTGCTTAGAAATGGCTTAACGGGAAAGGGACCAATGCGCTTCTTCAACAATAGGGGGATTTCCGTTGCCCCTTTCGTTGCGGGGCCGAAGTCATAGCGCTTGAAAAGCACACCCGATTCGACACTGGCCAGAAAGGGAATGGCAACTTCGAGATAGGCTCCGCCGGTGAACGGAGGGGAAGCTTCCGCCGAGCGCACATACCCAGCCTTCAGCCCAAAACTTAAGGGCGATTGCGCCGCCAAAGGCAGGCCAAAGCCAAGCCCCGCCAGCAGAAAAACAATTCTCCACATATTAGCGGGACGTTTGGTTGGTGGTAGCTGTTTCGCTGGGCTTGTCCAGTTGCTTGTGGTTGGTGTAGGTGACGGTCATCTTTACCTCGCCAACAACCCGAGTATCGCTTTCCACTTCCAGCTTCGACTCCAAGGACTGTTCGGCCGCCAGCACAAAATCCTGTTTGAAATCGACGCGGCGAAATACCAGCGAAGGATTCTTCACAAAACGGCCCGCCGTGCGCACCACCAAGCCCGTCGATTTTTCCAGCCAGATTTCTCCCTTAAACAATCCCACTGCCTTGCGGCGCGGCTGGATCTCGAATACCTCGGCCTCCCAGGAGCCCACCGTTTCCGTGCGCTTGTACTTGAACTTGTAGTTTTGTGGCGAGATCTCAACGGCGTCCCGCGGCTGTTGGCTGCTGTCTTGCAAACCGCTCATGTAGCGGGCGATTACCTGTTTCTTGATTAGGTCATCGCCTTGGAAGCCTTTTACGTCGAAGTGAATTCTGCCATCCGGCTCGACATGCCGTTCCGCCGTTAGAATGCCTTCTTTTTTCAAGCTCGGGATGGAAGCCTCAAACGTGGCCATCATGGCCTGCTTCACTTTCGCCAGGGGCCGGCCCAGAAATTTCTTCAGCACTTCCCCCTGCGGCCCTAGGCTTAAGGGGTCGAAATTGATCGGCGTCTGCCGAACGCTTTGGCAAGCAGTGTTCCACAGGGCGGCTCCAGCACCCAAGACTAGTAAGACTTCCCTACGCTTCATGCCGCCAATTCGTCCTGCACATCATCCCATTCCAAGAGGTAGCCGCGCTTTCCCAAGTTCCTGGCTTTTGTGCGTCCCAACAGTTCCTCTTTGCCAGCGGCTTCGTGAATGTGCCCGCAAAAAAAGTATTCGGGTTGTAGAGCGTGGATTGCCTCTTTCACCGCTGTCGACCCAAAATGCAAGCCCTCACCAGCTCGATCCAAAACTGTACCCTGAGGTGGGCAGTGGCACACCAAAACTTCCGGTTGGAAATCCTGAAAAGCGGCTAATCGCGCCGCCAACTCTGCTTCGGTGTATTCGCCCGGAGTTTCAAAAGGAGTTGGATTTGAGTACCCCAAAGCCGCAAATTTTTTCCCGCCCATAGTCCACATGCGCCCGTGTGCGGCTTTCAGGCCCCACTGTTGACACATTTGTGTGATGTCCGTTTCGCTCTCGTGGTTGCCGGGGATTACGTACACATTGCCCCGCCGCATGCTTAAAATTTCTCCAGCTTTGTCCAGGCTCTTGGACCAGTTCACCAGGTCTCCCGCCACAAGGTAGCAGTCGGCGTCCTGCGCCAACAACACGCGCAAGCTCACCCAATCGCAATGAACATCAGAAAAAAGCAATACCTTCATAAGGAGACGCGAAAAATGACGCGAAATTTAAGTAGACTTGCGCTCAACTTCTTATTTTAAGTCTCCTTGCAAGCCGAGGAGCGTCCCACGGGTCCCTCAAAACGCTTTTTTTAGGAAGGTCCCCCGGGTGGCATCGACGAAAACCGAGTAGGGGCTGCTGCTTGGGCTGAGTCCCCAAAGCACACGCCAAGCCACCACGGGGTTGCGATCGGTATATTCCAAGAGGAAGGTAATCGGAGCATCGGGATTTTTCTTGGCATAGCCTTGGCTATTGGCAGAGGCCTCCTCCCAAATTGCATCCGTGTCTTTTTTCACCGCTTGGATGATGAACGGCTGCGCGATTTTTGTGGGGCCGTTGTAGCTGTCTTCCCCCGCGTTGAAAATGCCTTCCATGACGCCGTCGGCGGCAACTACGCTGAAGGTGCAGGTTTTGGAACGCTTTTTGGACGGCGAGACAAACTCCGTGCGCCAAGCGTAAGCCTTTCCCGCGGGTGCCGCCATACCATTGATGTGCAGATTTTGCGCCCTTAAAATTTGTAAATCTGTAGCCCAGGAGCGCGTCGCCTGGTAACAACGGAAAATACCGGTTAGCCCGGTCACCGGCTCCGGCGGGGCCTTGGGCACCACTTTTTTCGCTTCTTCCTTGGCAGAGGGCCCGCAACTCAGCGCAGCCGCCATCAGCATCGCGAAGATGCCCCTGGACAAGTTCCTCATTTATGAAATAATACCGCCAGTGCGGTTTGCGCTGCTTCAGCTTGTCTGATGTGCCATTCCACAAGATTCATCTGGGAGGCGCGTATGCGTATTCAGTCTTCCCTTCTCGCCATCACACTTCTGGCGGGTCTCGTTTTCTCTTCGTCCCTTTTGGCGCAGCAGACCGGCGGCGGCAATACCGGTGGAGGCACCACTGGGGGTGGCACTACCGGTGGTGGAACCACGGGCGGCACGACTGGTGGAAACACCGGTGGCAACACCGGAAATATCCCTGGCAATACCGGCAACCGGAACCCCAGCCAATTCCCAACCGACCAAAACCGCTTTCCCGAGATGGACCGTTTCGAAAACCGTCCGATCTTCCTATCCGGTAAGGTGATTACCGAAGATGGCACGCCGCCCCCCGAGCCGGCAACCATTGAGCGAATTTGTGCAGGAGTGGGAAGCCCGATCCAGGAAGCCTATACAGACTCCAAGGGGCGCTTCAGCTTCCAGGTCGGCCAGCGGATGGGCATGCTCCCGGACGCCAGTATTGGCAATAGTGCTGATGTGTTCAGCGGCCGTGCACCCAGCAGCTCCTTGGGCGGCTTCGGGGGAAATCAACCCAGGGTGAGTGAGCGCGAGTTGAGTATGTGCGAACTTCGCGCCTCTTTGCCCGGCTACCGTTCCAGCACCATCAGCTTGGCGGGGCGTCGTAGTTTGGACAATCCGGAAGTGGGGACGATTTTCCTGCGCCGGCTAGCCGATGTTTCGGGCTTTACGACCTCCGCTACCAGTCTGCTGGCTCCGAAGGATGCGAAAAAAGCTTTAGAAAAGGCCCAAGGCGCTATGAAAAAGGCTAAGTGGGCCGATGCGCAGAAGCAATTGGAATTGGCGCTTTCTTTGCACCCCAAGTACGCCGAGGCCCACTATAAGCTCGGCTTCGTCTACTTACAAACCAAAAATATAGATGGGGCTCGCGCCGCTTATGAAAAAGCAATCGAAGCTGATCCGAAGTACATTAGCCCGTACCTGGGGATTGCCCAACTGGATGCCCACAACCAGAAGTGGGACCAGGTGAAGGCCACCACAGACAAGATTCTTGCCCTAAACCGCTACGATTTCCCCCATGCCTATTTTTATGGCGCCGTGGCCAGCTTCAACCTGCAGGATTCCGATCGTGCCGAAGAGCTTTGCCGCAAAGGCATCGAAATGGACCAGTTCCACAGCATCCCCAAAATGTCACACCTGCTCGGCATGATCCTTGCCAACAAGCAGGACTACCAAGGCGCCAGTGCCCAACTCGCAAGCTATCTGAAATTTGCGCCCAAAGCTGCCGACGCGGATCAGGTGCGCAAGCAACTCGCCGATATTGAAGGCCGCGTTGCGCAATTGAAAACGCCGCAGCCCTAAAGAAAAGGCGAAATACCCGCATTCGCGGGCACGGAAACCCCCATCTCCCGCACGTACTAGCAGTGCGGTAAGGCCGATTCCTTCAAGTAGTACTAATCCCAAGCGGGACTTGGTACCGTTGCGCCAGCCTTCGCTGCGCCACAAACTCGATAATGGGAGCCTAATGATGGAACGCGCCGACTTCGAACAGTGGAAGCCCAAAGAAGTGGCGCGGCTTCTCGCGCTCGTGGAGACGGAACGTCGCTACTACCAGGAGATAGTTGCGGGCCTGCCGGTTAGCCTAGTCATTGTGGGGCCCGATGGGAAGGTTGTCTCCTCGAACCGCTTTTTCCGCAGCACGCTGGGCAAGCGCAACGATGAGGTCTTGAATCAGCCTTTGCGGGAACTGCTTCCCGGGGACGAGTTGGAGGCCTTTGTCGGGAAGGCAATACAAAGCGGATTGCCGCAAGGGCCTTTCGCGACCGAGTGGGAGGTACAAGGCAAGCGCGAAAAGATCCAACTCACCACTCTGCCCTTGCGCAGTTGGGAAGAAGATTCCGACGCCGAAGCCTTATTGATCTTCCAGGCGCAGACCGGGACGGAAGAGTCTGCCAACCGCCCCAAGGAAGTACAGTCCTTTGCTCTTAATGAAGAAGTTCGCGCGATGCTTTGGGAAGCGGACTTGACCACCGGGCGGCTCACGTACGTGAACCCACATGCGGAGGCGCTGTTCGGTTATAGCGAAATCGAATGGCTGGAAAAACCGGATCTTTGGACCGAACGTGTGGCACCGCAGGACCGGGAAAGGGTGCGGCGCTTTTATTCCTCGGTGCACGAAAGCGAAGCAACGGAGCAGACGATTGAGTTTCAAGGACTGCATCAAAACGGGGGAGCGCTGGTTGCCCGGGAATCGATCCGCATTGTCCGGGACGCCGGCGGGAAACCCCAGCGCATTATCGGCTGCACTACGGACGTCAGCCAGCGTCGCGAGTTGGAGGACCGATACGCAGCCTTCCTCAAGGGCGAAGCTCTCCATCGCCTGAGCGCCAAGCTTGCCCACGACCTGAACAATTTGTTGATGATTGTCGCGGGCTACGGCGAGGAACTCAAAAATGCCTTGCCGACGTCGAATCCACTGCACAACGACATGCGGGAGATCCTGGCGGCGACCGAGCGGCTGTATACCCTTACGACGCAATTGCAGTCCTACACCCGTCGGCCGGTATTGATGCCCAAGAGCACCAGTGTTCCGCTCCTGCTGGACGGTGCTCGCTCCGCCTTGGAGCGCATTCTCGGCCCGAGGATTGAGCTTCGTTTTGATGTCGCAGCCAATTTGGGCAAGGCGAAGATTGATGCTTCGCAGATTGAACAAGTGTTTAGCGCCTTGGCGCAACATGCGCATTTGGAGTTGGGCGGAACTGGTTTGGTGGTGATGAGGGCTGTGAACGCAGCCGTTTCAGAATCTACGGGCCGCGCCGGAGGGCTGGAGACCGGCGACTATATCCGTCTTTCTTTCTCTCACTCGGGCACCGCCATGAGCCCCGAAGCCCGGGAACGCATGTTGGAGCCTTGGCTTTATTCCGAGGACAATGTCCGGGACGTAAAGATGGCGCTTGCGGCGGCTTACCAAATCGCGCGCCAATCCGGTGGCGATCTGCGAGCCGACGGGGAAGGATTTCACCTTTATTTGCCCATGATTTCGCGGGCCGAACGTGCGGCGGAGGCCTCCAGTGTGGTTACCGAAGCAGAAATTCTCCCTCCCCTGGTTCAGCCGGAAGCGGAAGCCAAACTCGAAACCATTCTGGTGGTGGAAGACGAAGGTGGCATTCGAGCGCTAGTGCGCAAGATCCTGCGGCGGCAAGGCTACCAGGTTTTGGAGGCCGCCAACGGTTCAGAAGCCATAGGCATCCTCCAGCAACACGGCAACGGCATTGACCTGCTGTTGACGGACGTGATGATGCCCGGCATGAACGGTGTGGAGCTCAGCTACCAAGCCGTGGCGATTCGCCCGGATATCCGCGTCCTCTTCGTCAGCGGCTATGCGGACGAAAGCGTGCTCGAATCTGGCAAGTTCCCCGAGGGCACCAGCTTTTTGCAGAAACCCTTCACGCTGGGCAGCCTTCTGGGTAAGGTGCGGGAAGTGCTCGACGCGGGCCAACGCCACCAGACGGCTTAGTGCGCCGATAATGGGCTGGTGGACAACGAATATTGGCTGAATCGCGCCATCCAATTGGCGGAAGAAAATGTGGCCAACGGCGGAGGGCCCTTTGGCGCCGTAATCGTGCGGGACGGAGAACTTATCGCCGAAGGGGTGAACCGCGTAACGGCCACTCCGGACCCCACCGCGCACGCCGAGGTTGTGGCCATTCGCAACGCCGCCCAGCGATTGGGCAGCCACCAGCTCTCCGGCTGCCAGATTTTTTCCAGCTGCGAACCCTGCCCCATGTGCTTGGGGGCAATCTACTGGAGCCGCTTGGAGGCCATCTACTTCGCGGCTTCGCGCTTTGACGCCGCCGCGGCCAATTTCGACGACCAATTTCTCTACGAAGAATTTGCTCTGCCCTTCGAGCAGCGGCGCATTCCCATCCAAGAACAAGCGCACGAGCGCAAACTCGCTCCCTTTGCCGCGTGGCAGGCTTTTGCCGCCAAGCAAGCCTACTAAATCCCTTACACTTGAGAAACCGTTATGTGGAGATTTTTCTGCGCAATCCTTTTGAGTGGGGCCACCGTGCTGCCCCAGGCCCCGATTCCTGTAAAGGTGGTTGTGGTGACGATGTTCGAGCGCGGCGAAGACACGGGCGATGCGCCCGGAGAATTCCAGCTTTGGGTGGAGCGCGAAAAGCTGACCCGCAAACTACCCTTTCCGCAGGGCTTTCGTGACCTACGCATGAACGAGGACGGGGTGCTGGCCATCTGCACGGGAGTGGGGACCGCGAAAGCCGCATCTTCCATCATGGCCTTGGGCATGGACCCCCGCTTCGACTTGACTAAAGCCTACTGGCTGGTTGCTGGCATTGCGGGAGTAGACCCCGCGGATGCCACTTTGGGGTCCGCCGCCTGGGCGACTTATGTTGTTGACGGAGACCTGGCCCATGAAATCGACGCGCGGGAAATTCCCCCCGATTGGAAAACCGGTTTCGTGCCGCTTCGCAAGGCCGTGCCATACGAAATGCCGCGAAACGAAAACAGCGAGGGCGCGGTCTTCAAGCTGGAGCCAAAGCTGGTGGAATGGGCGTATCAAAAAACGAAGGGCATTGATTTAGGCGATACGCCCGCCCTGAAGCAGAGACGCGAAATGATGAAAGGCTTTCCCGCGGCCCAACAGCCGCCGCGCGTCTTGAAGGGCGACACGCTTCAATCCTCCACTTTTTGGCACGGGAGCAAGTTGAACGAGTGGGCCAACGATTGGGTGAAGTATCACTCCGGCGGCGAGGGCAACTACGTGACTACCGCCATGGAGGACACCGGTACGCTGCAATCCTTGACCTTCTTGACCAAGGCCGGCAAGGCGGACATTCGTCGCGCTCTGGTGCTGCGCACGGCGTCCAACTTCGATAGCCAACGCCCGGGCTTAAGCGCCGCCGAGAGCTTGCAAGAAAACAAAGCGGGCAACTACGCAGGTTTCCTGCCCAGCGTGGAAAGCGCGTGGAAGGTGGGCAGCGCCGTGGTGCGGGATTTGGTGCGCGGCTGGAGCAAATATGAGAAGGAGCTTCCCCAGTGAGGCGACGCACCTTTCTTCCGGCTCTTCCGGCAGCCGCTCTCGGTCTGGCGGCGTGCGCGGGGACCCGGCGGGCCACCGTCGGTTCGCAAGATGGTGCGGAGGCCATGTTGTTAGCCGAGATTGCCGCTCTGGTCCTGGAGAAGAAAGCGCAGGCGAAGGTTGAGCGTCGTTTGGCCCTAGGCAATTCCTCGGCCTTGCTGCAAGCGATTCAAAACGGGGACGTTCACGTATATCCGGAGTACTCGCGCCAGGGTTACAAGGTGTTTTTCAAGCAGGAAGAGCCAATCGACGACGCCATGGCTACCGAAAAGCTGCGCGGGCTCTTCCGTTCAAATGCTTTGGCGGAATGGTTGAATCCGCTGGGCTTTGAATCTAACCACATGGTGATTGGGCTGCGGGAGAACGAAGCCATCAGTAAATTTTCCACCTTGAGTGCGCTGGTCGGCCAGGGGGAGCGCTATGTGCTGGGCTTTACCAGCGAGTTTTCCCAAAGCCCCGAGGGCTACGCCACGCTGAAAAGCGTATATCCAATTGCCGAGAAATCCGCCCCAAGAATTGAGCCCTTGGGCCAACTCTACTTCGGTTTGGGCGAAAAGCGAATTGACCTCTTGGTGACCACTTCAAACGATCCACTGGCTTACGAAGGCAAGTATGTGATCTTCGAAGATGATCGCACCGCCTTTGCGGGCAACCGGGCATCCTACCTGGTAAGGGCGGAAAGCCCGGAAGCTGAGCAAGCCTATGTGGCCGCGCTAAGCTCCCTATCGGGCAAGTTGAACAACGAAGCAATGCGGGCGCTCAACGCTGAGGTTTTAATCCAAAAGCGCGCCATTGCGGAAGTGGCAGCAGCTTGGGTGGCAAAGCTGGGCTAGGCCATCGGTACGGTTGACGGCCCTAGTGGCCGCCCTCTTTCTTGCCGTGATCATCCTTGCCATGATCGTCCTTGCCATGCCCGCCGCCATGGCCACCCTTAGCTTCTTCTTCTGCAGCTTCTTTCGCCATCTTTTCCAACTCTTCTTTGGTCGGCTGCATATATTGCACGATGACGCTGATACGCCGATTCTTGGCGGCGTTGGGGTCTTTCTCCGCCATTAGCCGTTGGTCGGCGAAGCCGCGTACTTGCTTGATCTGGTCAGGCCTTAGCCCGTGTTCCGTCATCAAGCGGCGCGCGCTATTCGCTCGGTCCGAGGAAAGCTCCCAATTGGAGTAGCCCTTTTCGTTATTAAAGGGTTTAGCGTCCGTATGGCCTTCAATCACAATTGTGTTTGGCAACTTAGACAGTTCCGAAGCCATCTTCTTCAGCAGTTCCGAGCCAAAGGAACTCGGAGCCGGACTCCCCGAATTGAAAAACATTCCACCCTCTTTTTCCATCAGCTCAATCCGCAATCCCTCGCCGGTAACGGTCATGCTCACGTGGTCGCGAATCTGCTTGAAATCAGGCAATTGCTTCATGGCGCTTTGAATTTTTTCCTTCAAGCCCTCCATGTCGTCCTTGCTGATCGTAATTTGCTCGCCATCCCCGGTAACGCCGGTCCCCGATTGTTTCTTGAAGCCCTGCGGATCCCGGAAGTAACCGCTTACCGCGCTCTTCACCTTCTCAGAAGAGCCCATTAACCACATCACCATGAAGAAGGCCATCATGGCCGTTACAAAGTCTGCATAAGCCACCTTCCAGGCTCCGCCATGGTGCCCGTGCCCATGCACCTTCTTTTTGATGATGTATATCGGTTGTTCGCCCCCTTCCATGGCTACTTACCGCCGCCTCCCTTCAGCTTCGCTTCCATATCTTTAAAGCTGGGGCGGACGTGCGGGGGAATCGAGCGGCGCATCATTTCCACCGCCAACATCGGTGCGGCGCCGCGAATATAGGCACCCAGCCCAGCCCGGACGGCGTTCATGAATTCCACTTCGCCTTCCGCAATTTTCTGCATGTTGCTGGCCAAGGGGCCAAAGATTCCGTAGCAAAACAAAATCCCCAAAAACGTTCCCACTAGGGCCGCCGCTACGTGTTCGCCGATTTCTTCCGGTGGCCCGCCCAAGCTCCCCATGGTGATGACCACGCCCAAGACCGCAGCGACGATTCCCATGCCCGGCAAGGCATCCGAGGTTTCCTTCAATGCGCTTACCGGTTGCTCCAATTCGTGCTTCATGATTTCCACATCAGCTTCCATCGATTGGTCGATTTCAAAGTGGCTGATGCCGCCGGCGATCGAGGTCCGCAGGCTGTCGCAAACGAAATCCAGGAGATGGTGATTGGAAACAAAGATCTTGTGCTGGGCAAAGAGCTGGCTTTGCTTCGGGTTTTCAATATCTCCTTCCAGTTTTTGCAGGCCGCTTTTGCGGCCGTAATTGAACACGTCGGCCAAGGCTTTCAACGTGTCCAGGTAAGTGTTTTTGTTGTAAGGGCTGCCCTTTATGACGCCCAGCACGCCCTTCACCACGCCAATCACGTTAGGTAAGGGGTTCGCCACCAACATGCTGCCCAGCGCCGCCCCCATGATGACGACCAATTCCGCGGGTTGCCAAAGTACAGGAAATTTGCCGTGCGACATGGCATATCCGCCCGCCACGGATCCAAGCACGACTACGATACCGATAAGCGCAAACATAGCTAAGAGGCTTATCGGAGCCCGGCGTAAGAGTTTGATGAAAACTAGTGGCGGAAATGACGGAAGCCGGTAAACACCATGGCTACGCCTAGGCGGTCCGCCGCGGCAATCACTTCTTCATCTTTCACGCTTCCCCCGGGCTGGATGAAAGCTCGCGCTCCCGCCGCCGCTGCTTGCTCCAAGCCATCGGGGAAGGGAAAGAACGCATCGCTCGCCACCACACATCGCTCCAAGGGCAACACTGCCTTGGCCGCTCCGAAGCGCACGCTATCTACCCGGGACATCTGCCCGGCGCCGGCCGCAATCAATTGGCGGCCCCGCGCGTACACAATGGCGTTTGATTTCACGTGCTTTACAACTTTCCAGGCAAAGGCGAGGCTCGTCCATTGCTCTTCGCTTGGCGCCGCCGCCGTCACCACGCGGGCTTGCGTTGGGTCCAATTGCGCAAGATCGGCCGATTGCCACAAGAAGCCGCCGCTGATGGACTTGATTACCGGGCTATGCGTGCCGCCTGCTTCCACGGCCAAGAGCCGCAGATTCTTTTTCGCGCCTAGGATTTCCCGCGCCTCTTGGCTATAACCCGGCGCGGCAATGGCTTCAATAAAGGTTTTGCTAATTTCCGCGGCCGTATCGGCATCCACTTCCCGGTTAAATGCCAGCACGCCCCCGAAGGCGCTCACGGGATCTGCCACAAAGGCGTCGTGGTAGCTATCGGCCAGCACCTCTGCCGAAGCACAGCCGCAGGGATTGGTATGTTTCACAATCACGCTGGTGGGTTCGCCAAACTCCGAAACCAGTTGCCATGCCGCGTCAAGATCCACTAGATTGTTGTAGCTAAGCTCTTTGCCCTGCAATTGCGCGGCATTGGCAATACCGGCTGCACCTTGAGCATAGAGCGCCGCCCGTTGGTGGGGGTTTTCGCCGTAGCGCAAGGTCATTTTTTGGGGGATGTTCAGGACCAGGCGCGCGGGGTGCTCCGGCGGGGCGGGGATTTGGTTGAGCCGGTTGCTAATCGCCGCATCATAGGCCGCCGTCAAGGAGAACGCTTCCTTAGCCAATCGCCAATGCGTGGCCGGGGAAAGCTCGCCGCCTAAGGCTTGGAGTTCGGTCAAGAGCTCGGTATAATCTTGCGGCCGCACCACGACGGCGACGTCCTGGTGGTTTTTGGCCGCCGCGCGGATCATCGTAGGTCCGCCAATGTCGATGTTCTCGATCAGATGCGCCAGGGTGGCCGAGGGGTTCGAAGCCGCTTGTTCAAACGCATAGAGGTTCACCACCACCATGTCGATCAGCGGAAGTTTGTGTTCGGCGATCGCGGCCATGTGCTCAGGGTTCTTCCGCATGGCCAATACGCCGGCGGCCACGCGCGGGTGGATGGTCTTCACGCGGCCATCCAGCATCTCGGGAAAACCGGTCAGTTCGCTAACATCTTCCACCTCGAGGCCCGCTTCGCGCAGCAACTTTGCCGTGCCACCTGTCGAAACCAGGGAAACACCCAAAGCGGCCAGGCCTTGGGCAAAGGGCACCAGCCCTGTCTTGTCGGTAACGCTCAACAAGGCGCGGGAAATTTTCGGCATAACCCTTCAGTATGCCAATTTCCAGGCCCGCATCCTTCGCCATTCCACCTGGCCTTTGTCATTGTGGATCTGCAGGCCGATGCGGCCACGCCCGGGCGGAACCTCCCAGCTTTCCGCCACCAGCACGCCATCCACCCAAACCTGGCAATGGGTGCCCTTCACCAGCACCCGCAGTTGAAACCACCGCGCGGCCGTGTCGCTAGCAATTTGGGCACGCGTCAAACCATAAATGCTGCCCGTGGGAAAGACGGCATCCCGCACGGGATAGATCTGTACCTCAAAGCCGCGGTCCTTGCCTTCTTCGGGGGAACCACGCAAAAAGATGCCGCCGTTGGCCAGCGCGGAAGCTTTCACTTCCGCGACGAAGACAAAGTCCTCCAGCACCGGTGCGCCGTATTGGATGCCGTGCCCATTGGCAGCCACTGCGGCAGCTGGCGCCAATTGCCACTCCCCGCCCCCGCCCCGCAATTGGTAGGGCGACCACGCCTCTACATAGCTTTGCTTCGCCCCAAGGTCCTCCACTTTCCAATTGCGCACTTCGTAGCCGTGCCCCAGGTCTGCCCAGTGCAGGAATCCCTTGCCCAGGAGCTCTTCCGGCAAGCTCGTATATTGCAGCAACTCGCCGTCCAGGCGGAACGAAAACTCCGCACCATCCAGCAACACTTCCGCCTTATGCCAGACGCCAAAGCTCGCCGGCAATAAGCGCAGTGGTTTCTGCCGGCCTGCCAAAGCCCCGGTTGTGTACAGGCCCTCTTTCTGATGAAAGTCGTGCGCTAGAAATAAACTTACTCCCTGTGCAACCGGGCGCCCCACGGTTGCCGTGCGCAGGCACAAGGCTGCTTCGGCCCATTGTTCCAGCTTGTATTCGAACTCGATGCGTACATTCTCATACTCGCGCTCGCTGGTCCAACCGGGGCCTTGGGCCAGAAGGACGGTCGGCAGCCAGAAAAATCGCCACATACTTCCTACTATGGTCCTATGGCTGAACACCGCGTTGGGAGTTGGGCAGAATTGCAGGAACAGCTTTACGCAGAAAGCTGGTACCCGCCGCATGGGCGTTTCCGTTCGCCGTTTCTTTTTCGCGGGCTTCCGGATTGGCGCTATGACCGCCGCACCACGCTGTGCCGCTTGGGGGGCAAGTTCGCGCTTGTCGAGGATGACCTGCTCCGCAACTTCCGCAAATACGCCAGCCGCATGCCCGAGGCCTGGGAACAGGCCTCCTACGATTCCTGGTGGAATTGGCTCGCCATTGGCCAGCACTATGGTTTGCCCACGCGGCTGCTGGATTGGACTTTTTCTCCCAACGTGGCGCTGCACTTCGTCACGGCCAGCCATCGCTTCTTTGCCACGGATGGCGTGGTCTGGTGCATCAACTTCATCGGGGCGCGCCGTTACCTGCCTCCCCAATTGAAATCCATTTTGCGAAAGGACGAGGCCGTATTCTTTTCCGCCGAAATGCTTGATCAATACGCCCGTACCTTGGAGGATTTCGACCGCCGCGTGGCCACCGAAGGCGGCGACTGTGTCATTTTCTTTGAGCCGCCCTCGCTCGATGACCGCATTGTGAACCAGGCCGCCGTCTTCAGCCTGATTTCAAGCCCGGAACGCCAATTGGAAGAATGGCTGGCCGAGCGTGAACAACAGCACCCGGAGTTGTTTCGCAAAATCATCATCCCTGCCGTTCTCAAGTGGGAGGTGCGTGACAAGTTGGACAACGCCAACACCACCGAGCGCGTCATTTTTCCCGGTCTTGATGGCTTGGGCAAATGGCTGCGGCGCTACTATTCGCCCAACTATTTGATCGAGGTGGACTATCCCGGCAAGCGCTTCCTGGGCCGCATCCAAAAGATCGAAAACCTCGAGATGTCCGTCACGCTCTATGACGGAGAATTGGCCGTGCGGGATGTGGTGCTTACCTCGCGCCCGGCCAGCCTCTGGTGGGATCTTACGGGCGACACCGCCGTTGAGGTAAAGCCCCGGCCGGAGCGTTTTGGCTTTATTCCCGATTGATTGCTATAGTGAGGGCGTAGCAAATTCCGGCATGGCGCCATCGTCTAGCGGTTAGGACGGAGCCCTCTCAAGGCTTAAACACGGGTTCGATTCCCGTTGGCGCTACCAAACCTTACGCTGCCCGCGCCGGAAACAATGCTACCTGCCGCGGCCACTGCGGTGCCTTGCCCAATAGTTGCGCCATTTCCTCGGCATCTTCCGCAAAGCCAGTAAAAACGACGAAAGTCATTTTCGCGAAGCGATTCACTTTGCGGATGCGGTGTGCCCACCCCTCCAATTCCTGGGCACAGTAGCGGTAGGGAGGAGCGGCCTGCGGCCCCATCGTTTGCGGCCCCGGCGCGTTACGCCCGCGGAAACGGACGTAACCCACCGGTGATGTTAGGAAGGCCGTGGGCGGCATCGCCCTCGCATGTTGGTATTGATCCAAATTCGAAAAGCCGATGTGAAAGTCGATCAAAGTGCCCAGCGCTTCTTCGCTGCTCCAGCTTTGGTGAGGAAATTCAGCCACGAGCGGCAAACCGGCCAGGGCCCGCCGTGTCGCGATCAGCTTTTCGCGAGTGTCCTTTTGAAAACGAAAGCCGGAGGGAAAGGCAAGGTGAACGGCGCCCAATTGCCCCGCCTCGAGCAACGGCGAAAGGCTTTGGCGAAAGCGCTGCGCATCCCTTTCCGAAAACCCCGGTTCGTGGGTGAAGCGCTGCCAAGCGCGCGCCGCAAAGCGCAAGTGCGGATTCTGGCGCCCAACTTTCACCCACATCCGCGCAAGCTCTGTGGGCAAGGGGCCATCCTCGGAGCTACTGATTTCCGCCGCGCCATAGCGCTCGGCAAGCTTTTCCAATCTGCGATACGAGCCGGTACCACGATCCCAACCGGCCGGGCCAATGTGCAAGGAACCTTCCTCGATCAGTTTCATATTCGCCTTTTCTTTGATTCTATTCTGATGCGAAGAAAAGACGAAGTCAAGTCCTATTTTGGATTTTCTTCGCCTTTGGGCCGCCAAGCTTGCAGGATTGCCCTAAGCTCTTGAAGTTGTTACAATTAGAAGATCTAGGTAAAGGAGCGCATCGCCATGGCAGCTAAGCCCGCATTCGCGGCAGGCGCACAAGTTGAGCACCCCAAGTTCGGACTCGGTTCCGTGGTGGAGTGCACCGAAGACTCTATACGCATCAAATTCGACGAGGGCGGCGAGAAGAAGTTTGTCCTCAGCATCGTCCAACCCAACCTGAAGAAGAGCGACCGTCAGCCGCCCGCCGAAAAAAAGCGCGCCACGCGCAAGAAGGCCGCCACCAAGGCATAAGCTCGGACTTGCTCCGACGGAATACGATTCATCAAGCTGCAAAATAAGGGCTGCCCTGGCGGCCCTTTTTGCTATTCTGAAGTCTCCCACCCATGAAGTTTGGCGTCGTCGTGTTTCCGGGCTCCAACTGCGACCATGATGCTTGGTACGCTGCCACAGCCAACCTCGGCCAAAAAGCAGAATTTCTTTGGCACGAATCCACCGACCTTGCCCAATGTGACGCCATCATCATCCCCGGCGGCTTCAGCTACGGGGATTACTTGCGTTGCGGGGCGATTGCTCGTTATTCCCCCATCATGAACGAAGTGCGGCGCTTCGCCGAAGCCGGCGGCCCCGTGGCCGGATTCTGCAACGGCTTTCAGATTCTCACTGAAGCGGGTTTGCTTCCCGGCGCCCTCGTGCGCAACCAGGGCCTGCACTTTATCTGCAAGACAGTGGAGTTGGTCACCGGAACCACAAACAGCCCCTTTACGAATCAGCTTTCGCCCGGCCAGATTTTGCGAGTGCCTATTGCCCACGGGGAAGGCTGCTACACCGCGGAAGCCGCGATATTGGATGAGCTCGAAGGCGAGGACCGCATCGCCTTTCGCTACCGCGACAACCCCAACGGCAGCATGCACGACATTGCGGGAATCCTCAATCGCGGCCGCAATGTGCTGGGCATGATGCCCCACCCCGAACGAGCCAGTGACCCGTTGATGCCCTCCAGCGACGGTCTCGCGATCTTTCAATCTCTCCTCAACGCTTACGCCCGAACCTGATGCCCCTTGAAATTGAACCCGAACTAGCCGTCCAGCTAAAGAAGCACAAGATTACGCCGGACGAGTACGAGAAGATTCTTGCCCTATTGGGCCGCCGGCCCAACCTGACCGAGCTCGGCATCTTTAGCGTGATGTGGAGCGAGCATTGTAGTTACAAAAGCTCGAAGGTCCACCTAAAGAAGTTGCCCACGGAGAATCCCCGCGTCCTGCAAGGGCCCGGCGAAAACGCGGGCATCATCGATATCGGCGATGGCATTGCCATTGCTTTCAAAATCGAGAGCCACAACCACCCCAGCTTCATTGAGCCCTTTCAAGGCGCAGCAACCGGCGTGGGCGGCATTCTGCGCGATATCTTCACCATGGGGGCGCGGCCCATCGCAGTGATGGATGCCTTACGTTTCGGCCGGCTGGATTCGCCGGAAAACGGAGCCCGCAACCGCCGGATTCTTTCTGGCGTGGTGGAGGGCATTAGCCATTACGGGAATTGCTTTGGCGTGCCCACCGTGGGAGGCGAAACGGTTTTTGAAGATTGCTACGACGGAAACCCGCTGGTGAATGTATTCGCCCTGGGCGTCTTCCGGCACGAGGACATCTTCTATGGCCGGGCCACCGGTGTGGGGAACCCAGTAATTTATGTGGGCGCGCGCACGGGGCGCGACGGCATTCAAGGGGCCTCTATGGCCTCTGATGTATTCACGGAAGAATCGAAGAGCCAGCGCCCCACGGTACAAGTGGGCGACCCCTTCATGGAAAAGCTGCTGCTTGAAGCTTGCCTGGAAGCGATGAAAACGGGCGCCATCGTGGGCATCCAAGACATGGGCGCGGCTGGCCTAACCTGTTCCACTTGCGAAATGGGCGCGCGCGGCGGCACGGGAATTGACTTCGAATTGAACCTGGTGCCCCAGCGCGAACGGGGCATGACGCCTTACGAAATCATGCTGAGCGAAAGCCAGGAGCGTATGCTGCTGGTTGCCGAAAAGGGCAGGGAACAGGAGATTATCGACGTCTTCAACAAGTGGGGGCTGCAATCCGCGGTAATTGGCACCGTAACGGACGACGGGCTTCTCCGCGTGCGCAAAGATGGCGAGGTGGTGGCAGAAATCCGCAATCTGGATCTCGCCGACGAAGCGCCGCTCTACCATCGGCCTTTCACGAAGCCTTTCCGCGAAGCTCCCATGGAGGGGCCAGCTTTTGCGTCGCGCCACCTGCAAGCGGACCTTTTGGCCATGCTTGCATCGCAGGACCTCTGCTCGAAGCGTTGGATTTGGGAACAATACGACTACATGGTGCGCACTAATACCCTGGTGGGCCCGGGAAGTGATGCGGCGGTTGTTCGCATCAAAGAAAGCGGAACTTCCATTGCTATGTCGCTCGATGGCAACGGCCGCTACTGCTACCTCGACCCCCGCGAAGGCGCCAAGTTGATTGTGGCCGAATGTTGCCGCAACCTCTCAACGGTCGGCGCTTTGCCGGTTGCGGCTACCAACAATCTGAACTTTGGCAACCCGGAGCGCCCCGACATTATGGCCCAATTGGTGGAAGCCATTGAAGGCATGGCGGAGGCTTGCCGTTTCTTCGACACGCCTATCACGGGCGGCAACGTCAGCCTCTATAACGAAACGCTGGGCCAAGCGATTTATCCCACGCCCGTGATCGGCTTAGTGGGTCTGTTGCCGACGGCCAAGCCCGTGCTGATGTCCTTGCCGCAGGAAGGCCTTGCATTGTATTTGCTGGGCGGCCTAGGCGAAAGTGATTGGACCCGCATGGGCTCCACGCAATACGCCAAGCAGGTTGTGAAGCAACTCTGGGGATTGCCGCCTGCCTTGGATATGGAACGCGAAAAGGCAGTACAAACCGTAGCCCGGGAAGCGGCCCGTAGTGGACTTTCCCTTGCCGCGCATGACCTGGGCGAAGGGGGCCTGGCGGTTGCACTGGCCGAAATGACATTCTCCGGCATTGGTCTTGCGGCAAACTTTACTTCAACCCTCTCGGCGGATATGGCGCTTTTCCACGAAGGCCCCAGCCGGATCCTGGTGGCGACCGATCAGCCCTCCGCTTTGGAAGCGCTTGCCCAACAGCACGGTGTTGAAGCGCTGGCCCTGGGCCAGAGCGGCGGCACGCACCTAAAGATTTCCATCGATAACGAGTCCTTGGTTGATGTCCCCGTCAATCAGCTTTATTCCACGTGGGATGCTTCGCTGGAGGAGGCCCTTCATGTTCGATGACGATCTGCCTTTTGACAAATTGAAAGAGGAGTGTGGCGTGATGGCCATCTACGGCCATCCCGAAGCTTCGAAACTTTGCTACTTGGGGCTTTACGCCCTGCAACACCGCGGCCAGGAAAGCGCCGGTATTGCGGCGCTGCACAACGACGAGATTACCTGCCACAAGGCCATGGGCCAAGTCTCGGATATCTTTACCAACCCCGTGCTGGCCGGTTTGCCCGGTGAGGCCGCCATTGGCCACACCCGCTATTCCACCGCCGGCGACACAGTGCTGTTGAATGCGCAACCCTTCAGCGTGCGCTGCAACAAAGGCCCCATAGCGGTGGCCCACAACGGCAACATCACCAATGCCCAATTTCTGCGCAACGAACTCGAGCGCGATGGCTCTATCTTCCAGGCCACTTCCGATACGGAGGTGATCCTTCACCTGGTGGCCCGCTCGCGGGAGAAGACCATGGCGGGCGCGCTGCGGGATGCGCTGCTGCAATTGGACGGAGCCTTTTCGCTGGTCTTCGTTGCGGAAAACCGCTTGATTGTAGCGAGGGATCCGCATGGCTTCCGCCCCCTTGCCATGGGGCAGATGGAACTGAGCGGTGGCAAGGTGGCCTACGTTTTCGCGAGCGAAACCTGCGCCTTTGATCTCATCGGCGCCGTTTACATCAACGATGTAGAGCCCGGCGAGATGGTGATTGTGGGGCCCGAAGGCATTTCGCGTTCACGCTACGCTCCCGTTGCTGAAAAAGCGCACTGCGTTTTCGAACACGTCTATTTCGCGCGTCCCGATTCGCTGGTGTTCGGCAAGAGCATTGCGGAGAGCCGCGAGAAACTGGGCCGCAAGCTGGCCGAGCATTGTGCCGTGGATGCCGATATTGTGGTCCCCGTGCCCGATTCCGGCGTCGCCGCTGCGCTCGGTTATTCCTCCGCCTCGGGCATTCCGTTCCGCCAAGCGCTCATCCGCAACCATTACGTGGGACGTACCTTCATCGAGCCTTCCCAAACCATTCGGGATTTTGGGGTAAAGCTCAAGCTGAACCCGGTGCGTCATCTTCTGGAAGGCAAGCGTGTGATTCTAGTGGACGATTCGCTGGTGCGCGGCACCACCTCGCGCAAGATTGTGCGCATGGTGCGCAGCGCCGGCGCGCGCGAAGTGCACTTGCGTATCTCTTGTCCCCCCACGATTTCCCCCTGCTTTTACGGGGTGGACACGCCCACCAAGGGCGAACTCATCGCGGCGAACAGCACGTTGGAAGAGATCCGGAAGTTTACGGAAGCCGATTCGCTTGCCTACTTGCCCCTATCGGCTCTTCGCGAAGCCATTGGTGACGACAAGAAAGAGTATTGCTACGCATGCTACACGGGCAACTATCCGACCCACTTCATTAATTTGCATGAGTTGTTGAACGCTCCCCGAGCGGGCAAGTGAGTTTGGGGGTGGGAAGCTTGGCGGGAGAGTGTGGCTGAAGAGTGTGGCTGGGGGATAGGGACTCGAACCCCAATAAGCAGAGTCAGAATCTGCTGTCCTACCATTGAACGATCCCCCAACGGCAGTTCCTTCAGAATAACATCGCGGGTTTGGGAAGCGGCTGTTGGCTGAGTTCGCGGCGTTTCTGCTCCAGCATGGATAGCTCCGGGCGAATCAGTTTCGCCTTCCCGGCGGCCTTCCGAGCCATCGTTTGGGCGGCCCCGAAATCCTGGATCTGGCCCAGGAAGTCCTGCAAAGTCTTCAATTCGCTCAGCGCCAGGGGGATGTCCTCAAAGCCCAGATCCCCCAACAACTCCAAAGTGTAGCGGCAGTGCTTGGCACGGATGCGGAACTTGTGCCAAGCTTCCAGGTCTGCTTCGTCCAGCGCCGCCGCGTGTTTCTGGAGCGATTCGTGCTCCTTCTCAAAGAGGCTGCGGGCGTAAGCCTCAGCATCCCGCTCGGCCCGCTTGGGAAACTCGTCCGCCAAGCAGGGCACGGCGAGCGAAGCCAAGCGGCGCAGCAGAGCTTTGGCCCACAATTGCCTTTGCCCCGCCAAGGCTTGGGCGAGTGCTTCATTTTCGCCCAAGAGTGCGATGGCATTATCCCGGTCGCGCACTTCGCCAGAAGCCTGCATCACCTTGCGCCGGGCGCGAGAAAATTCTTGCCAACTACCCGCTTCCAGGGCCCAAGGCCAAACGCGGCCCAGCGCCTGCATCCGTCGCAGGGACGTGCGAAGTTGGTGAACCTCTTCTGCGCCTGGATGGGCTTTGACCTTCGCCACCGCCGCTTCCAAACGTTCCCTTCGCTGCGCAAAAGAGGATTGAACAAACTCCCCCAAGGTCATAGTCTTCTTGCCTGGTCCGATCTAGTAGCCCGTAACTTTGTCCACCACGGCCAGCATTGGCTCGCCCAACGTGTAACGGCGGATATTTTCGGCAAAGTGCCCCACCAGGCGCTGTTGCCGCTCCACACCCCAGCCGCTGGTGTGCGGCGTCATCACCACATTGGTGCATTCGAAAATGGGGTGGTTGGCCGGTACGGGTTCCGTGGGGAAGACGTCCAGGCCCGCGCCGCGCAAGTGGCCTTCCTTTAGTACCTTCACCAGTGCCATGTCGTCGTAGAGCTTGCCGCGGCTCATCGCCAGAAATATCGCGCCCTTCTTCATGGACCGCAAGATGGCCTCGTTGAACATGCCCTCGGTCTTGGCCGTATGCGGCGCTGCGGATACCAGCACATCCACCTGCTTTGCCATCTCCGGGAAGTAACCGGGTTCGCGGAGTTCTTCCACCCAATGCGGTTTGGGAAGGGGTTTGGCGTCCGTGGCGTAGATCTTCATGCCAAAGCCAAAGTGCGCCCGCCAAGCGATTTCGCTGCCAATGCCACCAAAGCCGACAATACCCATGGTCCGCCCCGCCAGTTCAATATGGTCGGGCGTCTTTACCGTGCCGCGAGGCTTCCATTGCTTCTGCAGAAATTGCGGCACATAGTAAGTGCCGATGCCCCGCGTAATGGCGAGCAACAAGCCCATGGCGGTTTCCGCAATGCCGGGAGCGTAGACCCGGGCCATGTTCGTTACGGTAATGGGGCTGGCCAGCACCTTCTTGTCGAAGCCCTCCATACCGGCAGCGGGAGTTTGGATCCACTTCAGCTTTGGCGCCAGGTCCATCTCCGCGGCGCGAAGGCCACCATAGACCACTTCGGCATCTTTCAGCCGGGCGCGGAAATCGCTTTGGTCCTTGGCGATCACGATTTCCACACGCCTTCCCTTACTGGCAGCAGTCAATTGCGCCAGTTCCTCCGCAGTGAAGGCGTTCATGGTTAGGATGCGAAGCGGTTCTTGTGCGTTAAGCGGGAGCGCGACAGCAATTCCCCCGAGGGCCAAAAGATTTCTGCGGCTGAGTGTGTTTTGCATGCGATGAGAATATCACCGCCTGCGCCTGGGGGCATCCCCTTAACGGTTCAATTGCCGGGAGAGCACTTCCGCGCGCTCGGCCAGGTTTTCTGCCCGGGCCAGATCGGTTTTGCGTGCTTCTTCCGCCTGTTCCACAAAGGTGCGTACTTGGGCAATCAAACTCGCCGCTTGTCGCCGGTTCCGATTTCGCTCCGCTTGTCGCAGGTTCGACCGTGCCTTCGCCAGATAGCTATCAATCCTGCGGGTGCGTTCGCTGGTTTCCTGCGGACCAAGTATGGGTTGCAGGGCGGGTACAAGAGCAGGGGCGGCTGGAGCATTCAAATTTTCCTCCAAGCCCTCCGTTAAGTTCTCTTCTTCGCCAGCGTTGGGGTTGGCGGGCGCATTGCCGTTCCTCCGCGTGCCACGTGCCCCCCGCCGGGCGGCGGAAGTTAGCGGCGGCTTCAGCGCCGGGATCGACAAACCAATTTGCGTTGTGGGCGAGGAGGCTTCGACCAGCAGCGGAGGCTCGGGCAATTCCTGCAATTCTGGCGGCGGGGGCGGCGGGGGAATGATGATCGTGGCCTTGCGTGGCTCCCGCTTGAAGCCGCAGGAAGCCACTAGCAGGCATAGAGCCAGCAGGATGCACCCGGATTGGCGGCGGCAAAAATTCATCCTCTAAGCTTCCTGCTCCAAGCCCGGGAAACGAAGTTCAAAGGTAGTCCCTTTTCCGGTCTTGCTCTCGAAGGTGATACTTCCATTGTGCAACTGAACCACGCGGTACGTCACCGCCAAGCCAATGCCCGTCCCGCTGGCCTTGGTGGTGTAGTAGAGCTGAAAAATTCTGGCGCGGTTTTCCTCCGGAATTCCCACTCCTTGGTCGGCAATGCGAATCACGAACTCGCCCTCCTCCCGCCGCAGCGTAACCGCCAACGGCCCGCCCTCGAGCATGGCCTCCATCCCGTTTCGCAGCAGATTCAACAGAGCTTGCTTCAAAAGGTCCGAATCCCCTTGAATGAAGGCGGAACTGGTGTCCGCGTCCAGGCCTAAGGCCACGCGCTTGGTTTGCGCCTCCGGCATCAGAAATTGCAGTAGGCCCTCCAGCAATAAGCGCAGGTCGATGGGCGCGAGTTTCAGTTCCACAGGTTTGGTGAAGTCCAAAAAGGTCTTCACCACGCGGTCCAGGCGTTTGGTTTCGTCCCGCAGAATATTCAGCTCCGTTGTCTCCAAGCCCTGGGTCTCCAACTTCCCGCGCAGAACCTCCAAGTGCAAATTGATCGAGTTCAGCGGGTTCTTGATTTCGTGCGCCACCCCCCCGGTCAGCCGGTTCAGCGCGCTTAGCCGTTGGCCTACGTCAAGCTGCTTGGACAAGCTGCGCTGCGCATCGGCGTCGCGAAGCTTCAAGAGAAAGCCGTTCGTGGCCAGGGAATCAAAGTCCTGGAGCCATTCCAAACTCACCAGTACCCGCCGCGCCGGCAGGCCCGCTTTGTCGATCGTGGCCTCTACGCTGGTGAGCGGCCGCCTTAGGCTTACCGCGCTGTGCACGATCTCTCCCAAAGCCGTGCCGGCGGGAAACACTTCATCCAAGCGGGCGCCCATCAGTTCAAAGCGGCTCCCACCTAAGAAATTGCTGGCGGCTCGGCCAGCATTCACCAAGCGCTCTTCCTGGTCAAACAAGAGCACGGCGTCTTCCATGCGCTCAATCAATTGCTCCACATTGCCGCGCATTTGGCGCAGGTCTTCTTGAGTGCCACGCACCTGCTGGCCGAGGAGGCTAAGCTTACTCTCCACGATCTGCATCTCTTCCAGATCTTTCGGCGAGGAGGACCCCAAGGCTTCGCCCCGGCTGATCTTGTCAATGGCCTCGCTCAAGCGCAGCAAAGGTTGAAACGCAAAGTTGCCCGCAAACAAAGCGAGTGCCGTGGCGAGCAGAAGACTCAAACCCAGCGCGTACAAAAGGTTGTTCACTTCCGGCGAAAGTGCATTGCGCAGCAAAATGCTCGACACCAAAACGCGCAGCCGGAACAGGGGTTCGGCTTGCCCCTGGAGCCCCAGTGGGATGCTCGTTTCGTATTCCTCATCTTGCGTCAGTACCCGCCAAATCTGCCGAAGTTTCCCGCTCTGTTGCCAATCGCTCATCAGCGCCGCGGGCCGGGCCGACGTGCCGATACTTCTCGGATTAGAGCTTGCCAAGACTTCGTAATTGGCGCTCAAAATGTCGATTTCCACCACGGTTCGCGTGGAGGCCATCGTCTGTTCTAATAGCCTCGAGAGGGCTTGATCCTGCGCGGCCATCCGGGTCCAACGGACCTTCGTCTCTTCCAAATCCGCCGAGGCGGGGCTCTCGCGGCTATACTCGGCGACACGCTGCACCAGGAGCGTTTGCACTTGGCTTGCCAGCAAGCGCGAAGATTCCGCCGCTTCCTGGAACAACACGCCGGCCACCGTGTTCAGGCTAAGGACCGAATAGCCCAGCGCAATTACCAGCAGCGGCACCAGGATCGTTAAGCGAAGCCGGATTTTTAGACTCATTGCGCCGTCCTGAGCTTACCTTAGCGGGCTAGCTTTCGGCGCCGTCCGCGCCATAGAGCTTCAGCTTATTGTGCAGGGTTTTCAGGCTTACGGCGAGAATTTCGGCGGCGCGTGTCTTGTTGTTGCCCGTGTGCTCCAGGGTCTTCAAGATCAATTGCTTTTCCGCCTCGTCCACGGTGGTGCCAACGCGAAGGGTAATGGCTTCAGGATCCTTGTCCGCAGCCAAGGAAGAAACCATGCCGGGAGAATTGCCCAAATGAACGGGGCGGATCATGCCCTCGCCCGCCAAAATCGTCGCCCTTTCGAGGACGTTGCGTAACTCGCGGATATTACCCGGCCAAGTGCGCCGCCTTAGGGCCGACGCCGCGTTCTCATCCAGGCCCGTCACTTTTAAGCCGTGCTTTTCGTTCATTTGCTGGATCAAGGCTTCGGCCAGTAGAGGAACGTCATCCAGGCGTTCCCGCAAGGGCGGAAGTTCCAGACGAAAAACATTCAGGCGATAGTAAAGATCCTCGCGAAATTTGCCTTCGCGGATACCCTCTTCCAGGCGCTGGTTCGTGGCGGCGATGATGCGAACGTCCACTTCCATTTCGGCCTTCGCGCCCAGGCGGCGAATCCTTCCGTCCTCTAAGACGCGCAACAATTTCGCTTGCGTGTTCACCGGCATTTCGCCAATTTCATCCAACAGCAGCGTGCCCCGGTGAGCTAATTCGAAGCAACCCGCACGGCGCTCCAAAGCTCCGGTGAAAGAGCCTTTTTCGTGGCCAAATAGCTCGCTTTCGATTAGGCTCTCCGGCAGAGCGGCGCAATTGATGGCCACAAAAGGCTGCTTCGCCCGCGGGCTTAGGCTGTGGATGGCGCGGGAAACCACTTCCTTGCCGGTGCCGCTTTCCCCTGTAATCAAGACATTAGCGGAGGAGGGAGCCAGTTGCTGTAAAAAGCCAAAGAGCTCCTGCATCACCGCGGTCTTCCCCACCAAGCCCGCCAAGCGCCCCTCGTAGCTCAGTTGCCGTTCGTAGATGCGGGCCTTCTCTTCAAACTGCCGCGCGGCCCCGGCCCGCTCCAGCAATAGGCGCAAGGCTTGGGTATCTACTGGTTTCTCTAGAAACCAGAACGCACCCAGGTCATGGATCGTATTCAGCGCCGTTTCCAGGCTGCCGAAGGCCGTCACCACAATGGCCACCGGGGGCGACGGATATTCCTTCAAGCGAAGCAGCAAGCCCGGGCCGTCCAGTACGGGCATCATCATGTCGGTGATCAGCAACTGCGCCGGAAAGGTTTCGAGACGCTCCAGGGCTTCTTCGCCGTTGGCCGCTTGTTCCACTTCGTAGCCCCAGGCGCCGATCAAGCTGGCTAAGCCGCGCCGCTGATTTTCCTCGTCATCAACGATCAGGACGCGCGCACGGTGGTTGGTTTCGTTTGTTTGCAACGGATTTATTCTTTGGATGATACTGCGCGCCGCACTGTAACGATCGCCTGTGCTTCGGCGCTCTTGCCTTCGCCGACAGGCCCCACCCGTTCGGCTGTCTTGAACTTCACGTTTACTGCCTCCACCGCCAGGCCCAAGCCCTGCGCAACGGAAGTACGAATCTGGGAGCGGTAGTCCTTGAGTTTGGGCCGCTCGAGAATGATCGTGGCATCGGCATGCACCAGGCGAAAGCCTTCAGCCTCGGCCAAGCCCACGGCTTGGCGTAGGAACTGCATGCTCTCGGCACCCTTCCATTGCGGGTCGCTGTCCGGAAAGTGCATGCCAATATCTCCCAAGCATGCTGCACCAAGAATCGCGTCGGTTAAGGCATGTAAAAGGATGTCGGCGTCAGAATGGCCTTCCAAGCCAAACTCCGCGTCAATGGTTACGCCACCCAAAATCATGGCGCGCCCTGCCGCCAGGCGGTGTGTGTCCCAGCCTTGGCCGCTGCGGTACTCGTAGGCGCTCATTCCGCAGCATGCTCCTCAGCCAGGAAGTGCTGGGCCAGATCGAGGTCCGTCGGGCGCGTGATCTTAATGTTGCGGTCGCTACCGGGCACCACACGGACTTCAACCTCTTCCAAGCGTTCCACCAAGCTGGATTCGTCGGTGCCCACAAAGCCATCTTCCTGGGCCCGGGCGAAGGCGCGCCGCAAGAGCGGGGTGGCGAATACCTGCGGGGTTTGGGCCAACACCAGACGATCTCGCGAGATGGTGGTTTGAATGCGGTTGAGATGAACCTGCTTCACGGTGTCTACCGGCACAATGCCGACGATAGCTGCTCCGGATTCCTGGGCGGCGTCGAAAACGGAATCCACGATCGAGACGGTTACAAAAGGCCGCACGGCATCGTGCACGGCAACGTATTCACAATCTGCCGATACCTCCGCCAGCGCATGCGCCACGCTATCCTGCCGGGAATCCCCACCTTCCACGAGCCGCACAGGCTGCGCGATGGGCTGGTCCTTCAACATGGCTTCCACTTCGGACCGGTCTTCCGCCCGGCAAGCCACAATAAATTCCGCAACGCGCGTGCAGCGCGACAGGCGGCGGAGCGTATGAACCAAAATCGGGGCGCCGTCCAACTGCAGAAACTGCTTCTTGGCGCTTTTGCCCATGCGGGTGCCCAGGCCGGCGGCGGGGAGAATCACACTAACTTTCATCTTGGATGCAATCCGTAGGTGCTCTCTAAGTGTAACGAAAGCCTTTGTTTAAGGTCTTGACGGGAAGCGAAGAAAATACGAATATGAGGCTATGCATCTCGTTGGGATCGCGAAAGCGGCCGCTGCTTCTTCGCTGCTCGAAGCCAAGCGCAAGGTGGATTATCGCGAGTTGGCTACGCAGAAGTGGATCAATCGCGTGCCCGCAGGGCGCCATAGCTTTGATTGGTCCATTAACCCCTATCGCGGCTGCGAAATGGCTTGTGCGTATTGCTACGCACGTTACACGCATGAATTTATGGAACTCCGCGAACCCACGGATTTCGAGACGCGCATTTTTGCCAAGCAGTGGAATGCACCTGCTTTTCGTACGGAACTGGCCGCCATTCTGCGCTCCGAAGCCATTGCATTGGGAACCGCAACAGACCCCTACCAGGCGGCCGAAAGGCGCTTTCAACTCACGCGGAAAATCCTGACGGAGTTTGCCCGGGACGCTGGCCGGCGTATTTGGATTACCACCAAGAGCGATTTGCCCGCGCGCGATTTGGACCTATTGGAAGCGGTAAGCCGCCGCCATATTTTGCTCGTCAATTTCACCATCACCACGCTCGATGCGCAGTTGGCACGCCAATGGGAACCCGGCGCCCCGCGGCCGGACCTGCGGCTCCGTGCCCTGCAACAATTGAGCGCGCGCGGCATAGCCTGCGGTGTCATTGCCTCGCCCATTGCGCCGCAACTCAACGATGACGAAGCAGACTTGCTCCGCTTGGCCCAGGCCGCAAAGCAGGCCGGTGCGCGCTGGTTTGGCGGCGGAAGTTTGTTTTTGAAGAGCCCCACCAAGGAAGTGTTCTTTTCGTTTTTGGCCCAACAGCACTTGGACTTGCTGCCCAGCTATGCGGCGCAATTTGGCACCCACGCAAGGCTCTCGCCCCAGCAGCAACAAACCATTGAGGTGCGCCTGGAAAGGATAAGGCAGGCGACACAGCTGAGCCGCAAGGCGGTCTGGTCCGTGCCCGAAGAGTTTGAGTCTGGGCGGCAGTTGGCGCTGTTTGAGTGAGTGCCCTTGCTTTGCCGCGCAAAGTACTCTATATTTAATCCATGGCCAATCTCGCCGAACGTGCGCATGAAAATTTGCTGTATATCCGTTCGAAGATGGAGAGCGCTTCCGATTTCACCGCGGTGCCCGGCTACGGTTTGGCCCTGATTGGCCTTTCGGCATTGCTGGCCAGTTGGCTGGGCGCTCGCGCCACGCAGCCCGAGGCATGGCTGGCCATTTGGACCGCCGAGGGCATGGCGGCTACGTTTCTAGGCGTAATCAGCATGATGTACAAAGCCAAGCAATCGAGCGTGAGTTTGCTGGCGCGTCCGGCACGACGCTTTGCTCTTGGTTTGGCTCCGCCCTTATTCGCCGGGGCGGCCCTCACCGCGGCAGCGGCAAGGGCACAAGATTATTCGCAAGTGCCCGCGCAGTGGCTGCTGCTTTACGGGGCGGGCGTCATGACGGGGGGCATGTTCAGTGTGCGCCCGGTTCCCTTAATGGGAATGGCTTTTCTGATTGTCGGGTGCGCAGCCTTGTTCACTCCTCCAGCGTGGCAACACGTTTGGATGGCGCTGGGCTTCGGGGGATTGCACCTTGGTTTTGGATTGTGGATTGCGAGGAATTATGGCGGCTAAACCGTTACCTAAAGCCACGCACGAGCGGCTTGCTCCCGCGCCAGCGAAAGCGGCTCTTCCGAAGGCGAATCAAATTGACCAGCTGATTCACGAACGGGTCCGCTTGGGCATCATCAGCGCCTTGAGTGCAGAGCCTTCCCTGACCTTTGGCGAATTGAAGGATCTTTTGGGCGTCACCGATGGGAACCTGAGCATGCATGCGCGAAAGCTCGAAGAGGCGGGGTATGTGGAGTGCCGCAAATCGTTTGCCGACCGCAAGCCGCAAACCGAGTATCTGCTGACCAGCGCCGGACGGAAAGCGCTCGAAAAGTATGTGCAGCACATGGAGGCACTAATCGCCGCCATGCGCTCGGACAAGAGAGGGAATTAGCCAGCATGCACGTCGCCATCATCATGGACGGCAACGGCCGTTGGGCGCAGCGCCGCGGGCTGGTTCGCTTGGAGGGCCACCGCAAAGGCATTGACGCCGTTCGCTGCGTCATCGAATCCGCCCCCCGCCTTCGCGTCGACGTACTCAGCCTTTACGCTTTCTCCAGCGATAACTGGAAGCGGCCCGCCGAAGAAGTTTCTGGATTGATGAGCCTATTGCGCGTTTTCCTTGACCGCGAGGTGGCTGCTTGTGTTCGCAATGGCGTAAGGCTCTCGTTTGTGGGAAGGCGGGATCGCTTGCCCGCCAATCTCTTGCCGCCCATGGAAGATGCCGAGGAACGCACCCGCGCGGGCGATACGCTGCACCTGCGCATAGCCATTGACTATTCCTCGCGCGATGAGTTGCGCCAGTGGTTCAAGCAGGATCCACAAAGCGCCCTGCACCATCTAGGGCCCGATGTGGACTTGCTGATCCGCACGGGTGGTGAACAGCGGCTAAGCGATTTCTTGCTTTGGCAATGCGCCTACGCGGAGCTTTACTTTACCCCCGTGCCCTGGCCGGAGTTTGGTTTTGACGATTTTTCTGCCGCGATTGCCGAGTTTCACCAGCGCCAACGTCGCTTTGGGGGGCTGCCGGGTTGTAAGATCGTGAGAAATGATTCGCCGCAATTTTCTGCAACATAGCTTCGGCGCCGCGCTGCTTGGCGCTGCTCCGTCTTTCGCCATGACTCCCACACAAAAGAAGACCAACTCCCTGGTGGAACTCCGGCAGTATAAGCTGCGCAACACGATGGACGGAATGCCCAAGCGCCTGAACGACTTTTTGAGTCAGGCGCAATTGCCGGCCTTAAAGCGCGCGGGAGTTGCCAAGCTTGGTTACTTTGGCAATCTGGTGGGCAACGCCAGCCCCTACACCTTAGAACTAATTGAATACAAAAACTTCGCGCAATGGGAAAGCACCTGGGAAGCTCTGGCCGCTGACAAAGCGTATGCGGAAGCCACGGCCGCGGCAGAGCGATCCGGCCTGTTGCGCTTCCTGCGCTTGGACACCAGCCTGTTGCGCAGCTTCGATGGCTTGCCGGCAATGGAAATGCCCGCATCCGAACCGGGCCGCCCGCCGCGCGTCTTCGAACTGCGCACCTATGAATCCAACAGCCACGCAACCTTGGGCCGCAAAATCGGCATGTTCAACAATGGCGAAATCGCTATCTTCCGTAAGACGGGGCTGAATCCTGTCTTTTTCGGCGAAACCATCATCGGAGCGAATGCGCCGAACCTGACCTACATGCTGTGGTATGACAACCTGGCCGCGCGGGAGACGAACTGGAAGAAGTTTGTGACCCACCCGGAGTGGGAAAAGTTGAAGGCCACGCCCGGTTTAAGCGATGGCGAGGTGGTGTCTAACATCTCGAACTCCTTACTGAATCCCATGGCTTTTTCGCCCATCCGCTGACAAGCTCATGCGCAAACTGATTTTGCTTTCCTTGGCCTTATTTGCGGCGGCGCAAGACGATTTGAAGCCGCCCGAAAAAGCCGCTCCCTACTACCCCACGCCGCAATTCGTGGTGGAAAAAATGTTGGCGCTGGGCGAACTCAAGAAAGGCGAAACGCTGTTTGATTTAGGTTCAGGCGACGGCCGCTTTGTGATCACCGCGGCACAGAAGTTTGGCGCCCGCGCCTTTGGCGTGGAGTTGGACCCGCAACTGGTGCAGCAAAGCCGCCAGCGCATTGCCCGACTTCGCCTGGAGCCGCAGGCGCAGATTATCGAAGGCGACTTGTTCCTGCAGGATTACAGCAAAGGGGATTTGCTCACCGTCTACCTTTTACCCAGCACGAACGCCAAGCTGGCACCGGTTTTGGACAAGCAATTGAAGAAAGGCAGCCGCGTAGTGTGCCACGATTTCGAGTTCCTCGAGTGGAACCCGGAAAAAACCATCCAACTGGAAGACCAGGAAGGAAGAAGCCACACGCTCTTCCTTTACCGGCGGTAGGCGGGCCGACGCATGCCGATGACCCAAGTCGACCGCGCTTTCAGCGATCCCCAATATCTTTCCCCGCTTTGGTGGCAAAGTTTGGCGGTGATCCGCACGTTGCTGGCGCTCGCCTTCCTTTCTATCGGCAGCATCGGGCCAAGGCCCTTGCCATTCTTTGTCTTGCTGCTGGCCAGTGCCTTCACGATTTACAGCCTGATTGCTCTGCTTTGGCGCGAGATTGAAAACCGCTGGCCACCACAGGTAAGCCTAGTCGCAGATGTCATAGTTTTCCTGATTTTTGCGCATTACAGTGCAGGGCAAAGTGTCTGGCTCCATTCCCTGTTTTATGTCTATATCCTGCTTGAAGCGGCCATCCTGCACACCTGGCGCGAAGTGTTTGCCGCGCTCGTGCTCTGCCAGGGGTTTTTCCTTTTTGCCCGCCCGGCGCAGTGGGAAGTGTTGCAGCCGATTGTCATGCTGGCGGGAATTTTGGCCGCCACGCTTAGCCTCGAAAAGCGCATCTTGGCTGACCGCCTTTCCGAAGCGATTCTGCAGAACGGATTGCTTAAAGGAGAAGCCGAAAAAATTCGCGAGACCGAGCGGCAACGAGTGGCCGACGATTTTCATGATGGTCCGCTGCAGAGCTTTATTAGTTTTCAAATGCGTTTGAACGTTGTCCAACAATTGCTGGATCGAGATTCCTCAGGTGGACAGAAGGAACTCGAAGAGTTGCAATCCATCTGTCGCATGCAGGTCGCCGAGTTGCGGGCTTTCGTGCGCAGTATGCGTCCCCTGGAAATTGAAGGCGAAAGCCTAAGCACGGCCATCCGGCGGCTGATTGACAACTTCAAAAAAGATACAGGGATCAGCGCCACTTTCTCCAGCCAGGAGGTTACCGGAGAACCGGAAAGTTTCCTGGAAGTCCTGCAAATCGTACGGGAAAGTTTGAGTAATGTGCAAAAACACTCCAAGGCCTCGCGTGTTGCCATTACAATGACCAAGCAAGGCGAGATGCTTTTCATTGAAATAGAAGACGATGGAACCGGCTACCCCTTCAGCGGCACGTACGACTTGGAGGAGCTTGATGCTTTGCGCATCGGCCCGGGCAGCATCAAGCGGCGCGTGCGCAGCTTGGGGGGGGAAATGGTGGTTAGCAGCCGACCGGGTTACGGTTCCCGCTTGCGCGCCAGGATACCGCTATGAGATTTCCCGTTCTGCTCTTGGCCTTAGCCGCCTTAGCGTTCCAAACCAGCTGTTCCCGCTACGCAAATTTTGAAGTGCCACCGGCGGAAAACTGGGCCAGCTATTCCTTTGAATGGCGAGTGAATACGGAGCCGGTGCTTACGCGCGGCAGCGCGGTTGATGTCCTAAACCCCTCTGTCGCGCTTTGGGCGGGAAGCTTATTGAATCTTTATTCTCGCTTTGATGGTGAGAAGTGGGAGAGTTGGATGGCCAATTCCAGCGACGGCTTGACTTGGTCCAATCACCGCAGGGTGCTTACGCCCGAGCAGCGCTGGGAAGGGAAGTACATTGCCGCGAACGGATCGTTGATCGTCGACGGCGGACGCCTGCTGTACTTTTACCAAGCCGGCCCCAAGGGGCAAACCACGATTGGCTTGGCAACGAGTTCCGACGGGCAGAATTGGACGAAACGGTCGCAGCCGATCTTTCGCAAGGGGCCCCGTTTGGCCTGGGATGAAATCAGCATGGGGGACCCCTACGCGTGGCGCGCAGGGGAATATCTGTTCCTTTGCTACTTGGGCGAGGACCGCGCCGGCCGCCAGCGTCTTGGATTGGCCAGAAGCCGGGACGCTGAGAGTTGGGAAAAGCTCCAGTCCAACCCGGTCATGGAATTAGGTGGCTCCGGGGAGTTTGACGAAAACGGGCTGGGCGAACCGGCCATTTTTTCCGCTGGGGGGAAGTGGGTAATGCTCTACACAGGGCGGGATCGTAAGGAAATCCGCCGCATGGGCTATGCAACTTCAACCAATGGAGTGAAGTGGACGAAAGTGAAAAGCCCGGTTTTGGCGGGGGAGCAATCCTGGAACCGGCAGGTGCTCTGCGATGCCACGGTATTGGTGGAAGAAGACCGTGTCCGAGTGTGGTTTGGGGGCGGGGACCAGCCCAAACCCGATGAGCGCATCAACGGGCAGATCGGGTATGCGGAACTGCCCCGCAAATGAACGAAGGAAGTCTGTTTAGCGGGCTAACGAATAGCGAGCCGGCAAGAGCGAGAAGTACTCAATTTTCCGCTTAATTTTCGACGGCCGTTTGGCGGAATGCTCAGAGCTCAACCAAGCCGCCAGGTCGGCAATCTCGCGGTAGTAGTTGGAATTGGGGTCCAGCGCGCCGCCGCGCATCACGCTTTTGTAGATTTGCTCCGGGGAATCGCTGATGGTGGCGTCGGCAGGGATGCCCAGCACGCTCTCAATGTCGGCAATGGTTAGCGGCGCATCCTTGCGCCATTTGGTGATCACCAAAGCAACCCGGTCGTGCACTTCCTGGGCTTCCAAAAAGCGCAATTTTTCCCGCGCCTGGTGAATGCAGGCCAAATCCGGCTCCACCACAAAAAGCACCCGCCGGGATTGCTGCATGATGTCGAGCGAGAAGGGCTCCATCGCGCCGCTTAAGTCGGCAAAGATCAGCCTATAGCGCTTGCGCGCGTACTCGAAAAGAGTCCTTATCCGCATTGGCTCCAGGCCAAGATTGCTGTCTACCGAGGTCGGCGGAAGAATGTCTAAGTCATCGATACGGGAAACGATTTCCGTCCAGAGGGCATCGTCCATTTCCCCAATCTTTTCGATGGCGTCGCGAAGCCCCAGGGGGTTCGTCAACTTCATCAGGAAGCGGCTGATGCCACCGTTGAGGTCGAAATCCGCAAACAGCACGCGGTGGTTGGGCCGCAAACCCAGTTCAATTGCCGCATGCAGGGCTGTCATTGATGCCCCGGAACCAGGTTTCGCCGGTAAGATGCTGTAGAGCAAATCGGTAGATTCTTTGATGGAGGGTGCTATCGCCACTTGCGTTTCAATGCGCGCAAGTGTGGAAGCAAGTTTCTCGGTGTCGAAGGGAAAGCGCAGAAATTCGCGGACCCCGGCTTGCATTAAGGCCAGCAGAATCTCGGCGCTAATGTCACGGTCAATCGCCACCAAGTGGGTACGTTCTTCGCCCGCCAAGGTTCGCGCGGCATCGAGCAAACTGGCGTGTCCGAGTGAGATGTCGAAGAAAAGCACTTGCGGGGAATGAGCGCGCACGAAATCGAGAATGGCCTCTCCACTGGGGAAATGGTCAAAGCCTCGCAATAGAACCAGGCCCGGATGGTCCTCAAGGGCCAGGGTCAATATGTCGCGAGCATTGGCATCCGGCGCGATAATGGCACAACGCAGCATAGCCGCTCCTTACAAAACTCTCTCTAAGCGGCCCAAGGCTTCGCGCAGGTTTTCGCCGCGCAAAGGCTCTACGACGCGCGAAGAGCAAACTGCTCCCGCAATACTGCTCAACGCCTTCTCCATGCTCTCGGCCTGCCCGGCGTATTCGAGTAATTGGCAGCTAACCGCCGCCAACAAAACGCCCGGTCGTAAAGCTACGGAGCGCACGGTATGGCCCATCCGCTCGGGAATGGCTGCTTGAACGGGGCCAACCGACTTTTCCCAAGCCGGCACACCAAGCGCGGAGCCGTTGCTTTCTCGAAACTCATAGCGCACCAAACAATAACGCTCCCACCCGGAAACGGCCCGGTCCAATGCCAACAAGCCGTCCGTGCTGGCTTCGCTGGCCGACCCAGGAACAGCCTTTTGCCGGCGCGTCTCGCTGGCCCGCACATCTTCTGTCAAACGTTGTACGGCCGCCCGTGTATCGCGCTGCTGTTCTTCCAAGCATTTTTCCAAGGCAATCACTTCAGCGCTTAGCTTGGCCCGGATGTCTGCCAAATCGTTTGAAGTAGCCAACAAGCGCAGCTTTTTGGTGATCCCCTGCAGGCGAACGCCATGACGCTCGTCCAGCCCCGCCAAAGCTTCCGTTAACTGTGCCACCGAGCCCAAAACAGCTTTTGCCTCGCGGTCCTGAGAATCAAGGAAGTTTCCCATCTGCGAGCCATAGCTCTTCAAAAGCTCTGCGGTTTTCGCTTTCTTGTGCTCAATGATCGTTGGTGCCGGGCGATTGGGAAAATCGTCTACCAACTGCCGAATGCCGCGCCGGTGCGGCTCGGAAATCTGCTTCGGCGACAAGGGCATCGCTTCGCTTAAGGTCAACAGGCTGCTGCGCCAAAGTTGAACAACGGCCTCCTCCGAGCGAGGTTCGTTACTCGTCGACGCATCATTCTCACGATTCTTGGGTAGGAAGTTGCTGATTACTTTCACGGGAACTTATGCTCAAAAGTGCATATCGGCCCGCGCGGGAAGAATTAGAGGAAATTGCGCAGATCGTCGAGCGATAAGCGGCCGGTGTAGATGGCCATGCCTAAGGCGGCATGTACCCCCATGTCCAGTAAGGCCCTAACGTCATCGAAGGTGGTGATGCCACCGGCCGCGGTAATGGGTAGCTGAGTGGCCGCCCGCAGGGCGCGGAACCAATCAAGGTCCGTTCCGGCTAGCATGCCCTCTTTATCCACGTAAGTACAAAGAAAGCCGCCGCAATAGGCCTCCAATTGCGCAATCACGTCCACCGCCCGCAACCGGGTGGCTTCCTGCCAGCCTTTGACCACAATCTTGCCGCCAAAGGAATCAAGTGCAATCAGCACCCGGTCTTTGCCCACCGCAGCGGCAATTTCTGCGAGCAAGTGGGTGTTCACATCCATTTCGGTAAACGCTGCCGTTCCGACAATCACCTGCGCTGCTCCCTGGGCAACGAGGCGGCGGGCGCGCTCGGCGCCTCGCACCCCCCCCCCCACGCGGCAGCGCGCTTGGCCCGCGAGAAACTCGACGATCTCGTCGTTGGCGCCCCTGCCCATGGCGGCATCCAAATCGATGACCTGGATTTCGGGAAAGCCCGCAAAACGCGCCAGCATCACCTCGGGCGCTTCGCCCTCGAGTGCCTTGCGCTTGCCTTGCACCAACTGCACAACCTTGCCGTCCTGCAAGTCTATGCAAGGGACTACCAATGCCTTTTGCTTCATGAAAAACGCCGGACCGGAATGCCTTCCCGGTCCAGATGCTCCTTCAAATCGTTCACCGTATAGGTGCCGTAATGGAAAATACTGGCTGCCAGGGCGGCGTCTGCTTCGCCCTTGGTAAGGACCTCAGCAAAGTGCTCTGGCTTACCACCACCGCCGGAGGCGATGAGGGGAATCTTGGTGGCGCGGCTGACGGCGCGGCACAGCTCGCAATCAAAGCCGGCCTGTACGCCGTCCGTATCCATGGAGGTCAGCAGGATTTCCCCCGCTCCCAAGGCCTCGCCCCGTGCGGCCCACTCGACCACGTCCAGATCTTCTTCCACGCGTCCCCCTTTGGTGTAGACGCGCCATTCGCCCATACTCCGCCGCCGGGCATCAATCGCCAGCACCACGGCCTGCGCCCCAAACTCCCGCGAAAGTTCCGTGATCAACTCGGGCCGCCGCACCGCCGCTGTGTTCACGCTCACTTTGTCGGCGCCGGAAACCAGAATCTTGCGGGCATCGCGCACTTCGCGAATTCCGCCGCCTACCGTAAGAGGGATGAAGACCCTTTGCGCGGTGCGAAAAACAACATCCACCATGGTGTTGCGCTCGTCGGAACTCGCCGTAATGTCCAGGAACACCACCTCATCGGCGCCTTGCTGGTTGTAGCGGTCGGCAAGTTCAACGGGGTCGCCCGCGTCGCGCAAATTGACAAAGTTCACGCCCTTCACCACGCGTCCGGCCGTTACGTCCAAACAAGGAATAATCCGCTTGGCCAACATCTAGCGCGCCACCTCCAAAAAATTCTTCACCAGTTGTAATCCCGTGGGGCCGGACTTTTCCGGGTGGAACTGCACGCCGTAGAGATTGTTCTGCTCCACCACGGCCGTAAAAGGAAACTGGTAGGTGCAGGTGGCGGCGCAGGCTTCCATGGGCGGCGCGTAATAGCTATTCGCAAAATAAACAAAAGTGGGTTGGGGAAGCCCCGCGAGGAGCCGCGATGGCCGTACCGGCGTCAGGTCGTTCCAGCCCATGTGGGGCACCCGCGCTTCCGCGGGAAAGCGCTTTACCTGTTGGGGGAAGACACCCAAGCCGGGCAATTCCGGAGCTTCTTCGGAGGACGCATAAAGCGCCTGCATGCCCAGGCAGATGCCAAAATAAGGCACCCCCGCACCAATGCGCTCCAGCAGCGCCGCGCGCAGGCCCATGACATTCAGGGCCAGCATCAGTTGGCCAAAATGGCCAACCCCCGGAAGAATAATGGACGAAGCGCTGCGAACGGCTTCCGGGGTGTCGATTAAGCGATACTCCGCGCCCAGTTCGCCCAAAGTATTTTGTACGGAGCGCAGATTGCCTGCCCCGTAATCCAGGATAGAGACCATAGGCTTACAGCAGCTCCTTGGTGCTGGGGAGCTGGTCTTTCAAGCGCAGGTCCTTTGAGCAGGCGTACTTCATCGCCCGGGCCCAGCATTTGAAGATTGCCTCAATCTTGTGGTGGTTCGACCGCCCATAGAGCACCTTGGCATGGAAGTTAGCCTTGGCGTGCTGGACAAAGCCGTCAAAGAAATCCGGCAAGAGTTCCGTTTGCAAATCCCCGACATGCACCACGCGTACAAGGTCCTTGTAGACCAAGGCCGGCCGTCCGCCCAAGTCCACGGCGCAAACGGCGAGAGTCTCGTCCATCGTCTGCACAAAGTAGCCGGAGCGATTGATGCCCTTGCGGTCCCCTAAGGCTTGGTTGAATAGTTGGCCCAGAACAATGCCGGTGTCTTCCACGGTATGGTGCTGGTCGACGTCCAGGTCCCCGGTGGCCTGCAATTTCAGGTCAAAGCTCCCGTGGCGAGTGAAGAGCTCCAGCATGTGGTCCAGAAAGCGGACGCCGGTGGATACTTCGTACTTGCCTTTGCCTTCAATCTTCAAGCTGCCGCGGATCTGCGTTTCTTTGGTGATCCGTTCAATGTTTGCCGTACGCATTTAGAGAATGCTCTCCAGTTCGTTGATGTTGTCTAAATAGTGAGCCACCGGGAGGCCCGAGAAGTTTCCCCCTGGCGCCGTGATGGCGACAAAGGGAAGGCCGGCGTCCCGTCCCGCTTTGGCGTCGTCCACCGAATCGCCCAAATAGAAGACGATTTCGCCGCGGGCGCGCAATTGCACAAGCCCGTCCGGATCGGGCTTGGAACGCGCCACATCGTCGTCGCCGACTACGGCCAGCCACGGGATGTCCGCGGCAAAGCGCCGCAGGGTAATCTGCGCCTCGTCCCGCAGACGGCCCGTGAAGATGGCCAGCGCGAAGCGGTCCGCGAGGCGCTCCAACAAGCCGGGCAGTGGAAGCCAGCGCTCTTTCTCCATCAGGCCGGGCGTGTCGGAGCTCCCGAAAAAGTAGCGGTTAAAGGTGTCCACCACTTCTTGATAGGCAATGTCGCGGCCGTAGTCTTGGCAAAGGCGCTGGCTCAGGAGCCAGTCATTGTTGTAGCCGCCCAAATTCTTGTAATGCTGGATCTCTTCGTGGCTGGGCACTTTGCCGCAAAAATGGTTGACCGTGGCCCGGATGGTTTCGCGGTAGCTTTCCTTGACGTCCACCAGCACGCCGTCCATATCGAAAACCAGCAGCGGCTTGCTCACAGGGAACTCCAGATCGGCGCAAAGGCCTTCAGAAAGCGGTCCACCTGTTCGCGGTTGCCCACAGTTACGCGAATGGAACCCGGGATTTCATAGCTGCGATCGCGCACCAGGATGCCTTGTTCCTTCAATCGGTCTCTCACGGCGAGAGATTGGGGGCCCACGTGCAACAGGACAAAGTTCCCGTGGCTGGGTACGTACGGAACGCCGAGCTTTTCCAGCCCAGCCGTCAAAACCTCGCGCGCCGCCAGCACTTCCATAACCAGGTTTTGCAGGTATTCCCGGTCTTCCACCGCGGTCTTGGCGGCAATGGCCGCAAGGAAGTTAACGGAATACGGTGAGTGGCTTTTGTGGATGTGCCGCATGTTGTCTTCGCAACTGAAGAGGCAGCCCACGCGCAGTGCCGCCATGCCATAGACCTTCGAAAAGGTGCGGCTCACGAACAGATTGGGATACTCATTCAACAGCGGCAGCATGGTGACGCCGCAAAATTCGAAATAAGCCTCATCGACCAGGACACAGGCTTGGGGCGCGGCATCGAGAATCTGTTCCAGCGTTTCCCGCTTCGCCGCTGTTCCGGTGGGATTGTTGGGGTTCGAAATCAATACGGCTTTTGTGTCGGGCTGCAGTGCATTCAGCAAGGCCTGTTCCGGGAAGCGCAGCGTGTCCTTTTCGTAAGCCACCGTACGAATTGAGGCCCCGGCCACTTCCGCATAGAAGCGGTACATGGCGTAGCTGGGTGTCAGAATGACCACGTCTTCGCCGGGCTCCACAAAGGCATTGATTAAGCATTGGATTGCTTCGTCCGTGCCGTTCGTTAAGGCCAGTTCTTCTTCTGCCACCTGGAAAAACTTGGCGAGGGCCGGCACCACTTCGGTGTATTCGGGGTAGATGGTGAGCATGTCGGCCGTAAGGAGCTCGCGCATCTTCGCCAGCACCTTCGGCGACGCGCCAACGGTGTTCTCATTGAAGTCCAAGCGAAGCTTGCCGGCCCGGCCCGCGCTAGGCGGATGGTAAGCCGCCATTTGTTCCACGGCGCGCCGTGGTTTCGGCGTCATCATGCTTTGCCTTTCTTGGGCAAGGATTTGGACACAGATTGGGAAACAGATTTGGACAGAGTCTTGGGAACGCGAATTTCCACGCTGCGCGCGTGGGCCTCCAGCCCCTCGGCCCGGGCCAGGGTAGTTACCGCGGGAGCAAGGGTGGCCAAGTCTGCGGCGCTTAATTCTTGAGTGGTGATCACCTTCACAAAATCCGCCGCGGACAATCCGCCGCGCAACCGCGCTGCGCCACTGGTGGGCAACACGTGGTTGGGGCCAGAGGCATAATCTCCGGCCGCTTCCGGAGAATGGGGTCCGATGAAAATTCCTCCGGCATGCTGAATGTGCTTCAGCAGGCGGCTGCTTGGAATGGATAGGTGTTCGGGCGCAAATTGATTGGAGAGTTCACAGGCTTCTTCGAGGCTATCCACCAGGAGGACGGCCGAATTCTTCCGGATGGAAACTTTGGCGACCTCCGCAGTGGGCAGTGTAGCCAATTGACGATCCACTTCTTCGGCCACCGCTTCGGCAAGCTTGGCGGAGGGAGTGAGCAGAATGGCAGAGGCATCCGTGTCGTGCTCGGCTTGGGCCAGCAAATCTGCCGCAAGCCAAGCGGGATTGCCGTCCGCCGCAATGATCAAGATTTCCGTAGGACCGGCCACAAAATCAATGCCCACTTCCCCGGCCAACAGCTTCTTTGCCGCCGCCACATAAATGTTGCCCGGGCCAACAATGCGGTCGGCTTTCGGCACGGTCTTGGTGCCGTAGGCGAAGGCGGCGATCGCATGCGCACCGCCGAGCAGAAAGGTGTGCTCAATGCCCAAGAGATGCGCCGTGCCAAAGATCTCGTTCACAAAGCGAGGGCTGGTGGCGCAAATGTTTTTTACGCCGGCAACTTGGGCGGGTTGCGTGGTCATCAGCAGGGTTGAGGGCAGCGGGTAACGGCCGGACGGAATATACGCAGCGATCGTTTCGAGGGGACGAACAACGAAACCCAACTTGCCGTTCTCTGGCTTGGGCAGTTGTTGCTTGGCGAAGTCGCGGATATTTTTCGCAGCTTGCCGGACACTCTTTACAAAGGGTGGGCTCAACGCCTCGGCTGCTTTGGCGCACTCTTTCGCGCTGACGCGCGGCGTTTTGCGATCAAAGTTGTCAAACTGCCGGGCGTATTCGAGCAAGGCCCGGTCGCCTTGTTTGCGGACGTTTTCGAGGATGGGCGCAACCGTTTGGATGGCATTCTCCAGGGAGACGGAACGTCTTTGGAGAAGGGACTTCGCGCGAGTGCGCGGCAAAATGCGGAGCAAGGGCATAGTGGAATTCCGTTAGTTGATGATCTTGTTCAGCGGATACTCGACAATTCCCTGGCCACCGGCTTCCCTGAGCCTTGGGATCAAGTTGCGCACAGTGACTTCTTCGAGAATTGTATTGACTGCCACCCAATCCGGATTCGAAAGCTGGCTGATGGTGGGGTTTTTCAGGGCGGGCAGGAGGTCCAATACCGCCTGTAGATTTTTCTTTTCGACATTCAGCATGAGGCCCACCTTCCCCAATGCGGCAATGGCACCCTCCAACAGGAGCGTGATGTCGGCAAGCTTCCGGCGCTTGAACTCATCTTGAATCGAGCTTTTGTTGGCGATCAACTGCGTGTTGGATTCGAGCACCGTTTCCACAATGCGTAGCTTGTTGGCGCGTAGGCTGTTGCCGGTTTCCGTCACTTCGACAATGGCGTCGGCCAGCACCGGTGGCTTCACTTCGGTGGCGCCCCAGCTAAACTCCACTTTTGCCTTCACGCCATTGCGCTCCAGATAGCGCTGCGTGGCGCCGACGAGTTCCGTGGCAATGATTTTTCCTTCCAGGTCTTTCACGCTGGTAACGGAGGAACTCTCCGGCACCGCGAGCACCCAACGCACTTTTGAAAAACTGGCGCGCGAATAGATTAGATCGGCCAGCGCCACAACATCGGCGTTGTTCTCCTCTACCCAATCGCGACCCGTAAGCCCCGCATCGAGAATTCCGTCCTCGACGTACCGCGCCATCTCTTGCGCGCGGATCAACATGCATTCAATTTCCGGGTCGTCGATGGAAGGAAAATAGCTGCGCGAACTGGTGGTGATTTGAAAGCCTGCGCGGCGGAAGATATCGATGGTGGCTGTTTCGAGCGAACCTTTGGGGATGCCCAGCCGTAGCTTGGCGGTGGTCTTGTCAGCGAGTGGTGTCATTTCGAATAAACCTCTTCGGGGTTGTAGGCACGTTCTTCAACCGTTTCAAAACCGGCATCCTGGTTCCACTTCCGGAAGAAGCAGGATTCGTAGCCTTCGTGGCAAACGCCCGGGCCTAGCGCCTGGCACTTCAGCAGCAAGGTGTCCTGATCGCAATCGGTACGAATTTCCTTTACCACCAGGAAGTGACCCGAGGATTCGCCCTTCAACCAAAGCTTGTTGCGCGATCGCGAATAGAAGCAAGCCTTGCCCGATTCTAGTGTTTTGCGCAGAGCTTCTTCGTTCATGAAGCCCACCATCAGCACACGGTCAGTCTTCCAATCCTGAATCACGGCGGTGACCAGGCCGTCTAATTTTGAGTAATCCAATTCTGGAATTGTCATCCTTCACTCTTCCCATCGAAAGTTAAAAAACAGAAAACCCGCCGGGCTGGAAAAGCGCGGCGGGCGAAAGAAGGAAAATATCGATACGAAAATTACGCTCGAAGGTCCATCGCCAGCCGCACGCAATGGTGATGATGGCCGCGATGGATCAGGTTCCACATGAATCTGTAGAATACCATGAGGAGATTCCGGATTGCCCTAATCCGCCCGGCAATTTTCGTATTTTCCATCGCGAGTCGCCAATGTGGCCATGCCATCTGCGCCAAGGCGGAAGGTTGTTAAACCGTCAGAATAGGCCAGTTTCGCGCTGCTTTCTACGCGCGGCAACCGAACGGCCTGGTCTTCGAAATGCAGCACGGCCTTGGCGGGTAAGGACCCCTCACGATAGTCCGCTCCCAGATCAATAAAAAAGTGCTTCTTGCCGTTGCAGCGATACTCCATCAGGCCCGGCGCGCCGCTTTTGGGCCCCTGGCAGCCTTGGAGGAGGAATAGGCAGGCCAAAACGATTCCTGCGCGCACTTTCACCGCGCCCTTTCCTGGCGAGCTTGCGCCTTTCGCGAACTCCGCAGATTCAAGATCTCCACAAACAAGCTAAAGGCCATGGCAAAATAGGTGTAGCCCTTGGGAATGTGGATGCCGCCGGCTTCGGCCATGAGGTTCACCCCGATCAACAGCAGGAAGCTCAGAGCCAGCATCTTGATGGAAGGATGGTTCTCCACAAACTCCGAGATGCTTTTCGCGGCCAGCATCATAACCCCAACGGAAAGCATAACCGCGATGACCATGACAGGAATCTGATCGGCCATGCCTACTGCGGTGATGACCGAATCCAGGCTGAAGACGATATCGAGCACCATGATCTGCAGAATTACTTGTGTGAAGCTCTCTACCTTCACCGAGCGCTCACCTTCCTCGGCCCCCTCAATGCGGTGATGGATCTCCTTGGTTGCTTTCCAGATCAAGAATATCCCGCCAAACAAGAGGATCAAATCCCGCCCCGTAAGCGCCCAGTTGCCCACCTTCACCAAGGGTTCGGTCAAGCGCATCATCCAGCTGAGGCTTAAGAGCAAAAGGATCCGCGACACCATGGCCGCGGCCAGGCCCAATTGTCGAGCGGCATTCTGCTGGGCGACCGGTAATCGCCCGGACAAAATGGCAATGAAGATGATATTGTCGATGCCCAGGACGATTTCCATCGCGGTCAAGGTGACAAGCGCCGCCCAAGCGTTGCCGTCGTGAATCCAATCGAACATGATCCAGAATTAGCATTGTTCTGCCAGCCTCTCGCGTACGATAAATCCATGGCGGATACTTCTAAGACAAACATCGAGGCTCTGGCCGCGGCTATCTATCCCGAAATGGCTTCGGATGAGCGTGCGGCTCTCGTCCGGGTTTGGTCCGCGGCGGCGGCGCGGCTCGAGCCCCTAAAGCAGCAATTGCGCCCCACGGTTGACCCCGACGCCCGCTTCAATCCCCTCCCTGACTAGGACTAATCTCCATGCCCTTTTCGACCATCACTGAGACCGCAGCCCTCCTGCGTCAAAGGAAAATCTCCAGCCGGGAACTAACCGCCGAGGCCCTCCGCCACGCCAAAGCCGCTCAAAGCCACTGGAATGCTTTTTTGACCCTCACCGAGGAACTCGCCGGGGCACAGGCTGAAGCCGCCGACGAAGCCTTTTCGCGAGGCGAAGACCGGAGTCCCCTGCAAGGAATTCCGATAGCGCTTAAGGATTTGTACTTCACCAAGGGGATCCGCACTACCGGAGGTAGCCGACTTTTTGGGGACTTTGTGCCGGATTTCGATTCCACCGTGGTGGCCCGGTTGGCCCAAGACGGAGCCGTGCTAATGGGCAAGCTGGGCATGCACGAATTGGCCTTTGGAATCACGAACAACAATGCCCACTACGGTCCGGTGCGTAATCCTTGGGATCCGCAACGAATCCCGGGGGGTTCCAGCGGAGGAAGCGGCGCCGCCGTGGCCGGAGGATTGGTTTTTGCCGCAATGGGTTCGGATACGGGTGGCAGTATTCGGATCCCGGCCAGCTATTGCGGTACTGCCGGGCTAAAGCCGACTTACGGCTTGGTCAGCCGCCACGGTACTTTCCCCCTGGGTTATTCCCTGGACCACATGGGGCCCTTGGCGCGCACCAGCCGTGATTGCCTGCATGTCTTGAACGCGATTGCCGGGCCCGATGCCACCGACCCTTACTGCCGTTCGCAGGCTTACACGCCCATCGACATTCCCGCGCAGCCCTCCCTGGCGGGGCTCAGAATCGGTTGGAGCGAAGAGTTTTTCTTTCCCGGCATCGACCCGGAGATTCGCGCGATGGTCGAGAGTGCGCTTCGCCAATATGAACAATGGGGCGCGCGATTGGTGCCCCTTCGTCTGGGTTGGTTGGACGATGTTGTGGCGCTGAGCCATGTCATTTTGCCCGCAGAAGCCGCCAGCGTGGTGGAGCCTTACCAGGCAGATTGGGACAAGATAAGCCCGGAGGTGCGCGCTTTGTTTGCCGGCGGCAAACTAGTGCCCGCCGTGGATTATTTGCAAGCACAGCGCCTGCGCCGGATCTATCGCCAACGCATGCAGGCAGAGGTGTGGAACCAATGCGATGTTCTGCTAGGCCCGACCACAGCCATTACCGCTCCCCCTATCGGAGCCAGTACGGTGACCCTGTCCGACGGTCAGCCCGTGGAGGTTCGGGCGGCTTCTACGCGCCTTGTCCGGGCCTTCAACGTTCTCGGTGTGCCCGCGCATTCTTTCCTGGGCGGTTTCCATACCAACCAATTGCCAATGAGCCTGCAAATCATTGGCCCCCCTCTGGGCGAAAGACTGGTCCTCGCGGCCGCCATTCGTTGGGAGGAAGAAGGGATGGCCGGCAGCCGAAGGCCTCCTATCCCGTTCGTCCCATAGCGGACGGTCATACTCCTGGCCCATTATTCTTACCACTCACCCCTAATCCAAAGGACTTTCTTGCCGATAGACCTACAGAGGTTTAACGGATGTCCGTGTATACAGTCTTTGCCCGTGAAGCTGAGCCCGTAGCGGCTTACGGCTTGGAATCTCTGTTGGCGGAAACGGAAGATTTGAAGCTGATTGGGCACTCGCAAAACTCGGCAGAGGCCCTCATGAGGGTGGCTGCCACGCCGCCGGACATCATGCTCATCGATCAATCCAGCGGCCTGCGGGATGTTTTCAACTTTGTAACCGAACTGCGTGTAGCCGTTCCTTCGGTCCGAATCGTTCTTTGGGTGGTGGAAATGGCCGAGGTGGAGAGTTTTCGCGCTTTGCAAATCGGAGCGCGGGGAATTGTGCGGCGAAGTTTGCCGGTAACGGTGCTTTATGAATGCCTTCGCAGTGTGGCGCAGGGGAACTTGTGGCTGGAAAACACGGTCAGCACGCAGGTGGTTGGCTATCTCAATCGGCGCAACTCAACCCGCCTGACGCCGCGCGAACGCGAAATCGTAAAGCTGGTTTGTCGCGGGATGAAAAACAAGGAGATTGCCGAGGCTCTGCTGATCACTCCTGGAACCGTGAAGGTACACCTCATGCATATCTTTGAAAAAACAGGGGTGAAGGACCGTTTTGAGCTGGCCTTACAGGGCAATCGTATTCTTGGGCTGGAGCCGCCAGACCCGCCAGACTCGAAATAGCCGGAGCGAGCAAATGCAAACGGCATCTCCCCGTGGGCCGAGGGCCTGGCTTCCCTCTCTTCTTGACTTCTTGCCGGCCGCAATCCTGGCGTGGCTCTTTTGGTTGCGCCCAGACGGCTGGGCCACCCTGTTGAATGATGGCGACACGGGTTGGCATATTCGCACCGGGGAATGGATCTGGCAGAATCGCCAGGTTCCGCACCAGGACCTCTTTTCGTTTACCCGCCCAGGTGAAAACTGGTATGCGTGGGAATGGCTGGCGGACCTCATTTTTGCCGGCATCCACCACATTGGCGGCCTTGGCCTGCTTTGTTTTTTTTCGGCCACGATCATCGTTCTTGCTTATACCCAAACCCTTTTGCTCATGAGCCATTGGGGGGCTAGCCCGTTGGCAATCTTACCGGCATTTTTGCTTGCAATTGGGTCTTCTACGGTTCATTTCCTCGCTCGGCCTCACATTTTTACGCTGCTTTTCTTTGCTCTATCCGTGCGGCTTCTCAGCCTGCAACTGGAGCGCCCCTCGCGCTCACTTTGGTGGCTCGTACCCATGACGATGCTCTGGACCAATCTTCATGGCGGTTGGCCGGCCATATTTACACTTCTGCTTCCTTACGTCGCCTACCAGGCTTGGCACAAAGGCTCTGTTCCGCACCAGGAGCTTTTGGTCTCTGTCGCCTGCGCCTTGGCCACACTCGTGAATCCCTATGGCTGGGCGCTTCATTCGCATGTCTTTGGCTACCTCCAGAGCGACTGGATAAAGGCGTCGGTGGATGAGTTTCAAAGTCCAGTATTCCGTGGGGAAAGTATTCTTCAGTATGAATTATTGCTTTTGATCTCAGTAATTTCCGTTGGAATGATGGCGATTAAAAAGCGGTATTTTTGGCTTGTTGCTGTGTGGCTTTTGGTGTGGTCCCATTTCTCCTTGAGTGCGGTTCGCCATATCCCTCTTTTCACTCTGCTCGCCGCGCCCGCTGCAAGCGTTGGAATCTCCTATCTATTTGGCGCAGCTTGGGAAAGGCGCTCCAAGACTAGCGTCCTGGGTATTTTTCGTGCTTTGAGCGAAGATTTGGTGCCTCAATTCCGGCAGTTCAGCCCCTGGGCCGTTGGCCTTTGCATTCTGATTGGAATCGCGAGTCAGACGAATTGGCCGCATGATTTTCCGGCCTCTCGATTTCCTGTCGCCTTTCGAAGCTCCATGGGGGAGGAAATCCAGGGGAGGCGAATTTTTACCACTGACCAGTGGGGCGACTATTGGATCTACCATTCCTGGCCGAAGAGCAAGGTGTATATGGATGGCCGTAGCGACTTTTACGGCCCGGAACTTGGCCGACGCGCCTTGTCACTGGCACAAGCCGACGTTGGTTGGCAGGCGGAACTGGAGCGCTGGGGCATCCAGTATGTCCTTTTGCCAAAGGGGCTGCCATTGGCGAAAGCCTTGGGTGATCAGCACTGGGAACTTCTTTATCAAGATGAACTTGCCGTCCTTTGGCGATCCCGCGAATGGCATGCGACTTTAGCCCGGCCCCCACAAGGAAAATATCCGGCGAAGGCTAATGGAAGCCCGGGAATCGACCGAATACATAGAGGAGAAGACCCTATGGCGTTCTGCAACCAACCTTCGCCGAGTCGTCATCGCAACATGCCGGCAGCCATTGCCAGCATCAACGAAGGGCATACTGCTGTGCAGTCGCAAACAAATCGTTTGGCAGTTTGTCAAAGTTTCTCAACTGGCTTAGCGGCCACTAGAATTCTCGCATTTTCGGCAGGGGAGTGATTGAGTATATGGACCGTAGATTTTTGACCGTACTAGGCGTGAGTCTTCTCTTTGCCTTGGTAATTTCCAGCGTTTTTTATCAGATGACGGCCCGTTCCAGTCCGTCGACGCGGCCGGACCAGATGGAGGTTAGAGATCTCGTTGTGGCCGCCAAGCCGCTAAACATTGGAACCACAATCAAGCCTGGGGACGTTACCGTATCCAAGGTTCCAATTGCGGCATTCCCCAAGAGTGGGTTCAGCAAGGTGGAGGAAGTACTTGATCGCCCAGTGGTTTCCAATATTCTTGCTGAAGAAGCTGTAATTGAAGGGCGCCTTGCCCCGCGCGGAGCAGGGGCTGGGTTGGCCCCAGTAATCCCGGTTGGGATGCGTGCGGTTACGGTTCGCGTGAATGATGTTGTTGGCGTTGCGGGATTCGTTCTTCCAGGCATGCGGGTCGATCTTTTGGTTACTGGGCGTCCCCCTTCTCGCCAGACGAGCATTACCAGCACCGTGCTGCAAAACATAACGGTTCTAAGCGCTGGCCAAACAATGTCACCCGACGCCAGGGGTTCCGCAATCAACGCACCAACGGTTACGCTCCTGGTAACGCCAGAACAAGCAGAAGTTATCACGCTTGCAGGCACTGAAGGCCGCATCCAACTCGTACTGCGCAATGGCAGCGACACGGAAGTACAAAAAACAAAAGGAATTTCCACCGCTGCCTTATACGGAGTAAAAGAGCCCCGTGGGAATTCGTATCCTCAGAGTCGTTTCAACAGCGAAGAAGAATCGGACGAAAACCCGCGTCCTCGAGCACGGACTGTCCCGGTTGCGGACTTACCCGTCGTAGCCCCCCCACCGCCCCCACCGCCCCCAGTTCCGGAACAAATCGTTGTCATTAGAGGCAACAGTAGAAGCGTAGAAACCGTAGGAATGAAGCCGGGCTCGGCCTTCCCTCCAAGCAATCAATAGCGCATTAACCATGCCAATAAGGAAACCAGAAGGAACCGTCATGATTCTCCAAATTCGAGAAGCAGAATCTAAAGCTGTAGGCAACCGCTACGCTTATCAACCATGCAAAGAAGGGCTCAGCTTCATGTCAAAAGCAGGAATTGGGAATGGAAAATTTCGGATGGCCCTCGTTCTGCTGGTGAGTTCGCACCTGGCAGGACTCGCTTTCGGTCAGTCCATGAATGTGGTTGACCTAAATATGACTGTTGGGAAAAGTCTTGTGATTGACTACCCCGTGGAAGTGAGCAGGATCTCAACATCCAGTCCCGAGGTTGTCGACGCGGTACCCGCAACATCGAAAGAGTTTCTCCTCCATGGCAAAGGACATGGAGCCGCAACCGTTGTAGTGTGGGCCAAAAACGGAACACGCACGATGTACAACGTAACAGTTGAACACAATACAGACCCGATAAAAAAGCTCTTAACCGAAACCTTCCCGGGCGAAAGCATTCGCGTCCAAAGTGGTAGAGACTCGATCACGTTACTCGGAACCGTATCAAACAAAGAGATTGCCGATCGCGCCGTGGCCATTGCCACTCCACTCGCTAAAACGGTAGTCAGTAATCTTTCAATAACAGCCGCTCCCGTTGAAAAGCAAATTGTACTGCGTGTCAAATTCGCCGAGCTAAATCGGAACAAAGCTTCGCAATTCGGTGTCAACTTGCTAAGCACAGGCGCCGCCAACACTCCCGGCAGAATCACCACAGGTCAATTTCCCGCTCCTACAGCATCTCGTGTAGACGGAACCATTGGCGGGCAGTTGGCCGGAACCGAATCGACTTTCACTCTCTCAGATGCATTGAATGTATTTGCATTCCGACCAGACCTCAATATTGGAGCTGTCGTTCGAGCATTGCAAAATGAAGACGTTCTACAAATCCTCGCTGAGCCAAACCTGGTCACCGTGAACGGAAAAGAAGCAAACTTTCTAGTTGGCGGTGAATTTCCCGTGCCTATTCTGCAAGGGGGCGGCAACGCAGGTGCAGTGACAATCCAGTTTCGGGAATTTGGTATCCGCCTAGCGTTTAATCCTCAAATAACCCCCAACGGGACAATCAAAATGTACGTGAAGCCCGAAGTTTCGACCATTGACTTGGCTAATGCAGTCACTCTCTCAGGTTTCACGATCCCCGCTTTGGCGACTCGTCGTATGGAAACCAATGTGGAGCTGAAAGAGGGCCAAAGTTTTGTTGTGGCCGGCCTACTGGATGATCGCGTTACTGATCAAATGAGCCGAATTCCAGGCTTAAGCAGCGTACCCATACTTGGTGCCCTATTCAAGTCTAGACAAGAAAGAAAATCCAAATCCGAGCTCATCATATTGGTAACGCCCGAGATTATCGACGCCAACGGACCTGCCTTCAAACAGAGTGAGCCCAACTTCCCACGCGAATTCATGAAGCCCAGAGATTTGTTCAAGAACAGCAAGCAGGAGTCGATTCAGACAGGTTCCAGTGCCAAAGCGCTTGCAGCAAAAAAAACTTCCGCAGATCCTCAACCAACCGTAACAAGGGCTAATACTTCGTCCTCTCCACTGAAAAAGCTCCAACATTTGTTCTTTCGTCAGCCGAAAAAACAGTTACAAAGCTACACGGAAAACAGAACCAACCAAACATCTTATCCTCCCAACATTGAAGGCACAACACTTCAACCGGAATCTTCTCAGGAGACTAATAACCGAGACTCGAATACGGGCACAAGCATAATGACAAGCCGCAATCAAGGGATGCCGAATGGGAAGGATCCCTTAATGACCAACCTAAGTGCATTAACCGAACCGCAAATGCCAATAGCTTCAAAGGAAGACCTGAACAAATAAGCATTTGCTAAGTAAATCAGAATCTGAAGCAAAAGACGCCAGTCTGTAGAACACCAATGCAATCAGTCGTTGCCACTTTCGGAACCGAGCTTACCGCCATTCTCATCAGTAATGATAGAGAACTGACGGAGGAGTTCACATCCGCAGTTGATCGGGCACGCTCATTCCAAATTATTTCAATACTAAAAACGTATCCAAATAGACAAACGGTAGAGTTACGCCTAAGGCAACTTCAACCTGATATTGCCTTCGTTGATCTTGCATCTGATCTCTCTTCCGCATGTGAACTAATTGCTTGGATTAATGAGACTGGAGCCAATATCAACATTGTCGGAATTCATCGCAATAACAACTCCGAAGCTCTACTCCTGAGCCTTCGCAATGGTGCCAAGGACTTTCTCTTTGCCCCCTTTGATGCGGCCGTTCAGTTAGAAATCGCAGAACGATTATTGAGGCTTAAGACTCCAGTGCCGACAGGCAACAAGGATCTTGGGCAGGTTATAGGTTTTGCCAGCACAAAACCAGGTTCCGGAGCATCAACAATCAGTGCACAACTAGCGTTTACCTTAAAGCGCACAACTGGGAAAAAGGTACTGCTTATAGATTTCGATCTTATGGGGGGCACCATTGGCTTTTATTTGAAGTTAAACCATCCTTATTCACTGCTAGACGCAGTAGAGCATTCATCGCGGCTCAACGCCGCCGTTTGGGGCTCGCTGGTGACACACACGGCTGGGGTAGATATTCTTCCGGCACCTGAACTTCCAGCAGCAGGCGAAGTGCCTAGTGACCGCCTGCACGCAGTACTCCAATATGCACGGGTTCTGTATGACTGGATCGTCGTAGACCTTCCTAGTGTTTTCACAAGATCAAGCCTACTCATGCTTACCGAGTGCGACACTATGTACCTTGTATCAACAAGTGAACTACCCAGTTTGCATTTGGCAAGAAAAGCAATCGGCATGCTCTCAAATTTAGGCTTAGGTAAAGAGCAGTATAAATTAATTGTGAACCGCATAAACCGTAAGGAAGGTATCGGGCTTGCTGACTTAGAGAAAATATTCGGCATGAGCGTTGGGTGTATGTTTCCTAATGACTATTTCTCCTTGCACAGGGTGGTCACCCTGGGCCAGCCGCTCGGGCCTGATTGTGAATTGGGTCGGGCCTTTGAGGGATTGGCAAGGCAAACTAGTGGTGCGCAAAATGACGAAAAAAAGAGAAACACAACCCTGCTAGATGCGAGTCGTCCAGTGCTGTCGCAAACTTAAGGAATAAAGAGAAGGAACAGTTCGAATGATCACGTCAATGGATCCCACAAATCGCTCTCAACTCAGCTGGGAGCAGCGGCTGCTAAAAAACGCATCCAAGCCCAAGGTACAGTTAAAACCGGAGTATCAAGAGCTCAAGTTCACATTGCACCGGAAGCTTCTCGATAAGATTAATCTTGAAGCACTTGCAACCATCGATAATCAAAGAGTTCGCGGTGAAGTAAGACAGGCGCTGATCTCCTTAATTGATGCTGAACCAACACTGCTGAGCGCTCTTGAAAAACAGCAGATTTGTGATGAAGTCTTGGACGAGGTGTTTGGACTAGGACCGCTGGAGGCCATGCTCCAAGATAGTACAATCTCCGACATTCTTGTAAACACTCATAAGCAAGTTTACGTTGAACGCAAAGGTATGCTGGAGCTATCGAACGTCACGTTTCGGGACGACGCACACTTGTTAAGAATAATAGACAAGATTGTAAGCCAAGTTGGCCGGCGAATTGATGAATCTAATCCTATGGTCGACGCTAGATTATTGGATGGAAGCCGTGTGAATGCAATTATCCCTCCTCTAGCTGTAGATGGTCCACTCCTGTCAATCCGCCGATTTTCAACAGACAAATTGATGCCACCGGACCTTGTGGATCGCAAGGCCCTCACTCGTGGAATGATGGAATTGTTGGAAGCCGCTGTTAAAGCAAAGTTGAACATAATTATTGCCGGTGGTACAGGTGCGGGCAAAACAACATTGTTGAATGCACTGAGTTTCTTTATTAGTCCTAAAGAACGAATCGTGACGATAGAAGACGCAGCTGAATTACAACTGAAGCAGCCACATGTTGCCCGACTAGAAACTAGGCCGCCGAATCTCGAAGGTCATGGTGCAGTAAGGCAGCGTGAATTGTTAGTTAACAGTCTTCGCATGCGGCCCGATCGCATTGTTGTGGGAGAAGTTCGCGGTGAAGAAGCTCTCGATATGTTGCAGGCAATGAATACAGGGCACGACGGCAGTCTGACGACAATACACGCCAATTCTCCGCGTGATGCAGTATCTCGCCTCGAAGTAATGGTTAGTCTTGCCAATTCCAATATGAAGTTGGAAAGTATCAGACAACAAGTGGCAAGTGCCGTAAACTTATTCGTCCAGGCAAGTCGCTTAAGCGATGGTTCTCGTAGAGTGACATCAATCACTGAAGTAACCGGGATGGAGGGTGACGTTGTCACAATTCAGGACATATTTGTGTTTGAGAAGAGAGGCTTGTCTCCAGAAGGAAAAGTTCTCGGCAGATTTGCGGCTACCGGCATCAGGCCAAAATTCTATGAAAAGCTACTGGCCGCCGGCATTCGACTAAGGCCAGACTTATTTGATGAAGTAGAAGAAGTCTAAAATCTCAACAGAGTCTTAGTGGCATTAGAGGATTTGAACAATGCTTTTATTCGTCGGTATCGCGTTTGCCGTATGGATTGGATCCATGGTGATCTGGTACGTCATTTCGAATGTGTTTAAAACGAAAGATGTAGATAAGATCAAATCCCGACTCGCTGGCAAAGAAGTTAAAGCAAGCGTAAGAGGCAAAGAAAAAAAGGCGGCGCTCATTGAGGTTGAAGATGTTCAATCTGGCCGATTAGCCGTAAAGCTCTTGAAGCGATTTGATTTGCAGCCAAAGCTGCAAGCGCTTTTGGAACAAGCGGGTTTAAAGTGGAGAGTCACCCGTCTGGTGCACGCTTGTCTCGGTTGCTTCTTGGTAGGTTATCTAGCTGTGCATTTCCTGCTTCCCCCCAAGTATCGGGTGTTTGGCTTGATTCCTGCCTCGATCTGCGCTTTGCTTCCCGTTTTGCACGTACTTCAAAAACGTGGATCCAGGCTACATCGCTTTGAAGAATTGTTTCCAGACACATTGGAGTTTGTAAGCCGGTCAATGAGAGCTGGACACGCATTCTCGGTTTCATTGGAAATGATCCACCGAGAATTTCAGGAACCTGTTTCTTCTGAGTTCAAGCGAGCATTTGAAGAACACAACTTAGGCTTGCCATTAGATGTCGCACTTGAGAAACTGGCTAAACGAGTTCCATTGTTGGATGTTCAATTTTTTGTATCGGCCGTGATTCTTCAAAAGCGCACCGGTGGTAATTTGGCTGAGATATTGGACAAGTTGGCATACGTCATTAGAGAGCGCTTTAAATTACGCGGGAAAATTCGCGCAATTTCGGCACATGGCAGAATGACCGGAATCTCGCTGTCCTGCATCCCTATTGCAGTAGCGGTGCTCATGTTCTTCACGAACAGAGACTATGTGCTGTTTTTCTTCACCGATGATGTAGGCAATCTTATGGCTGCTGCTGCCGTAGGCCTTCAACTACTAGGGTACTTCATTATTCAACAAATTGTAAAGATTGAAGTGTAGGGAGGCGATCACAAATGACTATTGTAATAGCTAGCGTACTTTTTATCGGTGTTGCAATTGCACTGTCTTTATTAGGTATGCGCTTATATGTGCAACCGAAGGAAGCAATTGAGCGGGTAACGGGTGTTTCTACTGTTGCCGTCGAACATGCCCCAAAACATCCTAGTCTAGTGTTTCATGAGCTTGTCCAAAAACTTGGGGACGTTTTGCCAGCGTCGCCCAAGGATGTCAGCATCATGCAACGAAGGTTGATTCGTGCCGGATTCAGGGGGCCAAATTCTTTAAAAATATTCTATGGATCAAAAGTATTATTTGGTGTTTTATTGCCCGTGGTGATGGGTGTTTTGGTGTCAGGGTCAGCATCTGACGCCAGCAATAAATTGCTCGCCATCCTTGCCAGTGTTGCTGCAGGATTCTTCGGTCCAAACGAGTATGTAAATATAGCTGCCAAAAGGAGAGCGAAAGAGGTCCAGCGCGGGCTTGCCAACGGTCTGGATCTTTTGGTTGTGTGTGTGGAGAGTGGTCTGGGGCTGGATCAGGCAATTCTTCAGGTTGCGAAAGAGTTAGAGCATGCACACCCAGAGATTTGTGAAGAATTTATGTTGGTGAATTTGGAGTTAAAGGCCGGTAAGCGCAGGGCGGAGGCATTACGAAATCTTTCTGAGCGGACTTCGGTTGAGGATTTAAAGAAGCTAGTGGCGGTGTTAATTCAAGCAGATCGTTTTGGCACGGGTGTTGCTCAAAGTTTACGAGCCCATGCGGATTATATGCGTATACAGGCTCGTCAGATTGCTGAGGAGAAAGCTGCCAAGTTGGGTGTAAAACTTATCTTCCCAATCTTTTTTTGCATTCTCCCAACTTTATTCATCGTGACAGTTGGACCCATCACCATGAAGATCATTCGTGAATTGATACCGATGATGAATGGTTTGGCGGGCTGAAGTTTTCCAACGTAGGTGTCGATAGGTCTTAAGAGGGCTCAACTTGGGCTCGTCGGTACTAGAGAGTAAAAGGAGAAGAACATGGACGCTAATATGTTTCGCATTATCTGTGCCAGCTTGGCGGTCGGCTTGCTGGGTTTGATCGTGCTGCGCCGGAAGAAAAACGTGGACGAGTAATTAAACGTTGAGAGTTGAGAGTATATGAACTGTAGGCCCAGGCAGTTGTCAGCAGCTGCCTGGGACACAGAGAATGTTAAGGGATTGCAAAGGGTGTAGGGAGGGGTTTTGGTTTATGGTTGCGAAGAGTATGAGGATTGCCATGAAAAACAAGTGTCAAGTGAACTACAGACAAAACGCTCTGATGAGTGTTGTCGTTACGTTGATGAGTGCGCTCTGCTGGATGGTTCATCCAGCAAGTGGGGCAACATTCGGATCACGAGTGGTGATATCCGGGCAAACCGCTGATTTGGCATTAGATGAACGGCGGGGCGTGGTTTATGTGGCAAACTTCACGGCAAATCGCATTGAAGTTGTGTCGATGCAGTCGGCATCAATTGTGACAAGCTTCAATGTTGCACCGCAGCCAGGTTCATTAAGTGTCTCGCCAGACGGTCGATATCTGGTGATCGCTCACTATGGAAATTCGGCTGAAGGCATTACTCCTCGCAATGCTATAACTATCGTAGATTTAGACCAAAACCAGCGACAGACGCTTAGTATTTCAAGTGTGCCATTGAGCGTGGCTTTCGGAGTTGATGGTAAAGCATTGGTTGTAACCAGTAATGCTTTCTTGCTCCTAGATCCCGCAACTAGAGTTCTTACAACGTTGTCAACAATTCAGCAGGTTGCCACCAAGACGTTGCCTGTCCCATTCAATAATTTTCCACAGAACGTTGTAGCCAGCTCGAGTCAAGCGTCCAAGGATCTTTCAAGGATTTTCGGTGTAGTGCAAGGGGGAGAGAATGATTCTGAGGTGTTGGTGTTCCGGTATGATGTGGGTCGTTCTTTAATCTTCGGTGGCAGAGTATCAAGCCCACCCTTAGGCCCTCGGACAATCAGTGTCGACGCGGCCGGTAGAAATGTTTTAATCGGTTGGGCTTTACTGAATGAAAACTTTGTAAATGTTGCCCAATTTCCTGGGCCCACGGGAATCCTGAATATCGGTGGTCATTCTTTCGATTCCGGGCGAGGTGTTATATACGCACAACTTAGTACTTCTACGCAAGGTGCCAATAATCAGCCGGGTGTCGGTGATCCTGCTTCGGAAAAAGAATTGCAAGTTTTGGACGCCGAGAACCTAGCCGTTCGTGAGCGGTTGCGTATTCCTGAGAATTTGTCTGGCAAGGCTGTGCTAACGTCTGATGGAGCAACTTTGTTTGCCAGTAGCGAAAGCGGCTTGCTAATTCTTCCAGTGGGTTCATTGGCCAGCCAGCCTCGCGTGGTGTCTAGCGCTCTTGATGTTGATTTTCAGGGCAACTTTTGTGATCGGAGGATTGTCACTCACGAGATTGTTTTGTCAGACCCAAGCGGCAAAGAGACTGATTTTGCAATCAGAAATGTCAGCCAAGGAATTACTGTTGAACCGTTAAGTGGCTTTACCCCCGCTGTAGTTCGTGTTACTGTCGACCCTTTTGTGTTTAGCGGTAGCTTAGGAACTACAGTTCGCGAACTTACCATTGAATCAAATGGTTCTGTGTTTGCGAATCAGTCTTTACGGGTACTGATCAATTCTAAGAACCCGGATCAGAGGGGTACTCGCATTGTTGTTCCTGGTCGTTTGGTTGATGTTTTGGCTGATCCAACGCAGAACCGGTTCTTTGTGTTGCGACAGTCGACCAATGAAGTCCTGGTTTTTGATGGTGGTACCTACCAACAGATTGCAGTCGTGAAGACTGGCAATACTCCTACCCAGATGGCAATCAGTTTCGATAAGCAATGGTTGTTGGTTGGTAATGATAACTCGCAAATCATTAATGTGATTTCACTAGCTACGTTAAGGCCCAGTGCCCCGATTCAAATGCCAGGAGGTCATTATCCGCGGAGTGTTGCTAGTGGCGCAGGTGCGACTTTCGCTGCAAGTCGAGTGGCTGGACCAGAGCATAAAGTGTCGTTGGTGAATATACCTGCGAGATCGGCGTTTTCATTGCCTACGCTTGATGTATTCGAGAATAACATAAATATAAATACTATCCTGGTGGCAAGTCCTAATGGCGCGAAAATTTTTGGCGCATCTGCTGATGGGACCACATTCTTATACGATGGCAATGCGAATAGCTTTGTTGCATCTAGAAAAGACTTTCCCGCACTTCAGGGTGCCTTTGGAGTATCGAGCAATGATCAGTTTTTCATTGGAAATACGATTCTGAATGGGTCGCTTGTGCCTACGCAGCAGCTTGGGGATTCTGCTAGCGTCGTGCCTGGTTTCGCCTTCATTGACAATCAAGGGTTGCGCTTTACAGCCGAGGGTTCGTCGGGGCCTGGGTTCTTGCAACGTGTGCAAGCCAATGGTCAATTGAGTGCAATCGGTACGCGGACCGTTGAGGCTCCCTTATTGTCTGATGCAAATGTGCCGTTCGTTCGGACCTTAGCTCCACTGGCCAATCGTAGTGCGATTGTTAGTCTTACGACTTCCGGATTTACGGTTCTGCCTTGGCAGTTTGATGCTGCTACTATCTCGCCGCGGGTTGATCGAGTTGTGAATCTAGCCGATGGCAGCACGTCGATTGCGCCCGGTAGCTTGGTTCGAATTGAGGGCACCGCGCTAAGCCCCATTACGCAAACAACTGCGGAACGACCCTTGCCGACTGCACTGGGGGAAAGCTGCATCACCATAAATGGGTTGCCAATCCCTCTTATCTTTGTGAGCTCGCAAGAAGTGAATGCACAGATTCCTTTTGAGTTTGATGGCGCTGCTACGTTGATCTTGCGAACTCCGGGTGGAACTAGCGATAATTTTCCTCTGCAGATTGTACCCAATGCGCCAGGCGTTTTTGTTGCCAACTTTCCCGAGGCGGGTGTTTCCTTACCCACCGTTGTCAATGCTCGGAATGGATTGTTGGCTAGCGGATCAAACCCTATCAAGAGGGGTGATTCGATTGTGGTGTACCTCACGGGGCTTGGCCGTACATTTCCCGAAGTTGATACCGGCTTGGCGGCGCCGAGCGATCCACTGGCACAGGCTGTAGTGAAGCCTGTGTTGTTCCTAGGAGGACGAGAACTGCCTGTTGATTTTGCGGGCCTTACACCGGGAGAGGTTGGTGTTTACCAAATCAATGCTCAGATCCCCCATGACGTGCCGGTTGGGTTTTCCATCCCGCTTGAAATCCAGCAAGGCGGACGGACGATCACACTCAATGCCCGCGTTATTAATTAAGGCGCGTCGGGACGAAAACATTTAACAAAAAAATGTTTCTGCTCTAAACTGATAGAAGACGATTGGAGATCGGAATGAAGCTTATCCAAAGTGCCGTCCATGCTTTTCTCTTTTGCTTGGTCGGTTCCAATTTGGTGGCGCAGCGATGGGAGCTCGGGGCGGGCGCTGCCGGCACTTTTTATGCCTCTCGGAGTGTTTCCGTGTCGAGTCTTTCCGCTGACGCTGGGTTTAAGGGTGGTTGGGGTGCTGCTGCGTGGCTTGGGAATGACATCAATGATTTTGTTGGTGGTGAAATCCGGTACATGTTCCAACAAAACGACCTCAAGCTTGAGTCCGGTGGAACAACGTACACTTTCGGCAGTCGGTCCAACACCATCCATTACGACTTTCTCCTCTATGGTGCACGTCGCGGTGCCAAAATTCGGCCTTTTGTTGCATTTGGGGCCGGCATGCGCGGTTACACGGGCACCGGGAAGGAAGTGGTTGTTCAACCCTTAAGCCAGTTCGCTTTTCTCACCCGGACAACTGAGTGGGTTCCCTTGGTCAGTCTTGGCGCAGGTCTCAAGTTTCAACCCACAAAATCGCTCTCTTTTCGAGCTGAATTTAGAGATTACCTAACCCCCGTTCCAAAAGAGGTGATCACGCCTGCCCCTGGCGCAAAATTGGGCGGCTGGTATAACAACTTTGTAGCGTTGTTTGGTGTCTCAGTGCTTTTCTAACTGCACTCGAAATTCAGTCATTCCCATCTGACATCGCGATAGCATCAAGGAATATGCCAAGCTCCTGTGCTGTTTGTCGAAGTCGCCGGCCGAAACGCTTTTGTCCTGCGCTTCGGGAAGACATCTGCCCAAAGTGTTGCGCTGAGCAAAGGGAAGAATCCATCCGGTGTCCTTTTAGTTGCCAGTTTCTGCAACAAGCCAGGGCGTTCGACCGTATTTCAGAAGTTGCCCCTCAAGACTTGGCTTTTCCTGATATCCAACTTCCTGAGCAGTTCACCCAACGGCAGGCTCCCTTACTGAGCTTTGTTGCAATGGTGATTTCTGAGGGGCTACAACGCATTGACGGTATTGTAGATTCTGATGCGAGAACGGCCTTGACAAGTTTAGCGGAAACCTATCGAACGCGGCAGTCGGGGCTTATCTATGAATCCAAGCCAAAAAATCCCATTGCCGCTGCGTTGTTTGAGTTGTTCGAACTCAGAGTCTCCGAGTACACGCAAGCACAGGCTCAACAAACCGGATTGCCGGCTGTTCTCGAAGGCCATGTGTTCGGTGCCATTCTCTTCTATTTGCGGCTGGCGCAACAGCTGGACAACAAGCGACGCTATAGTCGCAGCTTCCTCGATGCCGTTTTAGGGTTCTTGCCACCCAGTCCCGCACCTCTCGACAATCTGAACCGCCCCGGCTTTCCCGGAGGCATTTTCATTTGAGTCATGCGACCATATCGAGGGTCTCGCTGGCTGCATAGTAGTTGGCCTCGGCTTCGGCGGGTGGGATGTGCCCGATGGGACCGAACAGGCGGTGATTGTTGAACCAGTCCACCCAGCGCAGGGTTGCCATTTCCACCGCTGACGCGCTCGGCCATGACCGTTGCCGCCAGATGACCTCGGCCTTGTAAAGGCCGTTGATCGTCTCGGCCAAGGCGTTGTCGTAGCTGTCGCCGACGCTGCCGACCGACGGCACGAGCTTGGCCTCGGCCAGGCGCTGGGTGTAGTTCATGGCCAGGTATTGAACGCCCCTGTCGCTGTGGTGGATCAGGCCATCTTCGGCGCTCGGCCTGCGGGCATGGATCGCCTGCTCCAGGGCATCCAGCACGAAGCCCGCCGTGGCACTGGTGCTGACCTTCCAGCCCACGATCCGGCGAGCGAAGGCGTCGATCACGAACGCGACATAGACGAACCCAGCCCAAGTATGAACGTAAGTGAAGTCGACCACCCACAGCGCATTGGGCCGGCTGACCTTGAACTCGCGGTTGACCTTGTCCAGCGGGCACGGTGCTTTGGGGTTGCTGATGGTCGTCACCGTCGTCTTGCCTCTGCGCACACCTGCCAGGCCCATGGCGCGCATCAGCCGCTCCACGGTACACTTGGCCACGTTGATCCCTTCGCGGCGCATCTGGTGCCAGACCTTGCGGGCGCCATAGAGGCCAAAGCTGTTCTCGTGGACGCGCTTGATCGCCTCGCGCATCTCGTCGTCGCGCCGTGCACGGGCAGGACGCCTATCGGGATCGGCAAGACGTGCGGCATGTTCGTGATAGGAGGAAGGGGCGATCACCAGTTCCCGGCAGATCGGCTCGATACCCAGTTCTTCCCGGTGAGCGTCGATGAACGACATCACCATTTGCCGTGGCGGTCGAGCTCCGCCTGCGCAAAATACGCCGAAGCCTTGCGCAGAATCTCGTTGGCCCGGCGCAGTTCCTTGACTTCGCGCTCCAGTGCTTTGAGCCGATCCCGATCACTGATGGCCTGCGCCGCTGGCCCCGCTCGTCGGCTCGCCTCCTCACGGCACCAGCGGCGCAGGGTCTCGGGCGTGCAGCCGACCTTCCCGGCGATCGACGTCAGTGCCGCCCATTCCGACGGGTAATCTCCCCGGTGTTCCTCCACCATCCGCACCGCACGGTCGCGAAACTCAGGCGAGAACTTGTTCCTTGTATTGCTCATCACGGCTCCTTCTCACAGATAGGAGCCTCCGGGAAAGCCGGGGCGGTTCAG
>JANRIK010000043.1:0-6677 GCA_033765085.1 Bryobacter sp. | reverse complement strand
GAGCAAGGCAACGACGCCAACCCCTTCCAATTGATGCGCAACGCAGGGCACACGCGCATGGACGTAAGCTTGCTCTATACGCAGGCCGACCGCCAACGGGACCGCACTGCGGTATTACGGCACCAGAAGCGGGTGATTGCGGCGTCGACGAAACGAGTGGGGGCGAAGCCCGCCAGCGCCAAACCAAGCTGCAACAACCCGTCAAAACTCCGCATCTTGGCTCTGCCGCGAATCGTAGTTCTCGGACGCAAAGACAGGAAAGCAAAGGAAGAAGAATGGTGGGCCTGTGCAGACTCGAACTGCAGACCTCTACCGTGTCAACGTCGGGGCCCCCGGCCCAAGCGCCGCCGCCCCTTGGACCCCCTTCTCCACGCCATTCTTCACGGCGGCGAAGTAAAGCAAGCAAAGCCGGAGATCGAAACTCTTGACAAGCCGGCGACGGCTGAAAGCACAGACACAAAGAAAGCCAAACGGCCTTCGAGCAAGGGCAAGTGTCCTACGTGCGGGAGGAGGTGAGGAGGACGCTTTGCCGAGCAGTTTACGGAGGCGGTTGGCGAAATTACTGGGGGACATCTCTCCCGCTGGGTGGGAGGAGAACACGACCAAACGAGAGCAACTAGCGCTGGTACCCGTTTGCCTCCAAGACCAGCAGCTGGCTCTTGGACTCTTTCCGGAGCGAATAGAGTACCCACTGGCGATCTGGGCTAACGGACAAGCTCGGCGTGTTTTGCACAATCTTTCCGGGCAATTCTGCAGCCAGGCGATACTGCCCGGTGGTCGGGTCGAGCAGTCGGGCTTGCGGGGGATTTGGCTTCGTATCCACTAGCCAGATGCCCTTTTCGTTTACCGTCCAAACGCGGGAAGCTGCTGATATGCCCGAAAGATTGACGGGCTGCGTGGCCCCTCCTGCGATGGGCACTCGCCGTAGCTGGCCATTTTCGCTTTCGAAATAGATCGAGTTCCCATCCGCAGACAGTCTGCTATCCGCTGCAAATTCTCTCGCCACGAAAGTTGCTTGGGATGGGTCTTGCAAAGGGGCTTTCCAAAGCTGCTGCCCCTCCTTGCGGTTGGAGTTAAACACCAGCCAACGGCCGTCATGGGCCCAGGACGGCATCTTTTCCTCGAACGCTCCCTCGCTCCACTTACGAACAAGATTCCCTGCCCCAAGATCGGCCAAGAAGATGGCGGAATTTCCTGCCGGTCTCGCGTCGAAGGCGAGTTGAGAGCCTTGGGGAGACCATTGAATAGAGCCCAGCATAGGTCCTTCAAACTTGGTGATTTGGCGGGCGCGATGCGAAGCAAGGTCTTCCACCCAGATTTCCCAAGAGCCACTCCGATCGGAAACATAGGCAATGGAGGCCCCATCGGGCGAATACTGCGCGCTGTGATTTTGCCGCGTAGAGCGCAGAACCTGCTCGTGGATGCCTGGCCCTTGGGGATGAAAAATTGTAGAAGAACGCCAAACTTCCGATTGTTGGCGGTACTCGCTGAAGACTAACTGTTTGCCATCCGGCGACAGCGCCGGGTCCCGGGCGTGGCTCGCGGATAAGGTCATGGGCCGCAGCTTTCCGTCCGCCAAAGACAGGAACCATAGGCCAAAAAGCCCAGAGCGATTCGAGGAAACGATGAGAGACCTCCCATCGGGCAACCAACTGCTGCCCCGATAATCGGCCTGCTCGGCAGTAATCTTGCGGATTTTCCCACTCGCCACCTCCACGACATGAAGCTCTGAGGTGGAATTGGTGAGCCATCGCCCGAAGGCAAGTTGTCGACCATCGGGCGAGAAGGCTGGGTCCAGATCATGCTGTTGGCCGCTGGGATACGTGAGCTGCTGTAGCCGCCCGGTCTTCCAATGAAATAGGTGTATTGCTCGTTTTGACTTGCTTTCGGCCGTTGCCGTCGTAAAGGCAAATACATCTCCCAAAGGCGACCACACCGGGCCCGGGCTGCCAAACATTTCGGTCGGATCGGCAACCGGCCCCCCAAACATTAATCCTTCGCTGCGAGCCACCACTCTTTCCTGCTCGCTGGAAAGGTTCAACCTTACAATGTCGAACCCGGCCTGGCTGGCGCGGGCAAAAAGCAGTTCTTTACCGTCGGGGGAAAAAGACGGATGCAGTTCATCGGCTGGATGATGCGTCAGGCGGGTTACCCTTCCTGAAGGCTCCCGGAGGTAAATGTCATAATTGCCCTGCGCATTGCTACTGTAGGCTAATTGCTTGGACTGCCGGTCATAAGTAGCATGCAGTTCGTTTTCCACCGCGCTGCTGACGGGACGTATCTTGCCAAATACCGGAACTTGCGGTGGTTGGAGCACCCACCACGCAACTCCCAGACTCAGCAGAGCCAAGGCGATGCCAATGCCCAGCGGGCGCGAAAACCGCGGCGCCGCCTTCGCCGTGGCTGCCTCAGCTTCTTGAGCTTCTAGCTTTCTCCGCGTGAACACCGGCGAATACCCGCCGCGGGGGATCTCAATGCTCCAGGGATCTTCCGCGCCTTCCGAGGCATAGTATTGCTCTAGTTTGGTCCGTAGCCGTCGTGCTTCGTTCCGCACCACCGGGTCTTGCTTGGTGTCGTAGTCTACGGGGCGGTCAAACACAGCGTGTCCGATCGCGGACTCTTTTAACTGCCCTACGTCTTCCCGCAGCGAGTTTTCCACCACATGCCTCAGGAATCGCGTCATGCGCTCAGAACGGCGAAAGGCCTCGCTGGACAAAACTCGCTCCAGCACAGCCGAAATTTCAGCTGGCTTTGCGCCCTCTGGCGAAGCGGGTTGCGGCTTGGCGGAAGAATTCACTTAATTGTAACTTTTTCAATAACTTACCGGGGGTAGAATCTCAATTCTACGCGCATTCTACCCCGATCGAAAGCAGCTTTCTACCCCAGGCGATAAGGCCTTTCCTGCGTACAGCATGGCCCGCGTAGAACCCGTTCCGCTTCCCCTTTCTACTTTCCAAGCCGCAAACCCAGATTGCAAGATTGGCCCTGAGGTATCCATGACTCTTACGTTGGCCTATCGCATCTTGAGAAAACTCCAATTTTCTTCTCTTTTGCTTTGCTTCTCGCTGCTCGGCGGCCTTTCCGCGCAGACCACCACCAGCACACTCCTGGGGGACATTAGCGACCCCAACAACGCCGCCATTCAAGCGGCAACCGTTACCCTCAAGAACCTGGCAACTGGCGTAGCCCAAGACACAACCACGGACAATCAGGGCACCTACCGCTTTTTCGCCATTGCCCCTGGTACCTATGAGGTGAAGGCAACCGCCAGCGGCTTTCAAACCGCTTTGCGCTCCAAGGTCGTGGTGGAAGCCGCGGCACAAGTGAAGGCGGATTTCCGCCTGGCTCTGGCAGGGGTTTCCGAAACGGTTACGGTAGAAGACCGGGCGCCGCTCTTGCAGACCCAGGACGGGTCGGTTGGCGGCATCGTCACCGCCACCGAGCTACAGCGCTTGCCGGTGAATGGGCGCAACTACACCCGGCTCATCCAGTTAATGCCCGGAACCAGCAACCGGGGAAGTTCGCAAAGCCAAGGAACTTTTTCCGGCACTTCGCTCACTTCCGTGAATGGCCAACGTCAGCAGGATAATAACTTCACGCTCGATGGGGTTGACAATAATTTCCTCTTTCAAAACTCGCCTGGCGCTTCGCCGCCAATGGATTCGATTGCGGAGTTCCGCGTATTGAGCAACACTTCAGCGGAATTCGGCCGCTCCGCCGGCGCCAATGTCAGCATCGTCACCCGGTCTGGCAGCCGCGACCTGCATGGATCGCTCTACGAGTTTCTCCGCAACGACAAGTTGGACGCCGCCGACTTCTTCGCGAACCGTTCCGGCGTCGGCAAGCTACCTTTTCGCCAAAACCAATACGGCTTAGCTCTGGGCGGCCCCGTCGTGTTGCCCAAACTTTACCGGGGCCGGGACAAGACCTTCTGGTTTTTCAACTGGGAGGGCTTCCGCCAACGCCAGTCCAACCCGCGGATTAGCACCGTTCCAACTCTGGCCCAACGCCAAGGCGATTTTAACGACTTAAACCGGAACATCTACGATCCTTTCAGCGGCACAACTTCTTCCACCGGCGGAATTCTGCGGACGCCCTTCCCCAATCGCATTGTTCCAGCTTCCCAATTCAACCGTGCAGGCGCGCTGTTCCTGAATGAAGTTGTCCCGGAACCCAGCTTTACCGGAACGGCAAACAACCTCATCAATACTTCCCCGGTAAGCAACGACCGCGACGTGTGGATTGCCCGCGGCGACCATACCTTCAGTAGCCGCGACAATGTCACCTTCCGCTATCTCCGGCAAAAAGTAGGCTTTGTTACACCCACAAACTTTCCCACGGTAAATAGCCAAGCTCGCTTTGACGCTCATAACCTCGGCATCAATTGGAACCACATTTTCGGACCGAATGCCGTCCTCGAAACGCGCTTCGGCTACAACAACCCCACGATTCCGATTGAGGATGTGAACTCAGAGTTTTCCCGTTCCGCCTTTATCCAGCGCTCTGGCCTGCAAATGTTTCAGGAGAACATTCCTGGCGGCGCCTTGCCGGCTCTCAATGCAACCGGCATTTATAGCTATCCGGTAGGTACCGGAGGCGGCGGAAGAATTACAGACGACAAGATTTTTCAACCTTCCGCCACGCTCACCCTCGTTCAGGGCCGCCACACGATCAAGGCCGGCTTCATGCTGCAAGTTCGCCACTTCCAGCAAGACGCAGGCGATCCAATGAATGGGGTCGCCGTGTTCGACACCCGGCTTACTTCCCTTGCCTCCGTGTCCAATTCTGGCAGCAGCGTGGCCTCGCTCTTGTTAGGTACGCCTTCCAGCATCCAACGCGGCGCGGGCAATGTCTTGATCGACGCGCGCAGCCCGTTGCAAGCCTATTTCGTTCAGGACGACTACCGCGTGACGCGCCGTCTGACCCTGAACTTGGGCCTGCGCTACGAATACAATACTCCCGCCTACGCCCTTGACGATGGACTCGGAACACTCGACGTTGCCTGGGACCCGGCTACGAATATCTTCACCCCTGTCTTGTTGTGGGCTGGTCAAAACCAATTCACCAACCAAGGACCCAATCGCGGAGACTTTGGCCGCGCGCTGCAAAGCCCGGACCGCAACGACTTCGCGCCCCGCTTCGGCTTTGCGTATCAAGCCAGCAGCAAAACAGTCGTCCGTGGAGCTTTTGGCATGTTCTATAACTCATCTTTCTTCCAGGAGCTCTTGGATAAGCGCAAGTTCTACCCAGTGATTCCCCAGCAAAACATCACTACGAATACGGGCGCGCGGCCGGACATACTCATTACCGACCCAGGCCCCGCTTACTCCACTAACATTGGCGGTTGGGCACAAAGCCCGCACAAGCGGACTCCTTACTCAATGCAATGGAACCTCACCATTCAAAGGGAACTCGCGCGGGACCTTAGCTGGGATCTCGGCTATGTGGGTTCCGGGAATCGCCACCAGATCGGTTACACAACCTTTAACCAGGCACTCACCCCAGGCCCGGGTTCTGTTAACCCTCGCCGCCGCTTGCCCACCATTGGCAACATCCAAGGTGGCATCAATGAGTTCAACTCGAGCTACCACTCTTTCCGCACATCTCTAGTAAAGCGCTTCTCCGCCGGATTACAATTCAACGCCAACTATACCTGGAGTAAGTTGATGACCGGCCAAGCATCTTTGAGCCAGAACATCATCCAAGATCAGTACAATCGAAGGGCCGACTACAGCCGGGCCGACTTCGACATCCCCCATGTGTTCCAAATTGCTTATGTCTACGATTTGCCGTTTGGACGCGGACGTCGATTCGGATCGAGCTGGAGCCGCTGGGCCGACGGATTCCTGGGTGGCTGGTCCTTGGAGGGAATTACCCGCATCCAAAACGGATCGCCCGTAAATGCCACCAGTGGGGTGGACCGCGCCAACGTGGGTGCGTCGGTTCAGCGCCCCAATGTTTGGCGCAACCCCAATACGGGCGGCAGCCGGAACGTCAGCGAACGCTGGTTCGATACCAGTGCCTTCGAGCTGCCCGCCATTTATACCTTCGGCAATGCCGGAGCGAATATTCTAATCAGCGACGGACGCCACAATTGGGACCTCGCCATTGCCAAGAGTTGGCAAATTCGCGAGGGCCATGCTCTGCAATTCCGCACGGAAGCCTTCAACTCCGCCAATCACGTCAACTTCGGAAATCCAAATGCCAACTTCTCATCAACCGCCTTCGGTCTGGTGGATAGCGCCACTTCCGCCCGGCAACTGCAGTTCGCTTTGAGGTACAGCTTCTGATGCCGCAGAGCCGACGCACCTTTGTCAAACTATGGGGGGCTGCCGCAACGGCGGCCCCTCTTTTCCCTTCCCCGGTTGAGGGCTGGGACAGCCTCGACCAGCTTCCGCGCAGCCAATCCTTCGGGCTCAGCGACAGCGGTGCAGCCAAAGACCCGATCAGCCTTTACTCTCGCAACACCCCTGGCGGAGCCCCACTCAGCTTCGACATCAGCAACCACCAAATTCTATGCTCGCTGTCGGTCGATGGAGTGAACCGCCCCGGCTTTCCCGGAGGCTAATTAATACGAGTCACGCCACCAGCGCTGGACAGTCCAGCGAAGCGTAGTAACGTTGTTCGGCTTCGGCCGGCGGGATGTTGCCGATGGGTTCCAGCAACCTGCGATGGTT
>JANRIK010000025.1:0-53960 GCA_033765085.1 Bryobacter sp. | reverse complement strand
GGGGGTTTTTCTTCGGGGAGTGCTGATAGTAGTCTTGGCTATACCAATCGCTGCACCATTCCATAACATTGCCGGCCATATCGTAAGCGCCGTAGGGCGAGGGGTAGTTATAAGTGCCCACGGGTTTGGCGGTGACAAAGTTCGCGTCCTGGACAAAGTTAGACTTTGTGGCATCGATATCATTGCCCCAGGGATAGATGCGCAAGTCGTTGCCGCGGGCGGCCTTTTCCCATTCCGCTTCGGTGGGAAGGCGGTATTTCTTGCCCGTCTTGGCGCTTAGCCAATTGCAATAGGCAACGGCGGCGTCCCAATTCACGCCCAGCACGGGGTAGTTTTCGTTGCCGGGCAGCGCGCCGCCGTGGTTGTTGGGCTGGGTCCAATAGGGAATTTGGTCCCGGGGCAGGATGCGGCCCTCGGGCCAGAATTTGGGATTATCGTAACCGGGGTCGTCGCGGAAGGCTTTCCATTGGCCGTTGGTTACTTCGTACTTAGAGATGTAATAAGCATCCAACTCCACTTCGTGCACCGGGCGCTCGCGGGCTTCGCCCAGGCCCGCGGAGTCGCCCATGCGGAACTTCCCGGCGGGAACGTAGACAAATTCGCCATAGCCATCGTTCAGGGTTTTAATGGCTTTGCCGGCGGGGAAAGCTTTTGGCGCCGGGGGCGCGGCCTTGGCCACCAAATGCTCCCCAACGGTTAGGAAGTGCTTGAGCGAGTCCATCCAAGGGCCATATTCGGGGCTGGTGTAGGCGCTGCCGAAGCCATGGCGGCCTTTTTGGTACAGGTGCAATTCGACGACGGCGCCGGCGCGGTTGAGGTCCAGGAACAATTGCGCGGAGCCATTGGCAGCGCCACGATCGTGTGCGGCCGCCAAGAGATACACGGGGGGGAAAGTTTTCAGATCTTCGCCGGGAAAGGGGCGGCCGGCGGAGTAAACCATTGCCAGATAGCGGGCGCGGGAAGAGAAGCGCTCCACGGGGTCCGCGGCTTGGGGGTTGCCCTCGGTGGCGGTGGCGGCGGTTAAGCGGGCCAGAGAGGAGCCGGCGCTGAAGCCCGCGAAACCAATCCGCGCGGGGTCCAAACCCCATTCCTGGGCGCGCGAACGCACCAGGCGCAGGGCGCGGTTGCCGTCCAGGGCGCGGGCTTTTTCGTCGTAACGGGGGGACAAGCGGTAAGTGAGCACAAAGGCGGTGACGCCCCATTGGTTGAAGCGCTCGGCGCTTTCAATGCCCTCGCAGCCGTACATCAGCATGATGTTTGAGCCTCCGGGCGCAATGACGACGCTGGCGCCGTTGGCTTTGCCCGGAGCGGGGCGGAAGACGGTAAGGAAGGGGGAGTCCAGGGGGCCAGTGCCTTGTGCGAGGGGAACTTGGCCTTGGGGCCAGAGAGGGATGTTTTCGTTGGGCGTTTGGGCGAATACTGACGACAACAAGAAGGCGAATGCTAAGATCCGTTCAATGCGCATATGGCGCGTATTCTTTCATGAAATTCAAACTAGGGTGGACTATGCGTAGATCTCTGCTGGTGCTGGCCATTACTTCTGCTTTTGCCTGGCAGGACGCTCTATCACGACTGAGCTTGACCCAAAAAGACCTGGAGGGCATGGTGCAACGCGGATTAAGCTCCGGTGGCTACCTCTCGGTTCCGTATTTACCCCGGCCGGCCGTGGCCGCCTACAAGGCCCTGGATGAGGCCGCCAAAGTGAAGGCAGTGCAAGAATTGCTGGCGACGGGGAAAGCATTGACCACTTCGGAAGCTTTCCGGAAGGGCCAGGACGAAGCGATCTTCCGCAGCTACGGCGGCAAGGATTATGGTCTGAAGGTGGTGAGCGAGGAGCAACTCATGAAGTTGCCCCCTGAGGCCATGATGAAGGCAATGCAGAGCATCCAATACGGCGGCATAGCGCATGAGGCATATCGGAGAAGCGCGGCCGATGTCCGCAAGAATCTAGAAAATGATCTTCGCGGCGCCGAGTAGATGGCCCAGCAAAGTCCTGATATGCGTCCGGAGCCGAAGCGCTCGGTTCAATTGATTAAAGCGGCTCTCGCCCTTCCTCCTACGGATGAAGCCGCCTTCCGCAAGGCCGCTGGCCTGGCCAAGCTCGCCATGGTGGTGGAAGGGCCGTTAACGGGTATTGACCCGGAAAAACTGGCCCAGGAGCATGCACAGCGCCTATACAACCAATACTCGCCGAAGACCAAGCTCCGCGCCGGGCTCGAAGCCTTTGTGGCCGAAGCCGCGAAGGTAAATTTTTCCGCGGCCACCACCACCAAGGGCAACAAGATCGTCTTTACCGACCCGGCTATGGAGCGCGCTCCCGCGGCCACGAAATTCCTCTATCGTTTGGGCAAGGCTCCCACGGCTGCCGCTGTGGCCGGGGCTAAGGCTTGGTTAGCGGAATTGCGCTAGCCGCTAGGCGGGCGAAGATTTCGAGGGTTTCCGCGAAGCCGCCCGTATTGAATTGCTCGCCGTCGTGGTCGGTGGCATTGCTGACCAACGCCAGCAGCCCCACCTGCGCCTGCTTGGCCTGCGCAAAGGCAAAGAGCCCGGCGGCTTGCATCTCCACGGCCAGCACGCCGCGCGCGGCCCAGTGTTGGATCTGCTGCGCGGTTTCGCGGTACGGAGCGTCGGTGGTCCAAACCAGGCCGGAACGCAGGGCGCGGGGAAAATCGGCCAAGCTTTCCGCCATGGCTTCGGCCAGAGCCGCCGGTGCGGCGACGGTTTCGGCGGGCGGTAAATAGTGAAAGCTGGTGCCCTCGTCGCGCACAGCCCCGTTTGCTACCACCAAACCCGGCAGTGCCAAATCCGGGGCGATGCGTCCGGCGGAAGTGATGCCGAAAATGACGCGCACTCCGGCGGCATGCAATTGCTCCGCGATCAAGACGGCATAAGGAGCGCCGATGGTGCGGGCGATGATGCCACAACGTTGCCCGGCAAGGTCCAGGGCAAACATGTTGGTGTGGAAGCAGGCCCAATCCTCTACGCGATGGGCTTGGCCGGTTTCGACGAGCCAATCGGTGAAGTCGCCATCAAACTCCAGAAAGCAGATTTCCGGCAGCGCTTCGGCGGGCAGCTGGCGCAGGCGTCGCACATCGGCCATCAGCGCATCGGCAGTAAATTCACTCTGTTGGTCGAGGGGATGATTGAGCAGGGGCAGGGAAGCGCTCATACCTCTATGTCCTGCCCAAGTCTTTCTTGTGCGAGCGAGCAGAAGCAGTAGACGAATTGTTGTTCGGTGCCGAAGGGGGTGGTGTGCATCTCGGAATGGCTGCCGAGAAATTGAAATCCCGGTCCGAATTGTTCGTGCAGTTGCTCTGGGGTGTAGCGCACTACAGGTAAGCCGCTACATTTCTCCGGCCCTTGGGGGCCGAAGGTGGCGATTAGGATATGTCCGCCGGGGCGGAGGGCGTGTTCCACTTGGCGGACGTAGGCGGCGCGGGCGGCGGGGTCGGTGAGGAAATGAAACACAGCGCGGTCGTGCCAGAGGTCGTAGGCGCCTTGGGCAAAGGGGAAGGTGGTGACGTCGCCCACCAGGCAAGTGACGCGCCCGGCGGTGCGCTGACCAAGTTGTTCCATGGCGGCGGGGGCGAGGTCGAGGACGCTGAGATTGCGGTAGCCGCGCTCCCAAAGGTCGTCGCAAAGGGTGGAGACGCCGGCGCCGACGTCGAGAATGTGGGCGGTGCGGTCTGGCGTGCTGCGTTCAATCCAAGCCAGGGACAGGTCGAGGTGCGAGCGTGTCCAGCTCATTTGCTGGGGGGTCTTTTGGCGGTAGATTTGGTTCCAATGTTCGGGCTGATTCACAGGCGTAGCTTTCAGGATAAAAGAGCTGCCCTTGCCCGCGCCTTCCCTTGCTATTCTCTTAGTTCATGTCGCAGACGAATGCGTCGGCTAACCCCTTCCATGATCCGCTGCGTTTCGAACGTCGCATCCCTCCTTGCTCCGTACTGATCTTTGGCGCCAATGGCGACTTGACCATGCGGAAGCTCCTGCCCGCCCTTTACCGGTTGGCGTATGAGCGCAAGTTGCCGAGCGGCTTTTCGATCGTGGGCAACTCCCGAACCAAGATGAGCCACGAAGAGTTTCGCGAAAAAATGCGAACGAGCGTGGAGAAGTTTATTGAAAATTCCCCCTTTGATGCCGAACTCTGGGAAGACTTCGCCAAAGGGCTTTTTTATGTGTCGGGCGACCTGGGCGACCCGCAATGCTACGCGGACCTGAAGGCGCAACTCGACGCCATTGAGCGGGAACGCGGCACCAGCGGCAACGTGCTGTTTTATCTCTCGACGCAACCCAGCTTCTATGCCAGCGTGGTGGAGCATTTGGGCGCCGCCGGCTTGGCCAGCCACGAGCATGGTTGGCGGCGCGTGGTGATCGAAAAACCGTTCGGCCACGACCTGGCCAGCGCGCAGGAATTGCACCGCCGCATCAACGCCGTGTTCGCCGAGAGCGACATTTACCGCATTGACCACTACCTGGGCAAGGAAACCGTACAGAACGTCTTGGCTTTCCGCTTCGGCAACTCGATTTTCGAGCCACTTTGGAACCGCCGCTACATTAATCACATCCAGGTGACGGCCGCCGAATCCATTGGAGTGGAAGGACGCGGCGCGTATTACCAAGAAGCTGGCGCCTTGCGGGACATGATCCAAAACCACCTGCTGCAGGTGCTGGCCACGGTGGCCATGGAACCGCCGCCGGTGTTTGAAGCCGACAGTGTGCGCGACGAGCGCGCCAAGCTGTTGCGCAGCATTCGAATCTACAAGCAGGACGAAGTGGCGCAGCACGCCGTGAAGGGCCAATACGGTCCGGCGCGGCTGGGCAACGAGGATGTGGCTGGGTTCCGGCAGGAGCCGGGAGTGAAACCCGATGCACAGACCGATACCTACGCCGCCGTCACCTTCTTTATCGACAATTGGCGCTGGGCCGGCGTGCCCTTCTATGTCCGGACCGGCAAGCGCATGCCGAAGCGGGTTACCGACATCGCCATCCGTTTCAACGGAGCGCCACTGAGCTTATTCCAAGGCGGGGGCGAAGAGCCTACTTCGCCATTAGGGGCGCCGAACCTGTTGATTTTGCGCATCCAACCGGACGAAGGCATCAGCCTGCGCTTCCAATCGAAAGATCCGGCCGGTGGCGGCATGAAGCTGCGCCCGGTGAGCATGGATTTCAACTACGGCTCCAGCTTCGGTACGCGTACGCCTTCGGCTTACGAGACGCTCCTGCTCGATGCTCTCTCGGGGGACTCCACTCTTTATACCCGCCAAGACATGGTGGAGGCCTCCTGGAAGGCCGTGGAGCCCATCTTGAACCACTGGGACAACACCATTTTCGACTTGCCGAATTACGACGCGGGTTCCTGGGGCCCGGCTGCTTCGGACGAAATGCTGGCGCGACGGGGCCACGTGTGGAGGATCCCCTAATGAGCGCCGCGGTTGTACGGCCGGAACGCCTGCTGAAAGATTTGCAGGCCGAGTGGGTGAAGCTGGGCAAGGCGGAAGCCGAGAGCTCAGAACGCTCTGCCGGGGTGCTGCGCGCCGTCACCATGACGGTGCTGGTGGCCGTGGAAGCCGGTGAAGACGAACGCAAGGCGCTGGAAAGCTTGAGCCAGTTAATGCACGAGCATCCAGCCCGGGCCATCGTCCTGCGCTTGGCGCCGGAACGCGGCGAGCCCTTGAGCGGGCGCGCCTACGCCACTTGCTGGATGCCGTTTGGCCGGCGCTCGCAAATTTGCTGCGAACAGATTGAGCTTTCCGCCGGGGCGGAAAACTTTGGCGAAATTCCCCGGCTCTTGCAGGCGCTGGTGGCGCCGGATTTGCCGGTGGTGTTGTGGTGCCGCTCGGCGGCGATCTTCACGCATGCCGCCTTTGCCGCCATTGCCGAATTAGCGGACAAGATCATTCTCGATACCCGTCACCATCCGGACCCCGATGCCGCCTTACTCTTCGTGGACGAACAACTCCGCCATGGAAATTTGTACGGCGACCTCACCTGGACCCGGCTCACCCGGTGGCGCCAAACCGTGGCCGCCGCTTTTGACCGGGCCGATTGCCGCAGTTTTTTCGATTCCCTAACGAGCGCGGAAGTGCACTATGCCCACGCGCCGGAGCCGGTTTCGGCGCGCTATCTTCGTGCGTGGCTCCAATCGGTGCTGGGTACCCATTTCCCGGTTTCATTGGTGCACACTCCCTGTGAGCCGGACGAAAGCTGGCAGATCCGCAAAGTCCGTTTCTTGAGCGCCAATGGGTCTTTCGACATTGAAAGGCCCCAGCGGGGAAGCGCGGAAATCCACGTAGAATCATTTACTTCCAAGGCTCATTTTGAAGTACAAGATGAGTCTGCATTGCTTCGGGAAGAAATTTCGATTCTCAGTCGGGATCCTTCCTACGCCAAAACCGTTCGACAATTTGCTATCTCTCATTAGCCCATGCCTTTATCGTCTTTTATTCATGTTTTTCCTGATGCCTCGGGAGCTTCCCGGGCGGCTGCTATCAGAATTTCCGAGCTTCTGAAGCAATCCATTGATGAGCGAGGCTCTGCCCGCTTTGCCATTTCCGGGGGATCTTCGCCAAAACTGATGTTCGCGGAATTGGCGAAACTGCCTGTGGAATGGAGCAAGGTGTTTATCTACTGGGTGGATGAGCGAGTGGTACCGCCCGACCATCCAGACTCTAACTACAAAATGGCCATGGAACACCTGATCGTCCCGGCAGGCATTGATGTGAAAAACCTGAACCGCATTGCGGGAGAGCGCTACCCGGAAGAGGCGGCAGCGCACTACGCGTCGGAACTGGCCGTGGATTTCGAACTGGGCGAAGGTGAAATTCCAGTTTTCGATGTGATCCACCGGGGCATGGGGCCGGATTCGCACACCGCGAGCTTGTTTCCCGGCGATCCGCTGGTGGAGGACGAGTACGACGCCGTTTCGCACACCTATGTGGAGAAGTTCCAATCGCACCGGGTAACGCTAATGCCGGCGGTTTTGAAGGCTGCGCGGCATACCGTGGTGCTGGCGCCGGGAGCGGACAAAGCGGAAGCGCTACTCTCTGTTCTGGACGGGCCTATCAACTTGAAGGCCCATCCGGCGCAAATTGCCGCCACGCCACCCTATCCCACGGAGTGGTTTATTGACGAAGCCGCCGCGCGGCTGCTGAAGAAGTAGCAGCCTCGCCCGGCGGACGGCCAACATTCCGTGCCAATTCTGCAAGTAGAAACTCGCATCCGCGCCTCTGCGCAGGCTTGCTTCGATGCATCCCGGAACATCGACCTGCACATGGCCTCCACGCCCGGAAGCAACGAGAAGGCAATCGGCGGGGTGACTTCCGGATTGATTTCCCTGCACGAAGAGGTTACCTGGGACGCTACGCACTTTGGCGTTCGGCAACAACTCACCAGCCGCATTACCGAGTTCAACCCACCCCATCACTTCCGCGACACCATGGTGCGCGGCATCTTTGCCCACTTTGAGCATGATCACTATTTCTACGAGCAGCAGGACGGGAGCACGCTTATGGTGGATACCTTCGACTATGCCTCGCCGTTGGGGGCCCTGGGCCGCTTGGCAGATTGGCTGTTTTTAAAGAATTACCTGCAACGATTTCTGGCGCAGCGGGGACGCCTACTGAAGGAACACCTCGAAGCGCTGGCCGATAATTCAGTACCTTAGTCCTATTGCTAAGCACTTTCCGGTACTACAACCTAAGTGAGTAAGTCTTGAGTTACTCAGGCACTCGAATACTTATTACTTACTAAGGGAAAGTACTTATAACTACTATGCGGGCCGTCGGTTTCTTTTTCTGCCTTTCGCTTCTGCCGGTTGCGGCGGCGCCGGTTTATGAGCAAATGTATGGTGGCCCTGGTCCGAGCACCGCGACGGACGCGAACTTCGTGGCCGCGGGCAACACAGCCTACGAGAGCTTTGGCTTTGAAGTCAGCTTCAACGTCAACCAGCAGGCGCGGATTAACGCCCTGACGGGGCCGAACAACTTCACCTTTAACGTGGCGCGCGTGTCAAGCCCTTGGACGAATGGCCGGACCTACAACTTCGTACAGAGGTATTCGGGCGACGATACGAAGCGGATCAATATCGAAATTATCGACACGGTAAGCAACCTGAGCTTCGTGATTCCCGAATACACCGCCACTTTTGGCAACGTGCGGAATTTGATTGTCCGCATGGTGGCGCCGGACCCTGACCCCACGGGCACTACGCCGCGGCCCACCTCCGGCAGCCTGAGTTTCAACAACTGGCAACTGCAAGGCCAATCCATTAGCGGCATGCCGGGCCCCTTGATGATTGCGACGTTCGACGACCCGCAGGCGAACGACATCCGCTTGATCAACTACTTCCGCGTTGGGGGCATTGACTTTACGCAGGCCTGGACGCTGACTGGGTCCTTCACCATGGCTTGGGACGGCAGCACGAACCCCGCTTCCAACCCGAACCCCAACCCCGGCAACAATGACCTGGCCTTCCAAATCAAGGCCTACCAATTGGACCTTTCCGAAGTGCCCGAACCTTCTACCTACGCCATGATAGGGGCTGGGCTCTTGTGTTTAGCATTCTTCAGTAGAAAAAATGAGCTATAATTCTTTCTGAGGAAAGAATGCGAGCCAAAGCGAATCTGCAGGTTGCGGTAGACCCGGCGCAGGCCTTAACCAAAGCCGTGGTGAAGGCGGCAGGGTTGCTGGAGCTTACCCAAAGCCAGCTTGCCGGAACGCTGGGTTTAAGTTCGGCCACCGTCTCCCGCATGTTCAGTGGGCAGTACCAGCTTTCGCCGGAGCGCAAAGAATGGGAGCTGGCGGCGCTCTTCGTGCGCTTATTCCGCTCGCTCGATTCCATTACGGGGGGCCAGGACGAAGCTTCGCGCGCCTGGCTGCACAACCGGAACCACGAGTTGCTGCGCCGCCCGGTGGACATGCTGGGGGAAGTTACGGGGCTGGTGCAAGTGGTGGATTATCTTGACTCTTACCGGGCGCGGGTCTAGCGCATGCGCTTCCAGCAGATTCGGCAAAAGCTTTGGCGCGCCGTCGAGGCGCAGCACCGCGTCAGCACGCTTCGCCTGGTGGACCACAATCTAGCCGAGCACGAAGCCCTGGAAAGCATTGTGGAGCAATCCAAACCTCCTTTGCCCGAAGGCGCCGAGCGGCTGCATTATCTACTCGCCACTCCCTTCCGCTATCGCTCGCGCCATGCTTCCCGCTTTCGTGCACCACAAGACCCCGGCGTATTTTATGGCGCCGCGGAGGTGCGTACGGCTTGCGCGGAATTGGGCTATTGGCGCTGGCGCTTTTTGCGCGCCAGCGAAGGCTTGCCGGCCTTGGAGGCCGCACCCCATACACTCTTCCAAGCCAGCGGAGAAGGGAAGACCCTTGACTTGCGCAAGGCTCCGTGGCGCAGCCAGCGTGCCCAATGGACCCATCCGGATGACTACACGGCCACGCAAGCTCTGGGAAGGGAGGTACGGGCAGCGGGCGGCGAAATGATTGTCTACGAATCGGTGCGCGACCCGGCGCAAGGCATGTGCACGGCCGTCCTGAAACCCGTAGTTTTTCATCCTCGCCGCCCCACTTCGCAACAAACCTGGTTTTTGACCGTCACCCCAAGTGCTGCAATCTGGACGCGGGAACGAACGGAATTCTGCTTCCGCTTCGCCTGAAGGACTAGCGGAGAGTGGACAGCGTCACTCCAACCAAAACCAACACACCCAAAACCGCCACGGCAATGCCCGTGGCGCGCCAGATCCAATGGTTGGTGGGTTGCGCCATAGAGCCATTTTACTCTCGTCTTCATCGACCCTTCGGCTAAGAAAAATTTGGATTGCGAAATTCAGCCAGAACTGCGAAAAACTTCGCTAAATGCTTCAAAACAAAACGCTCGCCTGGTGTTCCGCGGTGAGCGCATGGCTGGGCGGGCAGTTTTCCAAAAATATCCACAAGCCATCTACAGCATCCCCCCTAAGCCGTTTCGCATCAAAGAGATAGGCTGTGGCAAAAGCTGTGCATAAAACAGGCGTTGCGTAACTTGTTGTACTGCCTATAGTTATAGTTCTTGCCCAACCGCAATAGCTTGTGTCATGCTTTCGGTTGAGTTATGGGACAAATCACCGTGGCCATCAGCGAGAAAAACGGCGTTGCCAGAAACGCCCCAAAGCAGAACCTCCGCGTCGCCGAACGCGCGGGCGTGGAGTTCCCTCGCTACTTTACGGCCAAACTTGCGCCGCACCGCACCCCCTACGACGAAGTGACCTGGGAGAAGCGCACGGCCACCATTGGCAGCGCCAACGGCGCCATTGTGTTTGAGCAGCGCGATGTGGAAGTGCTGGCCGATTGGAGCCAAACGGCCACCAACATTGTGGCCAGCAAGTATTTCCACGGCAAAATGGGCTCGCCGGAGCGCGAAAACAGCGTGCGCCAACTGGTGCACCGCGTGGTGGATACGATTGCCGATTGGGGCAAGAAGGACGGCTATTTCAAGAGCCACGAAGACGCGGAAAACTTCCGCTACGAACTGGCCCACCTAATGCTGCACCAGAAGGCGGCTTTCAATTCGCCCGTATGGTTCAACGTGGGTGTGAAGGAGCAGCGCGGCTATGGTTGGGTCTGGGACGAAGGCCAACAGGGCGTGCGCAAACTGGTGGCGGGCGAACACCGCCCGCAGTGCTCGGCGTGCTTCATTAACTCCGCAGGCGATTCCTTGGAATCGATTCTGGATCTGGCAAAGACCGAGGGCATGCTCTTCAAGTGGGGCTCCGGCTCCGGCACGAACCTTTCGAATTTGCGCGAAGAAAACGCGATTCTTTCCGGCGGCGGAAAGGCGAGCGGCCCCTTGAGCTTCATGAAGGGCTTTGACGCCTTTGCCGGGGTGATCAAGAGCGGCGGCAAAACGCGGCGCGCCGCCAAGATGGTGATCCTGAATTCTGACCACCCTGACATTCGCGACTTCATCTGGTGCAAGGCCAAGGAAGAGAAGAAGGCGCACACATTGATCGCCGCAGGCTACGACAGCGCCATTGATGGCGAAGCCTACACCAGCATCTTTTTCCAAAACGCGAACAATAGCGTGCGCGCCGATGACGACTTTATGCGCTCCGCCGAAGCGGGCGACGATTACTGGACCAAGTCCCGCATCGACAACCAACCCAAAGACCGCTACAACGCACGCGAAATTTTCCGCGAGATTGCCGAAGCCACCTGGCAGTGCGGCGACCCGGGCATGCAGTTCGACACCACCATCAACCGTTGGCATACCTCCAAGGCGACGGGCCGCATCAATGCCTCCAACCCGTGCAGCGAGTATATGTTCCTCGATGATTCAGCTTGCAACCTGGCAAGCTTGAACTTAATGAAGTTCATGGGTCCGGATGGAAAGTTTGAAGTGGAAGCTTTCCGCCATGCCGTGGATACCTTGATTCTTGCCCAGGAGATTATCGTCGACAACGCCAGCTATCCTACCGAGCGGATTGGCGTGAATAGCCACGACTATCGTCCCTTGGGGCTTGGTTATGCCAACCTGGGCAGCTTGTTGATGGCGATGGGCTACCCCTATGATTCCGATAGCGGCCGCGCCTTGGCGGGCGCGGTGACGGCTGTCATGTGTGGTCAAGCTTACTTGTCCAGCGCCCGCATTGCGGATGCCGTGGGTGCTTGCCCCGGTTACCCGGCGAACGAAGCTTCGTTCCTGGATGTGATTGCGATGCACCGCGATAGCGTGGCCAACATCGCTTCGGCGGGTTTGCAAACGGACTTGCTGGCGGCGGCAGACGAGGTATGGCACAACGCCTATGACGCCGGGCGCGTGGCCGGTTTCCGCAATGCGCAGGTTACGGTCTTGGCGCCTACGGGAACCATTGGTTTCATGATGGATTGCGATACCACGGGCGTGGAGCCGGAACTAAGTTTGGTGAAGTACAAGAAGCTGGTGGGCGGCGGCGTAATTAAGATTGTCAATAACACGGTTCCGCAGGCTTTGATTAAGTTGGGCTACCGTCCGGACCAAGTGGAAAAGATTGTTACCCATATTGATTCCACCGGAACCATTGAGGGTGCTCCGGGCCTAAAGGAAGAGCACCTGGCGGTCTTCGATTGCAGCTTCCGGCCGCAGAATGGTAAGCGCTTCATCCACCACATGGGCCACATCAAGATGATGGCCGCCGCGCAACCCTTTATTTCCGGTGCGATCTCGAAGACGGTGAACATGCCGGAAGAATCCACGGTAGAAGACATCATGGATGCCTACCAGCAGAGTTGGAAACTGGGTATCAAGGCGGTGGCAATTTACCGCGACGGTTCGAAGAAAGTACAGCCTCTTTCGAGCGGCACCGGCAGCGGCATTAGCAAGAGCGATAAGAAGGCAGAAGAGGTTGTAAGTGCGGCGATGAAAGTAGTGGAAAAGATTGTCTACCAGCCGCAACGCCGCAAGTTGCCCGAAGAGCGCCAAGCCATAACGCACAAGTTCTCTATTGCCGGCCACGAGGGCTACATTACGGTGGGCCTGTTCGACGATGGCACGCCGGGCGAAATATTCATCACCATGGCGAAAGAAGGCTCAACCATTTCGGGCCTGATGGATAACTTCGCCACTGCGATTAGTTACGGGCTGCAATACGGGGTGCCGCTGAAGTTCTATGTGGATAAGTTCAGCCACGTCCGCTTTGAACCGAGCGGTTGGACGGGCAATCCGCAAATCCCCTACGCGAAGTCCATCATGGACTACATCTTCCGTTGGTTGGGCGCGAAGTTTCTCGGTCCGGAATACGCGCTGGGCGAGGCGGGCGATAGTCCGCGGCTCAAGCCAACCGAAGCCGATCCGCAGCAGGACCTCTTTGCTCCGGCCTTGGCCGATGCCCCGGTTTGCAGTGAATGCGGCGGTATGATGACCCGCAACGGCTCCTGCTATAAGTGCGAAAACTGCGGAAGTACGAGCGGGTGTAGCTAAAAGGGCAGTTTCGCTCTACAAAGATCCCTGCCAAACGCGAAAGCCATTGCGCGCTAATTTAATTGTAAGAGGCGGCGTAGATTGCGATCGAGTAGAGCCACGGCCGCGGCAGATAGCATTCCGATGGGCTGGGTGGAAAGCCGTTCGCGATCGACGAAGCGAAGGTGATCCACCAGGGCCGTGGAAGACTTGGCAAGGCCGCTGTCGGCTGGTTCGAGGGGCAGGTGCAATGGGGTTTTGGGCGCGGCGCTGGTTAGGGGAATAATGCCGATGAGTGGCGAAGCGGTAGCGTTGTAAAGATCAGCGGAAATGATAACGGCTGGGCGCCGCTCCCCCTGCTCCCGCCCGCGGCGTGGTTCAAGATCGCACCAATAGATTTGACCGCGCTTCATTTGCGGCGGCTCTTTCGGCGAGGAGCGAAACCATCGGCCGTGGTTTGGTCCCAAAGCTTACGCTCCGCGCGAAGCTCTGGCGCTTCGGGTATCGAGTAGGCAGCGTGTACCTCGCTCCAAAAAAGATGCTCTTCGAGTTGGCGAAGGGCGAGTTCAATCACTCGTGCCCGGGATTGCGAAGTCCTTTCCGAGAGCTTATCGAGAATCCGCTTCGCGTCGCCATTGATGCGTACACTCGTTGCGATGGAATCCATAGCAGAATAATACTACGTCGAGAGGCTGTTTGCGACTTGTTACCGTGAGCAGTGGGGGACCTTGGGCCTTGTCCAAGAAACGGAGTTGCGGCTCGGTTAGGCAGCCCACGAAGTTGCTGAGACTGGATTTGGGCAAACTGACTAACTCGTCGCAAGCGCATGTCACCATACTATGTTTGGAATCAATCAGCAGTTGACGGCTGACGATCACGAAAACCCTTTGTTTGCGAGGATCCGCGGAGGGCGGGTTCTTGACGAGGTAAAGTTCCCCCCGCTTCACCGGACTCTCTGAAATTGCAAGACTTCTGCGGCTTCGCGATTGAGGTTGTCTGCCCAGCGGTCGAGGATCGCAGCGTCGTGGGCGAGGGCAGCGTCACGCTCGATTTTTTGGATGTAGAGCTTGGGGGCGGCTTCGAGAAAGGCGGACCGATTTTCGGCGTGTTGGTCGATTTGGGCGAGCAGCGATTCGGGGAGCGAAACCGAGGTCTTGACGCGTATACCACGAATATACCACCAAGCGTCATGCACCATGAATTCGAATTCTCGGTGAGTAAGTGGCATCGCAGGCCGATGTAGCTTGGTGTGGGAACCAAGCGCCCTCGTCTCTTGTCCAACAGGAAGATGGGAAGATTCTTGTGCTCTTGCCTCTTACTGGTTTTTCTCGCGGCATCGCACTGTTGGGCGACAACATGCGCATGGGGGAAGAATTTCCTCTTATCAGACTTTCCGATTGTATTTCTTGGCACACGCTTACCAATTGATGTAGGTGGCTATGATTGGCTGCGCGTGGATAAGTCGATTCGCGGCGGCTTGGTGGAAGGTAGCATTCAAATCGTTCCGTTGTTCTTGGGAAGTGGCAGCCCGGCAGGTGAAAAGATTTTTCTTCTCGGATCGAGGAATGCGCGATTTGGATTCCTTGATATCAGTGATTGCGGCCCAACTTTGGTTCTTGACGGCTCTGACGCCTCTGCTGTTCTCAAGATGATGTCCGGGTATCTGCAGGGGAGGTCCGGGGTAATTCTTGGCTTTACTCCGCATGCCGGCCCCTTAACGGTCCAATCAGGGAGCGGGCGGAAATGCACAGGCGAGGTGCAATCCAACTCGATTGTCTTTGCCGATATCGAACCAGGAGACTACCGGATCGTTGGTCCGGAAGCTTATCGCTACTTCTTAGGAACGGAGATCGAAGCTGCATGGCTTAACATTCCCCCAAGGGATGTCCGCCTGGCGAGTATTTATCAAATCTCCTCCGGAGGCGCGATTTCTGGACAGGTGATCGGCCCTAATGGTAAGCCGGCAGAAGGCATTCGCCTGGAGTTGGTTCCCTTCGACAAAACGTCCAATGCACCCTTGAATCAACGCAGCACGCGTTCCTCGAAAAACGGATACTTTTACTTTGGCGGTGTTCCTGAGGGTAACTACGCCCTTGCTGCTCTTTGCAATCGTAAGTTGGATGCCACTTGGTTTTCCTCTTCGTATTATGGTTTTCGTGTGTCGCACTTATCTGCGAAGCGGCCTATTCTCGTCAAGCCAGGACAACTTACGGGTAGTATCCAATTCGATCTTCCGCCTATGCCGCGGATAGTCCGCATGCGCATACAATTCACAGGCTCTTCCTATCGGCCCCGCTCAGAGGCTCGTTTCGAGCTAAGGACGGAACGAAATCATGAGAACATCAACCGCTGTGGTCTGTTACGGGAATGCCAACTGGATAGCGAACAGGGCTGTTGGTTTGAGGTAGCGGAAGGCGTAAGTTATGAATTGGTCAGACTTGGACATGCCTGCGACCCCAAGGCCCGCATTCTCTCGAGATTCACAGGGCGCTTAGCGGGAAGGGTAAAAATTCCAATACTGCCGTAGCCGCGATGACCGGGAAGCTACCCCATCCAAGTAGCGAACCAGAGGGCCATAGCGCCGCCGCGGGGGTCGATGCCGGTGATGGCGCGGCGATTCAGATAGGCCTCCAGCGTGGCTTGTTTGCCGGTTGATTCGCAAACCCCCTTCACCACACCGTCGTTGCCGGTTAAGCGGTCAATGGCAATATAGGCTTCGCGCGCTGCTGTGTCGTAAGGGTCTTTCGGCAGCCATTTGCGGCGAACGCCCATGCGGTAAGCAGCGCCAATCATAGCTGTGGCGGAATACTCCTCCCAAGCTTTCCCCTCATCAATCACTTGGCGCCACATTCCCCCGGAAGTCTGATGGCGGGAGAGCTCCTGGCAATGCTTCTGAAAGGCCGCGAGCAAATGCGCATACCCCGGGTGCTTCTTGGGAAAGGCTTCCAAGGTCAGAGCCAAACCAAGGGCAGGGAAGGCATTCCCCCGGCCCCAGGCGGCCTCGCATAGCGGTGAATGACGGTAAAGTCCATCCGTGCGCAGACATAGCTTTTCAATCGCTAGATAATGCTCCAGCGCTTGGTCGAACATGCCTACCCGAGCTAACAAGGGCGGACCCATAAAGACGCCGTCGCTCATTTGGTTATAAAGGTCAACGCTCGCTTCTCCGGCTAAGCGGCGAGCCGCTTCGGTTAACCCAACTTCGGGATAAATAAGCGCCCCACTTAAGTGGCTGGGGGTGAGTTTGGCAGGGCTCTGGCGGGCGAAGGAATCTACCAGAGGGCGAATTTCTTCTACCTTAGCCCCCGCGCGCAAGCGGCCCAGGAGCGCAAAGGTTTGGGTATAAACCGGCTCGCTTACTTCCTGGCCATAGATATTGGCGAGGACTGTGGCAAGCAACTTCGGCTCGCGGGCGCGCAGAGCAAGCGGCGAAAGCAAGAGCGTGCGGCGCTTCATGGTTGGTCCGATGCGGCGGTGCTGGCTCCCCGCGGAGCAGGTTCTTTTTCCAAAAAGGGTCGCCCTTTTTCCATCCACTCGGGCCGGGGGGCGCCTTTGAGGTAATGGTCAAAAAACTCCAGCATCTTCGTGGCGTAGTGCATTTGGTTAGGCCGCTTGCGCAAGTTATGCGGCTCGCCGTTGTAGTTGAAAAGATAGGCTTCTTTGCCCAGCCGGCGGAGGCTCAAGAAGAGTTCCAAGCCTTGGGTGTAAGGTACAGCGTCGTCGGCGTCGTTGTGCATCATCAGCAGCGGCGTGGTAATTGAGTCCGCGCGGAACACCGGCGAGTTTTCCAGGAAGCGCAAAGGGTATTCCCAAGGCGTTCCGCCAATGCGCGATTGTGTACGCTCGTATTGGAATTGCCGGGGAATGCCCGGGCCATAACGAATGCCATTGTAGGCGCTGAACATATTCGCCACTACCGCACCGGGCGCGGCGGCACGAAAAAGTTTGGTCCGCGTCACCATGTAGGCAATTTGGTAGCCGCCCCAGGAGTGGCCTTGGATGCCGATGCGTTCCGGATCAATAAAGCCTTGGTCGATTAGCTTCTGGATGGCAGGCAGCACGCAATTCATGGCGCTTTCACCGGGGTAACCAAGCTTATAGGCAATGTCAGGCGTGAGCACCACATAGCCGTTGGAAACATAGATCGGAATGTTGATGCTGTTCCGCGGGGTGGGTTCGGTGAAGTTGTTTACGTTCTGGCTTAGCCGCTCGTAGATATAAACCATTAGCGGGTACTTCTTCTTCGGGTCAAAGCCTTCCGGTTTGTAGAGAGCGGCCTGCAGGGCTTGTCCCTCGTTGCTATGGAAGTTCATCAGTTCCGCGCTGCCCCAATGGAAGTTGGCCAATTGCGGGTTCGCGTCGGAAAGCTTAACGAAATCCTTCATTTCGCTGTTGGTTACATAGAGGTCCGGATACTGTTGGAAGTTGCCAATGGTCAATAGGTAAACATCGGCATTCTTGGCTTTCAAAGGCGGGCCGAAGGTTTTTCCATCCTTTGCCAGCAAGCGCGGCTCGGCCGTGCCATCGACATAGTCGCTGTAATATCCGCTCTTCCGGTCCACCAGGGACGCCCCGCGCAACAAGAGTGGCTTCGCGGCATCAATGCCTTTGTTGCGTTCGCCGGTTTCCGTCGCTTGCACGCGCAATTGCACTTTTTCGCGCCGCCCCACCCCGTCACTCAGATTCTTGGCAATGCGGCCATCCGGCGAAATCTGCCAAACGTCATAACGATCCACCAGCAGGATCCATTTCCCGTCCGAGGTCCAGAGCGCACCTGCATAACTGGAAGGCCGCCCCGGAGAGTCGTAATCTTCGTTGTAGAAGTTCACGCCCAAGCCTTGGGTTAAGTTCACTTCCACTCCGGTCGCGATATTCAAGCAATGCCAGTCCTTGCTATCAAAGCGAGTGGCGTAGCGGCCGTCGGGAGACCAGCCATACCCTCCGGCTCTTTGTTTGCCTAACAAGCGGCGCTGGCCAGTAAGCGTATTTACCAGGTATTGGTCGTTGTAGCGGGTGTCGTATTCCGCCACGGGCCGGTAGGCGCGGTCGTCGGAACCAATGGCATAAAGCCCGGTTTCGGAGATTGAGATGTCGCGCATCGATTCGTCACTTAGTTGCCGGCTTCCGCCGTTTGCCAAGGTCAACATTCCCCGGTAAGTGCGGTTGCGCTCGCTGGCGGCGCGCACGCGCTGCATAGTCTGGGTGTGGTCGTCCTTCCAGTGCCAAAGGTCATAAACGGCCTCGTCTTCGTTGCGCGGTTGGGCTTTCGCGGCCGCACGGGCGGCAATGGGATAGAACAAACGTTCCGCGTCGGCGGAGAAGGACAGGTTCCCGCGCGGGGCAATTTGCACGCCAAAGGCCTTGGCCGCCACCGGTTTGCGATCCCACGTATAGATGGTGCTTTCTGAAGCAAAGGCCAGCAGGCTCTGCTTTTCGTCGTAGGCAAAGCGGCCGTATTTCCCCTTTCCGCTGACTAAGGCCAAGGGGTTGCTTTGCAGATCCTCGCCGTTGATGGCGAACACCCCCTCTTCCGTGGCATAAACAACGTGGCCGCCGTTGCGGGCCACTGTGTAATCGGAAACACCGCCAATGGTGCGCGCGGTGCCTTCGCCCAAGGGCTGAATCACGAGTTGCTTTTCCGGGTTGTCATGAAGGAAGACAAAGAACTTATTACTTTCCGTGGGCAGTACGTAGCTTTTGATATTCGGAAAGTTCAGCATCGCACTGTCGCTGAGGTGCAGGACCACTAAACCGCCTTTGCTGCGCTCGGTTTCTTTCTTCTTCTGGTTGGCCTTGGCTTCCGCCTTGGTGGGGAAGGTCGTAAAGATTGCCCACTGGCTATCGGCGCTGAAGCTAAGGTTCACCGTGCGCTGCACCGGGGGCCCTTCGGCGTCCGGATCTGGCGGTGGCGGGGCCGGGCGCATACCAGCGGGAAATACGCGAGTCTTTTTGGTGGCCACGTCCACAATCGCCACTTCACCATCGCCATCCTGGGGAAAAAGGGCGAAACCGGCATACTTGCCATCGGGAGAAATCTTCTGGGCGCTGATGCTGCGCCAAGCGTCGGTGTCGGCGTAGGTCATGGGGCGCTTCGATTGCGCGGAGGCCGGAAGCAGCAAAAAAAGCAAAACAAGCGAGCAACGAAGGAACTGCATGTTAGAGCAATTGTAAAATGGGAGTTCCGAAGAAAGCTATGGATACTGCTCCTGTTGTGAGTTTTGAATTGCTGGTGGCCAGCCTGGTGATGCAGGCGCAGGTGGGCCTGGGGCTGATGGCCATGCCCGGCGAAGAGCCACAGAAGGATCTGGCGGCGGCAAAATACGCCATTGATCTGTTGGGTGTGCTGGAAGAAAAAACCAAGGGCAATCTGACGCTCGAAGAAGACCGCCTGCTAAAAAATTCTTTGACCGAACTGCGCTTTCGCTATTTGAACCAGGAAGCGAACTAAGCCAAGGATGCACCCCTTCCGCATCACGGTTTTGGGCTCGGGCACCAGTGTGGGCGTGCCGATGATCGGTTGTTACTGCAAGGTGTGCACCAGCGCCGATTCGCGGGATAGTCGCACCCGGCCCAGCGTTGCCGTGCATTTTGACGGGCGGGTTGTTTTGATTGACGCCGGCCCGGACTTCCGCCAGCAATCCCTGCGGGCCCGCCTGCCGCGGATTGACGCCATCCTTTTGACGCACGCCCACGCGGACCACATCCTGGGCCTGGACGATGTGCGGCCCTTCAATTTCCGGCAGAAAGAATCCATTCCCATTTACGCAACTGCCGAGGTGCTGAGCGCTGTAGAACGCATTTTCGCCTACGCCTTTGAGACGAAGCCCACGCAATCCACCAAGCCGAAATTCCACCTGCACGAAATCGACGCGGACCCCTTCATGGTGCACGGACGCGAGATTCTGCCGCTTCCCTTGAAACACGGTTGGGGACGCTCCACCGGCTTCCGTTTTGGCAACGCCGCGTATTTGACCGACCACCACGAGATCCCGGACAGCACTTTGGCGAAGCTCGAAAACCTGGACGTGCTCTTCCTGGATGGCCTGCGCTACAAGCCGCACTCGACGCACAGCCACATTGCCTTAAGCCTGAAGTATGTCGAGCGATTGAAACCCCAGCGCGCGTACTTCACGCACATTTGCCACGATTTGGGCCACGCCCGCGCCGAGAGCCTGTTGCCGCCCCACGTGCGCCTGGCCTACGATGGCCTCGAAATCGCCTTGGGCGACGCGGAACCGCGGCAGACCCGCCCGCGCAGTCCGGGCTTCCGGGTACACCGGGATTGGACCGCATTGCCCGCAGATTTGCCGCCCACGGCCATCGCGATTGGTAATTTCGATGGCGTGCACTTGGGACACCGGGAAATTCTGCGGCGCACCGAACAGATTGCCGCCGATGAAGGGCTGGCGCCGGCAGTACTTACTTTTTCCCCCCACCCCCGCAAATTGCTACGGCCTGAGGCAAAAACGCTGCACCTGGATAGCCTGGAAGGCCGCCTTGAAAAGATCCGCAACGAGGGCATTCGCGAAGCCTTTGTTTTGGCGTTCAACCATGAGTTGGCCAGCCTTACGCCCGAGGAATTTGCCCGGCAGATTCTTGTGGGCGCCTTGCGGGCTCGAGCCGTGTTGGTGGGCGATAACTTCCGCTTCGGGCACAAGCAAAGCGGCAATACAACAACCCTGAAAAGCCTGGGTAACCAACTTGGCTTCCGGGTCGAAATCATTGAAGCCGTCAGCACCTATGGCAGTTTGGTTTCGAGCTCGGCCATCCGGCAACTTTTGGCGGAAGGAGAAGTTTCGCGCGCCCAGCGGCTTCTAGGCTACCCTTATTCTTTAGCCGGTGAAATTGTTGCCGGGCAGGGAATTGGGCGGCGGGAAACCGTTCCGACGCTGAATATGGACCCCGCTCCACTCGCAGCAGCCGATCGATTGATTCCTGCCCCCGGGGTGTACATCACCGAAACTACCGATTTGAGCGCGCAAGCGCCCGAAGGCCGCACCTGGCCTTCGATAACAAACATTGGCACTCGGCCTACTTTTAACGGCGAGAGCCTCAGCATAGAAACCTATCTGCTGGAAGCGCTCGAAGGTGCATCCCCAACCCGGATGCGCGTCGAATTCCGGCAGCGCGTACGTGCCGAGCGCAAGTTTCCGAACCCGGAAGCGCTGAAGGCGCAGATTATGGCCGACGTAGCCCGTGCCCGCGCTTATTGGCGGCGGGTGGCGCGCTGGGTTCGGCCCAACCTAGACGCTTGAGTCACTTCGAAAAACAAAAATAGAAAGACAACCCCCATGCCCCTTAGCCCAGGAAAAAAACAACACCTCGACAAACTTGCCGACGCGAAAGGCGTGATTGCCGCCGCGGCCATGGACCAGCGCGGTAGCCTGCAGAAATCGCTTGCCTCCGCCAAGGGTGTAGCCGCCAGCGAAATCTCGGCGGCCATGATGAACGAATTCAAGAGCGCGGTGGTGCGGGTGCTCACCCCCCACGCCTCGGCCATTCTGCTGGACACCGAGTTCGGTTTGGAAGCCGCCAAAGTGCGTGCCGACAATGCCGGTCTGCTTTTGGCCTACGAAAAGAGCGGTTATGACAACACCGTGCCGGGCCGTCTGCCGGACCTCCTGCCCGAGCTGAGCGCCCTGCGGATTAAAGAACTGGGCGCCGATGCCGTGAAGATCCTGATCTACTACACGCCGTTTGACGACCCGAAGGTGAACGAAATCAAGCATGCCTTCATCGAGCGCATTGGCGCCGAATGCGACAGCGTGGAAGTGCCTTTCTTCCTCGAGTTCGTTGGCTACGACCCCAAGGGCGGCGATGAAAAGGGTTTCGACTTCGCCAAGCAAAAGCCGCAAGTGGTGCTGGAATCGATGCTCGAATTCTCTAATCCCCGCTACCAGGTGGATGTGCTGAAGGTGGAAGTACCTGTAAACGCGGAATACGTAGAAGGGTCGAGCGTGTTCAAGGGCCAAGCCGCTTACACGCGCGCCGAGGCGCTGGACCATTACCGCCGCGCCGCCGACGTCACCACGCTGCCGTTCATTTATTTGAGCGCCGGCGTCAGCAATGCCCAATTTACGGAAAGCCTCGCGATGGCCAGCGAAGCCGGCACGCCGTTCTCCGGTGTTTTGTGCGGCCGCGCCACCTGGAAGGAAGGCATTCCGGTCTACGCGAAGCAGGGAATTGCGGCGCTGGAAGAGTGGCTGGCCACGGAAGGTGTGAAGAACATCAACGCCGTGAACAATGCCCTCGGTGCGGCGCAACCCTGGCACTCGCGCTTAAGCTAGTTTGCCGAACTAACTCTTTACGCCGTTACGGACTTTTGGAAGAGCCATCCCCAGGGATGGCTCTTCTTGTTGTGCGTGCTTGGGGTGGAAAGCTTCGTACCATACGGCCAAACTCAGGTAGTGCGTCAGAAAGACCATGGCGTAAACGAAGAGAATTAATCCGTACTGATCGGCCTGCTTGATGAAAGCAATCAGCAGGCCGTCTGCCACCACCTGGCCGGTCATCTGTAGGCCGATACCGCTGCTGAGCAACAGAATGCGGCGGCTAATCTTCTTCTGCCCCACCAGCAAAGTCCACCAGTAAAGATTCAGCAGCACCATCCAGAAGCTCATCACCTGCCGCACGGTACTGAACTGGCGCCCTAGGTTTTTCCCGGAAACCCAATAGAGCGTGCCCGCAAAAAGCGCGATGGTGATTGCCGCCAGCAAATAAAGCCGAGTGCGCGGCAGCCCCTTGCGGTCGCTGGTGATGCGCAGCAACTGGAACATCAGCGCCAGCAGCACAACGTGGATCACTACTTCGAGCCCCGATTGGAATTGAACGTTGCGTTGTTGGGGGAAGAGCTTTACCAGGAACGCGAAACCGTTCTGCCACAGGATGGCCACACTAGTAAGGAAGAAAAGCAGGACGTAGTAGACAATGGCAAGCGGATAATTGCGATTCTTGCCGTCGAGGAACCTCGACAGCAGAAAAGCTTGGAGGATAAGGGCTAGGACGGGTCCCCAGGTTACGAGGAGGTCCAAAAAAGTTTTGACCACCGGATTCTCTATCTTAAGCCTTATCGGCAAGAAGAGATACGGTGGCCAGAAATTTTTGTTCTGAAATCAGAACAAATTGTTAAATGATGACTAACGTTGATCGTCGATCGGCAGCGGCGGCGCAATCGGGATGATTTGGTCATCGATCGGCAGCGGCGGGGCGATCGGAATGATCTGATCGTCAATCGGGAGAGGGGGAGCGATCGGGATAATGAACATGCTTTGTTAACTCCGAGATTTACTTAGAACCCCCGTACCAACGACGTGGTACGTGTTGGCTAGGGCAGACACCTTAAGTATGCTTAGGACCTTAGTGCTTCGTCAAGGGAAATCTGCGCAAAAAATAAGGGAAAACACTCAGACTTTGCGAAAAAAAAGAAATACCCCTCAGCTTTCGCGGAGGGGTAGAAATATTCCTAAAGTATTGTAGCGATGAGGGTTAGCGAAGAATCGGGCGTTCGGCACCACTCCGGCGGACATAAGGACCGCTGGTGCCATTAGGGAGTACGGTGCGGTTGTCGGTTTGGGCTAGGGCCAGTTGATCCGGGTGAATTTCGCGGCAACCGCGCAAATTTGCGGCACGAAAATCGACGCCCCGCAGTTGCGTGCCCGTAAATCGAGCGCCTTCGAGAAAAGCGGAGCTGAAATCGGAGCCTTCCAGGTTGGCGTCGCGAAATTGGGCTTGGGCCAATTGAGCGCCGCAGAAGACCGAATGTAGGATTTCCGCGCCGGTGGCGCGCAGGCCGTACAGTTCGCTGCGAGTAAAATCCGCGCGTTGCAGCTTGGCGTTGGCCAAGTTCAAGCGTTCGGCGCTCACGCCGTAAAAGCGGCAATAGCTGATTTGTGCCCGCAGGAAGTTGGCTTCCTTGAGGTTGGCGCCAGAGAAATTGCATTCCGCCCAGTGTGATTGCTGCGCGGAAGCCAGGCGAAGATCGGCTTGAGAAAACACCGAGCGGCGTCCGCGAGCGGCCTGCAAGGTGGCCGAGCGCATTTGGGCATAGGCGAAGTCTGTGCTGTCGAATACCGTATCGGCAAAAATCGCCTCGTTGAGGAAGGCGTTCATGAAAACGGTGTTTTCCAGTTTGGCGCCCATAAAGTCAGCCCCTGTCAGGATGGCGCGGCGGAAATCGCAAAGGCGAAGGTCCGCCAGATTGAATTGCGCGCCGGCGAAATCTGCTTCGAGAAAACTGGACCGGCTTAGCAATGCCGCCCGCAGATCAGCTTTTTCTACTCGCAGCTCATTCCAAGAACTATTCTCGGCGTACAAACGAACGCCATCGTGGCGCTGGTCAAGCCACCACTTGTGCCTTTCGATTTGGTTGAGGAGCGCGGTTGGCGCGGCAAATGCAGTATGCACCGGACGATTCCCTTACTGGGCATATCGGTCTGGGAACGCCGATCTTGAGCAAACCTGGAATCAGTGGGGCAGGGCGGCGGCAAATGCCGTAGCCTGCCATTCGCGGACGCGGCTGCGCAGGGCTAGAGCAGTAGCGGGGCTTACCAGGCCGAAACGGAATTCTTCGCGCGGCCGTAATTGGCCCAACGTTTCCCAATCCGCCTCGATCACGGAAGCGAGAATGGGATAGCCGCCTGTCGCCGGGTGTTCGCAGCCCAAAACCTGAGGCACGCCTCCGGGAGGCACTTGGATGGCTCCATTCCAAACGCCGCAGGAAGCAATAGGAGCAGCGGGAGAAGGCAAGGCCAGGCCATCCACGCGCAAGGCCACGCGGCTTGATTGTTCCGTTACTCGGTAAACGGCTCCGGCCAGCAAGCTTAAGGCTTCGGCAGGAAATAGCGGCACGTGCGGACCGGGGAGGATCCGCAACAGTTTATAGCCATTGGCCGTAATGGGGGGAGGCGGCGTTTCGCGCAGAAACTGGGGGGAAAGCGGCTCAGTCGGAGAGGGTTGCCGCAACATCATCACGTCGTTGCGCTGCAGAACACGCCCGCCCAAGCCAGCATCGACGTGCGTCGAGGCACTGCCCATCCAGGGTTCCACCTCTAAGCCCCCGCCAAAAGCAAGAATGCCGCGCAGACCGGTGCGGCAGTAGTCCCCGCTAAGCGTGGCGCCGGCCCGGACGGTAACAGTGCGACGCGGGTCTATGGCTCTGCCATCCACGCGCCAGCCAAAATCCGCTCCGCCAAATCCCAAAACTGCGCCCTGTTGGAACAGTAAGCGAGGCGGTTTGAGGGTGATTTCAAGTGAAGGCAACACTTTCGAATTCTGAGCTAAGCGATTGGCAATCCAAAGGCTTAATGGAATACTTGCTCCGGCCTCGCTTAGCCCGTAACGGGCACCGCCCAAACGCGGCAGGTCCTGCACGGTTGTTAGAAAGCCCGGGTCCAAAGTGCGAATCATGGGCGAACCGGATAGAAGCGAAGGGTCGATCCCAATTCCCAACGGCAGAAGGATTGATTGCCCGGCACGAAAACCGAAAGCGGAGTTTGGCCAATCAAGCGCCAGCCGCCGGGCGAAAGGCTGGGGTAAATGCCGCATTGGGTTCCGGCTAGGGCAACCGAACCCTTGGGCACCGCAGGCCGGGGAGCCTCCAAGCGAGGCAGGGAATTCGCGGCAGGCCACCCATCCAGGTAGGCAAAACCTGGACGAAAACCGTAGAAACTCACGCTAAACGATACACTGCAATGGAGTTCGACAACTTGCGACACGCTCATGCGAAGATAGTCCGCCACCCACCCGAGATCCGGACCGTAGGCACCCCCGTAGGCGACGGGGATTTCATAACTCGGCCGGGGCGGAAGTTGAATCTCTCCTATCTTTTCCGAGCAAAAGCGTAAGTGTTGTTCAATGTCAGCAGCGTTAGTCGTTTCGCTGTCAAATTCCACCAGCAGCGCGGTGTAGCTGGGCGTCAATTCGCGAATCGGGGAATTTGTTTCCTGGTCGAGAATGCTGACCAGGCGGTGGATGCGTGAGGTGGTGGCCGAGCGCGATTCGTGTGTTTGGTACGAGGAAAAGTCCAGCAGCAGGGCACTCTCGCCAGCGGGTAGAACTTCTATTTTTCCCATGAGTGTCGCTTCTGATAACACATATTATGTCGTGTAAATGATCCACCCAATTACCGGCGCGTTATTGGCGGCTCGTTTGGCTTGTAAATGTCGATTCAAAGATTTTGTCCGCGTTGCCCGCTTCAAAGCCATCCCGCAGGTGGTGGCGCTGCCGCTCAACCTTGGGCAGGTGGGTAAATTCTGGAAGCGGCCGGCGCTCGGCGAACTCTACATAGCTGCCGGCAATGCTGTGCGTGTCGCCGCCCGCGAACTCGGCTTCAATCAACTCGGCCACCGTGGAGCTCTGCAACAACAACCCATCGGGGCTTTCCTTGATGGTCCCGCCTGCGTTGTTCAGCTTGATGCCGAGACCAGTCAGGAAGGCGTTGAACGCAGCCACCGTGTCGTAGCCCGTGGGCAGGTTGTGCACACTGATGGTGAAGTGGTTCAAGTAGTAGCGGTTGTAGATGGTCCAGGCAGCGTATTCCGATTCCTCGAGCAGACGGCTGTAATCGGCCCAAGTGGGCAGGCGCCAAAGGCCGGAATGGAGAAATTGGTCTACTGCGGCGGCATCGTCCAGGTTCAAGGAGTCCACGGGGTCGCTGGCCACTTCGTTCGTGTAGCTGTGGATGATGCTTTGGGCTTCCTCGCTTAGGTCGCCCACGCGGAGTTCGCTCACAAAAATGCGCGGATACTGCGGCGCGGGAGGCGCGTACCAGAAGGCGTCCAGCTTTTTGGCGGCAAAGTGGTAAGGGTCGCGCTTCTGATAACCATAGTGCAAGAAGATCTTCTCGAAGCTCTGGATGCCCAGTTGCGGCACGCCCATGGTGCGGAAAGCAATGTGGTCGTTTTCGATTTCTTCAGCGCGGGCGATGATGCCGGCGGCGATCATTCCGTCCACCACGCGCGACACGGCGGGCACGCGGTCGCGGTAGCGACGCATCAATCCCGCAAGCACCAAATCCAAGGTAGTAGCCATTCGCCTACAGTTTAGAATGGGACGAATGGAAAAGGTACTGCGGAAGTTTCGGAGTTTCGCGGAGCAGGAAAAAGCTGATCGTGAGGAGCAGCGCACCCTAAGCCCCGAACAGCGGATGCACATCTATTTCGTGATCCGGGAAAGGGGGATTGGGAGTGGGGTTGAGCAAGGACTTGCGCGAGTTTATCGAGTGTTTCAACGAAGCAAAGGTTGATTTTTTGGTAGTGGGAGCCCTTGCGGTGGCGCGGCATGGGTTTCAGCGCTATTCCATGGATTTGGATTTTCTTGTCCGTCCTTCCGAGGAGAATGCGCAACGCGTCTTGGCGGCACTCCAGACCTTTGGCTTTGGCGCTTTAGATATTGAAGTGGCGGACTTCCTGCGCCCGGATTGGGTCGTCCAATTGGGCAACGAGCCCAACCGAATCGATTTGATGACCAGTATCTCAGGGGTTGGATTCGATGAGGCATGGGATGGCCGTGTTGCCGGAGAACTGGATGGTATCGCCGTGAACTACTTAGGCTTGGACGCACTGCTCCGCAATAAAGCCGCCACCGGGCGCCCGAAGGACCTGATTGATCTATACGCCTTGCAGCAGTTGCAGAAGCCAGAGGATTAGTCATGGCGAATTTTCACCCCCTTCACTTTCCCCGCTTGGACGCCGGCACCCAACTCCAACGAGCCCGCGAGCTGCGCGAAGACATGGCGGGGCGGCGGACGGTGCGCGATTTTTCCCCGGATCCGGTACCGCGAGAGTTGATTGAAGAAGCTGTACGCACCGCCGCTGGCGCCCCTTCCGGAGCCAATCAGCAGCCTTGGCGCTTTGTGGTGGTGGGGGACCCGGCATTGAAGCGGCGCATTCGCGAGGCCGCCGAGGCCGAGGAAAAGCAGAACTACGAGGAGCGTTTTCCTGAAGAGTGGCTGGCCGCTTTGGCGCCCTTTGGCACGGACTGGCACAAACCTTTTCTCGAAATTGCCCCTTGGCTGATTGTGGTTTTTCGCCTCGATTACGGCCTCGGCGAAGACGAGCAGAAAGTAAAGCACTACTATGTGCAGGAAAGCGTGGGCATCGCCTGCGGTTTCCTTTTGGCGGCTTTGCACCGCGCCGGATTGGCAACCCTGACGCACACGCCCAGCCCGATGGGCTTTCTGGGCGAGATCCTGGAGCGGCCGAAACACGAGCGGCCCTTTTTGTTGATTCCCGTGGGCTTCCCCGCCCCGGATGCGCAAGTACCGATGTTGACCAAGAAGCCGCTGGAAGAAGTGTTGGTTTGGAAGTAGGCTGAAGCTATATGGCCAGCCGTCGCACGCTTCTGGAATTCGCTGCTTCCCTGCCCTGGTTTGGGGCCTTCGCGCAAGCGTCCAAGCCCAAGCCGCGGGACCGCTTCGCCGAGTTGGGCGTGCGCCCCTTTTTGAACGCTGCCGGCACCTATACGAATTTGACGGCCTCCCGCATGAGCGACGAAGTGATGGCCGCCATCAACCAAGCCGCGCGGCATTTTGTGAATCTGACGCAACTGCACGACGCCGTGGGCGCCCGCTTGGCCAAGTTGCTCGATTGTGAAGCCGCAATGGTAACCAGTGGCGCGGCGGGGGCATTAACGGTGGGCACGGCGGCCTGCTTGACGGGCAAGAACCCGGAGCGGATCCGGCAACTACCCGACTTGCGGGGCATGAAGGCCAAGGCCATCCTCCAGCGAAGCCACCGCGTTGGCTACGACCACGCCATTCGCGCCTGCGGAGTCTCGTTAGTGGAAATAGAAACGGAAGCGGACTTCCGCCGCATCGCCGAAGCCGGCGACGTTGCGGTGGCCTTTTTTCTGAACTATGCGGAGCCTTTGGGGCAGTTGAAGCGCGAAGCCTGGGTGGCCTTGGGGCGGGAGCTTGGCGTGCCAACTTTGATTGATGCTTCGGCTGACGTTCCGCCCGTTGAAAACTTGCGTGCCTATACGAAGCAAGGCTTTGACTTGGTGGCTTTCTCCGGCGGCAAGGGGATTTGCGGACCCCAATCGAGCGGCCTGCTTCTGGGTCGCCGGGATTTGGTAGAGGCCGCGCGCTTGAACACCTCGCCCCATGCCGATACGATTGCGCGGGGCATGAAGGTGAATAAGGAGGAAATGGTTGGCCTGCTGGTGGCCGTGGAAAACTACCTCGCGCGCGACCACGCGGCAGAAGCCCGCGAATGGGAAAAGCGGATTGCCCTTATCCGCAAGGCTGCCGAACGGGTGCCCAGCGTGCGGGGTGAAATTTATACACCGGAAATCGCCAACCATACGCCGCACTTGCGGCTGACGTGGGACCCCGAGCGCGTGAAAGCATCGCCTCTCGAAATTCGCCAACGCCTGGCCGTGGGCGAACCCTCGATTGAAATTACTCCCGAAACAAATGCCCAGCAACTTGTTTTGACAGTTTGGATGCTCGCGCCCGGCGAAGCCGAAATTGTCGCGCGGCGATTGGGCGAAGAACTGCGAAGAGCCGCTTCTTAGGCTTTGCTTTAGGCTTCGTCGAACAGCTCCGTCCAAGGCATTTCGATGGGCGGGTTCGCGTGTAGCATCCCCTCGCGAGCTTCGGTGCGCTGGCCGGGCGTGTAAACCCAGGCGCGGCGGGAAGTGGGGTCGATCAGCCAAACGTAGGGAACACCCATAGCAAGGAAATCCTCGATGCGTTCTTCGGTGCGGCTTACCCGGTCTTCGGGGGAGAGGATTTCAATCGCAAGCAGCGGCGGCGTCGCGATCACTTGTTCACGTGGGGCCGACTGTGCAAGCACGCAATAGTCTGCAACGCGAAACCGATCTGGGGATACTTGGACACGAAGTTCCGGAGCGCCTACGATTCCCCAATCTCTTTCCCGGGCACCAAAGTATGCTGCAAGGCGTTGCTGTATGCGGGCATGTTGAAATTCCCCCACGTTGCGCTCCTCAAGTTCGCCATCAACGTAATCACAATCCGGGCTCAGGCTGGTGCGCAAATACTCTTCCGCGGAAAGTAAGGTTGCCTTGGCCATGCCCTTACTGTAGCAACTTGCCAAGCATTGGCGAGGAGTACACCGGCTTGCCCTCGACGATCGTGCCCAAGACCTGGATCCGACGGATCTCGTCTTCCGGGCAGGATAAGTAATCGCGATCGATGAGTGTGAAGTCAGCAAACTTACCCACCTCAATGGAGCCTTTCTTTGTCTCGCTAAACTCCTGCCAAGCGGCAGCTATGGTTTGCGTGCGCAAGGCCTCTTCGCGGGTCAAACGCTCTTCCGGGTACAGCACTTTGCCTTCCGTGGTGCGCCGCGTGATCATCATCCAAAAATTGAAAAACGGATTGAAGGGATTCACGGCCTTGTCCTTGTCGTAGCCCAACATGTGGTCGCTGCCGCCGGCCATTGGGATTTGGTGCTGGAGGAATGTGCGGGCAGGAAAGAACCAGCGCATACCCGCCTCGCCAAAAACGCGGCTCAACGCGGGGCCGTCCAAGTGCAGCCAAGCTGCTTGTACGTCCACGGCCACACCAACTTTCTGCATCTTCTTGATGGTTTCCAGGCTCATCATGCTGCCGTGCATGACGTGGCTGCGGGAAGGGCGAATGGGCTTCTCGCGGTCGAGCTTGGCAAAGGTATCCACCAGTAGATCTATGGCGGCGCCGCCTTGTACGTGCGCCGTCATTTGCCAATTCTTCTTGTGCGCGGCGCGAAAGACGGTAAGCAGCTTATCGGGTTCCACAAACAAATTCCCGCGGGCCTGCGGGTCGGTTTGGCCATAGAGATGGCGGCCAAATGGCCCATAGGGCACCCGCTGGTAGGCGGTACCAACCGACTGGCCCCCATCCAGCGTCAACTTGAAAGAACCCATCTTCAAGCGGTCATCGCCATAATTCGTAGTCCAAGGCGAGGCTTCGAGCTGGCGCACCATCTCTTCCGTGCTGAGGGTGGTGGGCATGCGCCAAGTGAGAGTAACGCGGACGGGCAAGCGTCCTGCGGCTTTTAGCTTTTCGTAAAGTGCCACATGTTCGGGCAACACCGCGCGATCGGCCACGCTGGTTAGCCCGGCGGCGGCGTAGATCCGCAGCATCTTCTCAATGGCGGCCATCCGTTTGCTCTCGTCCGCCGCGGCGCCTTTGGGAATGCCTTGCAGAAGATGTCCAGCGTTGCGGAGAATGCCATTGGGCTCGCCGTCCGCACCCTTCACAACTTCGCCGGCCGGAGGATTGGGCGTGTTGCGCGTAATGCCGCTGCGCTTCAGCGCTAAGGTGTTCGCGCTCCAAACGTAGCTGCCATCAAAGGCCACCGGGTGATCCGGCGCAACGTCCAGATCCTGTTTCGTGGGCATGCGCATTTCCTTGAAGCGGGGCGGCAGCGTGCGCGGCACGATAATCCACTCGCCCTTGGGCGTGGTTTTGGCCTTCGCGCGAATCCATTGCTGCATGGTGGCAATGCTGTCAAACACCGGCAGCTTCTCTTCAAATTCGCTCAGCGCAGAGCCTTCAATGTGCACATGCGCATCAATCAGCCCGGGCAACAACATGCGGCTGCCAAGGTCGGTAACGCGGGTGCGTGCCCCGCGCTCTTTTAGGACTTCCGTATTGGACCCCACCGCGCTGATGCGGCCATCCTTAATGGCCACGGCCTGAACGGTCCGGAACTGCTGGTCCACAGTCAGCACTTTTCCGTTGTGCAAGATCCAATCCGCATCCGCGGCTAACAAACACAGAAGGGCGAAATTCATCGCTTCCGATGATACACTCGCAAACACTATGACTGGTACAACTGCCACCCGCCGTAATTTCCTCTGGAGCGCCGCCGTTGCCGCTCTGGCCGATGATGTGCTCGCGCAAACCACCAGCGCCTCGGCCACCGGTTTGCCCCAACGCCCGCTGGGCCGCAGCGGGCAAATGGTCTCTATCGCCTGCCTGGGCGGCTGGCACATTGGCAGCGTGCCGGACGCGGAAGCCATTCGCATTATGCACGCCGCCATTGACGAGGGCCTTACCTTCTTTGACAACGCCTGGGACTACCACAACGGCCACTCTGAAGAAATCATGGGCAAAGCGCTGGCCATGGACGGGCGCCGCAACAAAGTTTTTTTGATGACGAAAAACTGCGAGCGCGACTACGCCGGCACCATGCGCAATCTCGAAGAATCATTGCGCCGCCTGAAGACGGACCACTTGGACCTCTGGCAGTTCCACGAAATGGTCTACGATGACGCGCCCGACATGGTGTTTGAGCGCGGCGGCATCAAAGCGGCGATGGAAGCCAAAAAGCAGGGTAAGGTGCGCTTCATTGGCTTCACGGGCCACAAGGACCCGCGCATTCATTTGAAGATGCTTGCCAAGCCTTTTGATTGGGATAGCTCGCAAATGCCCAGCAATGTGATGGACGCGCACTACCGCAGTTTCCAGCGGGAGGTTATGCCCGTGTGTCTCGAAAAGAAGGTCGGCGTGATCGGCATGAAGGGTTTGGGCGGGGGCGGCAAACAGGGCCGCTTAATTGAGAAACTTGGGCTGACGGCGGAGGAATGTTACCGCTATTGCCTGAGCCTGCCGCTGGCCAGCCAGGTGATGGGCATAACGAGCATGGAGCAATTGAAGGCCGATGTGGCGCTGGCCCGCAACTTTAAGCCGATGACGCCTGCAGAGATGGAAGCCTTCCGCAACAAGGTGAAGACGCAGGCCGTAAGCGGCCAGCATGAACTGTTCAAATCCACGCAGATCTACGACGGGCCGCACCACCGCAAGCAACATGGCTTCGACGTCTAACCGCCTGACGCGTCGCAGCCTTGGCACGTCCTTGGCGCTGCCGGGATTGGCGCTGCCGGGATTGGCGCTTCCAACTTTGGCGCAAAGCACAAGTCCCGCCGTTCTGGAAGTGAAACAAACGCTGGGCAAACCCACGCTGCATCTGCGCGGCAAACCCATCCAAGCCAGCTTCTATGCGCTAACCGATTGTCCCGGTGGGCGTTGGAGCTACGATGAAGGCCCCGCGCAATCCATCGGCTTTTTTGTCGAGATGGGCTTCCGGCTCTTCCAACTGGATCTGTTCCTGGAGGATTGCTGGACCGCGCCCAACCGCTTCAGTCTCGAGCCTGCCCGCAAGCAGCTCGCGGGCATGTTGAAGCTGTGTCCAGATTGTGCAGTTGTGTTGCGCTGGCACTTGAACGCGCCGAAGTGGTGGCGGGACGCGCACCCGGACGAACTGGTGCGCTATTTCAACGGCGACTACGAGACGCAGGACCGCACGGTTCCTATCCGCTATATCCAGGACGATTTGAAGCGGCTTTCCCGCAACAGTTTGGCCAGCGAATTGTGGATGCGCGAGGCAGAGGCGAAAACCATTCAACTGCTGCGTGGCTTGGCGGCGCTGCCCGAAGGACGGGCCTTGGCCGGATTGCAGGTGGCGTGCGGAGTCTACGGGGAGTGGCACTACTGGGGCTTCATGCGCAACGAGCCCGACGCCAGTGCCCCCATGCAGGCCTACTTTGACCGCTGGCGCAAGGCGAAGGACAAGCCTGCGATTCCGGTGCCCGGCATGGCCGAGCGAGCCGCGCTGGACGATGGCATATTCCGCGACCCGGCGAAGCGCGAAGGAGTGATTGATTATTACCGTTGTCAGCAGGAGCTGATCGTTGACCGCATCACCCGGCTTTGCGAAGTGGCAAAGAAGAACTGGCCGCGGCCCTTGTTAACCGGCACCTTCTATGGCTACTTCTTCAGCATGTTCAACCGGCAGGTGACAGGCGGGCACCTTGAACTACCGAAGTTGCTGGCATCGCCGCACGTGGATTATCTCAGCGCCCCGCAAGCCTACGGAGAACTCTTTCGCGATATGGGAGGCTCCGGCATTACGCGCGCCTTGATTGAAAGCGTGCGCCTGCACGGCAAACTCTTCCTGGACGAAATGGACCAGACACCAAGCTGGACCTGGCAAAACAACGTGGACATCGCTTTCCGCCTGAAGGACGTCGAAAGCGACTATGCCATTTTGCGCCGCAATGTTCTGGAAAGCTATACGCGGGGCGCAGGGCTTTGGTACTACGATTTCGGTCCGGCGAACCTCAGCGGCTGGTGGAACGATACGCGCCTCTTGAAAGAAATCAAAAGCCTGAAGGCCACGCTGGACCGCTACCATGCCAAGCCCTACGCAGCAGCTGGTGATGTGCTGGCGGTCTTTGATACGGAGGTCTTTTACTACACCGGGTCCACGCCGGGGAGCGATGGCCTTACGGATCCTTTGGCGGTGAATCAATTCATTTCCCAGCTTTGGCGTAGTGGCTTGGCGGTGGAGACCATCCATCTGGCCGATCTGGACAAGGTGGACTTAAGCCGTTTCCGCGTGGTGGCCTTCGCCAACACCTGGCTCCTGCGCCCCGCCCAACGTCGCTTCATTCGCGAGCGAGTTATGGCCGATGGGCGGCATGTGGTGTTCACTGGCTTCCCGGGTTACTGCGATGGGCAGAGCTTGAATAAGGCGCACTCTCGCGAGTTAACAAGCTTACTCGATAGCCCGCAATTGAGCCGCGAAGGTAATATTTGGTGCCAGGCCAAGCCGCCCATTTCGCCGCAAGATTGGCGGCGCATTGCGAAGGCCGCGGGGGCCCACGTCTATTTCGAAAGCAACGATGTATTGCACGCCGGTGGCGGCCTGTTGTTGTTGCACTCCAAAGAGGGCGGCAAGAAAGAGCTCCGGCTGCGCAATGGACGAGTGCTTGCTTTGACCATGCCGGCGCGCTCCAGTTGGATCTTTGACGCCGTAACGGGCGAGCGTTTGGCGTAAGCCTGGGCCCGCCGCAACCCTTTAGTTCCGGGGGCTGTCCTCCCAAGGGGCATAACGAAAAGCTTCTTCCGAGGCCTTACCGGAAACCAGACCATCGCCCCGCATGTTCAGGATGGATTGGAACAAGCGCTGCTGGTGGGCCGGCGCCAGGAAGCGAAGCTTGCCGGCCACTTCCCAACGCCGCAGCTCCGCCACCGTTGCATCAATCGCCACTGGATTCCCAAACGCAGAAAGTGCAACGCGGCCCTGGTGCTGCCGGAAAAGAAAGCTTTGGCATTGGTAGTTGAGGGCCAAACTTCGCACGAAAACTTCCAACGTGCGATTGGACGTGGCACTCGGCGGCGTGCCGGAAGTTCGCTGCAATTTGGTGCGAAGCTTGGTAAGTTGTTCTGCGGTGGGTTCCTGCCCCATGTCTTGGCACCACTCTTCGTGGAAGAGCCAAAGAAACTGCTTGTCCAACTGGGCGGCCGTCAACGCTTTGCCACGCAGGAAGGCAGCTGCAGGATCGCTTTGGGCAAGTGCGAACAGCGGGGCAAAAATCCAGGTGCGACGCAACATAACTCAGAAGCGGAAGCGCAGGCCCGCCCAAGCGGCACGCGGCGCGCCGGGCGCGAGGAAGGTGGAACCCTGCACCGGAAACTCATCGTCAATCGGCGGGAAAGGTTGGGCGACAAAACGGCCATCCGGGCGGAATCCATTGGGCCCCAGTTGCGAGGACGTGTAATAGCGCTTATCGAAAAGGTTATTTACGTTCACGAATAATTGCACGCGGGGATGCAATTGGTAGCTTCCGCCGAGGTTGGCAATTGCGTAGCCGGGCGTGCGGCCATCGCCGATGTAGAAAACGCCGTCGGGCTGGTGCAGGTTGTTTTCGTTGCCGCGGGCGAAGCTGCCCGAAATGCCAATTACGCCCGCATGCAATAGCAACTTCGAAGTGGCTTGCACATCAAGGTGGCTTTTTGTCATGTGCCTGGGCGTTAAGGGAATGCGGTTGCCGGGGGAAATCTCAATGGTGCCCTCTTGGCCGGGAACCCCTTCCAGGTTCTCTTCGTTTGTGCTGTTGCCCGTGCCGTTCACTTCCTCCGGGCTTTGGAAGGTGGCATCGAGAAACGTATAGCCTCCGCCAAAAGTGAAGCGCCCCAGGCGGGAGCTGAAGTCCAACTCCATGCCCTGGCGCAGCGTGCGGCCAAAGTTGCGGAAATAGCCAAAACCCGTGCGTTCGCTGGCGACAAAGAGGATGTCATCCCGATTGGAGGCGCGGAACCAACCCGCGGACCAGCGCAGTTTATCCTCCTGCGGACTGCGCACACCGGCTTCCAAGGTCCGCGTCACCACTTGATTCAGCGGCGGATCTCCGGCCAAGGCGTTGGGCAAGCGGCAGGGCGCTTCCGGGTCGGCGCAACCGAGTTCAATGGCGCTGGGCGCGCGATTGCCCTCGCTGTAATTGAAGTAGGCATGGAGCGCCGGCACAATGCGCGTGGTGAATCCCGCTGCGGGGTTGAAGCGTTGGAAGCGATGGCGCCCGGTCAAGGAGCCCGTGCCCGCTTGCGGAATCAGCAGGTCGCGGTTGTCGATCAACGCATTGTTGTAGCGTCCGGAAATAGTCAAATGGCCACGATCCCCCAAGCGGAAAGTATCCACGGCATAGCCGCTCCAGCTATGCACGCGGCTGGACAAACCCACCGCATCGCCAAAAGCGTTTAAGCCGGTTACCGTGCGGTCGGGATTCAAAAAGCCAAATTCGCTCGATTGGGCAAAGCCCACGCGGTTGCCATCGTAAGCTGCGCCGAAGGTGGCTTGGTGCCCTGCCCCGCTCCAGTTGGCCTGCAAGCCAAAGCCATAGTTGCGTTGGAAAATGCGGCCGCGGTTCAGCAAGCCGTTGCAGAGTTCGTCGGCGTCGTCGTCCTCTTCCACCGCTTCCAAGCAAAGGGCTTGGGGAAAGGGAGTGTTGTTCGCGTTCTCCACCCCGGGCAGATATACCGGAGATTCCAGGCTCTCTTCGTTGATGTCCCCGTTCATTGTGAAGGTGCGGATGTAGCGGTAATAGACGTTGGCCGAAACGTTCCAACGGGGCGAGAGCGCGCGCCGGAAGCGAAGGTTCAACCACGGGGCGCGGTTGTCGGTCTGGTCCGGCTTCGTGTAGACGCTGCGATAATCCTGTGCCAAAAGTTGTTGCTCTTGCAGGCCATTGCCCAGGAGCGAGTTATTCGCGTAGCCCAGGCTCAGCGTCACGGCGTTCTTGCCCCACTGGCGCCCCAGGTTCGCAAACAGTTGCCGGGCGGAAGTGGGCGAGGTGGCGCGCCAGCCGTCTTCAAACAAAAAGCTGCCGGCCAAAAAGTAATGAAAGCCCATCGGCAAAGAGGCGCCGTGCTGGATCTCCGTCAACTTGCGCCCAAACGATCCGCCGCTAAAGCTAAGCACTGTACCCGGATGGCTAAGGCCGTCTTTGGTACGCAAGCTGAGCGCACCGCCTAGCGTGTTTAAGCCAAACACCGGGTTCGAACCCGGCTGCAGGCTTGCTTCTGCAATGGCCAAGCGGGGCAGAAGGTCCCAACTCATCACTTCTCCAAAGGGCTGGTTCCAGCGCAAGCCGTCCATATAAACAGAAATGCCCTGCGGCGTTCCCAAAAGAGGCGAGGCGGTGTAGCCGCGGTAGTTCAGGTCCGGCTGCAAGGGGTTGTTTTGAATCTCGTTTAAATAAACGCTCTGCATGCGGCGGTTCAAAAAGTCGGTCAGGTCAAGCGCGCCCGACAAGCTTAAACTTTCCGCGCTGGCCGTTTGCAAGGGCACCGGAACTTCGTCGCGTTGCCGTTCCGAGCCCGCCAACGGCGCCACTCCGACTACTTCTATCTGGTAGCTGGGCGCGCCTGGCGAAAGGCGCAGTTCCAATGACAGCGGGGCGTTCGCGTTGTATTCAATGGTGCTTTGTTGCGGGGCAAAGCCTTCGCGCGTGACGAGGATCCGGTAACGCCCGCTGGGCAAATCGAGTGTCTTCGCGCCACTATCGTCCAGGCGCGAAACAACGCGCACCCCGTTGCCCAAATTTTCCACCAACACTTGTGCCGCCATGGGCCGGCCAGAGGCGTCCAGCACGCGCACTTCCAATGCCCAACAGGCCGCAATGCCCAACAGGAAACCAACAACGCTTCGCAACATTTTCCCAGTATTTCAAGAATTCCGCACGGCTCGGGGCAAATCGGTTTACCGCGGCAAAAGTTTTTGCATGACCCGATGCTACGTTTCGCGCCGCTCTTACACATAAGAGAGAGAGACACCCCATGAGCTATCCCTTACTTCGCCAAGGCGACCGCTTGCCCGCGGTCGGCGTTCTGCAGAAATTGTTGAATCGCGCGGGCGCCAGCCTGACCTGCGATGGAGACTTTGGATCACGCACTCGCGCCGCGGTTGTGCAATTCCAATCGACCCGCGGGCTCGGGGCGGACGGCGTTGTTGGCGGGTTAAGCTGGCCGCGCATTTCCGCCAACGCCAACCTGCCCGTCGTGGATTGCATTGATGTATTCGACCCCTCGCTGGCCAGTCTGGAAGCTCAGGACATTCGGCGCGCGGGCGGCAATCCGCTGGTGATTGGCGGCATGAGCAACGGCGTGGAGCAGGCGGTGAACGACATCGTCCGCGCCTCCCACAATGTCTTTCTCCTGCGTTTCCACGGCCACGGAGCGCCAGGCACGGCCAGCGTGTCTTCCGGACACGGTGAGCTTGACCCCAGCATGGCGCACCGCGCGGACATTACGCTTTCCAACCTCGCCACCATCCGGCCCATCCTGGCCCGCTTGCGGGGAGTTTTCGGGCCTTATGGTTGCGTGCAGTTCATGCATTGCGAAACCGGCCGGGGCCCCGATGGGCGCCGCCTGTTGCAGTCCATCGCGAATGAATTGGGCGTACCGGTGAGCGCGGGCATCAATACGCAGTACGGCGGCGGCACGAAGACTTTCCGCTTTGAAGGCCCCACCTTTACGGCGTTGCCCTCGGGGCGCACGCTGGCCAGTTGGTCGAGCGCTTTGCCGAACTTTCCCGGCTTCAGCCCGCGTTAGCCAAAAAGGCAGCGCTAGCCAAAACGGCCAGCCAGATAGCCTTGGGTGCGCGAGTCTTTGGGCGATTCAAAGAGTGCTTGCGTAGCCCCTGCTTCCACCACCTCACCCAACAGCATAAACACGCAATCCTCGCTGGCGCGGCGAGCTTGGGCCATATTGTGCGTCACGATCACGATGGTGTAGCGCTCGGCCAGTCGTTGCATCAGCTCTTCTACGGCGCGCGTACCCGCCACATCAAGCGCTGAACAAGGCTCATCCATCAAGATCACTTCGGGCTCCAAGGGCAGCAGCCTTGCAATGCAAAGCTTTTGCTGTTGCTCCAGGCTGAGTTCCGTAGCCTTACGCGAAAGCTGATCCTTCACGGTGTCCCAAAGGTCTATCTCGCGCAGACTCTGCTCCGTGGCGGCGGCAATCTCTGCCGGCTTGGCTTCGCGGTGCAGGTGAAGGCCGAAGGCAACGTTTTCCGCAATGCTTAGTGGCAGCGGATTGGGCCTTTGAAAAACCATCCCCACGCGCTTGCGCAATTCCACCAGCGAAACATTTTCGTCGTAAATGTTGTGGCCGTGGATGCGCACCATGCCTTCCGTGCGTACCTTGCCCAAGCGCTCGTTCATCCGGTTCAGGCAACGCAGCAAGGTGGACTTGCCACAGCCGCTGGGGCCAATCAGGCTGGTAATCCGGCGCTCCGCAATTTCCAAGTCCACTTGCTTCAGCGCTTGAAAGCTTTCGTACCAAAGCGACAGGCGCTCCACCGCAATCGCCTTCATCCAAATTCTCCCCGCACGTAGGCGTAGGTCTCGGCCTTTTCGGGCGTTTCACCAAACACTTGTTCGGTGGGTCCGCATTCCACCACGCGCCCGCTCCACAGGAACATCGTGCGCTGGCTCAATCGCCGCGCCTGCGCCGTCAAATTCGTCACCAGCACAATGCTCATTTGCTGTTGCAGTTCCAACAAGGCATCTTCGATGCGCGCCGTAGTCACCGGATCAATCGCGATCGAGAATTCGTCCAGGCATAGAATTTCCGGCTCGTGCGAAAGCGCGCGCGCAATGGCGAGACGTTGCTGCTGACCTCCTGAAAGTTTCGTACCCAATTCGCGCAGACGGTCTTTCACCTCGTCCCACAGCGCCGCTTGGCGCAGGCAGCGCTCCACAAGTTCGTCCAATTCCGCTTTGTTGTCATGTCCCGCGCAACGGGGAGCAAAGGCCACGTTGTTATAAATGCTCATCGGCAAGCCCACAGGCAAAGGGGCCACCATGCCCACGCGACGCCGCAATTGCGTCCGGTCGCCAATGGCGAAAACATTCTGGCCCAGCACTTCCACGCTGCCCTTGATCTGCGGCGTGGCGGCCAAATCTTCGGTACGGTTCAACACCCGCAGCAACGTGGTTTTGCCGGATTGCGCGGGACCGATGATGGCAAAAATCTCCTGCGGCTTCACGGCAAACGAGACGTTGTCCAGCACCGCTTTGCCGCCATAGTGAACAGTCAGGCCACTTACCGCGACTACAGAATCGCCTGCCTTCGTCGTTACCATCGCTTTCGCGTCCGCAAATAAACTCGCAAAGCAATGGATGCGGCATTCACTGCCAGCACGGAGCCCAGCAGCACCACGGCCGTCGCGTAACTCACGCCGTCGCTCACACCGGGCACTTGCGTCGAGATGGTGAAAAGGTGCATGGAGAGCGCCATACATTGGTCCAAGAGCCCGTAAGCGAAGAGGTCGCCTTCAGGCAAAGACTTGTAGAACACCGCCCCGGTGAACATAATGGGCGCGGTCTCCCCGGCGGTGCGCGAAACCTGCAGGATGAAACCCGTCAAAATGCCACTAATGGAATTGGGCAGCACAACGGCTCGAATGGTGGCCCAACGGGACGCGCCCACATTCCAGCAAGCTTCGCGAAAGCTGCGCGGCACTGCGCCAAGCGCTTCTTTCGTGCTGGCGATAATTACCGGAAGCGTCATTACCGCCAAGGTCAGACTCGCCGCCAAAATCGAGCGGCCCATGCCCGCAAAGGCCACAAACGCCCCCAAACCAAAGAGTGCGTGCACAATGCTGGGCACGCCCGCCAAGTTCAGTACCGCCAAGTCAATCAGCTTCGTCAGACGGCTCTCTTTGGCGTATTCGTGCAAGTAAATGGCGGCCAAAACGCCCAAGGGCCCCGCCAAGGCCAACGAGAAAACCACGAGATAAAGGGTGCCCAAGAAGGCCGGCCAAATGCCGCCAGCTTTCATGCCGTCAACGGGAGCGCGCAGCAAAAAGTCCGGGCTCAAGACCGGTGCGGCCTTCCACAACAGGAAGCCAACGATGGAGAGCATGGGCAACACCATGGCGGCCACGGCCAGAGCCAGTATCCAGCGCGCGCCTCCTTGCCTGTGGCGTGCCGCGCGGGTTCTTGGCGTTTCCCGAAAATCGGCCCGGGCCATTTGTGGCGCGCTCATTTTGTTCCCCCGCGCACCAGGCGCGAAGCCACCCAATTGATGGCGAAGGTGATCACCAGCAGTTGCGCGCCCACCAGGAACAAGGCCCGATAGTGTTCGCTGCCAACGGCGGATTCGCCAAGTTCCGCGGCAATGGTCGCGGTTAGAGTCCTTACGCTATCCAGCAGGCCATTGGGGTAGCGGACACTGTGGCCCGTTGCCATCAAGACAGCCATCGACTCGCCCACCGCCCGCCCAAGGCCCAGCAGTGCGGCCCCGGCCAAGCCCTTGCGCGCCGTCGGCAGCAGCACGCGCCAAGCGGTTTGCCATTGCGTGGCCCCCATGGCCAGCGCCGCTTCGCGATAACTATCGGGCACCGCCTTCAGCGCATCTTCGCTCAAGCTGGTGATGATTGGCGCGCTCATCAACGCAAGAATGATGCCACCGTTCAGCACGTTTAACCCAATCGCGGCCCCCGTGAATTGCACAATCAGCGGGTTCATCACCATCAAGCCGATAAAGCCCCAAACCACGCTGGGAATGGCCGCCAGAATTTCGATCAGCACCTTGAGGGTTTCGCGCCACGCTGGTGGAGCAAACTCGGAAAGAAACAACGCCGCTCCGAGGCTAAGCGGCACCGCAATCGCCATGGCCACCACTGTGACGCTGAATGTACCCACGACGAGCGCCAGCGTCCCGTACCGCGCGCCCTCGGGAGAAGTAGGGCGCCAATCGCCGCTGAACAGCATTTGCCCCAAATCCACCGCGCCGCTGGCCAAGCCCGGCCAACCTTCCCGCAAGACAAAAAACAGGATCGCGAAAACGAAAATCACCGCGCTGATGCCACTGGTGTGGATGAGCAGTTCCGCCAGGCGTTCTTCGATTCTTTGCCAGTAGCGCCGCATTACATTCGCCCCGCAGTCCTAACTCACCAGCGGCACATAGCCCGCCTTGCGCACCACCGCTTGGCCAGCGGGTGAAAGGATCCATTCCAGGTAATTGGTGATGGCCGCCGCGGCGCCTTCCAACGAATAGATGTAGAGCGGACGGGAAATTTTGTAAGTGCCGTTTTGGGCTGATTCCACCGTCGGCGCCACAGCCGCAGATGCGCCGGCCTTGATGCGCAGCGTCTTTACGCCCTCAATCGCGTAGCCCATGCCGCTGTAGCCAATTGCCGCGCGTGTTGAGGCAATGAGGCTCACCACTTCCTTCGATCCATTTAGGTCGCGCGTGCCGGCGCGAAACTCTCCCCGCTTGCCCAAAATGGAATTCCGAAAGTATTCGTAGGTGCCTGAGTTCGATTGGCGGCTGATCAAGAGGATGCGGTCGTCTTCGCCATGCGGCCAACTGATGCCCAATTGGCTCCACCGCTCCACGTCGCCACCACGCCCATACATGCGGCCCAGTTGTTCCAGGCTGATCTCATCCAATGGATTGTCCGGATGCACATAGAGCGCCAAGGCATCGTGGCCTGCGATCGTTTCCACCACCCCGTGATGGTTTTTCTCTTCCGCGCGCGCTCGTTCGCTGACTTCCATGCGGCGCGAGCAATTGGCCAAATCCACCACCCCGTCAATCAAGCCCGCAATGCCCGTAGCCGATCCGCCCCCCGACACTTCCACGCTCACCGCGGCGTTTACCTTGGCGTACTCTTCCGCCCATGCCTGCGCGACATTCACCATTGTGTCCGACCCCGCGTTGCGAACCACCGCCGCCACCTTCGACAAGCGCCGGCTGCATCCCCATGGCAAAGCTGCCGTTCCCCAAGGCAAAACAGCCGCCAACAAGGTCCTGCGCGCAATGTGCATTCAGAGCGAAGCTAGCACGGGAGTGTGACAGTTTGGCTACAGCATTCGCCCCCCGCCCCGCGCTAACCTGATGCTTTATGCAAGCCCTACGCATTGGCATGGTGGGCGCGGGAAATGTGGGCAGCGGCACCCTGGAAATTCTGCGCGACCATGCTGCCCAGTTAAGCGCCAAACTTGGTTTTCCATTGGAGGTGGCGGCCATTTGCCGCCGAAACATTTCCGGCATGGATGTTTCAAACATTCCGGGCCATCCGCGTTTGACCACCGACTGGCGAGAAGTCGTCGCCGCCCCGGATGTCGCCGTGGTTTGTGAACTCATTGGCGGCACCAGTACCGCGCGCGAAGTGATCGAAGCGGCCTTGGCCGCGGGCAAGCCGGTCATAACGGCCAACAAAGAACTCATGGCCCTCGCCGGGCCCGCGCTGGTGGATCTCGCGCGCACCCACGCCACCACGCTTTACATGGAGGCCTCCGTCGCCGGCGGCATCCCCATCCATGCCGTCTTGCGCGAAGGCATTGCCGCCGATCGCGTCGAGGCTTTTTACGGCATCCTCAATGGCACTTCCAATTACATCCTCACCGAAATCGAAAGCAACGGCGCCCCCTTCGATCAGGTGCTGGCGGAAGCCCAGCGCTTGGGCTACGCCGAGGCGGATCCCACGGCCGATGTAGAAGGCTACGATGCCCGCTCGAAACTGGCGCTGCTGGCCGAGCTCGCTTTTGGTCAAGCCGTAGATCCGCAGACAATTTTCTGCGAGGGCATTCGTCGCATTTCTCCGCTGGATTTTGACTACGCCCACACCCTTGGCCATACCATTCGCCTTTTGTGCAAGGCACAACAGACCGAGCGCGGCCTCGCCCTGAGTGTGCGTCCCAGCCTATTGCCGCAAAACACGATTCTCGCCGGCGTGCGCGGCGCTTATAACGCCATCTGGGTGCGTGGCGCCGCAGGGCAGGACACCTTCTATTACGGCCGCGGGGCGGGCCCTTTACCCACTGGCGTAGCCGTGGTGTCGGATCTTCTTCGTGCCGCGCGTCAATTGCGTAGCGGTGGGCCGGTACTGGTTTCTCCTTTCAGCTTCCAAGCGCTCACGGCGCCCGACCTTGCCCCTAGCGATGAATTCCGCTCCGGCTATTACTTGCGCTTCCGCGTGCACGACGCCACGGGCATCATCGCCACGCTCGGGCAAATTCTTGCCAGCCACGGCATTTCTATTGATGCCGTCCTACAGCTCCCCAACGAAGACAAGAGCAATCTGCCTTTCGTCATTACGGTGGAGCCCGCGCGCCAAGCCTCGCTGGCAGCCGCCCTCGAGCAAATGAATTCGCTGCCCTTCCTGGTGGAAGCGCCTCTCGCGCTGCCGCTCGAGAAAGGTTTGTAGGCCATGCTGCCGCTTTTGCTGCTCGCATTTGCGGCCCCGCCCCTCGACCCCGCGTTGGTGCGCGGCTTCGATTTTTTCTACAACCTCGAATACACCAAAGCGCTGAGCAGCTTCCGTAGCGAAGAGCAAAGCCGCCCCAACGATCCACACCTGCAGAACTACATTGCCCAGGCGGTGTTGTACCAGGCCATGTTGAAGGCCGGTGCGCTCGAATCGGAATTGGTTAGCGGCTCCAACGCCTTCCTGCGCCGCGAAAAGATGAACCCCACCGCGGAAGAGCAGCAAGCTTTCGACAATGCCATTGCCAACAGCTTGCGCCTGGCCGCGCAACAGACCAATAGCGCCCACGCCGAACATGCGCAGGCCGTGGCCTACGGCTTGCGCGCCAATTACAACTTTCTGGTGCGCAAGGCCTGGCTTGACAGTTTGAAGGATTCCACCCAAGCCCGCAAACACGCGGAGGCCTGTCTGCGTTTAGACCCAACCTACACCGATGCCAAACTTATTCTTGGCGTACACGATTACGTCGTGGGTAGCCTCTCGTGGACCTACAAGTTTCTCGGTTTCCTCGCCGGCATCCGGGGCGATCGCGATGGCGGCATTCGCACGATTGAAGAGGTTGCCGCCAAGGCGGTGAACAGCCGCGTGGACGCCAAGGTGCTGCTTGCGGCCATCTACCGGCGCGAAAAGCGCTCGGCCCAAGCCTTGGCGCTGGTGGAAGAACTGATTCCCCTTTATCCGCGCAATTACCTGTTTCGTCTTGAAAAAGCGCAAATGCTGGCCGATTTGGGCGAGCGCGAACGATCGCTCGCCACGCTGGACGAAGTGATTGCCTTGCAGCAACGCCGCGCGCCGGGCTTTGCCGCCTTGCCACGGGAGAAGCTGGCTTTCCTCAAAGGCAATCTCCTGTTTTGGTTCGATGATTACCGCGCTGCGATTCCCGAACTCGAACTTGCCGTGAAGGCGCGCCAGGAACTGGACCCCAACACTGCCCTGCTCGCTTGCCTGCGTTTGGGCCAAACGCACGATTTGCTCCAGCAACGCGAAGCTGCCCGCCGCGCCTACCAATTTGCCATTGCGCTCGCTCCGGATAGCGACCTCGCCCGCGAATGCCGCCGTTACTTGGACCGGCCGTACTTCCGCAAGAAGATCCCCGTTTGACATAGAATCGGGCACATGCCCAGCCTTTCGCGGCGTGCCTTGCTCCAAGCCGCCTTTGCCCCCAAACGCCGCCCCAATGTCCTGCTCATTTTGATGGACGACCTGGGCTGGAAGGACTTTGGCTGCTACGGCAGTGAATACTACGCCACGCCCAACATCGATGCCCTCGCTGCCCGCAGCGTGAGGTTTGAACGCTTCTATGCGGCTTGCCCAGTATGCTCGCCCACGCGCGCTAGCGTCTTAACCGGCAAGTACCCCGTGCGCACAGGCGTTACGGATTGGATTCCCGGCTATCCCCCGCCCAAAGACGCGCCGCTAAAAACCCCCAAGACCAAAACGGAACTTTCCCTTTCTGAGAAAACGATTGCCGAATACCTGCGCCCGCTGGGCTACAACACGGCTTCCTTCGGCAAATGGCACTTGGGCGGCGAAGGCTTTTCGCCCACCGACCAAGGCTTCCATCGCAACGTGGGCGGCGACCATCGCGGGTCGCCCAACCGTTATCTCGCCCCTTTCACCATGTCCGGCCTGGGCGGCGCTCCGGCCGGTACGGAACTCACCGGCTATTTGAATCAACAGGCCCTCCATTGGGCCTTGGAGCAACAGCGCCAGAACCAGCCCTACTTCCTCTACCTGCCGCATTTCGCGGTCCACACGCCACTGGGCAGCCTGCCTGCGTTGATTGAAAAGCACAAGCAGCGCAAGCACATCAACCCTGCTTATTCGGCGATGATGGAGTGCGTCGACAATGCCATTGGCGAATTGACGCGCAGCTTGGATCTTTCCAACACCATTACCATCCTTACCTCCGACAACGGTGGCATCGTGAATCTTCGCGGCACCCCGGTCACCTCCAACGCCCCTTTGCGCGAGCAGAAGGGCTATCTCTATGAGGGCGGCATCCGTGTGCCGTGTTTGATTTCTGCCCCCAAGCTTAAGCCACGCGTGGTGGACCGTCCAGCTTGCTCTGTGGACCTTTTGCCCACGATTCTCGATCTGCTCGGCGAGGCTCCGCCCGCCGATATCGATGGCCAACCTCTCTTTGGCAAGCGCCGCGAACGTCCCTACTATTGGCACTATCCGCACTACCATGGCCTGGGCGGCAAGCCCGGCGCGGCGGTTGTAGATGGGGATTGGAAGCTGATCGAGCACTTTGAAGATAAGCGGGTGGAGCTTTTCCACCTTGGGCGCGACGCCGGAGAAAAACAGGACCTCAGCTCTCGCGAACCCAAACGCACAGCTCGCCTCTTGGCGGGGCTCCATACGTGGCAAAAAGCGGCCGGAGCAATTTTCCCCCAACATTAACCTTTCTAATTGTGATAGGTTGACAGACACCTTTCGGGGTAAACATCTTCTAGGAGCCTGCTTATGAAACGGGGTAGTTTTGCGGCCGCTTTCCTAGCGTGCCTTTTTTTCCTCTCCAACTCCGCCTCCGCGCAAATCCTTTATGGTTCGCTCGTCGGCAATGTAAAAGACTCCACCGGCGCAGCCATGCCCGGAGTACGTCTACAACTCAAGAATTCGGATACCGGCCAAGTGCGCGAAACCCAAAGCGACGCCTCTGGCTCGTACTCGTTCCCAACCTTGCTACCTGGCAACTATGACTTAACGCTTTCCAAGGAAGGCTTTAAGACCCAGCGCGAGCAAGGCATTGTTGTCGTGGTGAACAACGTGGCTCGCCGGGATGTCAACCTGCAGGTTGGCGCCGTCAGCGATTCGGTCACCATTGAAGCCACAGCGGCCACGCTGCAAACGGATCGCGCGGAGATCCGCGCAGAAGTCACCACCAAGGAATTGCTCAACATTCCCACGCCTCCGGGCCGCAATTACCAAAATCTCTTTATCACCGTGCCGGGCTTTTCGCCACCGCGCAACGCCCACTCGGTTCCGGCCAACCCCTCGCGCGCCTTGCAGTTCAACGTGAACGGCACCAGTTCCAGCTCGAACAATACGCGTATTGACGGGGCCTCTTCCACCAACGTCTGGCTGCCGCACATCGTTGCTTATGTGCCCGCCCTTGAATCCATTGAAACGGTAAATGTCGTTACCAACAGCTTCGATGCGGAACAAGGTTTGGCGGGTGGCGCGGCCATCAACGTGCAAATCAAGTCTGGTACCAACGAATTGCACGGCTCTGCATTCGAGTACTACAACGGCAACGCCACCAAGGCCAAGCCTTTCTTCCTGCCCCAAGGCCAACGGAATCCGAAGTATGTCTTCAATCAATTTGGTGGCACGGTCGGTGGCCCCATCGTGAAAAACAAGCTGTTCTACTTTGCCAGCTATGAAGGCACGCGCGACCGCCGCTTTGCCTCCTCGCTCACTTCCATCCCTACCGTGCCCATGCGCAGCGGTGATTTGACCGGCGCCCCCGCCGGCCGGCCCATCTTCGACCCCACGACGGGAACCGCCGACAACTTTGACCGCGTTCCGTTCCCCAACAACACGATTCCTTCCTCGCGCTTCAGCCCTGCCGCCGTTCGATTGTTGGCGCTCTTCCCCACGCCGACGGCTGCGGGAACGGTGAACAATTACTTCGCTGGCAGCGGCTACACCTTCGATCGCGACACTGTGGATACCAAGGTGAATTGGAATGCTACGGATAAGCTCACCGCTTACGCCCGCATTTCCTTGCTCGACTATCGCAGCATCAACCCCGGCTTCTTTGGTGGAGACTTGGGAGGTCCGCCGGTAGGCGGCGGGCAGGTCGGCCGCGCCACGGGCGATAGCCTTTCCACCACCTTCGCAGCCACCTATGTGTTGCGGCCTACCTTCATCATCGACGCCTACTTCGGCTATACCCGCATGCAGGGCGATTCCCGCCAGCCGCGCCTGGATGAAAACGTTGGTCTGGATGTGCTCGGCTTGCCTGGCACTAATGGGCCCCGCTTCTTTGAAGGCGGTTTGCCCCAATTCCAAATCAGCGGCTTCACCAACTTCGGCCAGCCCAACAACTTCATGCCCTATCTGAACCGCGACCCCCAATACCAGTACGTCGCCAATGCCAACTGGACCAAGGGCCGCCACCAAATCCGCTTTGGCGCTGACTTCTATCAGCAACAACTAAACCAGACGCAGCCAGAATTCGTGGGCGCTCCGTGGGGCGCCTCCGGTGGCTTCAACTTTGCCTCCGGTCAAACCAGTTTCCGCCCGCGCCCGGGAGAACTCGCGCCTAATACTTCGGAGTACAACTCTTTCGCCTCTTTCCTGTTGGGCCGCACCAATAGCTTAGGCCGTTTGCTCATGGTGCCGGATGAATTCACCACGCGCACCAGCCTCTACAGCGCCTACATCCGCGACCAATGGCAAGTGAATTCGAAACTGACCATCAACCTCGGCGTTCGTTGGGAATTTTTCCCCTTCCCCACTCGTGCCGACCGTGGCTTGGAACAGTACGATTTCGGTCAAAACAAAATGCTGGTTTGCGGTGTTGGGATTGTGCCCAAGGATTGCGGTGTCCAGGAAAGCAAGCGCCGCTTTGCACCGCGCGTGGGGATTGCCTACCGCCTGACGGACGACTTCGTCATGCGCGCTGGCTACGGCATTACGAACGACCCCTACAACCTGGGCCGTCCTTTCCGTACCAACCACCCGCTCCTCATTCCCTTCAATCAAACTGCGCTAAACACTTGGACGCCCGCCAGCGTCTTCGACCAGGGCATTCCAACGATCGTTGCCCCGGACCTCGGCAACGGCGTCATCGACATCGGCCCCTTTATCCAGGCCAACACCGTTATCCCGGACCAATGGACCCGCGGCTACATCCAAAGCTGGAACTTTGCCCTGCAAAAGCGCTTCAAGAGCGGCTGGGTGGCGGAGGCCGCCTACGTCGCTACGCGCGCCGTCAACCAGTTGGGTAACCTAAACCGCAATACGGCGCCCATCGGCGGCGGCAATGCGGGGCGCGACCTCGCGGTTCAATTTGGCCGCTTCGCCAACACGATCCAAGTCACCGGCCTGGGCACCTACAAGTACGATTCGTTGCAAACCAAGCTTGAACGCCGTTACTCCAATGGCTTCCAAGCTCTGTTTGCCTACACCTTCTCCAAGAACATGGGCGTGGCTGGCAACGTCAATTCCGACGGTGGCCCGCGCATCAGCCGGCCTGAGTACTACCACTTAAATTGGGCTGTGTCGGACCTCAACATTCCCCACAACTTCCAATTCAGCGGCATTTACGAACTGCCCTTCGGCAAAGGCAAGCGCTTCGCCACCTCCGGCCCCTCCAGTTGGTTCCTTGGCGGATGGCAGGTCAATGGCTTGCTCTCTGCGCTCTCCGGCCAACCCTTTAGCGTCACTGCGCCGGGGACGACACTCAACTCCCCTGGCAACGGCCAACGGGCTGATCTCCTCAAGCCGACCATTGAGAAAATCGGTGGCGCCGGCCCCGGCCAGGTTTGGTACGATCCTTCCGCATTCGGCCAGGTCCGCGATGCACGCTTCGGCACCGCCGGTTGGAACATCCTGCAAAGCCCCGGCATCATCAACCTCGATGCCAGCCTCTTCCGGGCCTTCCGCATCACGGAACGCATGAGCCTGCAGTTCCGTGCGGAAGCCTTCAACCTCACCAACACGCCACACTTCAACAGCCCCGTTGCTGACGTGGCCAACAGCCGCTTCATGCAAATCACGTCCACGCGTGGCACTGGCCGCGAAGGCATTGACGAGCGCATGTTCCGATTTGGCCTCCGCTTCGGCTTCTAGCCAGCGGACGGCAGGATTCCAGCCTGTAAACTCACAGGGCGGCTCTCACCAGGGTCGCCCTTTTCTCATTTGCCTTTTGGCCCCACTTCGCGATAATCTTCCAACCCGCCCAGGCTCGCGAAGATCTCTGCTCTTCCCTTCCCATCAATCATTACTGGCCCCGTTCGCCCCATAGCAGCAAATATGCTCTCGAAGTTCTTCTCGCGATCGGCAAACTGCTGTTCGCTCGCATACTCCGTAATCAGCACAAACTCGGCTTCCTTTGCATGTTCACTCTTTGCCTCCAGCAGGCGGAACGAACCGATCACCCCCCGCCGCAGCGCCTCTTGCCGTGCCGGCAGCCAAGCAGCTTGGTAGTAGCGCAACGCGTATGCATACATTCCCGGCTTTACTTTCGCCGTGTTTACCGTCCAAAGGCTCTCTGCCAACAGCGAGCCACAGAATAACAAGGGAAGGAAAAAACGCATAGAGGCTTAGACGAGGCAAGCCCGCTTTCGTTTGCCAGGAAAACGCTCCTAAAAGAGCAGCGGCTTGCGTGCTACCGCCTGCAGAAAAGTCAGCAAGAATGCTCCGTAATGGAACAGCGCCACCACCCAAATACCCGCCCCGGCGCCCAATTCGCTCAACAGAAAACCTGCCCAGGGCAGCACCTGCATTCCGTGCAAGCCAATGAAGTGGCTGATGCGCAAGTCCCCAGCTTCTTTCGACCAGTTCAAGAACGGCAAACCCGGCCCACCGTCCCGTACCCCCACTGCGTGGCTGCCGTATTGGGCCATATAGCCCCCTTCAAGGCTCGCCAGTACGGCCAGGAAAAGTCCCAGGCGGCAACCCCACAACGCCGCCGCGGGAAGTGGCCGGGCATTGGTAAAAAACCACCACAGCACCAGGCAGATGACAAGCGTATTGATCACAATCATAAGCCCCATCACGCTGAACACCATGCCGTTAAAGGCCGTCGTTGTGTTGTAGTGGCTGCGCACTCCCCGCAGCGCCTGCCCGGAAATTGCGACATTCTCGAAGAAAATCATCGCCGCCGCGACCCCCCCGGCCCACTCCTTGCTCGGTTGCGGCACCTCTACCAAGGTCAGCAGCCAGCCAAAGGTCCAAAGGTAGAGCACCGAGGAGATGAGGAATTTTGCTGGCTTGCTCCAGGCGTTGATCCCCAAAATCTGCCGTTGGTCTACCAACATTCCCACTAGCGCCAAGGCAAGCATGCCCAAAGTGAGGAGGCCTACCCAACCGCACAGGGCGCTGCCCTCGGAAGCTTTGCGGTACCAATCCAGCGGACTCCACAGCCAAGTCATCCCGCGATGATACCCCAGTGGCCAGACCTAGTGCCAAGCCCCCTCGCGCTTCCCGGCATAAACTGTATGCGTGTTGCGCCAAACTCTAATCCTCTCTCTTCTCCTCGTTCCCTCTTTTGCCCAAGAGCCCATCGCCTTGCTGCCCAATATCGCCGAGGAGCAGGATCGTCCCACCCTTACCCCCTACCCGGCCCCCCGCGAACGCGCCACCGGAGCCGCTGTCATTGTTTGCCCCGGCGGCGGGTATCGGAACCTCGCCATGGACCACGAGGGCATGCAGATTGCCCGCTGGTTGAATGGCCTTGGCATCCATGCCTTTGTGTTGAAGTACCGCCTCGGTCCGCGCCACCAGCATCCCGCCATGCTGAACGATGTCAGCGCGGCCTTCAAGCTGGTGCGCCAACGGGCCGATGAATTTCGCCTGGACCCTATGAAGGTCGGCGTTTGGGGCTTTTCCGCCGGTGGCCACTTGGCTTCCACCATTTCCACCCACTTCACCAGCGAAACTCGCCCCGATTTCGCCATCCTTGCCTACCCGGTCATCACTTGCACAGAGAGCTACAAGCACCAAGGCAGTTGCCGCAATCTACTGGGCAGCGACACACCGGACCCCGCCCTTGTGAAGCTGCTCAGCAACGAGTTGCAGGTGACGCGCGACACCCCGCCCACCTTCCTCTTCCACACAACTGACGATGCCGCCGTACCGGTCGAAAACGCCTTGGCGTATTATGCCGCCCTGCGCAAGCACGGCGTGGAATCGGAAATGCACATCTTCGAACACGGCCGCCACGGCGTGGGCTTGGCCAAGGACAACTGGCACCTCAGCCCCTGGAGCGACTTACTGGCCCGCTGGCTCGTCCGCCACGGCTGGGGACGCTAAGCGCTGTCAATCCTAATAATTGAGGGCTCTTTGCTCTCATCCACTATCAAGGAGTAGAGCCAATCAAAATAATTTGCCAACAGTCCCAAGTCGTGCTTGAGCAACCCTCTTGAGATTGCTGCGGCTGGACCTGGCGGCTCGGCATGAATGGCCAGCCACACACGGTAAAGCGATTTTGATAATTGTCCCTGAAACAGGTTCTTTGCCTTCAAGACGTTCAAAAACTCTTTGCTTTCCCTTAGCAATGGATCTCCATCAGGAATTGCTGACAAGTAGAAGTCTTCAATCATGCCTTGCTTTATGTTGTCTGGCATAATCCAAATTCCTAGCTTTGGCCTATCCTTCTGATTGAGAATTAATCCACGTTCTGGAAATTCCGCGGGGCAATCGTTATAAGCACTTTCAACGATGTTCTTTAGTGCTCTCCAGCGTTCATCAGCAGATTGTCTTTCCGCGTCGCATATCACGCAAATTACATTCAGGGTATTGTCCTTCAATGCGGCTGAAAGTCTAGTAGCGACTGTATCACCCGAAAGCGCGGGTTCGCTGGGTTTCGGCTTAGGCGGCTCCTTAAAAAGTTCTTTCGCTCTTTCGCCCGAATGCTGAAGCAGGTGCCATTCGTCTATGCCTTTTAGCACAGCCCAAGCTTTCACTAGCGAACCTCCAATCTATCCAGTGCCGCTAAGTAGGCTTCTTCTTCCGTATATTGAACAGCTTGAATCCTTCCTCCGATCACATCAAGCCGTGTGAGCACTCCCAAAATCTCCTTCTGATAGAGTGCTCGCCTTGCGAAGGAGTCTGCAACGTCGTAGCTGTGTGACGTCGCAAACAATGTAGTGCCTTGCTCCTTGCATTGTCGAAAGAGAAACTCCCAGAGCTTTGGGAAAATCGAATAATGAAGGCCACTCTCAATTTCGTCAATAAGCACTATTCCATGTTTGACCTGGATCAAAGACAAGGACAGTGCAAAAAGCTGCGCCAGTCCTTCGCCGAAATATGTTATTGGTTCTAAAAAGTTATTCCCGGATCTTCGGACAGAAACCGAATACGGACTGGTCTTTAGAACAACTCGTTCAATCCTTGGTTCGAGTATTCGCAAAACGTCAATAAGAGCTTCTTCTTCTGGTAGCCCTTCGATATTGTTCCAATACTTTACAACTTCACTATAATTCTTCTGCGGACTTACCGCCACGACGGTAGGAATAGTAGCGCGTTGACTTGCGGAAAATTCTCCCAGGATTGCCCTTTGATAAGTTTCCCAACTAAAATCGAAGATAGCCTTATCGACAAATGGCACCTCAAGGCTGAGCCAACGAGATCCTGCTTCGTTGCTGTTCTTTCGGAAATCCCTGTTGTAAATCTGTTCCGTTGGTTTGAGGTTACGTTTCTGCTGTATGCTTAAGACCAGCGAGTGAACCGCCCCGGCTTTCCCGGAGGCTAATTAATACGAGTCACGCCACCAGCGCTGGACAGTCCAGCGAAGCGTAGTAACGTTGTTCGGCTTCGGCCGGCGGGATGTTGCCGATGGGTTCCAGCAACCTGCGATGGTT
>JANRIK010000045.1:0-85191 GCA_033765085.1 Bryobacter sp. | reverse complement strand
GGACGCACGGAAGAGAGCTTCTCCTGGGAAAAGACCGACAAAGCGGCTGACCTGAAAGCGGCTGCGGGCCTCTAATCCCACCACGAGGATTGAACTAACAGGCGGCCGGGTTCTTCCCGGTCGCCAAATTTATTGAGAAAGCAAACACAACATGGCATTGATTGAAGGCTGCCGCCACGAATTGGAAGTAACGGTTTCTGTTCTCGATATCGCCGACGAGACGTCGCGTGTGCTGGCGAAGATCCAAAAGCAGGCCAACGTGCCTGGTTTTCGTCCAGGCAAGGCTCCGTTGTCGATTATTCAAAACCGCTTTCGCACGGAAGTGCGGCAGGAAGTGATTGAGTCCTTAATTCCTAAGGCTTTGAACAAGCGCTTTGAAGAAGAGCACCTGCAAGTGGTGGGCACGCCAAACATTGTGGACTTGAAGTTTGAGGACGGCCAGCCCTTGGTGTTCAAAGCGCAATTCGACGTGCACCCGGAGTTTGAAACCAAAGAGTATAAGGGTCTGGAAGTGGAGTACGAAGACCCCATCGTCGAGGACAAAGACCTGGACGACCGCATTGCTCAATTGCGCGAATCGAAGGCCGAATATGTGAACCTGGACCCGCGCGCCGCCGAGGCAGGCGACTTCGCGGTGGTGGCGCTGGAAAGCATCGCCGGGGTGGAAGGCGAACCCGTTAAGTCCAACGAGATGATGATTGAGCTGGGCAACCCCGACACCATGGCGGCCTTCACCGAAGGCATTGTGGGCATGGTTCCCGGCGAGTCGAAGCAAATCACGGTCGATTACCCCGAAGACTACGGACAAACGCAGTTGGCGGGCAAGACCGTGACTTTCGATTTAGAGCTGAAGTTCCTGCGCCGCAAAGAGCTGCCCGAACTCGATGACGATTTTGCGCAATCCATGGGCGACTTCAAGACTCTGGACGAATTCCGCGAACAGGTAAAGGCCTCGATTCTGGCCGAACGGACTTATCGCGCTCAGGAAGCGGCAAAGTCCCAGTTGTTGGAAAAACTGGCCGACGCGCATGATTTCCCGGTGCCCGAAACCTACATCGAGCGGCAGATGGAAAGCCAACTCCGCAGTTACGCCCAAACTCTCGCCATGCAGGGCATCGACCCGCAAAGCCTGAACCTCGATTACAAGAAGTTCTCCGAAAGCCAGCGCGACCGTGCCATTCGCGACGTGAAGGCCACGCTTTTGGTGGATCGTATCGCGGGCCTGGAAAGCGTATCCGTGTTGGAAGAAGAAGTGGATCGCGAAGTGCAGCGGATTGCCCGTTCGCAGCGAGAGCCCGTTGCCGCGGTGCGATTGAAGCTGGAAAAAGAAGGCGGCTTGGAGCGCATTGCTAACCGCATCCGTACGGATAAGACGATAAACTTTTTGTTTGAGCAGGCGCGCAAAGTTGCCCCGCAAGAGCAGCCCGAGCCTCAGAAGCAGCCAGAGTAGGAGAGTCCACGATGAACAACGAAATGACCCGCCGCAATCTATTGATCACGACCGCAGCGGGCGCCATGGCCGCCAATGCGCAGAACAACCGCCTACGGGTGGGCTGGATTGCCACGGGTAGCCGCGGCGCACACGTAATGAACCAGATGTACCTGCTGAGCAAGGACATGGTGGAAGTGGTCCACGTCTGCGATACCTTCCAAGGCAACTTGAACAAGGGCAAGGATATTGTCCAAACCCAAGGCAAGAATTCCCCCAAGACCACTGTTGATTATCGCGACGTCATCAACGACCCCAACGTGGACGTTGTCTTCATCTGCTCGCCTGAGCATTTGCACTACCCCATGGCCATGGCCGCCTTGAAGGCCAAGAAGCATATCTACCTCGAAAAGCCCATCGCGCACACCATTGAAGAAGGCGCGGAAATTGTTGCCCTCGCCGCCAAGATGGGTACGGTAGTGCAAGTGGGTACGCAGAACCGTTCGAACAAGCTCTACATCCAAGCCAAGAAGATGGTCGAAGACGGTTTGATTGGGGAAATCCACTATACGCGCGCCTTCTGGTATCGCAATTTTGACCCCACGGTGGACCCCACCAAGTCTGTGCCTGCGGCTTGGCGCTACATCATCCCCGCTGATGCGAGCGAGCAAAACACCGATTGGAAGCGCTTCCTCGAAGGAACGCCGAACAAGAACGTCAAGTTCGACAAGGGCCGCTACTTCCAGTGGCGCAACTATTGGGATTACTCCGGCGGCATCTCCACGGACCTGCTGGTGCACCAGACCGACATCACCAACTTCGTAGTCGGCAGCCTGGTGAAGGCCGAGCTTCCGCTGTCCTGCATGGCCTCCGGTGGCATTTATCAGTGGGGCGGCGCGGACGACCGCGAAGTGCCCGACACGCTCAGTGCTCTGTATGAGTACCCGAACAAGTTCCACTTAAACTACTCCTGCTTCTTCGGCAACGACCAATATGGCTATGGCGAACAGTTCATGGGCCAGAAGGGCACCATTGAAGTGATGGACCGCCAAAACCTGTACTTCACGCCGCAACCGCGCTTCATCCGCAATTCCCGCAAGTTTGTGGATAAGGAAGCCGTGACGCTGAACTACTTGAAGGACTTCAACCAACCGGACGCCACTGCAGACCACGTCAAGAATTTCTTAAACGCGGTGATCGGCAAAGAAAAGGCGATTGCCCCGGCCCAAGCCGGCCAAGTGGCTGCCATTCCGGGCCACATGGCCACCCAAAGCTACCGCTCGAAAAAGCCGGTGTTTTGGGATGCGCGCGCCAACAAGCTGCGCATCGGCTAAAGCCATTTACGCCAATAATTTCCACAATTTAACCAAGCCTCAGGAGCGTATCGCACACGGTGTGATACGCTCTGTCTGTTTATGGAACTTTCAATGCTCTTAGTGGCCGCCATCATGGCCATTTTCGTTTACGGGATGATCGCCGCCATGCTCGGCAGCATCCTACCCGACCTATCGAAGCGCTTCGACCTTAGCCCCTCCCAAAATGGCGCCATCGCCACCATGCAGGCCATTGGCTTGGTGATCGGCTCACTACTGCAAGGGCCGCTGATCGACCTGCAGGGCAAAAAGGTTGGCCTGGTGCTGGGTTTGGCCTTAATTGCCGCTGCCCTATTTCTGTTGCCGCGCTCGAAGGGCTTTAGCTCCATCCGCATCAATATGTTGATTCTCGGCATTGGTGGCGGCATTATCGTGGCGGGCGCCAACGCCTTGGTGAACGATGTCAAGACGGACAACCCCACGGCAGTCTTCAATGGCTTTAATACTTTCTTCGGCTTGGGCGGCATTGCCACCCCCTTTATTGCGGCGAACCTCTTCGGCGGCAATTCGTTTAAGCTTTGCAACTTTACGGCGCTCTTGACCTTGGCTACGCTGGCCTTGCACGGCGCCACCGATATGCCGAAACCCACCGGCGTGGTGCAATTCCAGTTTGGCGATGTGCCATCGCTGTTAACCAACCCGCAATTGCTGTTGCCCTCGCTGCTGCTCTTCCTGTATGTCGCCGCAGAAGTGGGCGTTTGGAACTGGCTGGTGCGCCACTTGATTGCGCAAGGCATTCCCGAAAAGAAGGCGCTTACGATTCTGAGCTTCGGTTTCGCGCTTGGCCTCCTGGCCGGGCGCCTGATTGTTGCGTCCGTACCCGCCATTGGGCAACTTCCCGCTCCGACTCTCCTGCTCGCCTCCTCGGTCGGCATTGCGGTGACAACCTATCTGATGCTACAAACCAAGGACGCCAACGTCACCTGGGGCGCGGTATTCGCCGCCGGCGTAGCCATGGCTCCGGTATTCCCAACTGCGCTTTCGGTAGTCGGTGGGCGTTTCCCTACGGGTACGGCGACCGCCATCGGCATTGCCGTCACCTGCGGCTGGCTGGGGCTGGTGGCAAGCTCGCCCATTATCGGCGGCGTAGCCGGGTCGGAGGCTTCGGGGCTCAAGAAAGGCTTGCTGCTCCTGCCGGCTACTGGCGTATTGATGGTGCTGGTCAGCTTTCTGTTGTAACCGCTGGCACCGTCTAGCGTCACACTAGAGTTGTGAAGTATTTCTTCTTCCTGTGTTGCTCCGGTTTGTTGCTGGCCCAAACGCGGCCCGCGATTGGCATTATTGACAGCTACGGCACGCGCGATTATTCCACGGAAAAGTTGGCCAAGGCCCTGAGCATTCGCGAAGGCGACCCCCTTCCCCCCTCGAAGGGGGACTTGGAGGAGATGTTGCTGAGCCTGAAGGGCGTCGCTCGCGCCAACATAGAGAGTGTTTGCTGCGAAGGCGGCAAGGCGATCCTTTACCTGGGCGTGGAAGAGCGGGGCCAAATCCATTTGGAATTGCGCGAAGCGCCAACAAACGAGAATCTTCCCCTCCCGGAAAACCTGGTGGAGATTCACAGCCGCCTGATCAGCGCCCTCTCTGATGCGGCCAAGGCGAACGAAACCAGCGAAGATTGGCGCCTGGGCTATTCGCTCATCACGCACACGCCCGCGCAAGTGATCCAGTTGCAACTGCCGGACTTGGTGAACGAGAACCAATCGCTTTTGCGGCGGGTATTGCGGGATAGCGCGGACCCCGACGACCGCACCATTGCCGCCACCCTGTTGGGCTACGGGCCCAAGGGGCAAGGCTTGATCGATGATCTCCAATACGCGTTGCGCGACCCGGAGCAATTTGTCCGCGGCGCAGCCTTACGCAGCTTGGCGCCTTTGGCCTACTACGCGGCGAAAAACCCCGCCACCGGCTTGCGCGTGCCCACCACTTGGTTTGTGGAAATGCTGAACAGCTATGCCTGGCAAGATCGCATGAACGCCATGAATCTTCTGCTGGAACTTACCACCACGCGCGACCCTTACCTGATGCGGCACATCCGCGAGCGCGCGGTTCCGGCTTTGGAGGAGATGGCCCTGTGGCGGCACTTGCCGCACGCACTGCCGGCCTACATTTTGCTGGGACGCGCCGCCGACGTGCAAGACGACGAAATCCAATCCTCCTGGGCATCCACGGAGCGGGAAGCTTCCCTCAAGAAGCTGCGCAAAAAACTGAAGCCATGAGCGGGGCGGGAGAAATTCGCCGGCTGCTTCCCGGCGAATACGCAAGTTGGGTGCCGCAGTTGGGCGCCATACTTGCCGATTGCGTGAATGCAGGGGCATCGGTCAGCTTTTTGCTTCCTTTCACGGCAAGGGATGGGGCGGCCTTCTTCGCTTCGCTGGCGGGAGGAATGGAGCAGGAAGAGCGCATTGTCTTCGGCGCTTTCGTCAAGGGCGAATTGGCGGGCACAGCTCAATTGATTTTGAACCTACCACCGAATCAACCGCACCGCGCCGAGATTGCCAAGATGCTGGTGTCCCCAAAACACCGAGGCAAGGGCTTGGCCGCGGCTCTCTTGGCGGGGTTGGAAGCGGAAGCCAGGGCACGGGGCAAGTGGTTGCTCGTAATGGATACGGTTCGCAACGGGGTGGCAGACCGCCTTTACCGCCGGCAAGGCTACCATGTGGTGGGCATTATTCCGGATTATGCGTTGATGCCTGATGGCGCTTTGTGCGACACGGTGGTGTTCTACAAAGACCTGCGCGCGACAGGCACCTGATTCTGACGGGCGCCAGATTACAATTACGAGGATGACAAGAGAAACCATTCTGGCCCGCCTGCTTGCAGGTGGGGTGGTGCCGGTTGTGCGCACCGCAACGGCAGAGGCCGCGCTTCGCTCCATTGAGGCGCTGTACGAAGGCGGCATTCAGGTGGCCGAAATTACCATGACAGTTCCCGGCGCCATCCAGGCCTTGGAAAAGTTGGCCGACCAGTTTGGTGACAAGATTCTGCTGGGTGCCGGAACGGTTCTCGACCGGGAAACCTGCCGTATTTGCATGTTGGCCGGGGCGCAGTTCTTTGTCACCCCCAGCCTAGACCGGCCCACCATCGAAATGGCCAAACGCTATTCGAAGGTCATCCTGCCTGGGGCGCTGACACCTACAGAAGTGAAGACCGCCTGGGATGCGGGCGCGGACATCGTGAAAGTATTTCCTTGCGGCAATGTGGGTGGCGCAAAGTACATCAAGGCGCTGAAGGGCCCCTTTCCGCATATCGAGATGGCCCCGACGGGGGGAGTGAACCTGGAGACGGCGGGCGAATTCATCAAGGCGGGCGCTTGTTCGGTGGCGGTGGGCGGCGAATTGATTGACGCGAAAACCATTGCGGAAGGCAAGTTCGAGGTGTTTACTGAGCGCGCCCGGCAATATCTGCAGGTGGTGAAAGAAGCCCGCGCCGCGCCCTAAGCCGCGAAAAACTCTGAGAGCATTTGGGGGCTTCCGGACACTAGTCAAGTGTCCATTCTTCCCGAACGGAAGCCTCAAACATTTCATGAGCCGCTCCTACCCTTAGCATTCGGGGTAGTGAGCGGCGTTCTTTTTGGGAATGCGTTCTTATTAGAACAAGGCACGGCGTGGGCTTGCGGTGCGCTTTGCGCCGCGCTCTGGCTGCTTGCACGGGCCAAGAACGGTGCCGTGGGGCAATGGGTGGCCGGTGTTGCTTTTATCTTCTTTTTGGCGGCGGGAAGGTTTGATGCCGTCGAGGGCCGCCCCTTGCCCTTTGCGGAAGTGAATCCTCGAGAGTTGGTCGCGGTGGAAGGGTGTGTGGTGGACGAAGCGCAGCAGGACGAGCGGCGGCAGCGCTTTGTGCTGGAGGTGGCGCCGGAAGCGCGGCTGCGGCTTTCCTACTTTCCCCGAGAGGGCGCCGCTCCGTTGGATTTTTCCTACGGCGACCGCGTGCGCACCCTGGCCCGGGTGCGGGACATTCGCAACAACGGCAACCCGAACGTCTTCGATGCGGAAAGCTACTATGGGCACCGCCGCATTTATTGGACGGCAACCAGCAGCGGCGGCGAGCGGCCGGAAAAAATTGGCGAAGGATGCGGCACCTCCGTGGGCTATGCCTATTTTGGGGCGCGCACCTGGGTGCGCCATCGCCTAAACCAGTTGAGTGGGCAAAACAGCTATGTGGAAACAATTTTGGCTGCCCTGATCCTCGGCGACTCCAGCCGCCTGCCCCAAGCCACCAAAGACGGCTTTCGCCAAACTGGCACCTACCATGCGCTGGTGATTTCGGGTTCGCACATCTCGCTCATTGCCGGGATTGCCTTAGCCCTGTTGCGCGTTTTCCTCTTGCCCCGCTGGTTGCACCTTTGCCTGGCGGCGGCGTTGGTGGCTCTTTACGCGGTGTTGAGCGGCCTGGGCGCGCCCGTAGCCCGGGCCACCATTGGCTTTGCCTTGTTCTTACTGGCGCGAGGCTTATACCGGCGGCCACAACCCATAAACATGCTGGCCGGGGCCGCCATTGTCATCTTGTTGATCGACCCCGCTCAACTCTTTGAAGGCAGCTTCCTGTTGAGCTTCCTTGCGGTAGCCGCACTGGCGGCCTTGGCGGGTCCGCTGGACGATAGGCTCCACCGGCCCTGGCGCATTGCGGCAAACCGCTTCGATACGCCAGCTTATTCGCTCTTGCACCAGCCGGAAGCAGCCGAGCTCCGCCTGGAATTGAAGCTGGCCACGGACGCCATTGCCCGCCTGCTCCCTTGGCCCGTCAATAAAGTGCGCGCGGCAACCCGCCTGGGCATTTGGTTCACCATGACCGCGGCGAATGCCCTGTTGTTGACACTGGTCATGCTGGTGGGCTTGGGCCTTCCATCCGTTCTCTTCTTCCACCGCATCAGTCTGGTCGGCCTCTTGGCCAACATCCCGGTGGTCTTCTTGCTTTCGGTGCTGGTCAGCGTGGCGCTTGCCGGCATTGTCGTGGGCCCCGTGGTCTCCCCGGTGCTCTCCTGGCTGGCCTTAACGGCGCAAAAGACCGTGGATTGGCACTTGCGGTGGGACCCCGGGCTGCGCGTTCCCGATCCGCCCCTGTGGCTTGGCGCCATGCTCGTGGCGAGCCTGCTGCTTTTGGCCTGGCAACTTCGCCGCAGCCAGCAAGTGCCCGCGCTCGGCACCACCGCTGTGGTGGCGGCGTTCCTGTTGCTGGTTTATCACCCTTGGGATCGCTGGCCCAACTTGGAGACCGGCAAGCTAGAGCTTACGGTGCTGGATGTTGGCCAAGGCGATTCGCTTTTTCTGGCCGGACCGGATGGCTACCTGGCTCTGCTGGACGGCGGCGGCTTTCCGATGTCGAAGTTTGACCCTGGCGAGGCGATGGTTTCCCCCTACCTGTGGTCCCGCCAGATTGGGCATCTGGATACGCTGATTGTCAGCCACGGGGACCACGACCATGCAGGCGGCCTGCTGGCCGTTTATGACAACTTTCGCCCGCGGGAAGTGTGGGCCAGTTGCCGCGTTACAGGTCCTCTATGGGACGCGCTGCAGAAAAAGGCGGGGCCGCGGGTAAGGCGGTTGAAGGCAGGGGACAGAGTGTCGCTGGGCGTCACCCAAGTAGAGGTGCTCTGGCCATCTTGCGAGGGCGAGGGTGAGGGCGAGGCAATGAAATCGAACAATGCCTCCTTGGTTTTGCGCGTGCAGCACGGCAAGCACCGTTTTGTGCTGACCGGCGACATTGAAGCCAGTGCGGAACTGGCAATGCTGGAGCGTGGTGCGCTTTCGGAAGTTGACTTTCTGAAGGTGGCGCACCATGGCAGCAAGTCTTCTACGACGGAAGCTTGGCTGGAGGCCACCAAGCCTGACATTGCCCTCATCAGCGCCGGTTACGCCAACAGCTTTGGCCACCCGCACCCGAGCGTTTTGGCGCGCCTGGCCGCGCACCGTGCGCAAATCCTTCGCACGGACGAATTGGGGCAAGTGCGGGTGCTCTCCGATGGCCAGAGGCTAGAAGTGCGGCCGCACCGGTATTGGGCCAGCAGCGTTTCGCCCTGGTGGGCGATTGCTCCAGCAGTAGAATAAGGACATGGCAAATGATCGTTCGCAGGATTTGATTTGGTTTTTCGCCGGCGCGGCGCTGGGCGCCACCGTCGGCTTGCTGCTTGCTCCCGCAGCGGGAGAGGAAACCCGGAAACGCATTGGCGGCGTGGCCCGCAAAGGCCGCGAAACCGTCCGCGAAACAGGGGAAAGAATTTACAAGCGCGGTCGCGAATTATTTGAAACCGGTCGCGCTGTCGCCGACGAAGCCGCCGAGATTTTTGAAAGCGGTCGTCGCTTGGTCCAGGACTAACGTCGCCCTATGAACCTTGCTGCCCTTCCCCCCTTTGTCAACGAGCCTTATCGCAACTTCTCTGAGCCCGCTGCCCGAGCGGAGATGGAAGCAGCTTTGCGCAAGGTGAAAGACGAATTGGGCCGCGAGTACAACTTGTGGCTGGAAGGAAAGGCGCAAAAAGGCGGGGCGGGGACTTTCGAGAGCATCAACCCTTCCCAGCCGCAACAGCTGGTGGGCCGCCATGCCAAAGCCTCCCCAGAGCAAGCCAATGCGGCTATCCTGGCGGCGTACGCCTACTTTCCCACCTATGCCCAGACATCCGCCGAGAGCCGCGCCGCGATGGCCTTCCGTTGCGCGGAAATCCTGAAACGGCGCAAGAGCGAATTCAACGCGTGGATGATTCTGGAAGCGGGAAAGAGTTGGGCCGAGGCGGAAGCCGAGACGGCCGAAGCCATTGATTTTTGCGATTACTATGCACGGCAAATGCTGCGCTTCGCGAACCCGGAGCCGATTTACCAGCTTCCCGGAGAATCGAACCGTCTGGTTTATTTGCCGCTTGGCGTGGGCGTGATTATTCCTCCTTGGAATTTTCCGCTGGCGATTTTGGCGGGCATGACGGTTGCGGCATTGGTGACGGGCAATACTGTGGTGATCAAGCCATCGAGCGAGACGCCGACCATTGCAGCGAAGTTTGTCGAAGTGCTGGCGGAAGCGGGCTTCCCGCCCTTGAGCTACACGTTTCTGCCGGGCAGTGGCAGCGAGGTGGGCGACATTTTGGTGAGCCATCCCAAGACGCGCTTCATTAGCTTCACGGGTTCCAAAGAAGTTGGCCTGCGCGTGAATGAACTGGCGGCCAAGCACCAGCCGGGGCAAATCTGGATTAAGCGGGTGGTGGCGGAAATGGGCGGCAAGGATGCAATTGTGGTCGATCGTGAAGTTGCGGATTTGGGGGCCGCCGCGGACGGGGTGATCGCCTCGGCATTTGGCTTCCAGGGCCAAAAGTGTTCTGCCTGCTCACGCTGCATTGTGGATGCGGCCATTTACGATGCCTTCGTACCCATGCTAGTGGAGCGAGTGCAGCGATTGCGGCAAGGCCCCGCCGAAGACCCGGACAACTATTTAGGACCGGTGGTGAGTGCCCGGGCCGAAAAGACGATTTTGAACTACATGGAGATTGGCAAGGGCGAGGGCCGCCTGGTGGCGGGTGGCGCTAAGGCTGCGGGCGAAGGCTTTTTCCTTGCGCCAACCATCATCGTCGACGTTCCCGCGACGGCGAGAATCTTCCAGGAAGAAATTTTCGGGCCTGTACTTGCGGTGACAAAAGCTAGCGATTTTGAAGAGGCCTTGCAATTGGCGAACGCCACGGAATACGGGCTAACCGGCGCGCTCTATTCCGGCAATCCCGAAAAGGTGGAGCGGGCACGCCGCGAGTTTCACGTGGGCAATCTCTACCTGAACCGCAAGTGCACCGGCGCCATGGTGGGCTCGCATCCTTTTGGGGGCTTCAATATGTCGGGGACAGATTCAAAAGCCGGCGGCCCCGATTATCTCCTCCAGTTTTTGCAGGCGAAATCGATTGCGGAGAAAATTCGATGAACCATTCCCGCCGTAGCTTTTTGCTTAGCCCCGCGCTCCTGGCGGCACAAACCAGCCGGCCCATTATCGACACCCACATCCATCTTTTTGCCGCGGACCGCAAAGCATTCCCTTTGCACAAAAACGCTCCGTACGACCCCAAGCCCCAGCCCCTGGAAGCCTATAGCAACTTTGTGAAGGCAAGCGGCTTGGCGGGTGCGGTGATCGTGCACCCGGAACCCTACCAGGACGACCATAGCTATTTGGAATATTGTCTGAGGAACGAGCCTAAGCCTGGTTTTTTCCGCGGTGCTGCTTTGTTTGACCCTCTGAACCCCAAGACTCCGGAAAACCTGAAGGCCCTGTCCGAACGTTGGCCTGGCCGGATCAAGGCCTTGCGGATCCACCGTTACGGGGACCCTGCGCAGGCTCCCGCGGTGATGGGGGCCATTCGAGACCGGGACCTGAACAGCGACGCCGTGCGGCAAACGGTGCTCAGTCTTGCGGGCATGGGGCTAATGCTGCAGATGCATGCCATTCCGGCCTTTGCTCCGCAGATCGCGCAATTGGCGATTGAAGCAACCGGGACCACCGTTATCGTGGACCATCTGTGCCGCGCCGGCATGGGTACCAATGCGCAGTTTGAAGCGGTGCTCCGCTTAGCCCGGCGCCCCAATGTGGTGATGAAGATTTCCGGCCTTTCCTATTCTTCGAACGAAGCCTGGCCGCACCTTGATGTGAAGCAGAAATACCTGCGTCCGCTGTACCAGGAGTTTGGCGCGGCCCGCTTGATTTGGGGTGGCGTCGGCATGGACGCATCGGCTTATTCGAAATCCAGACAGCAGTTTGACGCGCTCTTTGACTTTGTCTCTGAGCCCTCGAAGGATCTGATCCGCGGGCAAAACGCCCAGCGGCTTTTTGGCTGGAGCGCGTAGGGCCCTCTTTGGTATACTTAGGAATGTTCCACGTGGGCCTGTGGCGCAGTTGGGAGCGCGCTTCCATGGCATGGAAGAGGTCAAGGGTTCGAATCCCTTCAGGTCCACCAACTTTACCTTCACTGCATCCCCCCCCTCCCACCTATGTCTTTCTCTTCTGTCGACGAAATTGTGCAGGAGGTGATGGACCTTCTTACTGATTCTGGCGGCGAACAGTATTTCGGAGAATCCGTATCCAAGCTGGAGCATGCCGTGCAATGCGCGTGGTGTGCCCAGCAGGCGGGGGCGGATGATGAATTGGTCTTGGCCTCGCTCTTGCATGATGTTGGCCACCTGCTGGAAACGGAAGACGCCGTTCAAGATGAACGGGTGGGGGTAATCAATCACGACGAAATCGGCGCTGCTTGGCTGCGCGAGCGCGGATTTTCCGAGCGCTTGGCCAAACTGGTGGGGGGCCACGTAGACGCCAAAAGATATTTGACGGCGACCAACGCGCACTACATGGAGAAGCTATCGCCCGCCAGCAAAGAAACGCTGCGCTTACAGGGCGGCCCAATGGCGGCCGAAGAGGCTCAGGCCTTCGCCGAAGAACCACTCTTGCGCGATATTCTACGCCTGCGCAGTTGGGACGAAATGGCCAAGGACCCTCAATGGGAAGGCCCCGGCATTGAAAGCTATCGGCCCTTACTGCGGGCCTATCTCGCCGGCCAATAGATGCTTTTGGATTTTGCCCAGCGCATTGCGGGGCAAGCGGTCTAGCCAGATCACGCGCCGCGGAACCTTAAAGCTGGCAAGGGATTCCCGGCAGCGGCCAAGAATCGTTTCCGCATCAATCTTCGCGCCGCTGGCGGCCACAAGGCATGCCACCGGCACTTCACCCTTTGCCGCATCGGGCACACCAATCACAGCGGCCTCTTGGATCTCGGGCTGTTCGAGCAAGTACTCTTCGATTTCGCGCGGGTAAATATTGAAGCCGCTTGAGATAATCAAGTCCGACTTGCGCCCATTCAGAGTCAAGTAGCCGTCCTCGCTCAAAGCGCCGATATCTCCGGTGCGGAACCAGCCGTCTTCGAGGAACGGCCCCGGGCGCCCCCAATAGCCAGCACACACGTTGGGGCCCTGGACAAACACTTCCTGCTCCGGGGGGCGCACCTCTACCTTTACGCCCGGCAGAGCAAGCCCCACGGTTCCCGCGCGGCGTTCGCCATGGAGAGGGTTGCTGGCAATCATGAGCGCTTCCGTCATGCCATAGCGCTCCAAAATGGGAGCGCCAAATTTTTCACGAAACGCGGCGTGGGTGTGCTCAGCCAAGGGCGCGGAACCACTGACGAAAAGCCTTGCCGGGGGAACTGCGGCCCAATCGAGCATACGGACGTACATGGTGGGAACCCCGAAAAAAACGGTAGGCCGAAAGGAGAGAAATTCCTGTTCGGTCAGCTTCGCCTCAAAGCGCTCCAAGAGGCGCAGGCGGTAACCGGCCACCAGCCACGTGAGAATGCCATTGCCCAAGCCATGGACGTGAAAAAGCGGCAAGGCGAGCAGCAAACGATCTTCGGAGTTAAGGTTCCAGATGGAGCGCAGCGCCATGGCATTGAACGCGAAGTTGTCGTGCGTAAGCATGGCCCCTTTGGCCGGACCCGTGGTGCCGGAAGTGTAAATCAGGGCCGCGACCGTTGAGCCAGCGAGGACGCCCAAATTGGGACGTGAACTAGGGTACCCACTAGCGGATGGAAGAGCTTCCCCGGCGTGTAGAAACAGGCGCGGGGCGGCATCTTGAAGAATATGGCCCACCTCCCGATCGCGATAGAGCACATTGATGGGAATGTAGATGACGCCAAGCTTCAAGCAAGCCAGAAAAAGTTGCACGACGAAGAGGGAATTGGGCAGTTGAACGCAGAGACGATCACCGGCGACGAATCCCTGGGCGGCCAGCCACCCGGCAATCTGGTTGCTTGCGGCTTCTATTTCTCCGAAGGTATAGGTTTGTCCTTGCCACTCGAGGGCCGGTGCGTTTGCCCGGCCGAGCAAGTTTTCATCGAACAAATGGAAAAGGTGCATGATACAAGTGCAACGCTAAATTTTATCGCCTAGAGATGGCGAAACCAGACATAGCTAATGAGCGCGGCCACAGGACACATGGAGAAACTCCAGAGGAGCAATTGCCGGAAAAGCCGCTGGCGGGTCGGCTCGTCGTCCACGGTAGCCACGGCCATGGCGCCAATGGTGGACAGGGGAGAAACATCCACCAAATGGCTACCCAAAACGATGGAGCTAACCAGGCCGGAGATCTCCACTCCCGCTTCCGTGGCCAAGCGCGGCAGGGTGGGCACAAAGGCGGGCAGAACAACGCCGGAAGTGCTGGCGTAGGTGGAGATGAGCGCGGTAAGAAAAGCCAATGTGGCGTGAATGGAATTGGCCGTGGAGAAGCGGGCAATCCAACCAGAGAAGATGTCCATCCCCCCGGACTTCTCGATGATGGCAATCAGCATCGTCACTCCACACACCATAACGATGACACTCCACGGCATGGCAGCAATGGCTTTCGCTTCCGGGGCCGCATGGAGAAGCACCAACAAGGCCGCAAGACCAAAGGCGGCCAGACCGAGCGGAATTTTGTACAACATTACGGAGGCCAAAAGGAGCAGCAGCAGCGCAAGGGTAAAAATGCGCGGCCGAGTCCACTCAGGCGGAGGGAAAGCGCTCATGGCGACTTGGCGGCGGAATTGCGCCAAGCCACCGAAAAGACAGAAGGCGAGGGCAATTAACAGCAGGTGCGCCAGCGCGTTCACCCAGAAGACCTGGCCACCTTCCACCGCTATAGACTGCTGGGCGAGCAAAGTATTCACCACCACGCCAACCGGCGAAAGGGGGGCGAGATTGCCCGCGTTCGCGCCCAGGCCGATCAGGATCGCCATCAGGAACAAAGGAAGACGCGCCGTTTGCGCGGTTCGCATGGCTACGGGAGTCACCAGAGCCGTGGCGGCGATGGCCCCCGCGCCGAATGCGGAAAGCAATGCGGCAAGGAGAGAAAGCAACAAGAGCACGCGCGCGCCGTTGCCTTGCGCTACGCGCATCAGCGTACTGGTCAGCGCCAGCAACGTGCCATTCAATTCCGCTTGGGTGAACAAAAGGGTGATGCCCGCAATGGTCAAAAAGAGGGACACCGGAAAGCCCGCCATGATTGCATTTGCATCGAGATTGGCCGCGCTTCCAACCACGCCTGCCAGGGCAATCGCCAGCAACCCGATGTTGCGCTGCGTGAAGCAGCTCAGGAGAATCGCCAACAAGAGCGCACCTAAACTCAGCAGCGCCGGATTCATTCCTTCTACTCTAGTATCTTGAAGTTGCATTGCTCGGCCTGGGACGGCCAACTTTATTTTTGGGTGCAAGGGGCGGGTCCCGGCGTCGCGCGGGCGCTCAGTTCCCTTGGCCTTGGAAGGCGAATTCCCGCCCGCGAGCTCCAGCGCGTCTATTTGTGCTTGCCCGATGAAGATGGCACCTTTCGCGATTGGGAACGCAAGGCCATTCCCTGCCCCGCTGCCTACTGGTGGTACGTTTACGAGAACGCGCGCTTCCAACGGCAAGGCGAACAGGCGCAAAGCACCGGTGCCGATTTCCGCTACTGGCTGGTGGTCACCCAATGGGTGGATCAAATACTGCGCAGCGGTAATTTCTTGCCCGGCGTGCAACAACATAAAGGGGTTTGGCATGCCACCTGGGAACCTGTCCTCTTGGGCAAAGATAGGGAGCGCTTCCAACAGCTTGCCGAGGCGATGCCCGATTCCGCACGCGCCCTACGCCCAGATCCGCAGCAGAATGCGGCCTACCCCCGCCATACCTGTTTGTGGGCCGTGTTGGTTGCGCTGGTGGACGCGGGTGTCCGTGAGGCTGCGCAAGGTACGGGCAAGCTGCACGCACCGGGAAGCTACGGGCGCTGGCTTGCGGCGCTTACGGGCACCTTCAACACCATTGTGGGCGAGAACAGCGTCCTGCAAAGGCTGGAAAGAGACCTCGCTTTTTGGAAGGCCAGTCTGCTGGCCGAGCAAGAGCAGGGCGGCTGTTTGGAGTTACTGCTTTGGGAACCGCAAGAAGATTCCGAAGACTGGGCCGTGGAGCTTTTCTGGCAGCCAGCCAAAGGGAACCGCCTACCCTTTGAAGAGTTGGAAGGCCAGACGATGGGCCACGCCTGGCGCGCCGCCGAAGAAGCCGCGCGGATTTATCCAAGCCTCCTGCGCTTAGGCCAGACGCAATGGCGAGGGCGGTTGCGGCTTACGGCCGAAGAGGTGCCGGAGTTCCGCGAGCATTGGGCCGAAAACTTGGAAGCAGCCGGATTCCAGGTGACAATCCCAGAATCTTTAGACCAGGCACAGATGAAGTCGGTCCGGTTGAGCGCGCGCATGGAGGGCGGAGTGTTTTCCCGCGAGGCGTTGGTGAAGCTCGATTGGCGCGTCAGTGTGGATGACCAACTGCTTGGTGCGGAAGAGATTGAAACGATGGCCGCGCGCAAAAGCCCGCTCCAGAAAGTGGGCGGCCGTTGGATGATGGTGGATTCCGAAGGGCTGCGCGAGGCGGCGCGATTCCTGCGGACGCAAAAGGACAAGCAACTGCGGCTGCGCGAAGCCCTGCGGATTGCGCTTGGCCTCTTGCCTTTGGAAGCGACGGTAGAATTTGGCGGCGTTGAGGCGGAAGGCTGGTTGGGAAATCTGCTGGGCGAATTGCAACAAGGCGACCAAGTGCGGGAATTGGCGCCGCCCGACAATTTGCGGGGCGAATTGCGGCCCTATCAGGTGCGCGGGTATTCGTGGCTGAGCTTCCTTACGAAGTTTGGCTTGGGCGCATGCTTGGCGGACGATATGGGCCTCGGCAAAAGCATCCAAACGCTCGCCTTCCTTCTAGCCCGCAAACCGCAGCAAGAGGCCCCGGTATTGCTGGTTTGCCCCACGTCGGTCATCGGCAATTGGCAGCGCGAGTGCCAGCGCTTCGCGCCCAGCTTACGGGTTTGGGTGCACCACGGGGCAGACCGCCGCAAACACGAGGACTTCCAGCGCGTGGTGGCCAAACACGATCTGGTGGTGGCCAGCTATCCCCTCATCCACCGGGATCTGAAAAGCCTGAGCCAAATCGAGTGGGAAGGGATTGTTTTGGACGAGGCGCAAAACATCAAGAACGCCACGGCCAAGCAAAGCCAAGCCGTCCGCAGCTTGAAGGGCGGCTTCAAGATTGCGCTCACCGGCACCCCTATCGAAAACAGCGTCGGGGACTTGTATTCGTTGATGCAGTTTCTCAACCCTGGGCATTTGGGCAACGCCGCGGAGTTCCAACGCCGCTTCCTGGCGCCGATTGAAAAACGCAACGATGCGCGGGCGGCACGCCTGTTGAAGCGGATGTCCGCCCCCTTCCTGCTGCGCCGCCTGAAGACAGACCGGAGCATCCTGAGCGAACTTCCCGAAAAGCTTGAAATGAAAGTCTTCTGCAAGCTGACGCGGGAACAGGGCCGACTCTATGATGATGTCATCCGGCAGCAGTTTGAAGAATTGGAAAAGCAGACCGGCATGGCCCGGCGGGGCGCCATTCTGGCCACGCTCATGAAGCTGAAGCAGATCTGCAACCACCCCAAGCAATACCTGCGGGACGATGGGGCAACCGCGCAACGCAGCGGCAAATTGCTGCGCTTGGAAGAAATGATCGAGGAGATCCTCGCCAATGGAGAAAAGGCCCTGGTGTTTACGCAGTTCTCGGAAATGGGCATGCTGCTCGCCAAGCACTTGCGGGACCGTTTGGGCAGCGAAGTGCCATTTCTGTACGGCGCCACGCCGCGCGCGGAGCGGGACCGCATGGTGGACGCCTTTCAAAGCAAAGGCGGCCCGTCCCTCTTCTTGCTGAGCTTAAAGGCTGGGGGCACGGGGCTAAACCTAACTGCGGCCACCCATGTTTTCCACTACGATCGTTGGTGGAACCCGGCCGTGGAAAACCAAGCCACAGACCGCGCCTACCGTATTGGGCAAACCTCGAAAGTGGAAGTGCACAAGTTTTTGACCATGGGCACGGTTGAAGAGCGAATTGACCAAATGCTGGAGCAAAAGCAGCAACTGGCCGAACAAATTGTGGACGGTGCGGAGACTTGGCTGACAGAGATGTCCAACGACGAACTGCGCACTTTGTTTGCCCGCGGGGAGGAAGCACTTGCCGAATAGAATTCCCGCGCCTCTACTGGCCGAACTTTGGCGCGAAGAAATCATGAGCTATCCGGTGGGCAGCCGGCGGATTGAAGATGGTCAGCGCTACTTCGCACGCGGCGCCGTGCAGGGCTTGCGTGGCGGCGTGGGGCATCTGGAAGCCGAGGTGCAAGGCTCCTCCGAGGCGCCGTACACGGTGGAGGTTCGGCTGGAGCTTTTGCCGCCGGAGATTTGGGAGCGGCTGAAGAACTGGCTCCAGGCTAACGATTGGGACAAGAGCGAGTTGGAACAAGGCCGCCTGACCACCGCCTTCTCGATTCAATTGGAAAGCTTGGGCATTCGCCTAGTGCCGAAGAAGTACAAAGAGATCCAAGTAACTTGCACTTGCCAGGATTGGATGCGCCCCTGCAAACACGTATTGGCGGTGCTCTTCGCCTTTTGCCTGGAAGTGGAGCATGATCCGCTGGCGCTGCTGCGCATTCGCGGCGCCGGGGAACTGGAAGAAGCCGTGGGGCCAGAACCCTTGCCGGAAGAAAAGGAAGACCCGCTGCGCGCCAACGCGCAGGAATTCTGGGAAGGAACGGCGGATCTGGATGCGTTAAGCCTGGAAGTTAGCGCCGATCAAGAGAGGCCCTTCCGGCGCTACTTGCCGCGCTTGGGCCCCTTGCAATTCTGGGGCGGCAGCTTCGATTTGCACAACATGACGCGCGGCATCTACGAAGCCGTCCGCCAAAAGAGAAGCGGCTGACCCTTTCCAGGACCAGCCGCTTCGGGTTCATTGGGTTTGCGCTAGCGACTAGAAATCGTAGCGGAAAGCAAACTGCATTTGGCGGGGCGTATTGGCTTGCGTTTGGTAACGGCCAAAGTTCGCCGGTTGCGTCAGGTTGATGTTCGGGTCGATGAAGCGAACCGCGTTCGTCAGGTTGTAGGCCTCGGCGCGGATCTGAATGGAGTGGCCTTCGAGGAAGGGCATCTTGATCCGCTTGGCAAGGGCCAAGTTGATGTTGAAGGTGCCATCCTGGCGAAGAACATTACGGGGACCGGATTCGCCGGGTAAGGAGTAATCGAAGTAGGCGCGCGCCGCAGCCGGATCCGAGAACAGGTTGGGCGAGGTACCCGTCTTGGTCTTTTCGGGAACCGGAGCCGGGATGCCGCCATTGCGGGGCACGGCCCGGCTGGTGACATTCCAGTTAGTGGGCCAAACACCAGTACCAAATACGCTGGTGGGCAGCTCGGTTGCCATCTGCCAGGTGGGCGAGATGGTCCAGCCACCGATGAAGCCATCCAGCAGCGTTCCAACTCCAGAGCCGAAGCGCTTACCCTTGCCGAAGGGAAGATCCCAAACTATGTAGGCGTTGTAGATGTGGCGCTGGTCATAGTCAGACACCGCGCGGAACTGCCGCGGATTGAAGGGGTTCTGCATGAAGCCGGCAAAAGTACCAGAGTTTTCCGCGCGGGAGGCCATGTCGATGGACTTCGACCAGGTGTAGTTGAAGTCCGCCGTCAAGTCCCGGAAGCGCTTGCGGGCCGTCACTTGCAGAGCGTGATAGCTACCCGTGCCAATGGAACTCCAGGCCGAAAGAGCGCTGAATTGCGGGTTGAACTGGGCGTTACAACCCAGCACGCCGCAGGAGGGGAAATCGAACTGGTCGAGATCCGCCAGGGTGCTGGTGAAGTCGTTCACGTTGTAGAAACGATAGGACTCTTGGAATATGGTCTGCGTGGCGGTGCGCCCATTGCCGGCGAGATTTCCGTAGAAGTTCTCGAAGAAAGGAATGGGAGCAATGTTGGTGGCGTTGCCACCAGCGCGGCGGTGTAGCACCATTTGCGTGGCGGCCTCAAAGTAAGTCTGGCCGCTCTTGGGGTCTGTGGGGTTGGTGGGCATGGCCAGATCGCGATTGATCAGGTTGTTCCGCGACAAGGAGCCAACGTAGCCAACTTCAATGAAGAGCCCATCCTTGAATTCACGGCCAATGGAGAAATTCTGGCGCATGACGTAGGGCATCTTCAACGAATCATCTACCGTGGCGGTGATGGCGAAGATGTTGGGTGGCGTGGCGGGGAAGCCGGCTTGCGGAGCTGGGCGGCGCAAAGCATCGGGTACTCCGTTGAAGCCAGTGAACCGCGGAGCCGTGGCAAAAGTTTGTTGGCTAGCCGGGTTATTGAAGGACTGGCGGAACCCAAAGGCGTTGTTTTCGTAAGTGGCGGCCAAGGGCTGGCCGATCAGGTCATAGAACATGCCCCAACCTGCGCGGATGGAGGTCTTGCCCGGTCCACCAAACAGGAAGCGGCTCAACTTACCATCGCCGTCCGGAGACCAGGCCAGCGAAGCACGCGGAGCAAAATTGCTCTTGTGGAAGGGATAGATGCCACGGCCGGCAGGGCTGGAAGCAACGATGTAAGAAATTCGGCCAGCTTCTGCTTGGCTGCGGCCTTGGTCGGCCAAGCCTTGGCGGCGGTCAAACCATTCACCGAGCGGGATGTTCGTGGAGAGCTGAATGCCATCGGCTTCATAAGGAGGAGGCATTAAGGAGTGGCGCAAGCCGAGCGTCAAGGTCAGGTTGCGCTTCATGCGCCAGGAATCCTGCACGTACCATTCGTACTCCTCGTTCTTGAAGTTGCGGCGAATGATGGCGCCTTCTGGCAGCGTTTGCCCACCAATGGTGAAGTTGTACACGCTGGTTACCTGGGTAACCAAGCCGAGCACGGCAACGGCGGCCGTACCGTACTGATTCAATTCAGCAGGGAGCAGGTCTGCCGGGGCAATATCGTTCCCAACGCCGCGCAGCCAGCTGACGTTGGTGATGCCCGTAGTGAAGGAGTTCGTGTTGTTGAAGCTACGGTTGTCGATCCAGCGCATTACGCCGCCGATGCGGATGTCGTGGCGGCCCTTGGTCCAGGCAAAGTCTTGGCGGATTTGGTGCACCGGAATGGTGCGCCCGGCGGTGCGGGTAATGGCGAATCGCGGAGCGAAATCGCGGAAGGTAACATAGGGGGCGGAAGCAAGGCCACTATCCTCGAAGCTTTGGCGCGTAAGACCATAGCTGAACGTGCTGACGAGTGAAGGACTGATGACGGCCGTGTGGCCAAGAACAAAACCCTTGGTATTGTTCAAGCCCAAAGAAGCAGCGGGGTCACCCGGGAATTGGGGAGAACCAAGTTCCGTGTCGTTCTGCAGATTGCCGCGGAAGAAGAAGGTGTGCTTGTCGTTGGCCGTGTAATCCCAGCGGGTGATATAGGTGTTTTGACGTTGGCCCAGAGGAGCAGCAAAACGGAAGCCCTGGCGGTTTAGCGTGTCGCCCGCTGTGTTGTCGTTGGCGGCCGGATAGGTCTTCAACAAATCGAGGGCGGCTTGGCTAACTCCAATGCCACGCGGGTCGAGAGCGCGGAATTGCGCGGGGCCAATTTGAGTGCGCTGGCCAGCGCGGTTCGTGTATTGCACAATCCCCTGCTTCAGAAGTTCACTGGGAACAATGCGCAATTGGGCTTCGCTGGAAGCATCGCGCCGCGTTTCAAAGTTGAGGAAGAAAAACAGCTTGTTCTTGATGATCGGGCCACCGAAGCGCCCACCCGGAACGTTGATGAGGAGCGGAGGCCGCTTCAATCCGGAGCTATTGAAGAAGAAGCTGTTGGCCGCCGTTACCGTATTGCGGTGGTACCAATAGGCGGCGCCGTGGTATTCGTTCGTGCCGGAGCGCGTTACCAACTGTACCTGCGCGCCCGAAGAGCGGCCAAATTCGGCCGTGGCGCCGGAGGTGGTGGAACGGAATTCTTGAGTGGAATCGAGCGTTGAGCGCAAAACCGAGGTAAAAGCGCCACGACCAGATTGTTGGTTTACATCCATGCCGTCCAGCGTGACGTTTGCCTGGTCGCTCTTGCCGCCATTCACAGAACCGCTGCGGTCGCCGCCGCCAGGAACTGCGGTGACCCCCGGCTGGAAGGCCAGCAACCCTGCAAGGTTGCGGGCGAAAGAGGGCAACTCGAGGATGGCCGTATTGTTGACAACATTACCCACCGAAGCATCTGTGGTGTTTAATTGCGTGCCTTCGGCGCTGATGGAGATAACCGTGGAGGTTGCGCCAACTTTTTCAAAGACAACATTTTGCGTGGCGGGACGCCCGACTTCGAGCACCAGGTTGCCCACGAGGATGTCGTTGAAGCCGGGAGCCTTGGCCGTTAGCTTGTAGGTACCGGGCTGAACTTGAGGAATGCGGTAAATGCCGGAGGCGTCCGATTTGGTGGAACGTTCCGCACCGGTTTGCGTATTTTGAATGGTGATGTCGGCCTCGGGTACTACCGCGCCGCTAGGATCCGTGACGGTTCCGCTCAATTGTGTGAACTGTTGAGCGATGGACAGAGAGCAGAATAGAGAGAGCGCAAGCAGTACGCTTGCCCACTTGTTGAACATCAATACACCCCTTTCCCTGGGTCGTGTCATTCGTGTGACACGTTCGTATCTTTTCGGTGTATCAGATGGACTTATTTGTGTCTAGTCGGGAAGCGGACAAAACCGATAGAAAGTTTTAATACTTTTCCATTGAAAGTTCTCTTTGACTTTCCGATAAGAGACCCAAGCGGGCAGGCGCCCGTGCAAAGAAAATCTTAAAGGATTGAAAATGAAGAACTTACTGAATATCACCCTCGGCCTTGCGCTTGCTTTCGGCCTGACCACCTTCGCGCCGACGTCGTTTGCCGGCAGCGACGACAAGAAGCACGACAAGAAGCACGACACCAAAGACCACAAGAACGACCATAAGGACGACCACAAGAACGACAAGAAAAAGAAGCACTAAGCTTCGCCGGCTTAGCCCAGCGTTCCGGCTTAGCCCAGCGTTCTGGGGCAATCTGTTTTTCTGAGCAACGCCATGCAGGCGGGGTCGTATTGCTTGCATGGCAAATTTTTTGAGTGGCGTGGGAAGTGGCGTTGGCGACGAGGTGCGGAATGCGTTCCGGGGATACCTAGTAAGTCCTTTGTTTGCTCTGGTTTCGATCTTTTCCCTCGCATTGGGCGTAGGGGCCAACACGGCCATCTTCACCTTAATTGACCAAGTCATCCTGCAGCCACTTCCCGTGGAGCGCCCGGGCGAACTTGTGCAATTTTTCCAGGAGGGCAGCCACTATGGCTCCAATGCCGGTCCGCGTATGCACAGTTACCCTATGTACCGCGACTTCCGCGACAAGGTGCAGAGTTTCCAAGGTTTGTTAGCACGGCGTGAATTGGGTGTTACAGTTGCCTTCCAAGGCTCAGCCGAATATACGCGCGGAGAATTGGTGAGCGGAAACTACTTTCAGGTACTTGGCGTTAAGGCCCACCTGGGGCGCGTTTTGGGGCCGGAAGACGACCAGAAAAAAGGCGGGCATCCAGTCGCCGTACTGGGTTACGACTATTGGCGCAACCGCTTCGGCGCAGACCCGAATATCGTAGGCAAGGAAATCTTGGTGAACAACTTTCGCCTAACCGTGGTGGGCGTGAGCGACAAGGATTTCTTTGGGCTGGACCCCACAACGATTACCGCCGTTCGCATGCCTATCGCGATGAAGGTGGAAATGACGCCCTCCTGGGATGACTATGACAACCGCCGGTCGCGCTGGGTACAAATTTTTGGGAGGTTGAAGCCGGGGGTGAGCCTGGAGAAGGCAAAGGCCGAAGCGGGCACCATGTTCTCTGCCATGCGGCAGATGGAAGCGAAAATGGAGGCATTCGCGCGGGCGAGTCCGCAGATCAAAAACAATTTTCTGCGCGGCACCTTGAATATGGAAACCGCGGCAAATGGCTATTCCGGTTTGCGGCGGCAGATCTCGCAGCCGCTGTGGATTTTGATGGGCATTGTCGGCCTGGTGCTGTTGATGGCTTGCACGAATGTGGCGAATCTACAGATCGCCCGCGCCATGAACAAGCGCAAGGAATTTGCCGTGAGAGTGGCGTTGGGGGCCAGCCGTTGGCGCCTAATGCGACCTTTGTTGATCGATAGCCTGATGCTAAGCCTAGCGGGGGGCATTGTTGGCCTGGGCTTGGCCTACGCGTTGAACTCGCTCCTCTTGGGCTACCTGCCGGTTTCCACCACGCCCTACCGAATCGCCGCATTGGATTGGCGCGTGCTGGGCTTCACCTTTGGCGTCTCCACCGCCACGGGCCTCTTGTTCGGGTTGCTTCCGGCCCTTACCGCATCCACCACGGACGCCGCACCGGCACTGAAGGAGGAATCCCGGGGCAGTTCGAGCGGCAGCGGGGCATTCTTGCGCAAGGTATTGGTGGGTGTGCAAGTGGCGCTTTCGGTTTTGCTGCTGGTCAGCGCTGGGCTTTTTGTGCGAACGCTCCAGAATTTGAAACTGGCAGATTCTGGCCTCAAAATTGAGCGCTTGGTGGCCTTCCGCGCGGAACCGGGCAATATGGGCTACTCCGTAACCAAGATCAAGCAATTTGCCCGCGACCTGAAGCAGCGCCTGGAGGCACTGCCGGGTGTGACACAAGTGGGCATCGGCACCATTTACAAGATGAGTGGCAATGAGTGGGACTCTACCGTAACCGTCGAGGGCTACCCGCATGATGCGGGCAAGATGCCCGGACCCTATATGGACGCCGTCACGCCCGGCTACGTAGAAACCATGGGGATGAAGATCCTTGCCGGACGAGACTTTCGCGATTCGGATTGGAACGAAGAAATGATGCAAGAAAAATCCAATACCGTGCGGCCGGTCTCCTGGAAAGTTTGCCTGATCAACAAGAAGTTCGCCGACCTCTACTTCAAGGGCCGCAATCCGGTCGGCTATCACGTTGGCTTTGGAGGAGACCCCGGTACGCCCACCAATATCGAAATCGTAGGGGTCTTCAGCGATGCCAAGTACATGAACCTGCGTGACGAAGTGCCCATCCAGATGCTGGTGCCCTATTACCAGACCTTTTACACGCCCAGCGTAGCGGCCTATGTGCGCACGGAAGTGGAAGAAAAGCAGGTTTTCGGGCAAATTCGTACCGTCTTGCGCGAACTGGACCCTCAGCTTCCGGTTTACGCCATGAACACGTTTTCCGAGCAAGTGGATTCAATTCTCTCCACGGAGCGGCTCTTGAGCTTTTTGGCCGCGGTCTTCGGTGCCATCGCGACAGTGCTGGCCGCGATTGGCCTTTATGGCGTGTTGGCGATGAGCGTGTCTCGCCGCCAAAAGGAAATCGGCATTCGGATTGCCTTGGGAGCCGAGTCGGGAAACGTTGTGCGGTTGGTTTTGCAGGAAGTGGCCATTCTGATTGCGGGTGGCGTCTTGGTTGGGCTTCCGGCGGCGGTGGCGCTGTCGCGCTATCTGGAGGCGCAGCTGTATGGCTTGAAGGGCACGGACCCCCTTACGCTGGGAAGCGCGGTTCTCGCCATTCTCGCCGTTGCTCTTTTTGCCAGTTGGTGGCCCACCCGGCGGGCAACACGTTTGAATCCGGTGGAAGTGCTGCGCTACGAGTGAATGCTAAGCTAACGATACTCCGCGATGTGGATCGTTAAGCTCGCTCTTTCCCGTCCTTATACATTCGCCGTCATGGCGGTCTTGATCGTTGTGCTCGGCCTGGTCTCGATCGTGGCCATGCCCACGGATATCTTTCCCGAGATTGATATCCCGGTGGTGAGCGTGATTTGGTACTACAACGGCATGTCCCCGGAAGAAGTGGAAAGCCGCATCACCACCCAGTATGAGCGCGCTATCACAACCACGGTAAACGACGTTGATCACATTGAGAGCCAATGCATAACGGGCTTTAGCATTAGCAGGGTTTATTTTCACCCTGGCGCGAAAGTTGAACTCGCTGTCGCTCAATTGACGGCCATTGCGGGTTCGATTTCGCGCGTGATGCCGCCGGGCATTTTTCCGCCCTTTGTCATTCGCTACAACGCTGCGACGGTGCCCATTCTGCAACTGGCGCTTTCCAGCAAGAGCTTGAGCGAACAGCAGATATACGACGCCGCCAACGCCCAGATTCGCATCGGCCTAGCCAACGTGCAGGGCGCCAGCTTGCCCCTCCCCTACGGTGGCTTGGTGCGCCAGGTAATGGTGGACCTGAACCCCGACGCCATGCAGGCACGGCGCCTATCGGCCGGCGATGTTTCGGCGGCTATTAATTCCCAAAGCGTGATCCTCCCGGCGGGTACGGCAAAGATTGGCGTGAACGAGTACAACGTCCGGCTCAATTCGACCGCGCCTACCATCGAAGACTTGAACAACTTGCCCATTCGCGATGCCAATGGCGCGCTTGTTTATTTGCGCGACGTTGCCCAAGTGCGCGACGGTTTTGCCATTCAGCAGAACGTTGTGCGGCATAACGGAACGCGCGGCGCGCTGCTGACGGTGCTGAAAAACGGCAAGAGCTCCACGCTGGAAATCATTGAGCGGGTACAACGGCAATTGGACCAGATTGAGGCGGTAATCCCCAAATCCCTCGAAATCCGCCGCATGTTTGACCAGAGCCTGTTTGTTCGAGCAGCCATTGATTCTGTGGTGCACGAGGGCATCATCGCGGCAATTCTGACCGCCCTGATGATTTTGCTGTTCCTGGGGAGTTGGCGCTCCACAATCATCGTCTGCATCTCGATCCCGCTCAGCATCCTCACCAGCCTTTCGATTCTCTACCTGTGCGGGCAAACGATTAACGTGATGACTCTGGGTGGCTTGGCACTGGCCGTGGGCATCCTGGTGGACGATGCCACGGTGGAAATCGAAAACATCCACCGCAACCGCCATATGGGCAAGCCCCTCGTGCGGGCGATTTTGGATGGCGCGGACCAGATTGCCGTACCTACTTTTGTCTCCACACTTTCCATTTGCATTGTCTTCGTTCCGGTTGTGTTTCTGACCGGTACGGCGAAATACTTGTTCACCCCGCTGGCCATGGCCGTCACCTTCGCCATGTTGGCAAGCTACCTGTTAAGCCGCACGATTGTGCCCACCATGTCCCACTGGCTGCTGCAGCACGAAACCGAAAGCGGCTGGATCTGGAAAGTCCATGAAGGTTTCGATTCCCTGTTCGACAAGCTGAAGGGCCAATACGCACGGGCCTTGGATTGGAGCCTTGCCCACCGCGCTGCCGTCGCCCTTGCCTTCGTGGGCTTAATTGGCTTTTCGGCTTGGATGGCGCCGCAAGTGGGCGAAGACTTTTTCCCCGAAGTGGACGCGGGGCAAATCCGTTTGCACGTTCGGGGGCCAGTCGGCAGCCGTATCGAAGAGACCGAGAAGCTTTTTGGCCGCGTGGAAGCGACGATTCGCGAAGTAGTTGGCAAAGACCAGGTTGAGAACATCATCGATAATCTGGGCCTACCGAGCATTGGCATCAACTTGGCCTATAGCGACAGCGCGACGGTGGGACGCTTCGATGGTGAAATTCTCATCAGCCTAAAGGAAGCCGACCGGCCGACGAAGGAAATCGTTTCGGCGCTGCGCAAACGGTTGAACGAGCAACACCCGGAGGCGGAGTTTTATTTCCGGCCCGCCAATATGATCAATCAGATCCTCAACTTTGGCCGCCCCACGCCGCTCGATGTGCAGATTGTTGCGCGCAACAAAGAGGCCGGGCACAAAGTGGCCATGGACTTGATGAAAAAGATCAAGAGCGTGCCCGGAGCCGTGGATGTCCACTTGCACCAGGTGCTGAATTACCCGGATCTGAAGGTGGATGTTGACCGCCGCAAAGCAGAAATCCTGGGCTTGAGCGAGCGCGATGTGGCTAACAACTTGCTGGTCAGTTTGAGCTCCAGTGGGCAAACGGCGCCAAACTTCTGGCTGGACCCGGCCAACGGAGTCAGCTACCAGATCACGGCGCAGACGCCTGCGCGCCACATTGCCAGCGTGGATGACATTGTCAGAACACCCGTCACGCCGTCCGGGGGCGGTTTGCCCAATTTGCTGGGGAATCTTGCGGAGATTAGCCGGGGCACCTCAATGGCTGTAGTGAACCACTACAATGTGCAACCCACCTTCAATGTGCTGGCCAATGTAGAGAACAGCGACCTCGGCAGCGTACAGCGGCGCGTGAACGAGATTCTGGCCGAGGCAAAGCCGAAACTGCCGCGCGGGATTCGCGTGGAAGTACGGGGCCAGGCCGAAACCATGAACTCCAGTTTCGTTCGCCTTGGGCTGGGGATGTTCTTCGCCGTGGGGCTGGTTTATCTGCTCATGGTGGTGAACTTCCAAAGCTGGCTGGACCCGTTCATCATTCTCTTCGCCTTGCCAGGCAGCTTGTGCGGAATTGTTTGGATGTTGTTTGTAACCCAAACCACGTTCAGCGTACCTAGCCTGATGGGAGCCATTATGAGCATCGGCGTAGGCGTGGCGAATAGCATTCTGTTGGTTACCTTTGCCAACGACCTGCGGCCCGGCGGGCTCGACGCGCGCGCCGCGGCACTGGAAGCGGGCACTACTCGCCTGCGCCCCGTAATTATGACGGCCGCCGCCATGATCATTGGCATGGTCCCCATGAGCCTAGGCTTGGGCGAGGGCGGCGAACAGAACGCGCCGCTGGGTCGCGCGGTGATCGGCGGGCTATTGGTGGCCACGGCCGCAACGCTGTTCATCGTGCCGCTGGTCTATGCCACTCTGCGGAAGAAGGCACCCGTATTGCGCAATTTAGAGGAGTTGGCGGGATGAACCAAGCTCGCACCGTAGGCTTATTTTTGTTGTTGATTTTGGTGGGCGCGGCCCTCTTCTATGCCGGCTATGCGCCGCGGCAAAGCCGTCTCTCCCTTATTGAGGCGGAAGCGAAAACTGCATCTGAAGAGCGAATCCCGGTTACCACCACCAAGGTGAAGATCGCAGCTGCCGCCCGGCAGTTGACACTTCCCGGCAACGCATCCGCCATTGGCGAAACGCCCATCTACGCCCGCGCTGAGGGCTACATTGTGAAGCGTTACGTCGACATTGGAGACCGCGTGAAGGCCGGGGATGTGCTGGTGGAAATTGATTCTCCCGAGCTCGACCAGCAGGTGCGCAACTCCAAGGCCCGCCTGGAGCAATTACGGGCGGCGACGGCCCAAGTGAAAGCGGCAATCGCGCAAGCCGAAGCCAACGCCAAGCTGGCGGAGGTAAACCACCATCGTTCTGTGCAACTGGTGCGCGAAGGAGTTTTTCCGAAGGCCGACCTCGATGAAAAGACGGCTTTACTGGACGCGCGTCGGGCCGACGTCCTTGCTCAGAAGGCCAACCTTATAGCTGCGGAAGAAGCCATCCGCGCGCAATTAGCGGAAGTCGCCCGTTTGGAAGAATTAACCGCCTTCAAAAAGGTGCGGGCCCCGTTTGCGGGAATTATCACGCAGCGGAATTGCGCAGTGGGAAACCTGATTACTCCTGCCGCGCTGGCTGCGGGAAGAGATCTTTTCCGCTTGAGCGACACTTCGCGGATGCGCATCTTCGTCAGCACTCCGCAGGCCAACGTTGGGGATATTCGCGTTGGACAAAAGGCAAGCGTGGCGATTCCGGAGCTGAACAAAGCCGTGGAAGGGAGCATCGTGCGCACCTCCAACGCCTTAGAAAACCAGACGCGCACGCTGCTTACCGAGGTGAACGTCAACAACCCAAACGGTCTGTTGATGCCGGGCATGTTTGTGAACGTCACAATCGAAACCGCATCGAACCGGGAAAGCATTTTGGTTCCAGGGGATGCGATCGTCAGCCGGTCGGAAGGATTGTTTGTCGCCGCACTGGAGCAAGGAGACCAGGTCCGCTTCCGCAAAATTGAAGTGGGACGGGATTTTGGCTCCGCCGTCGAGGCCACCTCCGGCGTGGGGCCGGACGCGGTTTTGATTGTCAACCCCTCGGACGAAGTAAAGGAAGGCGTGCGGGTGCGCGCCAGTTTACGCAAGTAGCTGCAGGCAAGCAATCAACGGTAACGATCCAGCAGGAATTGCAGGCGAGCATCCATGTATTCCGCTGGATCTATGGCTCCCCGGATTGACCATGCCAGCAGGGTGGCCAAATACAGGTGGACAATTTCGCCAGCCAATTCGCTGCCCTTGGCGCCCTTCAGTTGGCCTTGTTTGGCCGCTTCCCACAAAGACCGCTGAACGCATTTCTCCAGTTGCCGCAGTGCTGGCTGCCCGAGGCTAAGCAGCCAGGCCAATCGCTGCGCCGCCGCGGCGGGACCGGGTTGCAAGGCAAGTAGGCCTCGCAGAGCAGCGGAAATATGCCCAAGGGAATCGAGATCCTTTGGCTGGAAGCGCGCTTCGATCTCTTCTTCGTGCCTCCGGCAAACTTCTGTCAGCAGATTGTCTTTCGAGCGAAATCGCTGCAGGAGCGTGGAAGGTGCAATTCCCGCTCTTTGGCTAATGTGCTGCAGCGTTAGCGCATAAGGCCCGTGTTCCAGCAACAATTCGTCGGCGAATCGGAGCACATCCGCGTCGGGAATGGTTTTTCGGCGTGGCAAATGTTTGTGAATCTCGTTTCATAAATAGGCTACCGAAAAAGACCACAAAAAACTATTCAAGTGTTTTACGAACTGGCCGATACGCACTTTATGGAGTTACAGTCCATCGGATTGGCTGGGCTCGAAAAGGCCCAGGAAAAGTTACAACAAAGCGCCCGTCGTTTGGCGTCCATCGGCAGCCCCGTAGGTAACACGGGCGGCAATCCAGCCGCTCTCGCCTACGCAGGAGGCGCGCTTGCTGCGCCCATACAAGACCAAGTAGACCTAAGCGCCGAGCTGGTCAGCTTGAAAGAAGCCGAACTGCTTGCCGAAGCGAATTTGAAAGTGGTAGAAACGGCCAACGAGCTGAGCTCGCGTGTTCTTGACGTGCTTGCCTAAGGCTTGCCGGCCAATCCCACTTTCGCCACTCTACTCTTCCTGAGAATCGGAGCAGGAGACTAAAAAGGCCGGAACCCCGCAAAGGGCTCCGGCCAATTTTTTTGATTTTTTGAAGCTTACTTCAGGGGCTTTACGCGAACGTTCTTGTACATGATCGTGGAGCCTGGATCATGGCCTTGGAAAGCAATCGTGCCGCTGGAGAGAGTGCGCATCGGGAAGCCTTCCGTGCCCTTCCAATCCGCCGGCTGGGTCCATTCCGTTACCTTCTTCCCGTCCACAAACACGGTAACCACGTTGTCCTTCACCACGATGTGCTCGGTGAACCAGGTGTTGTCCTTGGCCACCTCTTCCTTGTTGTCGGCAACCTGATAGAGGCTGGCGGTCTTGCGCCAATCGCGGTGCGTGTTGTTGACCTGGACTTCAAAGCCCTTGCTCGGCCAACCCGTTTCCTGGTAAGCGGTGTGGAAGTAGATGCCGCCGTTGGAGTTCGGCAGGGTCATTACGTCCACTTTCAATTCAAAGTTCTTCAATTGGTCGGCGGGCTTGCCCTTGATTGCGCCGGTATAGTAGAGGTGGCAACGGGGACCGTTGGCGAAGATCACGCCGTCTTTCACGGTGAAGGTGCCTTCGTTTTCTTTGGCCTTGGTCCAACCCGTCAAGTCCTTTCCGTTAAACAGGGAGATAAAGCCCTTTTCCGGCTTGAAAGGCTTGCCGGGGTCTGCGGCGACGAGCGTCGAGAGCGCGAGGCTAAATGCAAGAATTAGTTTCATGTCTCGAATGTAGCAAGGTCCCGCGCTGCTTGGGCAAGGAAGGCCGCGCAATGTCGGATTACTTCGCTTCTTTCGTCTTGGGGCGGACGTAATAAGGCTCCCACGGGGCCTTGGAAGGCAGCATCACCGTGGTTCCCGAAGACATGTTGCGAGGGACGGCAGACTGCCCCGGAAACCTTTGGCCCGGAGGAATGGGGTTCGCGGAGGTATCGTCGTTGGAATATCTCTCGGTTTTGGTTGCGCGTTTCGTTTTGTCGGCATTGCGGAAGTCCAGGCGATCAATGTCCTCGCGTAGAACGGAGCGCTGTTCTTTGGGCAAGATCACAACAATCGCTTCGTCGTTCACCAAGTCGACTTTGCCCTCGAGTACGCCTTTGATACCCTTGGCGGCCACCCGTACTTCCGTACCCTTAGGCAAGGCCATTACCTTGTTCCAATCGCTGTCAGCAACGCTTTCCCCCGAGGTGGCTTTTTGGCCAAAGGCAGATACAGCGAGACAAAAGCAAAGGAAAATTCTCATGGTTCGCTCCTAGAAGAGAGATTGCAGATCGGCAAAGCGGGTTACAACTTTCAGCACCGCGTCCCCAGGGTCGGCCAGTGCTGTGTTTTCCAGGGCCCAAGTGCGCTCGTGCGGCACAAATACGGCGTTTAACCCGGCGGCGAGGGCGGGATTGATATCGCTTTTCGGAGAATTGCCAATCATCCACGTTAGGCTGGGCCGCAGATCGTGGCGCCGCACCAGATCCTGATAAGCCGCCACGTCTTTTTCCTTCACGATTTCGAAGGACCGGAAATAGCGCCCCACGGGGCTGCGGTCGATCTTGTGCCGTTGCTCTTCCACGCTGCCTTTGGTGAACAGAATCAGGTCGTGGCTTTGGTGCACCAAGTAATCGAGCGTTTCTTCCACGCCGGGCAACATTTCAATGGGTTGGTGAAGGATGCGGTCCGCGAAGCGGATGATGCGGTGCAGGTCTTCCGGCTCCACGGCGCGCTCAGCCAGATGTTTGTAGCATTGCACCATATTGTGGGCAAAGTTCTTCGCCCCGTAGCCGTTGACGCGAATGTTTGCAATCTCGATTTCATCGAAGATTGCGCGGATCTGAACCGGGCTGAGGTGCGAGTGGTTCAAAAAATCGAGAAACTGCTGCCAAGCTTCTTCGAAGTAAATGTTGTTCTCCCACAGGGTGTCGTCAGCATCGACCACCAACGTTTGGGGGGAACTAAGCCTTGTAAAAGTGCTTTCCATATCCATTCAAGGGGGCTAATCGCTTCATGCTCTTTTGCGCGCGCTCCCGCTCCGCGTATTGCGGCAGGAAATTCGAGAGCAATTCCAGGCGTTCCCGCTCGCTGCGCATCATTAAGACTCGCTGGCGGACGCTTAAATCGCCAATCGCGTCGGCAAGCTGGAAGCTTAGGCCCGGATGCCGGGCGTCGGGCAGATCGCGCGGAATGCCGCCGTGCTCCAGCACCATCAGGTTGGTCCAAGCGCTGAGGGCGCGCTGCCGAATCAGGTCTTCGGGGATATCCAAATCTTCATCGTCGTAGGGCTCAATGGTGGCCTCGAGAAAGCTGCGGTCCTGATGCACGAACAGAATCTCGAAACGGCGGCGCCCGCGCGCGAGAATGTCGCTGCGGCCATCAGGATAGGTTTCCAAAACGCGTTCCACCACGGCGGAGCAACCAATTTTCGAAAGGCCCTTTTCGCTAGCCATCACAACGCCAAATTCGCCCTCTTGGGCAATTGCCTCAGCAATCATTTCTTTGTAGCGGTCTTCGAAAATGTGCAGCGGCAATTCGGCGCCCGGGAATAGAACAACCCCAAGCGGAAAGAGTGGAATACGGTCCTGGGGCATAATTCCATTATGGCTTTCCGCGGGCTAGGAGCCCGGCATTCATGCGAATAGACGGAGCAAGAGTTTTGCTCACAGGTGCCTCGACGGGCATTGGCGCGGCCCTGGCGCAGGAACTGGCCGGCCTGGGCGCCAGACAAGTGTTGGTTTCGCGCAAGACGGGCCTATACACCGTTCCCCGGGCTAGCTGGTGCGCGGCGGACCTCACCCAGTCGGCGGACCGTGAGCGCGCCGTTGCAACGGCAATGCGGGAAATGGGAGGGGTCGACATCCTGGTGAATAACGCCGGCGTGGGGGCCTATGTTCCTTCGGCGAAAATCAGCGAAGCAGATTGGCACTTTATGCGGGAGCTGAATCTCGATGCGCCCGTGCATTTGGCCCGCTTGTGTCTGCCCGCTATGTTGGAGGCGCGGCGGGGACTGGTGGTAAACGTTGCCTCTATTGCCGGGCATGTACCGCTGCCCTGGTTCAGCCTTTATTCCGCCACGAAGGCCGCTTTGCTGCAGTGGACACACGGTTTGCGCATGGAGTTGGACGGTACGGGCGTCACAACCGTGGCGGTTAGCCCGGGATACGTAAAGACGCCTTTTCAGAGCAACGTGCTGGCCGGCAGGCCGCCCTTGATGCTGCAGCGAACCAAGAAGTTCGGCATTACCCCGGAACAATGTGCGCGCGCCATACGAAAGGGAATTGAGCGGGAAAGCCGAACCGTGGTAACGCCGCCTTCGGGCCATTTTTTGAACTGGGCCTATCACTTCGCCCCGCGCGTGATCGATAAGATGTTTGCGAAGTACAATCGCGAGTTGGCACAAGCGGAAGAAAGGATAGGCGATTGATTCTTAAGTTGAAGCGCTCGCCGGGAATTTACCTGGTGGGTTTTATGGGCTGCGGAAAATCCACAGTAGGCAAAATGCTGGCGGACGAAATCGGGTGGCGCTTTGTGGACTTGGATGACCGCATCGTCGAAGACCAGGGTCTGACCATCAACAGCATCTTTGAGCAATTTGGCGAGGCAACCTTCCGTGGCATGGAAACGAAAGCCATGGAAGGCTTGATCCGGGAGGTGCACCGCGGCAAGGCCACGGTTGCCGCGCTGGGTGGAGGGGCCTTCCCTTGGCCGGGAAACCGGGAAAAGCTGGAAGACGCGGGTGTTTCGATTTGGCTCGACACCCCGATGGAAAGAATCGAAGAACGCATTGCCCGGCACACCCACCGGCCATTGGCGCGGGACACGGAACGCTTTCGGAATTTGTTCCAGGAACGCTTGGCTGCCTATGCGCAAGCCGACTACCAGGTGAAGGTGGATTCCGATGAGGCCGCCGAGGTGGTCCAAAAAATTCTCGCTTTGGGTTTGTTTGATTAACTGGGGCTGTTGTTTGATTAACTGGGGCTATGGAGCCTAACGACATGCTGCGCCGCCACGCCGAGGAGATTTTCGAGGCGGCCTTGCACGCGGCGGAACCAGAGAAAGCTACGGCGGCGAAGTTGGCAAATCTCCCCAACGGCACGGAGCGGGTTTTTGTGGTGGGCGCGGGCAAAGCTGCGGCCGCAATGGCGCGAGCCGTGGAGGCTAAATACGGTTCCAAGATCACCCGCGGCGTGGTGGTTACCAAATACGGCCATGCCTCGACGTTGCGCCACCTGGAGTGCTGGGAAGCTGCGCACCCGGTGCCGGATGCGGCAGGGGTGAGGGGCGCGCGCGAGATTGCGCAGATTTGCCTGGAGGCCGGCCCCAACGATTTGGTTATCTGTCTGGTTTCCGGCGGAGCCTCGGCCTTGTTGCCCGCTCCGGCAGAGGGCGTGACGCTGGATGAAAAACAATTGACGACGCGCCTGCTTTTGGGCAGCGGAGCCAACATCCACGAACTCAACACGGTGCGCAAGCACCTGAGCGCGTTGAAGGGCGGCCAATTGGCCCACCTTTGCGCACCGGCGAAATTGCGCACCTACATCCTTTCTGACGTTATCGGGGACCCGCTCGATGTCATCGGCAGCGGCCCGACGGCGCCCGACGAAAGCACCTACGCCGATGCTTGGGCCGTGATCTATAAGTACGGATTGGAAACCAAGCTACCGGACAGTGTCCGCCGCCACTTAGAACAGGGCGTGAATCACAAGATTCCGGAAACGCCAAAGCCTGGCGACCCACTTTTCGACCAGGTAGAAAATGTGCTGGTTGGTTCGAACCGCCTGTCCATCGAAGCGGCGGCGGAAAAGGCGCGGCAACTGGGCTACCAAGATCTGGTGCTTTCCACGACCCTGGACGGGGAGGCGCGGGAAGTCGCCAAGGTCTTTGCAGCCATTGGACGAGAAGCCCGTCAAAGCGCGCGACCGCTGCCGCCGCCAATAGCAGTTTTGGCGGGTGGCGAAACCACGGTGACGCTTGGCAACCACCACGGAATGGGCGGGCGAAATCAGGAAATGGCGCTGGCCGTGGCCTTGGGGCTACGCGGCCTCGAGCAGGTTCTGTTCCTCGCCGCGGGAACCGACGGCACAGATGGCCCCACCAATGCGGCCGGGGCGTTCGCCGATGGCACCACCTGGAGCCGCGGTGAGCAGCATGACCTTCAGGCCATCGACCATTTGGAGCGCAACGATTCGCACCAGTACTTCGAGCAGCTCGGCGATCTCTTCATCACCGGGCCGACGGGCACAAATGTGATGGACGTTTACCTATTGCTGGTTAGCGCGTAGGCGCGCGAGTTCCGCCTCAAGCTGTTCTACGCGCTGCTTAAGCGGCAGCACGGCTTGCGAAACTTGCGCTTCGCTAAAGCGAAGCGGGATGTGCTGCTGGCAATTCCAATCAAAGGCCTCGAGGTGGATCAGCATGGCGCGCTCCACTTTGGCGGGGTAGCCGGGCATCTCCAGCCGCGCGATGGTTTCCTTGGCGCCCGGACCCTCAAGAATCTCTGCGCGGCCCAGGATCTTCAAGCGAGCCTGACGGGCGTAGTCCATCAGAAAGAGCGCCACGCGGGGCTCTTGCTTCAGATTGCCCACACTGATGTATTGCTTGTTCCCGCGAAAATCTGCAAAGCCTAGCGTCTTCTCGTCAAGCACCTTCAGAAAGCCAGCTGGCCCGCCGCGAAACTGCACGTAGGGCCAGCCGGTTTCCGAAACACTTGCCATATAGAAACCTTCCATGGACTCAATGAAGTTCTGCTCCCAAGGGCCTAACACGTTGGTATCGGGGCCTTGTGCCGTCATCCGGATGTACTGCAACAGACTCCCATGTTTTTCCTGCTCCGCTTGGACGGCGGGCGTGAAAGCGATAGCACCAAAATTCTTGGCCATGGCGGTCTCCCTTTCTTTCCTTTGGCAGCGCGACCTAGAAGGTCAACACCGTATAGCCCTCGTTGAGGTACTTGCGGAAGCTGGCCACTCCTGTAGTACCGGGAATTGGATTATCGCGCAGTAGAGGAAGCTGCCCCTGATTGACATCTTCCGCCGCCCCAAAAACATCCGCGCAGCCGCAGGAGGCGCCGGCGATCTTGTCCAGCACGGCGTTGAAAAGGCCATGCAAAAGATGGTCCTTTTTCGCCAATTCACCAATCCAGCGGGTACCCGTCCCTTGGAAGACGACCAGGACATCGTCGCCGGCGGTCTTCATTTCAAGCGCAGCGCCTAGAGCGTTGAACACCCGACCGAGGGCTTCTTCCCCTTGCTTGGGGTCAGAGAAAATAACGATTGCGGTTTTCATATTGATGTTCTTTCCTTTCTCGAATCAGAGGGGGGGTTTAGGCCGTCAAGTTGACATCCACCTTGGGGAAATCGACTTCCGTTCCCGCCACGTGGTTGAAGTAGTTGGTAAAGATGTTGAGCGCTACGTTGGCGACAATTTCGGCAACCTCACCGTCGCTCCAACCGGCAGCGCGAACCTGCGCCAGCGCCTCGTCTTCCACCAATCCCTTGTGCACCACCAGTTCCTGGGCGAAACGGAGCGCGGCAGCGGTTTTGGCGTCTGTAGAAGTGGCGCGGCGGTTGGCGGCAATTTCTTCCGGCTTCAATCCGACCATTTTGCCTATGGCGCTATGGGCGGACAAACAATACTGGCAAGCGTTCGCTTGGCCGACGGTGAGAGCGATTTGTTCCCGCACTTGGGGAGAGAGAAGCCCTTCGGACAAAGCCCCACTAAAGTTCAAATAGCCTTCGAGCACAGCGGCGGATTGTGCCATGGTCTTCATCAGGTTCGGAGTCATGCCGATTTTGGCTTTCACCCCCGCCAACAGCGTCTGCGCCTTTGGCGTGGCTTGTTCCGGGTTTACGGGTTGGATTCTTGTCATGTACTTGCTCCTTTGTGGGCTTGTGCCCGACGTTCTTGCATAGAGCATGAGAAGGGCCAACGGCAAAAGCCTGTAAGTGATGGAAAATACAAGTCGATGGATTTGCCGAGCAACGCCAACCACCGTTATTCGTCACGATTTGTCGTGATAACCTCGATCCATGTATCTCGACCTGCTTTCGCGCGTGAGCCTGACTGTCGCCGCCAGCCGGCGCGTGTGCGACACGCTGCCAGTAATCGTCAAGGGCTTGACAGAGGAAGTTGGCTTTGCCTTGGCGCGCATTTGGCTGGTAGAAGGTTCCGGGACGACAAAAGAGCTTCGACTTCAGGCGAGCGCGGGAAGATCGGTCAGCGGCAAGGAATGGAACCAGCTAAACGGCCGCTTCGCGCGCTTTGCCATGGGGGAGCGAAAAATTGGCTGGGTGGCGGCGCAGGGCAAGGCAGTGCTGATCGAGAATCTGGATGGCGATTCCGCCTGGATTGCCGACCGGGAATGGGCCAAGGCGGAGCATCTCGTCTCTTGCGCAGCACATCCGCTGGTTTACCAAGGCGAAGTGCTGGGGGTGCTGGGCGTATTCAGCCGGCAACGCTTGAGCCTGCTGGAGATGGAGGGGTTGCGGCCGTTTGCGGACCACGCCGCCGTAAGCTTAGCCAATTCGCGCGCCAATGATGAGTTGGAAGCACTGCGCAGCAAGTTGGAGCTGGAAAAAGACTATTTGCAGGAAGAAATTGAGCAAGTGCATTCCTTTGGAGAAATTGTGGGCAAAAGCGAAGCCCTCAGAAGGATCCTGCAGCAAGTGGAACTCGTGGCCCCTACGGAGGCGGCGGTGCTGATTCTTGGGGAATCCGGCACCGGTAAGGAGTTGATTGCCCGGGCCATCCACAGCCGGAGCCGGCGCAAGGATCGCACGCTGGTCAAGGTCAACTGCGCCTCCATTCCCCGCGAACTCTTCGAAAGCGAGTTTTTTGGCCACGTGAAGGGCTCCTTTACAGGTGCCGTGAAAGATCGCGTGGGGCGTTTCCAATTGGCCGACCGCGGCAGCCTCTTTCTGGACGAAGTGGGCGAGATTCCGCTGGATTTGCAAAGCAAGCTCCTGCGCGTTTTGCAGGAAGGAGAATTCGAGAGGGTGGGTGAGGATTCGACGCGGAAGGTGAATGTCCGCCTGATCGCCGCAACCAACCGCAACCTCGGCGAGGAAGCGCAGCAGCACCGCTTTCGCGAGGACCTTTACTACCGCTTGAGCGTTTTTCCCATTGTTGTGCCGCCCCTGCGGCAGCGGAAGGAAGATGTTCCTCTGTTGGCAATGCACTTTGCGGAAGCGGCAGCGCGACGCATGGGGCTTCCCGCAGTTGCCTTGAGCAATCGCCAAGCCGAGCAATTGAGCGCCTACGATTGGCCCGGTAACATCCGGGAGCTTCAGCACGTAACGGAGCGGGCGGTGATTTTGGGCCGCGGCGAAAGGCTCGTCTTTGAATTGGGAACTGCGACGCCAGCACCCACTGCTCCCACAGAGGAAAAAATCCTAACCGTAGAGGAGATGAAGGCCTTGGAAGCGGCCAACTATCGCCGGGCCTTGGCCAAGGCACAGGGACAAATTTATGGCCCCGAGGGTGCAGCTAAACTGCTGGGGTTGGCGCCCACCACTTTGGCCTCGCGGCTCAAAACACTCGGGATTGCAACGAAATCCTGAGGCAGCGCGCAACGACAATCCGTTTTCCGGGGCCATGGCAGCAGCCGCCGCGTAATATTTTCAATACTTTAGAATTCACGTTGCTTGGTCCTCCGGTTGCTCCTTAGGGAGACGTGTGGCCCCGAAGGGCCGCCAAAGGAGAAACAACATGAAACGCAACCTGATGAATTTCGCCGGTGCACTGGCATTGAGCTTGAGCCTGGCCGTAACCGCTTTGGCTGAGGCGCCGAAGTTCAACGCATACGCCAACGGTGTCGCCGCATCGGCCTACGATTTAGTGAGCTACTTCCCCGAAGGAGGCAGCAAGCCCCAAAAAGGATTGCTCGCGCACACCTTCGAATACCAGGGACATACTTACCGCTTCACGAGCAAGGCAAACCTGGAGAAGTTCAAAGCCAACCCCGAAAAGTACGTTCCCGCCTACGGTGGCTGGTGCGCCTGGGCCATTGGCGCGCTGAACAAAGACGTGGATGTTGATCCCACCAGCTTCCTGGTGCGCAACGGACGCCTGCTGCTGTTCTACAAAGACGCCGAAGTGGACACGCGCAGTATGTGGCTGAAGGATGAAGCTGCCTTGGCCCCCAAGGCGGAAACCAATTGGAAGCAACGCAAGTAAAGAGCCTCTACAAAAAAGGAAGTTGAGAAAAGCACCATGTCAATGCAATACGAGCCAAGCACCATTCCCGAAAGTCGCATACCTTGGCCGCGTTACGAAGACATCCGCCACGGGCTGGAAATCTATGCGGGAGAGGTGAACAAGGAAGTGAGCGTGTGGCGAACTTTCCAACCCGCGGAATGGGATTTCCGGCCGCATCCGAAATCCAGTTCTGTGCGGCAAATCATGGAGCACCAACTGCTGAGCGAGCGCCGATTCTTCGGCGAATTCCTGGGAACCAAAGAACCGCCCCCCGCGGCGGTTCTTCCCGAGGAAAAATCGCTCGAAAGCTTCGCCGCTCGCTTTGCCGAACTTGCCGAGGCGCGGCTGCAGTATCTCGCGCGAAAGGATCGGGATTGGTGGTTGAAGCCCGTGAAGTTTTTCGATGTGGAGCGGCAGCGTGTCTGGATTTTCTGGCGAAGAATTCTGCATACCTCGCATCACCGCACGCAACTTACGGTTTACCAAAGGCTGCTGGAAAAACCCGTCTCGGCCGTTTACGGACCAACAGCGGACGTTACTTGGGAAAGGGCAGACCCCACCACAAGCGTCGAAGCCGCAGGGCGGGCTTGATTTGGTTAGAGGAGCTTTTCGATGGCGGCGCGCACTTGTTTCAAGTCGCTTTCGCCAATCCAAACGCGGCTCTTGGCGCCAGTCTTGTCATAAAGTACCAGGGCGGGAAGGGCGCCAGACCACTTGGGATCGATAGAGTTGATGAACTTCTCATCGTCCTTGGCGGCCTTTATGTAGGCAGGAGATTGAATGCCTGCCTTGACAAGGAAATCGATCGCCAACTTTTGATCTTCCGGTTCATCCGCCGAAACGGTGATGAGCCGGAATTTTTTTGTGCCAAGTTCTTTAGCCATTTTGGCCAAGGCGGGCATTTCCTGCCGGCAAGGTTCGCACCAGGTGGCCCAGAAGTTAACCAACACCACGTTGCCCTTGGCGGCCTGCACGGTCTGCGGATAACTTGCCTCCGAAACGGGGCTGAGTTTGGTAGGGGGTGCCGCCAACAGAAGCCCGCTCAGCAGGATGCTGGGAAGAAGCCGCTTCATTTAGCTTTTCCTGGGGCGCTTGATGGTGCAGCCGAAGGCCTTGGTCGTTGCTTGTGGAACCGGCTTGCCGGCTAGCGTGGCATCCAAGGCGTCGCGCAGACCATTCTTCGTCACACGAGCGGCATTTCGCGAATCGTCCACGTAGCCGTGGTACACCAGTTTGCCTTCCGCGTTAAACACAAAAGCTTCCGGTGTAACTTGCGCGCCCAATTGGTCGGCCGCATCGCCATCCTGATAAACCGCAAAGGGGAAACCAACGCTTTGCTTGTGCTCGGCGATTTCCGCGGCAGACTCCGTGAAGTTGGCGTTCACGAAGTAAAAGTTCACGCCCTTGTTCGCGTACTCCTTATAAACGGCGATCATGCGGTCGTTGTAATCGTTCGAGATAGGGCATTTCGTGGAAATGAAGGTAACAACGGTAACCTTGCCCGAGGCGTTTACGGCAACGGACTTCCCGGACATGTCCTTCAGCTTCATCGCCGGCGCCGGGGCGCCAACAGTGATTTCTCCCGCGCAAAGGGTAACAGCCGACAACAGCGCCGCTGCCAGGATTTGGCCAAATTGCATAAAGCACCTCACTTCTTTTTCGCTTCCAGCTTCAGGTTGATAATGGCCGCCTTGCGGTTGTCATAGACGGTCAGGGTCTTCGTGGAGCTTTCCTCTCCCTCGCGGCTTTCGGCCTTCAACTCGTAGTTCACGGAATTGGAAAGCCCTTGGAAGTTGTAAGCGCCGTCGTCCTTCGTAATGAAAGAACGAATGGCCAAGCTCTTGGTGTCCTTCAGCTTGACGATGGCGCCGCCCTTCAGGTTGTCGCTCGGGTCGCGCACCACTCCACTTACAGAACGCGTATTTTCTTCCTTCTTGGGGCGTTCGCCTTTGAACAGAGGCGGGTTGGGCGTCTGGGGGGCGGGCAATTGCTGTGCGCCAACCAGGGAGGCAAAGGCAAACAAAATCGCGGAGGCAAGCAGGGCACGAATGCGCATAAGGGGCTCCTTAACGGGCTCGGTCCAAAGGAAAACTAAGGTCCACCCGTTCGTCTGCTTCTATTTTGACGCGTTTCGTTACCGGCTGGTAACCCTCAACCGCAATGCTGATTTCGTATTCGAGGGGACGGGCAGGCACGCGAAAGAAAAACTCGCCGCGCGGGGTGGTGCGCTGGGATTGTTTTTTCGCCCCTTTCGCCTTAGCCAAAGGGCTAAGCAAAACGGAAACGTTCGGAAAGGCGTGGCCTGTTTCCCGGTAAACCGTTCCGGCGATCAACGCATAGTCATCGCCCGGAAGCAAGGCGGGGAGGAAAAGTGCAGAACAGAAGCGGAGCCAATAGCGGCGGCTAGTTCCACTCCTCTTCTTCGTCGTCGGACTCTTCCTCTTCCTCATCTTCGTCGTATTCGTCCTCGTCTTCCTCTTCGTCTTCGTCGTCGAAGTCGTCATCATCGGCGGCGGCGGCCAAGACGTCTTCTGCTTCGCCTTCGAGTTCCAGCGGGCCAGTTGAGGTTACTTTGATCGAGCCGCCACATTCGTCGCAATCAAAAACGTCTCCCTCATCGAGTTCATCTTCTTCAATGTCAAGGTCGGCGCTGCAGAGCGGACAGTTAATCATAGGTGTTTCTAAGGATCAGATTGCCACAGTTGCGGCGATTTTGGCACTGCCCCAGGCGGGAGGCCGCTTGAATTTGCCTATGGCAGTGATAGGCTCATTTCGGCATGGAAGAACTCCCCCACCGTTCCGCGCTTTTTGATCGCATTCCCAAGGTCCCGGCGATTGGCGCGCTGCTGCCGCTGATAGCGGTTTTGGCTTGGGTCTTCCTGCTTACACTGGAGGACTCGCGAGATAAATTGCGCCACGGGGCAGATCCGCTATCCCCTGAGGTATGGGCCTCGCCCGTGCTTTTGCTGGTAATGATTCTTCCTCTCCTTGGCTGCTTTTTGCTGATGTGGAATCACAAGCGGCCTCGCCCGCTCGAATGGTCCGACGTGGCAATCGCGGAACCGCTTGCGCAACCCCGGGGGAACTTCCGCCTGCACTATGCCCCCAAAGCCGCCAAGGCCGCCCGGGCCGGCGCCTTTGCCGCTGCGCTCTGTGGGTGCATTCCGCTGGTGGGAGTTTGGGAGGGCGATTTCGTGGCAGCTCTGGTAGCGTTGGCGCTCTTCGGATTGGCCTATCATTTTTGGCGACGCGCCAAGTTTTACCGCTCCGCCGAAATCCAACTTGACGGTGGCTCTTTTACCTCACCTCCGCCGAAGGCGAACAACGCATTGCACTGGGCGAAGTAACCAAGCTCGAAGCTGTCTACGCGAAAAAAGCACTTCTCCCGTATGCCCACGTGCTCTTGGACGCCAACGGAAAGGAACTGCTTCGCTTAGACAAGGAGCTCGAACCACAAGACGATTTAGCCGAAGTGTTGCGACGCGTCCGCGACCGGATTACGCCCCCTGCCCATCCTTCTATTTAGGGGAAAGAGACTGAGAGTGAACCTTAGCGCCCAGGACGTCGTGGTGCGATACCGTCAGCGACGGAACTCTAGCCGAAACCTGCAAGTCCAATTCCAGATAGCCCCCCTTTACACGGTGGAAGCGATGGCGGACCGGATCCTCGCCCGGTGTACCGCCGGCATGCAGGTGCGAGGCGGCGCCGCAACAGAATTCGTGCAGACCGGTCTCGGGGTCCACCGAATGGTACTGCCAATGGCGGTCGCCGCAAATTGCAATCACGGTGCCGGGTACTTCCTTTTGGAGGAACTTGCGAATCTCTAAGCTTTCCGTGCGGAAGCCTGCGTTGGAGTGATTGTCGTTTTTGCGCGTGCGGTCCGGTCCCACCAGGGGGTTGGGGTTCACCAAAACCTTGAAAGGCGCCTCGCTTGCCTTCAGCGCGGCGAAGAGCCACTGCTTCTGTTCGCTTCCCCAAATCGTTTTCGCGGGACCATCGGCCTGGGTATTGGGAGTTCGATAGTCGCGGGATTCGGTCAGGAAAAGCTCCAAGTAGCGCCCCACACGCACCTGGCGGTAAAGCGGCCTATTGGCGGGCGGCGCAGGAACCTGCTCGCGGAAAATGCGCTGGCCTTGGGCAAAGGTAAACGGCGCCATCTTGGGGCCCTCCATGGCCGGCCAGGCGTCGTCGGACAGCGTATCGTGATCGTCCTTCAACCAAAAGCCGCCCACTTTGCGCAGGCACTCGCGGATGGTGGGCAGGCTGTACATGCGATCCCAGTGGTAGCGCGCCACCGCTTCGGAATTGGCAATGGGGTCCTCGTTGTCGTAGTAGACGTTGTCACCGCAACTCAAGAGAAAATTCGGCGCCGAGCGGGCGATGGATTCGTAAATGTGAAATCCATCTTCGCGATCCATGTGGCAATACATTTGGCAACTCAAGAGCGCAATGCGAGCGGGAACTCTGTCCTGGGGCGAGGGCAAGGTGCGGAACGAGCCGGTGAGTTCGCCGTCAACTGGGCTTTGCTTGGCCGCGCGCGTCTCGATTTTGTACCGGTAGTCCGTAGCGGGAAGCAAAGCGGCAAGAGTGGCTTGGGCGGCAAAGTCAGTGCTCGGCCCCACTTCAATCCAAGCCGAAGTCTGGCTCCGCCCCCTTCCTTCGTAAGCGACGCGCAAGTAACCAGAATCCCCGGGGCAGGAGCCCTCCAGAGTCTCGATGGGCGTGCCCGCCTCGAGATACTTCGCCGCCTGCTGGTGGCCCTTGCGGACCGTTCCATCGGCGCGCCGCAGAGCATGTTTCGTCCGGCGCATCCAAACCGTGGCGCTCGTGGGACTCAACTCGCCAACCTTCACGCCCGTGGCAAGGTGGTTCGCAAGGGTCTGTCCAAAGCTAGAAACCGGGCCCAAAAGCCCGAGGGCGGAAAGTTCGCGGCGGCTAAGCATGGGCTTAGCTTATCGCTTTGCCGCAAACCTTAGAGAGGGTAGGCGAGGGTCTCCAGCAGCCAATCCCGATTTTCGGCCACCGCGCCCCGCAAGGACTTCACCAGCGCTTCGCGCTGCTCAAACAAGCGGTACCCGGCCGGGGAGCGTAAGTAACCGCGGGCCTTGGGCTGGTGCTCGAACAAGTGCTCTTCGCCAACTTCGGCAGCTTTGGCGGCATAGTGGGCGCGATTGTCCAGCAGGGCCTTCACCAGGAAGGGCATGATGATGGAGTAATCCGCTTGCAGGCTTTCCGTGGCTTCCGTGTACGTATCCTTGTCCACCTTGCCCCATGTGACGGCCTCAGCCGGAAAGCAACTGGAAAGCGAGCCATCGGTCACCGGACTGCTCACAATTTGCACGTCGAAGTTGTAACCCCGCACGTTGGGCAAGCCCAGGATTTGCCCCAACGCGGGCTCGGGCTGCAGATTGAAATTTTTGGGCACGCCGCCCCCCAAAACCAGAGTGCCCAGCGCTTTCGCTTCCGATTGAAATAGGCCCCAATAGTGGTAGGCGCACGCTTCAAAGACTTCCGCGTGCAGGTCTAAATCAAACTGGTAGTCCCCAATCAGGCCGGCTTCCCGCATCGCCCACAGCTTCATGGAATTCAAAAAGACGCTGCCGTCGCCCGGCGCGCCCACGAAGACGGGGATGGCCAGACGATGGCAGGCGGCCAGTAAACCCTCGGGAGCGGCATTGCGCTTTTCCAGTTCGGCGTACAGCTTGCCGAGCAGATTGCGCATCTCCGTGCCGGTCATTCGCCGCTGGAACTCGGGGCGCTGCAGAATGGCCGTTAAGAAGCGGTCCTGGTCCAGCAGCACGTCTTCGTCAAAGGCCATATCGGTGACGCGGATGGTGCGTTCGTCGCGCAGCGCGGCATCGTCGCCAAAAATGGGAACTTCGTGCACCGCTTCCCGGTGCCCTGTTAAGCTGCGGTGGCCATCGTGATAGCAAACGGCATCGGTGGTGGATAGATAGGCAACCCAGCCCGTTTCGAGCAGCGGCAGCAGCCAGGTTTGGTGTTGCCCACTAACGGTAATCGGCCCGGAGACGGCGACGGTCAATGGGCATCCGTAGCCAATGGCTGTATCGAGGATGGAATAAATGCGGCGAAAAAACGCCCCCCCGAAAGCGGGCAAGCAATGGCGAATTAAATCGTCCAGCGAAGTGGTTTCGTCCACGCGCTTCGTCCGGACAATGCGCTTGGTCTGGGATGTGCGTCCGGCGTGATGGGGGTTATCGTGAAGCATTTTGTTTCAGGCTCGCTTGGGAGGAAAGTAAATCCTGGAGGAGAGGAGATTGAGGATACGGGTGGCCGCGGTATTGGCGGAAGCCTTCCCCGTAGGCGAAACCAGCAGTTTCGCCGCGAGCGCGCGTCCAATCAAGGGCCAACTCCACATAGTCCCCCATGCCATGTTGCTTCGCCAACCAGGCCCGCTGCGACTCGTGGCAGGCAATCAATTGGCGCTTCTTTTCCACCATGGCGCTAACGTCTACGACAAACTCTGCCGGAAGAGGCCGCCCGTCGCGGTCGATGCCTTCGGTTGAATCCATGAAGTAGAGGTGCGGAATCCGGTCCAAAGCAGGCGCGCTACCCGCCTTGTAGTTCGGTGCGGACACCCCAAAGCAGGCATCCCGCACGAGTTGGTGGGTGGCTTCGTGGTCGCAGTGGTAGTCGGGGTAATTGGCGGTAATGACGATGTCGGCCTTGGCTTGGCGAAGCAACTCCGTCACTCGCCGGCGCGATGCATCGTCATTGAAGATGGCCAAGTCCAAGAAGCCGGCGCAAACATACGGAGCGCCAATCAGTGCCGCGGCGGCGGCGGCTTCCTGCTTTCGCACGCGGGAAATCTCCTCGGGCGAAAGTTCAGCGGAACCACAATCGCCGGCGGTCATGGTTACGACTTCCAAAGAAACATCCGGATGTTGGGCGAGCAGGGCAATTAAGCCGCCCGCCAGAATTTCCCAATCGTCGGGATGGGCATGAATAACGAGAATTTTGGTCACGGATCTCTTATTTTCGCATCGGCGAACGGAACGAGAAAAAGGTCAAGGTCCTTGATATAATTTGGTCCATATGTCGCTCCGCAGCTACACCCTGACTCAAGGCCCCAACCGCGCCCCGGCCCGCGCCATGCTCAAGGCCATTGGCTTTACTGACGAAGATTTGCGCAAGCCGATTATTGGCATCGCCAATACCTGGATTGAAACCATGCCCTGCAACTACAACCTGCGGGACTTGGCCGTAAAGGTGAAGGAAGGCATTCGCGCGGCGGGCGGCACGCCCATGGAATTCAACACCGTCGCCATTAGCGATGGCACCACGATGGGCACCGAGGGGATGAAGGCTTCGCTGGTGAGCCGCGATCTGATTGCCGATTCCATCGAGCTCTGCGCGCGCGGCTATTTCTTTGATGGCTTAATCTGCCTGGTGGCCTGCGACAAAACCATTCCCGGCGCGGCGATGGCGCTTTTGCGCCTAAACATTCCCGGCGTAATCCTTTACGGCGGTACCATCATGCCCGGCAAGCGCAACGGCATTGACCTTACGCTGCAGGACGTGTTTGAAGCCGTGGGCGCCAACGCCGCCGGCAAGATTTCCGACGAAGAGCTACTGGACATCGAGAACAAGGCTTGCCCCGGCGCAGGCGCCTGTGGCGGACAGTTCACGGCCAACACCATGGCCACCGTCATGGAACTGATTGGCCTTTCGCCCATGCACACCGCCAGCGTTCCGCAAGTGGATCCGGAAAAGAACGCCGTGGCCGAGCGCTGCGGGCACATCATTGTGGAGGCGGTGAAGAAGAACTTATTGCCGCGCGATATTTGCACCAAGCCCGCATTCGTTAACGCGATTGCCAGCGTGGCCGCCACCGGCGGCTCCACCAACGCCGTCCTGCACTTGCTGGCCATGGCGCGCGAAGCCGGCGTGGATTTGACGATTGACGAATTCCAGGAAATCAGCTCCCGTACGCCTTTGCTTTCCAACTTGAAGCCGGCCGGCCGGTTCACCGCGGCCGACGTCCACACCGCGGGCGGCATTCCCGTGGTGGCCAAGCGGCTGCTGGAAGGGGGCTTAGTGGACGGCAGCGTGATTACCGTAACCGGACGCACTTTTGGCGATGAGGCAAGCGAAGCGAAGGAAACGCCGGGACAAGAAGTGATTCAAACCCTGGACAACCCCATCAAGAAATCAGGCGGCTTGGTGATTCTCCGCGGAAGTCTCGCGCCGGAGGGCTGCGTGATTAAAGTAACGGGCATTGAGCGCAAAGGGCAACGCGGACCCGCACGGGTTTTTGAACGCGAGGAAGACGCCATGAAGGCCGTGACCACGGGACAAATCAATCCGGGCGATGTGGTGGTGATCCGCTACGAAGGGCCAAAGGGTGGCCCGGGTATGCGCGAAATGCTGGGCGTGACGGGCGCGATTATGGGAGCGGGCTTGGGCGACACCACGGCGCTGCTGACCGACGGCCGCTTCAGTGGCGCCACGCGCGGATTCATGATCGGGCACGTTGCGCCGGAAGCCTTCGATGGCGGGCCAATTGCCTTGGTGGAAGATGGCGACATGATCGAAATCGACCTGGAGAAGCGCTCCATTGAACTTGTGGTGGACGAGGCAACCCTCGCAGCCCGCAAAGCCAAGTGGGTGCAACCCGAACCAAAGTACAAGACCGGTGTTTTCGCGAAATACATCAAGACTGTCGGGTCCGCCAGCGAAGGAGCCATCACGTCGAAGATATTCTAGTGGGCATGCACAGAAGGACCTTGCTCCAGGCCGCCTTTGGGAAATCACCCCGGCGGCCTAATTTCGTTTTCGTGCTCGTAGACCAGTGGCGGGCCCAAGCCTTCGGCTACCGGGGTGACCCCAATGCCCACACTCCGGCCATTGATCGCCTGGCGCGCGAGTCCTTTCAATTCCCCAATGCGCTTTCCGGCCTTCCCGTTTGCAGCCCCTATCGCGCCAGCCTTTTGACGGGCCAGTATGCGGTGAACAACGGGGTAGTGATTAACGATGTCGACTTCCAACCGCCCAAGGGCAGCACGCTGGGCGAACGCTTCCAGCAGGCCGGCTATGCCACCGGCTACATTGGCAAGTGGCATTTGTTCGGAAGCCCGCAAGGCAAAGCCGAACGCCGTCTGGACCCCGTCCCACCGGACCGTCGCCTGGGCTTTGACCATTGGGAAGTGTGCGAGTGCACGCACAACTACAATCGCTCTCTCTACTACGCCGGCAACGACACCACCCAGCGCTACTGGCCTGGCTACGATGCCATGGCACAGACTGCCTCTGCGTGCCGTTGGTTGGAGGCGCGGTCCAAGCAAAGCGACCCTTTCTTTCTGCTGCTTTCCCTAGGCCCCCCGCACGACCCCTACCAGACGGCTCCTGAGAAATACATGGCCCGCTACCGGAACCGGGAGTTGCAATTGCGGGAAAACGTTCCGGCCAGCCACCGCGAAGAAGCGCTGAAAAATCTGCGGGGCTATTACGCCCACGTTGCCGCGCTTGACGATTGCATGGCGCAATTGCGCAGTTGCCTCGCAAAGTTGCCCCAAGCGGAGGATACGGTGCTGGTCTTCTGCTCTGACCACGGGGACATGCTGCAAAGCCACGGAATGCACCACAAGCAACAGCCTTGGGAGGAGTCTTTGCGGGTGCCCTTTCTGGTGAACTATCCCCGGCGTTTGCGCAATCGTCCTGGAACGGCACAGACTCCACTGGACGCCGTGGACATACTCCCCACCCTGCTGGGCTTGGCCGGCTTGCCACCACAAGACTCCGCGCAAGGGAAAAACCTGGCGCCGGTGATACTGGGCGAAAAGAAGGAAGAGAAGGCGCCGAGCGCGTTATTGAATCTGCCGGTTTCTTTCTCCGTTGTGCGGCAGCAAGGCTTTGCGGAATACCGTGGCGTTGCGACCTTGGAGCACACCTATGTCAGGACCCACGCCGGGCCCTGGCTGCTTTACGACAACCGCAAGGACCCCTTCCAGAAGCAGAACCTTGCCATGCGGGAAACAAAGCTCGTAAAGCGTCTCGACGCGTTGCTCAACCAGCGCCTCAAGGCGGCGAAGGATGACTTTCTCCCCGGTGCGCGCTACACCGAAAAGTTTGGCCTGGCGCACTACCGCCCCCTCCACTTGCCGGTGGGAGAGGCCCGCAGCCCTTGGGGCGACTGGCAAGCAACCTGGGGAAGTGTGCATGGCTCGCGATAATGAGAATGTGCAGAACCGGCGCATTTTCCTCTTCGCCACAGCCTCGTCGCTTGCCCTTGGGCAAAGCGAAGGTGTAATCAAGGGGCGCTTGCAAAAGGGACGCCAGTTGCGCACGGCGGACGGCATAGTCAATCTAGAGGCCGACGAAAGCATCGGGGCGCTGCTGGACGACGAGCGGGTGATTGGGATGGAATTGGAAATTGAGGGACAGAGCAAGACCGCCAAGCAGTTTGCGGTGAATCCTGTTCATCGCAAGCCGGTGTACACGTATGCGGATGGCAAGCGTTTGCTGGTTTCGTACTGGTGCGATGTTTGCTATATCCGCTTCTACCGTCCGGGTACTTGTTGGTGTTGTCAAAAAGAAGTGTTGCTCGATCCAAAAGATCCGACAACACCAGAAAGAGTTCCTTAAAGGGGAGGCATTGCCGTGGGCAATTTCGGAGTGATTCAAGAGTTGGTGGGCCAAGTGCCCGTGGTGCGTTTAACGTGCGAAGACTCGCAGACAGAATTGGCTGCTTCTCCTGCCTATGGCGGCACAGCATTCCGGCTGCAACACAAAGGCAAGCCTGTTTTCTATGCGCCGGACTTGGCGCTTGACCAATTGATCGCCCAGCGCAAGCTTTGCGGGAACCCCATTCTCGCGCCGTGGGCGAACCGCATCGATGGCATGAGCTACATGGCCAATGGGCAAAAGTTCCAACTGAATGCGGAACTCGGCAACCTGCGCCTGGACCAGAACAAGAATCCGATCCATGGCCTGGTTACCTTCAGCAAACGCTGGGAGACCGTTGAAGCCACGGCCAGCGAATCGGGCGCCCGCGTGCGCTTCGCGCTCGACTTTGGCAAGTACCCGGACTGGTTGGCGCAGTTCCCCTTTCCGCACCGGATCGAGATTACCTATTTGCTGCAGGAAACAGAAGTGGAAGTGCGCACGGAAGTTTTCAACCATGCGGCGGAGCCGATGCCTTTGGCCGTGGGCTACCATCCGTATTTCCAAATTACCGATGCTCCGCGGGACGAGTGGAAGGTTACGCTCCCGGTGCGCCAGCGCTACACGCTCTCGCCGAAGCTGATCCCCACCGGCGAGCTATCGGAAAACCCGCATCGCGGCATGAAAACGCTCGCCGGATTGGTGCTGGATGATGTGTTTGGCGGCATTGAGCGCGATGCGCAGGGTTTGGCCACCTTCGCCGTGGAGGGCCGCAGTCAGCGGATTGAAGTGGTTTACGGCAAAACCTATGAGGTGGCGGTCGTGTACGCGCCGGCCGGACAGAACTTCATTTGCTTTGAACCCATGACGGCCCCCACCAATGCTTTCAATATGCCTGGCGCCTCAAAAACAATCGCGCCAGCGGGAAGCTGGCGCGAAAGCTACTGGATTCGTTTGAAGGGCTACTAAGCGCTACTTCTTGGCCGGGGGAGCGGGAGTCTTAGCGGCGGGGGCTGCCGGCTTGGCCGGCGCCATCGAGGACGGCGCATTGGCATCATAAAGCTTCACGACGTCGTTCGTCACATCAACCGCCGTAGAAGCCCAGATGACCGGCGTCTGCGGGGAGCTGATGTCCAGGATCATCGAAAAGCCATTGTCGGTGGCGTACTTGTTGATCACTTGCATGATGCGGCCACCGAGATCGTTCAGCAGCTTCGACTGGTCTTGCTCAAAATCGGCCTGCGCATCTTCGCTATCCCGTTGCAAGCCCTTCTGCTTGGCTTCAATATCGAGCTGCAGCTTGCGCTTGGCATCTTCGCTGCCTACCGTTCCCATTTTCTGCAGTTGCTGCTGCAATGCCTCGATCTGGGAGCGCTTGCCTTCCAGGTCTTTGCGGCGGGGATCGAACTTCGCTTGGAGATCCGTAACAGCTTTCTGACCGTCTTTGGTGGAGACAATGGCCTGCTGGATATTGATAGTGCCGACCTTATTCTGGGCGGTGGCGGCAAAGGGAAAGCCAGCCAACACCAGGCCGGCCAGGACGTGCTTCAAAGAAATGCTCATGGTACGTGGTTCTCTTTCAAAATGTATCATCGGGGCCAATCAGAATGTGCGGCTGATGGTGAATCGGAAAGTCCTGGCCCGCTCAAAGAACGGCGTCGGCCGGCCAAATTGGGCAACGGAATTGATGAATGTCGCCTGGTTCGGGAAGAAGCTGCGGTCGGCGGCGATCGGGGGCTGAATGAACTCCTCGACGCGCAGCGGGTTGTAAGCCCAATAGAAGCGGAAAGGAGCATTCACCACCGGCATCATTACCTGCAGTTCTAAGCCGGTGGACATACGAACGTTTTGCGACGACTTAATCAGCACCGCGCGCTGGTCAAAGCCGGCCTGCGGGAAGAAGGCGTTCAGATCGTTGATGCGCTGCGGGTTCAGGTTCAGGCCATTGCCGCGGGAGATGCGGTTCACGCCGATATCGGCAAAGGCCGCCAACACAACGGGGCCGAAGATGGGGATGCGGTATTCAAAGTTACCTACGCCCTGCGTGTCACCGCCGGGGAAGATGATCTGGTAAGCGGGAATGTTTTGTACCACGGGTGCGGTAACCAGGTTGCCGTTGGTATCCAAAACGCGCTGGAAGCGCGCGCTACCGTCGTCGTTCAATACCTGAACGGTAGCTTGGCTAGGCACATAAGCCAAGGGGCTGATGTTCCAAATGTCGAAGCCGCGGATATCGTTTTCCCCGCCCATGTAGAAGCGGTTGAAGGGCGGTGCGGTGCGGCCGCCATAGCCGCTAATGAAGCGGCCCAAGCCGTGCATCCCGATGACGTGGCCCTTCTTAAAGCCGGAACGGAAGTATTTCAAATCCACCGTGGGCTCAATGAAGGCCGTATTGCCGCCCAAACCGGCAATCGTGGTGGAGATGTAGATGGATTTGCCGCGGGTGGGCGTAATGGGATGATCGATGGTGTTGTAGGAGAAATTGGGGATGACCGAGCTTTGCCGGATACCGGTCAACTGGTTGGGTCCGTCAATGTTCTGGAAGTTGATGAATTCAAATTGCGTGCGGGCGGCGGTGGTCAGCGGAGTGTAGCTGGAGTTGTTGTAGCTGTACGTAATGCCCACGCGAGCAAAGCTGCGGCGCAACAGCGTGGAAGCATAGGCCGTGAAACCGTAACCGTTGGAAGTGTAATTCAGCAGGTTGTCCGTGCCAATCTGTTCGAAGAGCGGAATCAGGTTCCGACCCGAAAAGAGCGACACTTCGCGGCCTTGGTCGTAGCTGAACCGCTGCCGGTTTACGGTGAAGCCAACCTGGATGGGCTTATCGAGAAAGTAAGGCTCGGTAAACCCAAAGGTGAAGGATTGGATGCGGTCGCCGAGTTGCGTGTCTAAAGACAACGTTTCGCCCAAGCCGAGGAAGTTGTTTGTCGAGTAGCCAAAGCTAATGAAGGAGCCTGCGATGCCAGAAACGCCACCTGACATCTGCACGCTGTTGCGGCCGCGCTCTTTTACTTTGAGAGTAATATCAACCGTGTTATTGCGGGTATCACGCGTGATGTTGGCGGCTTCTTCTTCCTTCAGAACTTCGAAGTAGCCCAACTGGTTTAGCCGAAGCAAACTAACTTCCCACAAGCGCTGGTTGAACAGGTCCCCTTCGTCGAGCAGGATTTCGCGACGAATCACTTTATCGCGGGTGGTAGTGTTGCCCGAAAAATCGATGCGCCGTACATAGAACTGCTTGCCTTCATCGACGGTCAAGGTCAGGTCAATCTTGCCGGTTGCAGGATCGGGTTCAAAACCGGGCTCTGGCACAAAGTCCAAAAATCCAAACTGGCCGTACAGCTTGCGCATGTCTTCAAGCCCTTTGCGCAGCTTGGCAGTGCTGAACAGGTCGCCTTCGCGCATGCCCAGGACGCTTGAAAAAATCTCTTCCGGCGCGCGGAAGAATTTCACACCCACAAGGTTCAGCTTGTTCAACGTGTACTGCGGACCTTCCTCCACCGTCACGCGGAAATCGGCCTTTTTGCCCGGCTTGTTGGGGTAGAGCAGAGGAATTCGGAAGCCTTTGCCGCCGGTGTCGCGGATGACTGGCTCTTCGGCGTTGGCGCGAACTGTGAAGTAGCCGCGCTCCTGATAATAGTTCTGCACGCGCTGCATGTCTTCTTCGAGCTTGGTGGCGTCATAGGTTTTGGCGAATAGGCTTTCGAAGAGAATGGAGCGCGGAATGCCCACGGGGCGCAGGTTGCGCATCGCCCGGCGGACAACACGGTCATTGAAAATTTTGTTCCCAGTGATGTCGATAATGCCGACCTTCACCTTGGGCCCTTCCAGTACGCGGAAATTTACTTCGAGCGAAGAGGGAGGAATTTGGCGGATTTCCGGGGTGACACTGGCGAACTGACGGCCACGTTCGGAAAGGTATTCCTTCAGCACATTGGCCGCTCGCTGGACGCGATTGGGGTCGTATTGTTGCTCTACACTGAGGCCGACCTTGCGCTCCTTAAAGCGATCCAGGATTTCAGACACCGTGATGGATTTCATGCCATCGTACTTAATCGAACGGACGACTCGGCGCTCCGTAACCATGAAGCGCACAATCCAACCAGTGCGTCCGGCTTCGCGTTCCAGGCGAATATCGTCGAAACGGCCGGTGTTCCACAACAGTAGGAAGTCCCGATTTAAAGCATCTTCGCTGTACTTGTCGCCTTTGCGGCTTTGGATTAAGGCTCGCAAAGTATCCTGCGGTACCCGGCGGGCACCGCGAAATTCAATGACTTCAATAATGTCTTCGGCCGGGGCATCCTGGCCGGCGGGAGGTGCAGTTGGTTTGGGAGCCTCCGGGGCAGCAGGAGCTGACGGTGCTTCAAAGGGAGCCTTGGGGGCTTGTGGTTTGGGCGCGGGTGGTTGCTGAGCCGGGGTAGTTGAAGGGACAGTCTCGAAAGGGTTAGCCGGTTTCGGCTTAGGAGTAGGGGTAGGGGCGGGAGCTTGTGCCAAGCCTTGCGTTTGCGCAAGGACATAAAGCATCGCCAGGACACAAAAGTAGAGTGGGGCCAGGCCGAGCCGCCTGCTGGACTTCATCGACGATCTGTTTCCTTTCCACTCTGCGCTTTCACCAGGACGCACCCTTCGCGCCTTCGGTTTCCGAAATTAACCATGGGATGTTCGATATCTGGTGGTGGGCACAGCCGGATCAAATGCGACCCTTGAGCGCCGCATCACGACGCACAAATATTGAGTATAAACCAACGCACAGCCCAACAAGAACATGCGAGAAGAAGATTGGCAACCTCCGCGAATAAACAGCGAAGACCGGAAGCCAATTCCGCCAGATCAAAAAATCCGCCAGGTAGTAGCCTGCCGTCGCGAGCAAAATTCCAACGCCTAGGCTTGCCGCTGCACGCGTGCGCAGGCCAATCACTTGCGAAGCAAGCGTGCCCGTGAGGCTGCACGAGAGGAAATGAAGCGAGAGGCCGGCGAGCGTTTGCGTCGAAAAGTGGGGCCGGAAGCTCTCCGCCCCTGTAATGAGACCGGCCAGGAGATTCGGATAAGTCCAAATGCTTCGTCCCTCCAAGCCAGAGACAAGCAGAAGCCAAAGGAGAGAGGTGAGAAATGCCAAGGTTCCAGCCTGCAAACCTGCCAGCAGCCGCTCTTTACGGGAGGTGAATTGCAGCTTTTCCGGCGGCCCCTCGCCACTCATGGTTGCCCACGATGATAGCATTGAGCTTTTCGTCTCTCGAAAGCATGAACAAAGTTGTCATCACAGGAATCGGGGCGGTTAGCCCCAACGGGTTAACCCGGGAAGAATTTTGGCGGAACTCGCGGCTGGGGGTCAGCGGCGTAAAGCGAATTGAACGCTTCGATGTAGCGGGGCAACCCGTGCAAGTGGCGGGCGAGATTCGTGGCTTTGACCCATTGGATTTCCTAACGGCCCGGGAAATGGAAGGCACCGGCCTAGCCACCGCTTTTGCCGTGGCGGCCACAAAGGAGGCGCTGGAGGATGCCGGAATTGATTGGCGATCGCTGGACCGGGAGCAATTGCGCGAATACCAGGTGCTGGTCGGCAGCGGCGGCGGCAACCAGGAGTTTACCGAGCGCCAATACTCGCTCTACTACAGTGGTCAACAGAAGAAGTGCAGCGTGTACGTGATTCCGTCCAGCACGCTTGGCACTTTGGCTAGTGAAATTTCCATGCACTTCGGCTTTCGCGGGCTTAGCCACCTGTTCAGTAACGGCTGCACGAGCTCGACGGATGCCCTGGGCTATGCCTTTCGTGCCTTGAAGTACGGAGACGCGCAGACGGTAATCGTTGGGGGAGTGGATGCGCCCATTGCCCCGCTAACCCTGCGTGGTTTCCAGTTGCTCCGCATTATGAGCACTTCCTCCAACAGTGCTCCCGAGAAGGCTTCCCGCCCCTTTTCCGCCGACCGGGATGGCTTCGTGCTGGCCGAGGGGGCTTGGTTTTTTGTTATGGAAACACTCGAACGGGCGCAAGCCCGCGGCGCCCACATCTACGCAGAAATAAAGGGCTACGGGGCAACCTGCGAAGCGTTTCACCGGGTGCGATTGGAAGAGGTAGGAATTGAGCCGGCCCGCGCCATGACGCTGGCCCTTGCCGAAGCGGGGACGGCACCCGAAGCCGTGGACTATTTGCACTATCACGGCACCGCCACCGACCTAAATGATCGCGTGGAAACAGCCGCCGTCAAGCTGGCCTTTGGCGAGCATGCAAGCAAGCTTGCCGGCTCGAGCATAAAAAGCATCATTGGGCACCCACAGGGAGCGTGCGGGTCCGCCAGCTTAGCCGCGACGTTGTTGGCGATGCGGGATAGCTTCGCTCCGCCCACCATCAACCTTGACAAGGCAGACGCCAATTGCGATCTGGATTACACCGCCAATGCCGGCCGCTCGTTATCCATTGAAACCGCCGTGGTGAATACGATCGCCTTTGGCAGCAAAAACTCTGCGCTGGTGGTGGCGAAACACGGTTAGCCTAGTCCGGCTTGGTGTAGTAATAGCTGTGGTAGTACGTGTACTTGGAGTAAAGCTCGCCGCGGCGCGCCCCGTTTACCACCAACCCCAGGACGTTGTTCTCGCACAGCGACTGCATGGCGCGGGTGATGGAATCGACGGTGGTCACCCCTAGGCGCACCACGATAATGGAACCATCGCACATGGTGGCCAAAAGGTTGGCATCGGCGGCGAAGAGCAGCGGGGGCGTATCCAAAATCACCCAATTGAAAACCTTCTTCAGGTTGGTGAGCATGTGCCGTACATTGGGCAAGTTGAGCAACTCGAGGGGATTTATCACCGCCTCGCCAGCAGGCATGATGTAGAGGTTGGTATCGGCCACCTTCTTTACGGCCTGCTCGAGGGGCACTTTGCCCAACAGGTAATCCGTGATGCCCGGGGAACGCTCCACTTGGAACATGTTGTGGACAATGGGGCGCCGAAAATCGAAGTCACAAAGCAACGTGGGGTTGCCGGCCAGTTGCGCTTCCGCGAGGGCTAAGTTTACCGCGCCCATGCTCTTGCCTTCTGCGGGCGACGGGCTGGTCACAACAATGGAATGGATTGGTTGAAGCCCTTGCAAATGGTTCAGGCGGGTGCGGAGGGTACGAAATTCTTCACTGGGAGCCTCGTGCGGGCGCGAAGCATCGATCAAATGCGCTTCTGGCGCAGGATCAAAGGGAATCTCTTCCACATTGGCGAGCAAGTTGGCGAACTGGGGCTCGAGCGCCTCCCGGGCGCCTTGCCGCGGACGGACCATCGTGGCCTCTTCGCTGCGGCGCGAGGGTGCCGGGCCCTCAGGCGTAAGAACGCCGGATCTTCTCAAGGCATCGTGGACGCGGCTCATGCGATATGGTTCTCCGTTCGTTCGCTTATTTATTTTGGAAGTAGTAAAAAATGGCGCCGGCCATGATGGCGATACTCGCTAAAACGGAAGTAGACCATGCCAGCCAAGCAAGCCGGCGACGGCGGCGAACCACCAAATCGTTTTCCAGCAGAGGAATACAACCCAATACGGTCAACTGCGTGTAGGCGCGGGCGTCCTTGAGGTTCTTAAGCGTGGAATCTTTCACTTCCCGCGCTCCCGCCAACACAATACCAAGCACCAAGCCACCCAATGCACCGCCGAGAATAATGATCCAGCGCTTGGGTTCCGTTGGATTGGTGGGGAGCGAGGCGGGATCGAGAATTTCCAATTTCTCTGTTTGTTTGCGATTTTCCAATTCCACGGCCGCGTTGGCGCGCTGCTTTAGGCGGTCCGTTTCCTCGAAGTCCCGGCGCGCCATCATCGCTTGAAAACGCAGTTGCTCGTATTCCTTTTCATTCGCCGGCATGCTTGCCAAGGTGGATTGCAGGGCCCGGGCAGAGCCTTCGGCTTCCATTTCAGATTTCTTGTAAGTCTGCTCCTCAATTTTCGTCGCCTCAATGCGGGCTTGCGTCTGGGCAATCTGCGACTCGAGAACCCGTGCCTCACGAGCTGCCTCCGGCCGAAGGATGGTCTTTTTCGTGGCTTTCTGTTGGTTTTCCAGTTCGGTTTGCTCTGCCTGCAGGCGGTCCCGTTCCCGCTTAATGATGGCAAGGTCGGAGAGAAAATTCTTTACGGCGGGGTGGGAATCCTGATACTGCTCCCGCAAACTTTGCAGACGGGTCTCGGCATTCGTGATATCGCGCTCCAAGGATAAGAGGCGGTCCGATTTGGGTGTTGGGGCCAGATTCTCAACTACCGGGGTGGTGACTTGGCGAAGTTGCTCGCGAAGCGTATTCAAGTGGTTTTCGAGAATCAAGCGATCTTGGCTCACGCGCGCCAAAGCGGCGTTGATGTTTGCCATGCGGTTCTCGATGCTGGTCATGGCTTGAATCGTGGAGCCTTGCTGCTCGGGCGTACGGCCCAGATTTGCCGTCTTGAATTTTGCCAGTTGCTCCTCGATGGCGTCCAGTTCGCGTTTGCGCGTTTGCCACTGGTCGTCGATGAAGTCCTTGGTTTGGCCCGCAATGCTGGAACGCTCACGCACGTTCTCATCGATGAATTTGCTGACTAAATCCGCGCATACCTTCTGCGCCAAGTAGCGGTTTTCGTAGCTGAAAGACACGGTGAAAGAAACAGCCCGCTGGCCCCCGCCTGCAGGACCGGCACCACTACTCATGCGCACGGAGATAGCTTTGTTGCGCATCATTTCAATGATGTCGGCCATCGGCAACTGACGGCGCTCACGCGGGTAGAGCTGGTGAGTTGTCACCAAATTTGTAAGATTGGCGCGGCTCAAGATACTCTCGCGCATCTGGCCAATGCGCTGTTGCATGTCCATCTGAAAGGTGACCGGCACCATGCTTTCCGGAATTTGCGGAGGAAGCACCTTGATGCTCGCGCTGGACACAAAAGTGTCGGGCCAGAGAAATGCAACGACAACGCTAACCACCAGACCGGCCAAAGCTGGTCCCAAAATCCAGGACTTGTGACGCCGAACTATGTCTATGTAATCTTCGACATCCATTTCCCGGCGGGAAACGGCCATGGGATCTTGCAACGGTTGCATCGGTGATTACTCCTGAATCTTCGGGCCTAAGGAACCACAATATGGTCGCCGGGCTGTAGTTGAATGTTTTGCTCTAGGTTCTTGCCCTTCAAAACATCCTTATAGTTGAAGCGGATCCGCTCTTTGCCGCGCATGATGATGATCTTTTTGGCATTGCCAAACTCGCGGATTCCACCGGCCATCGTGATTGCTTCCAGAATCGTGGTGGCGCTAACTAGTGGAAATGCTCCGGTGCGGTAAACTTCCCCGGAAATGTAGTATTTCTTGCTCTCTACCCGCAGCACTTGGATGGAGACAATCGGGTTCTTCAAGATTTCGGAATACGCCTTCACCACCAGAGCTTCCAACTCCGTAGGAGTCAACCCGGCAGCCACAATCTCCTTCACCATGAAGAGGCTAATTTTGCCATCGGGACGCACCGTATAGGCCCGGGATAATTCCGGCTCGCGCCACACGCGCACTTCCAAAACATCTTCCGCCCCGATCTTGTAAGTATTTGGGTCGACGGGCGCGCCACCGGGAGAATCCTCCCGCCGCGGCGGCTCGACCGAACGCTCGTCAGCTTCCTTAGGCTTTTCGGGAAGTTGAACCGCCTGCGAATACAGGGCGGGCGTACTGAATGCGACGAGCCCGCAGAGCAGAAGGACTCGCTGGTAGTTCGTATATCGCATGGTTTTTCGCATGGTTTCCCGATTGCCCGCAGAACGCTGCGGTCCTCCATTAGAATTTTAAGTCTACCGCATGCCGCAAATTGGAGATCGATACGCCGCGGGAAGCGTTACGCCGATGTTGGGGCAGAATCGAAGGAGCATCTATGGCGAAAACATCATACTTTTTGCTGAAATCGGATCCTGACGAGTACGGTCTGGCTCACCTGGAGCAGGACGGCAGCACAACTTGGGATGGCGTGACCAACCCGCAGGCGCTGATGGCGCTGCGCAAAATCAAAGCACAGGATGTTCTGTTGATTTACCATTCCGGGGGAGAATCCGCCCTATGCGGTTGGGCCTACGCCAGCGAAGATGCCCTTGCCGATGCGGTTAATCCGAAGCTGGCAACGGTGATAATTCGCTTTGGTGGCCGCCTGACAACCCCGGTAACGCTAAAGGAAGTCAAAGAAACGCAGCAGTTCAACAACTTCGCCTTGGTCCGTCAAGGCCGGCTTTCAACCATGGAAGTGCCTCTCGAATTCATCCAGTGGCTGAAGGCCAAGAAGTGCGGCTTTCGCCCTTAGCTTTGAGTAGCTGGTAGATGCGGCTCACAGGCAGCCCCATGACGTTGTAGTAGCACCCCTCCAAGCCACGGACAAAGCGCGCGGCAAGGCCTTGGATGGCGTAGGCCCCGGCTTTATCCATAGGTTCTCCTGTAGCGACATAGGCCAGAATTTCCTCCTCAGAAATTGCATGAAAGTGCACGCGCGCGCTTTCGACGCCTTCCTCTGACCAACCTTCCGCCAAAAGCTGAAACCCCGTATGCACCCAATGGGTGCGTCCGGAAAGCTGGCGGAGCATGGCTTGTGCTTCTTCCGCCGATTGCGGCTTTTCCAGCACCAGTGGCCCGGCCGGGGCGTCCAAAACCACCGTCGTATCGGCGGCCACAACCACTTTGCCTGGCACCGTCCCGATGGCCGCCGCTTTCTCTCGAGCCAACCGCATGACGTAATCGGTGGGTGCCTCTCCGGCGGCGCGCACTTCGGGGATATTGGTTACGCGAACCTCCGGCTCAATGCCGATCATGCGCAGCAGTTGCAGTCGCCGGGGCGATTGGCTCGCCAAGACAACTTTCGGTAAGGTGATTCCACTATCCATTCTCAGGTTTCTCTCTAAATCGCTTTTTCACAACCGACTGCTACGTTTGGAGGGTGCGCAATGCGATTCTCCAATTTCTTCTGCTTGGAGGAGCGTTCTTTGTTAGTCCCGCGCAGGCTATCATCATTCAAGACGAGACGGCGTACGCCAGCTATTACAACGTCACCTCCAGTGAATTCAATGGCATTGCCCGCTTGATGCTCTCGGGCAATAGCAGTTGCACAGCCTTTGCCATTAACGCTTTTCAAGTCCTCACCGCCGCGCACTGCATCCCCACAGCCAACACCAGCTTAGCGGCCTTAACTCTGGACGGGGTGCAATTCTCGCTCTACAGCGAGGAAGTCTTTGTGCCGTCAGCCGTATTCATTTCCCCGGATTGGGTGGAAAACGACTTTGGCGGCGGTAATGACATTGCCGTTCTGTATTTTGCCAATGGCTTGCCGGAGGTGAATCATTACCCGCTGCTTCCCTCGGCGCTCGCAGGAACAGAACTTGGCAGCAACTTTGAACTTTTTGGCTATGGTCGCTGCGGCACACCCACGGGAGGCTTTGGCGGAGCTTTGGGCGCTTGTGACACTCCCGGATTGCACCGCGCGGCCAACCGCTACGACAGCATTGCGCCCAACGACAAGGTGCTGGAATACAGCTTCGACAGCTACAGCCCCAACACCATTCTGGTGGGCAGCGCCAACTGCCGGGAGAATGACGCGCTTTGCATTCTGAACCAATCGGAGTTTTCTTCCAAAGCGGATGAGCCTACAATTGGCACTCGCCAAGGGATTGCCACGCCCGGCGACAGCGGCGGCCCGAGTTTGATTCTCTACGAAGGGCGATATTATTCCGTAGGCATTCACAGCTTCATCGCCTGCCTCTCGTTGGGTGGGGGCGACCCTTGCCTTAGCCCTCCGGATTGGGACGCGAGCTTTGGCCCCAATGGCACGTTTGGCGAGTTTGCCGGCGACACACGCATTGGTTCCCAGACGGACTTTATTTCCGCTTCCGTACCCGAACCTTCAAGCTTCGTCTTGGCCGGTGCGGCGCTCTTTTTGATTTGGCGCAAACGGCTTGTCCAGCGCAAATCCTCCGTGCTACGCTCCAGAGGGTTGGACGGTGCACACGATGGAGAAAGCGCTCAAACTCATTGGCAAACTTAAGGCGAACCTGGTAAGCGACGAAGAGTTGCTGCGCGCCGCCTGGAAGGCCGCCGTTGGCCCCCGCATTGAAGCGCATGCCCGTTTCCGAGCTTATTTTCCTGGCCGCATCGTCATTGAAGTGGACGACCGCATTTGGCAAAACCAGTTGGAGACGCTTGGCCCTTCTATCGTGAAAAAAATGGAAGGCCTGACAGGGCGAGAGCTACGCGCACTCATAGAGTTCCATTTGGCCATTGCGCGCCCGGCTCCCGCGGTGGAAGAAGTGCCTTTCCGGCTCTCAGCCCCCGCCAGCGAAGAAAGCCGCATCCAGGACCCCATCCTTCGCCGCATCTACGCCAATTCAAAACGCCGGGCCAAAGCCGTTTAGCCTCCCAATTGTGGGACATTCAGAAGAAGGCATGGAACTAAGCAAAGATCAGGTGCGGAAGGTGGCTGCGCTGGCCAACCTGCAACTGAGCGAGGCCGAGATGGAACGGATGGCCGCGGACATTAGCGGCGTGCTCACCCACATGGAGCAACTAACAGCGCTGGACACAACGGGCGTGGAGCCCATGGCGCAGGTGCTATACCCCGACAGCGCAACGGCGAGTTTACGCGAGGACGAGGTAAGGACGAAAACAGTGCTGGGAACAGAGGCGGCGCTCAAGAACAGCGCGCTCAGCGGGAGCGGGCATTTCAAGGTGCCGAAGGTGATTGAACGATGAACGTGGCCCAGCTCAGCATCAGCAGCATCCAGAAAGGGCTGCGCGAAAAGCAATTTTCCGCGCTTGAGATTGCCCAGGAAGCGAATCGCTTCGCCGCGCAGGAAAATCCGCTCACCAACGCTTACATCACCCTTTCCCCGGAAGCGGCCTTGGCCGCTGCCAAGCGCGTGGACGAGCAACTGGAGCAGGGACAAGACCCCGGCTTGTTGGCCGGAGTGCCCGTGGGCATCAAGGACGTCATCTCCACGGAAGGCATCCGCACCACTTGTGCCTCGCGCCTGCTCGAATACTACATCCCCCCCTATGACGCAACTGCCGTGGAGCGCCTAAAGCAGCACGGCGCCCTGCCCATTGGCAAAGCAAACTGCGACGAGTTTGCCATGGGCAGTTCCAACGAAAACTCGGCCTTTGGGCCGGTAAAAAATCCCGTTGCTCTGGACCGCGTACCCGGAGGCTCCAGTGGCGGCTCGGCGGCGGTGGTGGCGCAAGGAACCGCCGTGGTGTCTTTGGGTTCCGATACGGGCGGCTCGATCCGGCAACCCGCCAGCTTTTGCGGCGTGGTGGGCGTTACGCCAACCTATGGCCGGGTGAGCCGCTACGGCTTGGTGGCTTTTGCCAGCAGCCTCGATCACATTGGCCCCTTTGCGCGCACGGTCGAAGACGCTGCCCTTTTGCTCGAAGCGATCGCGGGCAAAGACCCGCTGGATGCGACCAGCGCCGCGGCTCCTGTGCCGTCTTATGCCAACGAAATGAAGCAGGATGTGCGCGGCTTAAGGCTGGGGATCCCCAAAGAATACTTTGCCGATTTGCCTGCCGAAACCGGAGTGCTGCTCGAAGCCGCTCTGCGCCAGTTGCAAGCTTTGGGTTGCACGGTGGAAGACATCAGCCTGCCACACACGCGCTACGCCGTGGATTGCTACTACATTCTGGCGACAGCCGAAGCCAGTTCGAACCTGGCCCGCTACGATGGCGTTCGCTACACCGCCCGCGCCGAGGCCCCCAATTTGATTGAGATGTACCGCAATACGCGCGGCCAGTTTTTTGGCGCCGAATGCAAACGCCGGATCATGCTCGGCACTTACGTTTTGAGCCACGGCTATTACGACGCCTACTATCGCAAAGCACAGCAGGTGCGCGCGCTGATTGCCAAAGATTATGCCGAAGCCTTTGGCAAGGTGGATGCGCTGATTGCCCCGGTCAGCCCCACGCCCGCCTTCAAGCTGGGCGAGAAAATCGCAAATCCGCTCGAAATGTACCTGGCGGATATCTATACGCTTACGGGAGACCTTGCGGGCATTCCTTGCATGAGCGTACCTTGCGGAAATACGGAAGCAGGCCTACCTGTGGGCATGCAGATTTTAACCAACCATTTTGAAGAAAGCCTGATGTTCCGCGTGGCTTACCAATACGAGCAGGCTAGGGCTTAGCTGCTTTTAGCGCCACCGGCCGCCCGCCCTGCTCCTTGCTTTTTTGCGCTGCGTCCAGGAAGGCGAAAATCTCCAGCGTTTCCGCCGGGTCGACAGGCACCTTTCCCGTGGTGAAGAAGTCCACAATCGCTTGCACCAGCGGTACGTAGCTGTATGCAAATTTCTCGGCCGATTGAATGATCTTGTTGTCTTGGAGAATTGCCACGGCCCCAAAGTTGGAATAGGGGCGCAGGGCGCGCATCGTGCCGATGCGACCATCTTTCCAGCGGCAGGTAATCTCGTCCTGTTCGGGCGCGGTTGTCCGGGTTACCGTCTCGCAGCCCCGGCCCATCAGCGTAAACAGCATCTCCGCGGCGTGGATGCCATACCAAGCCATATCCAGATAATGGTGTTCTTCGGTAGGCCCCGGCCCCCAGGTGATGGCTCCCTTTAGCGAGGGTTGGCGCAAGGGGTTTAAGCTTTTCGCCCAACGCAAGCTGGAGGAAGAAAACCACTTAACCCCCTTGGCCTCCGCCAGGCGCGCAATCTCGAGGGCATCTTCGTAACGAGCGGCGAGCGGTTTATCAATGAACAGGGGCTTGCCCGCGGCAATCACCGCCTTGGCTTGTTCCAAGTGGGGCCGCCCATCCACGCTCTCCAGCAAAATGCCATCTACTTTGGTCAAGAGCGTCGCAATGTCAGGAACAATCTCCACCTTCCAATCGCGCGAGAGCTCTTCGGCATACTTGTCCACCCGGCTCCAACTGGACTCTACATCCCGGCTTCCACCCTTGAAAGCGGCTACAACTTTGGCCCCGTGAATGTGTTCCGGGTGCTTCGGATCGTTCAAAATTTTCGTGAAGGCAATGGCGTGGGAAGTATCCGTGCCAATGATTCCCAAGCGGATTTCGGCCAACAAGGGCAAACCCGCCAGCAAAAGAATAGCGATTCGCTGCATCGCTGGAATTGTACACTACGGCTTTGGTTCACCTGAATTCTCCGTTGCAATATCTAAAAGGCGTGGGCCCGACTTTGGCTGCCAAGCTGCAGGCGAAGGGCTTGGAAACGGTGGAGGATCTCCTGTTCTATCCTCCGTTTCGCTACGAAGACCGCAGCCGCTTTCTGCCGTTTCGCCAGTTTCGCGATGGGCAAGCCGGCGCGGTCCTGGGCACCGTATCTTCCGCGCGAACAAAAACGTGGCGCAACGGACAACCCATGTTTGAAGCCGAATTGCAGGACGAAGAGGGCAATCGCCTGCTGGTGCGCTGGTACAACGCTCGCTATCTGGCCAGTGAAATTGTGCCAGGCCTAAAGCTGGCCCTCTTCGGCAAAGCAGAGTTTGATTTCAAGCTCGGGAGAAATTTTCTTTCCCACCCGGAATTCGAAGTGCTTCCGGAAGATAGCGATCCCGAAGCTGCCCTCCACGCCGGCCGCATCGTGCCGATCTACGAAACCATCGGCAAAATATCTCGCAAGCAGATTCGCCGCTTTCTCTCACACGCTTTGCCCGCTTGCCAGGAACTGGTGGACGCCCTGCCGGCACAATTGCGCGCACGTTACAACTTTCCCGCGCTGGCAGAGGCTGTGCGGTTGATCCATGCGCCAGAGTTGGATGTCGCGTTGGAACAACTCAACTCGCGGCGCTCGCCCGGCCACCTGCGCTTAATCTTTGAAGAATTCTTTTGGCTGGAGTTTGGGCTACTGCGCAAGCAGCGGGAAGCCAAGTCCACTCCCGGCATCGCCTTTCAGTTAACGCCCGCCATCCGGGAGCGCGTGAAGGCTATGCTGCCGTTTAAGCCCACCGAGGCGCAAAAGCGGGCCTTGAAAGAGATTGCCGTGGATATGGCAAAACCCTCCCCCATGAACCGCTTGCTGCAAGGCGATGTGGGTAGCGGCAAGACGCTGGTGGCGGCCGAATCTGCGGTGATTGCTGTCGAAAATGGGTACCAGGTTGCGCTGCTGGCGCCAACGGAAATTCTGGCGGCGCAGCACTACCTGTCGCTCACAAAATTCTTTCGTCCCTTGGGCTATGCCATTGCCCTGGTGACGGGCTCGCAATCCCCCCGCGAAAAGGCCCAGATGAAGAAGGTGGTGGCGGCGGGCTTGACCCCCATTGTGGTGGGCACCCATGCGCTGCTGGAAAAGGATGTGGAATTCGCTAAGTTGGGGCTGGTGATAATTGACGAGCAGCACCGCTTCGGCGTTTTGCAACGGATGTTTCTCCGGCAAAAGGGGCTCGCCCCGGATGTGCTCGTGATGACGGCCACTCCCATTCCCCGCACTTTGGCATTGACGCTTTACGGGGACCTGGACGTCAGCATCATTGACCAACTTCCACCAGGCCGGCGTCCTGTTCGCACAGAGCATGTTACCCAGGCCAAGGCCAAGGGGCTTTGGCCCAAGGTGAGGAGGCAGTTGGAGCAAGGCCGCCAGGCTTACGTGGTTTACCCTCTAGTGGACGAGAGCGAAAACTCGCTGGACCTCAAGAGCGCTGTCGAGATGCACCGCCTGCACGAGGAACAAACCTTCAGCGGCTTCCGCGTGGGGCTGTTGCATGGCCAACTGCCCGCCGCGGAGAAAGAAGCCGTGATGGACCGCTTCAAGCGCCACGAACTCGATGTTCTGGTTTCCACGACGGTGATTGAGGTGGGAGTCGACGTGCCCAATGCCACCGTGATGGTGATTGAGAATGCCGAGAAGTTTGGTTTGGCCCAATTGCACCAACTGCGTGGCCGTGTGGGCCGCGGGGCCCATGAAAGCTTTTGCTACCTGGTGACCGGGAAACTGAACGACGTTAGCGCGCAGAGGATTCGTGCCATGACCGAAAGCAACGATGGCTTTCGTTTGGCCGAAACGGATTTGGAAATCCGTGGCCCGGGAGAATTTTTTGGCACCCGGCAATCCGGGCTGCCGCAGTTGCGCTTTGCCCACGTTCTGGCCGACCGGGACATCCTGGAACAAGCGCGGGAAGAGGCCATGCGCTTTATCGAAAAAGAGGAGGGAAGCCTGCGTTTCCGGCAAGCGGTGGATTACCTGGAGCAGCACTGGCAACGCCGCTATGGGTTGGCCCAGATAGGCTAGCCGCTTGGCTAACGGATAGGCTAAGAATATGCGCGTCATTGCTGGCGATTTGCGCAGCCGCAAGCTGCTTGCCCCACCGGGGGAAACCACGCGTCCCACGCCGGACCGCCTGCGCGAAGCGCTGTTTTCGGTCTTGCAACCCTACCTGGACGGTGTGGTTTTTTATGATCTCTATGCCGGCTCCGGCGCAGTAGGCATTGAAGCAATCTCCCGCGGAGCGGCAAGAGCCGTGTTTGTGGAAGCGGACCGCAGCGCCTTGGCGGCATTAAAGGGGAACCTCGTGGCGCTGGGCATTCTGGATCGCGGGCTAATTGTTTCGAAGAAAGTGATTCCCGCCGTGAAAACCGGACTGCGGGGAATTGTGTTCGCCGATCCGCCCTATGGCGAGCGAAGCGAGTACGACAAACTCGCGCACGCCTTGGCGGAAAACCTGGATGAAGTGGAACTACTGCTGATTCAGCACGACCGCCGCCTCGAAATGCCAGCCACCATTGGCGCCTTTGAGCGTCAACGCGAACTCCAGCAAGGGGACAACGTAATCACTTTTTACGGCTTGGGCGAAGCCGGCTGAGCACCTTGGCCAACGGCCGGAATGGGCTCGGCCGTGTCGAATTGCATAGGAATCTCAATGTGCGCCAGCTTCTCGCTGCCCGTCTCCCCACCGTCGGTAACTTCCAAGCGGTAATCGCGCGGGCGAACATCAAACAGGACTCGGCCTTCCTCCGTGCTGGTGGGCCCTAACTTGCGAATCATCCCGAACCAACCATCAATGCCCTCAGCGCTTTGTTCTTCGGGATATTCGTTGCCTTCCGGATCCAGCAGGGTAAACATGGGCACTTCCACCTCTTTGGCGCCACCGTTGGTAATGGCCAGGCGAAGGATCAGGAAGCGGCTCTTGGGAATGCGCGGGGCACTCAGGGTGCCCAACTGCGTTTTGTATTCGGCTTCCAGAATGGTGTAGGTAAGATTGCCGATGCTCACCCTCTCGCCCATCTTGCCCATCTTCACTTCCTGTTTCGGAAGCTCGCTGTTTGTCCCACCGCAGCCCGCCAGAAAAGAAAGCACTACCAGGAGCGCCGGAAAAAAGAATTGCACGGGAATTCGAAACGAAAAGGGGAAACGGGTCATCTGTATCTCTATGAGGTCTAAGCCGGAAGTGTCTCTAAATCGCTTTCTCAGTATAGCCTCGCTGGCGATTCTTGCATGGTTTTTGGCGGGCGACGCCGCTTGGGCCCAGGGTAAGCACCCCAAGAGCGGCCGTCGGATTGCCCCGGTCATGGGCGTGGGCGGCGCGGATTGGCTCGAACGACAGGAGCGCGAATCGGAGGAAAACCCTTCGAAAGCAATTGACCTGATGAAGTTCAAACCCGGCATGGTGGTTGCGGATGTTGGAGCGGGCGTGGGTTACTATGCTTTTCGGATCGCGGAAAAGGTGGGCCCCACCGGTAAAGTTTACGCAACTGACATCCAACCGGAAATGCTGCAATTGCTGCGGCGTAGGATGCGGGAGAAAGGCGTTGCGAATGTGGAAACCGTGCTGAGCACGGAGCACGATGCCCGCTTGCCCGAAAACTGTTGCGACGTCATTTTGATGGTGGACGTTTATCACGAGCTTTCGCAACCCGTCGACGTCCTCGGAGGTCTACGCAAGGCACTTAAGGCCGATGGCCGCTTGATCCTCTTGGAGTATCGCAAGGAAGACCCCTATGTGCCGATCCGCCCCGAGCACAAAATGAGCATCAAAGAAGCCAAGATGGAGGTGGAGGCTGAGGGCTTTCGCCTGGACCAGGTGGTGCACTCCCTTCCCTGGCAACACTTGCTCATTTTCCGTAAGAACGAAGCACCGCTAAGCCAGCGCTAAGCTGCTCGGGCGGGCTGAGCAGGCTGAACACGTAGGATTCGCGAAACGGCAGGTCATAGAAATGACCAGGATGCGCCCAATAGCCATCCTGCAGAAAGCGCAGCAGCGCTGCTTCTTCGTCGCCCGTATCCAATGTGCTGAGAATGCCCGTCCATCCAGCCACCAAACCAGGAAAGTGAGCCCGGTTCTTCAGGCATCGCCGCTTTAGGGGAGCTTGGAATTCCATGCGCCGCGCCAGCCATTGCGGGGTTTGCGCGGCAATAGGGGCCGATACAGACAGGTAAGTGTCGGCCACGAATTCCATCGCTTCTCTCACGCCGGGAGTAGGCGGCAACACGATCCAGCCGAGCTTCATTTGGGGAAGCAGACAGATTTTGCTGAGACCGCTGAGGGCAAAGGTGCGTTCGCGCCCCGCAAAGCTTTGCGCCTTTCCTTCCCAAACATAGTCGAGGAAAACCTCGTCGGCGAGAATCGCGGCGTTTGGGGGCAACGCGCGGTGCATCCACTCAAAATCGTCCTCGGAGCACAAGTGGCCGGTGGGATTGTTCGGATGCACCACAACTGCGGCGCGAGTACGGCTGTTCACTCGGGAAGCGAAGTGCTCCCGATCGAGAATCCAATCGCCCAGGACCGCATGGATGGCATACGGAACAGGGACCAAACCCTCCGCACGGACCAGATGCTCGAGCAGCGGATAGGACGGGCTGGGCACTAACACTTCTTCGCCCGGATCCGCCAACAGTTTCAGGCAATAGCTGTAGGCTTCGCTCGTGCTGGCGCTTAGGACAATGTCTTCGACCTTGGGCGCTAAGCCAAATTCCTCGGCGTAGTAGTTTGCGATGGCGGCTCGGGCCAACGTATCACCTTGCGCGGTGGGCCGGTATTCAGAGGAAGCTGCGTTTTCCCATAGACTCTCGGGCACGGGCAAGCCCACGCGAGTAGGGTTGCTGATGCTGAGATCAACGGTAGGTCCGGGGCTGGCCCGCAAGGCTTCTGTTAGGCGATTGGGCGGCGCGGACCAGGGATAGCGTTGGGAAAATTTCAATCGCCCGGCTTGCTTCACTCGCCCGTTTTGCTTCATTCGACAGTCTTGCGGGCGCGCACCCAATCCAACATGGCATCCCGCAGCAAGGGGCCCTCCAGCGGCATCTGTTGCGCGAAGGCCCGCAAAGCAGGGTCGGCGCCATTGCGCCAGGATTCAATTAAGAAATCAATCGTGGAAACGCTGTATAACTTTTCAGGATCGACCTCCTGCTCTTTGCGTATAAATGGCGGAATCAGCGCACCCTTCACCTTGGCCGTAACCAACAAATTGTCGAAGGGCATGATGTTCCAGAGGTTGCGGGCCTCTAAAGCGCCTGCGGGGAGTGTATCGCGAACGCCGCCGGAATTCATGAACACAAAATCGGACTTCGTGGTATCGCGCATAATCGTTTCGATCCAGGCGCGGACCTCGTCGCGTTTCAACTCGCGCTTGCTGGTGCCGATGGGAACATCCACCACGGCCTTCACCTTGCGCTCCCACTTCTCCACAATCGCTGCCGTTTCGGGGTGTGCCGGGTAGGTTGCCGGGCCAACCGGCAGTATCTTCCAATCCGAACTGACTATTTTCCGCTCTGCCTTGTCATAGCGCAAATCCAGACGGCCGAGTTCGGAGCCATTGGCGCGCAGACGCACACCCAGGCGGTCCGCAAAGCGGAATGGCTTCATCATGCCGCCATGGTCATGCCCACTCACCACTACGGCATACTCCGGAATCTCGGCCACAATTTGGTCGCACTGTTCTTTCCACAAATGCACGAGGGCGATGAGGATATCGGTTTGCCCGCGCAGACGAGCCGCCTCGGCCCGCAGGACATCGAGCGCCGGCAAGAGCCGGTTGTTGCCCAGCTTGGCCGGAGTGGTGAGCTTGGGCACCAAGTCTTCCATCAACACGCCGACAATGCCGATGCGCAAGCCATCGCGCTCCAGCACCACGCTCCCCGCTTCTGTAAAGAGCCGGCCTTCCGGGGTGACGAAGTTTGCGGCCAGAACCGGATGGCCCGCCGCGGCAATGAAGTCGTTAATGCGATCGGCGCCGTAGTCAAATTCATGATTGCCGAGCGCGAAAGCGTCTACCCGCGCTGGACGAAGAACTTCAAAAACCGGTAGTCCGCGGTAGATGGTGCTGACCGGCGAGCCCTGCACATTATCGCCGGCATTCAACACAACGCAGCGCGGGCAATTGGCCCGCTCTTTTTCGATGGCGCTGACCAAGTGCGCCGCACCTCCCCTGCCAGCCGTGGGCAGCAGTTTGGCATGGAAGTCGTTGAAATGGAGGATCGTTAAATCGACAACTTGGCCGAAGGCAGCCAGTGCCGCAAGCGAGAAAAGCAGAGCAAGTTTCAGCACAACAAGCTCATGGTAGCGCTTAGTTTGGGATAGCCGCCATCCAATAACCGGCGCGAGTTTTCACCTCGACATTCGGGCGCCGCACTTCCACCTGGATGCGGTGGAAGCCGCCGTCCAGACGCACCTTTTCGTTTGGCGAATAAGAGAGCAAGTACTGGCTTTGTAGCTCCTCGCCCAGCTTTTGCACGGCCTTTTCAAAGCCGCCCAGGCTCAGGAAGCTAAACTCGCTGCCACCCGTGTAGCGCGTGTAAAGCTCCTGCGGGTTGGAAATAAAAACGGCCTTGGTCAGCGTGAAAACTTCCTTCAACAGGGGCAGGTAGTTGCCGAAGCTGCCGCCCATGCCGCCCAACTGCGCTTGGGTGGTGGGAGTGTTGGCGACGCCCGGCGGCAAGGGTCGCGCGCTGGGAGGCACCGGATCGGGGCGCGGATATTCGGGCTTGGCGCGCAGCTTGTTCACAAAGCGCCCCATGTTAATGGTGTAGACGCTGATGTTGCCAAACTCCAGCTCCAACAGGACATCCTTTACCCGAGCCGTGTTGCCGCTTTCCTGCGTCTCGCTAATCAGAATAATGACACGCCGATGGTCGCTGGCCCGCTTTCGGAGCATGCGTGCAGCCATCATCATGGCGTCCGACATGGCCCGCGTATTAGAGCCAGGGCGAAGCTTGTCCACGGCCGCCTTGAACTTTTCCGTATCGTTGGTGAAATCCTGCGCGAGTTCAATGCGGTGGTCGAAGGTAACGATTGCGGCTTGTCCCCGCTCGCCCAAAATGACTGGCTCCAACATGCTGGCAACCTTCTTCACCGTGGGCAACACCAGCTCCGTTTGGGCGCTGCGTTGAATCACCACCACGGCATCGATGGGGACGTAGGTAAGGTCAAGTTTTACATCCTGCACCACGTCGTTGTCGCGGAGCACAAAATCCTTTACTTCAAGACCTGTCACATTGGACCCGTCGCGATCCTGCACCACCGTTGGCGCAACGATGTTCACAATGCGTTCGCGAATGATGAATTCTTCCTGGTTGGCGGGCGGTGTCTGCTGTGGCGCTTGCTGCTGCCAGGCAACAGCTGTCACTACCAGCAACGCCCCGCTGAGAATTCCCGTAATCAATTTCATGCCTTTGTAGCCTCCTCGGAATGGCGCAGGTAGCGCCCGCTCTTACCGCCCGTCTTTTCCAGCAAGTAGAGGTCCGAAATCTCAATCCCTTTGTCCAGGGCCTTCGTCATGTCGTATACCGTAAGCGCCGCTACGCTGGCGGCGACAAGGGCTTCCATTTCCACACCGGTTGCCGCTTGGGTTACTACTCTTGTTTGGACGCGCACGCCGCCGGCTTCGATTCGCAAATCCACATCCGCCTGGGAAAGGGCAATCTGGTGACAAAGAGGTATCAATTCCGAGGTCCGCTTCGCCGCTTGAATGCCGGCAATGCGGGCTACTTCGAGAGGATTGCCCTTCGGATTCGCGGGAAGCGCGGCCAGCACGGCTTCGCTCATTTTCACAAAAGCATGCGCTCTCGCTTCGCGGCGCGAATCTGCCTTGCCGCTCACATCCACCATGCGGGCTTGGCCCGCCGTGTCATAGTGGCTTAGCTTTCCGGATTCGCTCACTTTGTCATCACCTCTAACCAATCGCCGGCCGCCCAAGACTCGCGTTCCGCGTCCAATACCAGGATGACATTGGCGCGTGCGAGCGCGGGAATGTCGCCTGACCCCTGCCAGGGCAGCAACGAGACACTGCCGTCCGCGTGGCGCTGGCCGGGAAGGAACCGAGTGAGCCCAGGTTTGTGAGCAATGGGTTCCTTTGCCGGGGCAAAGGAAAACTGCTGGCTGGGCACGGTACGGCCGCTCAGCCGCTCCAACGCCGCGAGCGCGAAAATTCGAAAGGTTACCCAAGTGGACAACGGGTTGCCCGGCAGACCGAAAAAGAACGTGTCCTTAGCGCGGCCAAAGACGGTCGGTTGGCCGGGTTGAATTTTCACGCGGTCAAAGTAAAACTCCGCGCCTAGATGGGCGAGAGCAACTTCCACGAAGTCGTAGTCGCCCGCGGAGACGCCCCCGCTGATAAGCAGCAAGTCCGCACCAAGGCCGTAGGCGATCAATTCCCGCGTGGCTTTTTCTTCGTCCGGGGCGATGGGCAGAATTTCCGCCGCGCCGCCAAACCGTTGCACTTCCGCGGCCAAGGCCCAGGCGTTGGAATTGCGCACCTGTGTGGGGTTGGGTTGGCGGGCAATATCCAAGACCTCGTCGCCCGTGGAAAGAATGCGCACAATCGGCTTCTGGGCCACCGTCACCTGGCTTTGGCCAACGGTGGCAAGCAGGGCGACAAGGCTCGCATCTATCAGCGCGCCCACTTCGGCAAGTACCGCACCGCTCTGCGCCATGCTGGCGGCTTCGCTAATCCACTCGCGGCTTTGGAAGGCGCGGTCTGCGCGCACCACGCTGCCCTCCCGCGTTACATGCTCTTTCATGATCACGGCCGCGGCACTGTCCGGCACAATCGCGCCCGTCATAATGGCGAAAGCCTCGCCCGGAGCCAGCGCGCGCATCGGCATTTGTCCAGCCTTAATCTCCCCCGCTACGTCCCAGGCACCATCCCGGCTTTGCGCATGCACCACAAACCCATCGCGCAGGCTGCGCGGCAGCGGGGGCATGTCACGGTCTGCCCGAATTGCTTCGCCCAGTACACGGCCCACGGCTTCGCTTAGCCATACACGCTCCAAAGCGGGCTTTCCGAGCAGCACCTGGGCCAGCACGCGTTCGCGGGCCTCGGCAAACGTGTAGGCGATTGCATTCGCGGAATTACTCATCCTAAGCCCAGGATATGCGACCCGCCCACGTCCGGCCCGTGAACCCTGATCATGCAAAATAGGAGATTGCTCAGCGTCATCATCCCTGCCTTCTATGCAGCGGGGTATCTGCCCGCCTTGGCCGAGGCCATCCGCAGCAGCACGCACGTGCCCGGAGAAGTAATTCTGGTGGATGACGCTTCCCTGGACAATACTCGCGAGATCGCTTCGCAATTGGGCTTCCGGGTGGTGCAGAATCCCTCCCAATGCGGCCCGGCCTTGGCCAGGAATCGCGGCGCCGCAATGGCTCAAGGGGACCTCCTATTCTTTCTGGATGCGGACTGCTTGCCCCAACCCGACACGTTTGCCAAAGCCATCGCGGGCCTGAACCAGGAGCCCGGCATTGCTGCACTAATTGGCAGCTACGACACCCGTCCGGAAGCCAATGCAATCGTCTCCCGCTTTCGCAACCTCTTGCACGCCTACCACCATCACCACGGCAAGCGCGAGGCTTGGACCTTCTGGGGCGCCTGCGGGATCATTCGCAAAGAAGCATTTTCGGCGGTGGGCGGCTTCTCTTCCGCCTACGCGCGGCCTTCGATTGAGGACATTGAACTCGGCTTGCGCCTAAAGCAAAACGGTGGCCGCATTCTGCTGGACCCCAGCGTGCAAGTGAAGCACCGCAAGCGCTGGACCCTTGTGTCGATGATTCGCACCGATGTCTTCGACCGGGCCATTCCCTGGACCCGCTTATTGCAACAGCAGAAAAGCCTGCCCAATGATTTGAACTTGGGATGGACACAGCGCGCCAGTGCGGCCGCCGCGTTGCTGGCTCCCCTCGCCGCTTGGTGGCACCCTTGGTTCGGCGCGGGGTTGCTGGGATTGGTCTTAGCGCTAAATTGGCGGTTTTACGGCTTTTTGTTCCAGCATTGGGGCGCATGGGGAGCGCTTTGCAGCTTTCCACTCCACTTGCTGTACTTCACCTATTCCGCGCTTACTTTCGCCACCATCGTGGCCACGGACCGCTTCCGGCCGAGAGCCTAGGGAGCCTAGGGCTTGAACTCAAGCACCTGGCCATCTGCCAGCAGCCTTGCCCGCAGCTTTTCGTAAGGCACATCCTGCACTGCCAACTTGTCATCAATCGCCATTACCGCCGCAGTGGCAGCCGATTGGCCAAGAATCATGAAGACGGGCTCCATGCGAATCGACCCATAGGCCACATGCGAGCTCGATACGGCCACCGGCACCAGTAGGTTGGTGGCGTCTTCTTTGCGGGGCACCAGAGAATCGTAGGCAATCTGGTACGGGCCATTGGTGGACACTCCGATATCGCCCTCATTTTGTACAAAGCCTTCGGGGGTAATGTAGCGCTGGATGTTGTGGGAATCAATGCCGTAGGAGCCCATGCCCACGGGCTTGGGCGTGGGCCGTTTCTTGAGCAACTCGTGCTCCGTCATGACGTAAGCGCCCACCATCCGGCGCGCCTCGCGGATATAAAGCTGGTGGGGCCAATTCCCGTTGTCCACAAATTCATCCTTGGCCAATCCCCACTGGGCGAACTCCTCCCGCACATCCTTCGGCACGCGCGGATCGTTGGCGATGAAATAAAGCCAGCCCTTTTGGTAATCCTCGTGCTCTTTCCAGATTTCCCGGCGGCGTTCGTAGCTGGCCTCTGGATAGTCGTAGTTGCGGCCGATGTTGTCGGTGGAAAAGGGACCGTGGTTGTTGGTGTCAGTTTTCCAATTCGGGATAGCGTCGAACTTGCGGAAAGTCTCCCGCCAGCCCGCCGCGTAAATACGCAGCAGGAGTTCATACTGCGAGGCATCGTAATTGTCCGGCTTCGGGAAGGCCACGCGATTGGGCGCGTGCTTGGTTAAGCACATGCGGAAGCAGTAAGCCTGCACTTTGTTGTCGGCCGCACCGTATTCGCCCGGCGGCTCCGTGGAGATGCGCGGCAAAACGCCGCTCTTCGGATCGCCCGGGGTCCGGTACGGCGAGATCGGCGTCTTTACCGCTCCAAAGTGGTGCCCGTGGTGCAGCACACCCGGTTGCACGCCGGCCCAGGATTCCCCGTACGTCGCCTGCCCTTCCCGGCCCACGTGATACTTCACACCCGCGGTTGCCATCAAGTCCCCTTCGTATGTCGCGTCCACAAAGATCTTGGCCCGGTACGTATCGCCGTTCAACATGCGGATTTGCTCCAACTTGCCCGCCTTCTTTGTTACGCCACCCGGCGAGCGGTCTAGCCAGGAATCCCGGTAAATCGGGAGTTTGCTTTCCCGGACCCAATCCTCAAATGTTTTCTCGGCCACGCTGGGCTCAAAGATCCACATGGTGCGCAGAGTTTGATCCAGCGCCACGGTGCCTTGCCCCTTGTTGCCAAACTCCTCGCGCTGCTGCCAGCGCCAAGCCTCGGGCTTATCGTAGTGCTGCCAGACGCGGTGATAAAACTCACGCGCTAAGCCGCCAATGACCGCTTTGTTGCCCGTATCGGTGAAGCCTAAACCTCCGGCCGTCAAGCCGCCCAGGTGCTTTTCCGGGCAAACCAGCAGCACGGTCTTTTTCATTTTTTGTGCCTGCAAGCCGGCCGTGATGCCACCCGCGGTACACCCATAAATGACGATGTCCGCTGATCGCTGCGCGGCGGGCAGCAGGCTGGTGGAGAGGGCAAGCAGAAGGGGAAGAAGGAGGCGCTGTCGAATCACAGCTTTATTCTATGGTGCCCGGGGCGGGACTTGAACCCGCACTCCCCTTGCGGAGAAACGGATTTTAAGTCCGTTGCGTCTGCCGATTTCGCCACCCGGGCTTGGGTAAACTGCCAAATCTAATTGTAAGACGAGCAAGCCTAATGCTCCTCTGTCACAAGGTTGAAACATTTGGACACTCAAGCCCTTGCGAACGTTGGTCGATATGACGGAAGTGTCCATTTCGCCCAAGAAGATAGTCGTTCCAGGGATCTTCCTGCTGGGTATTGTCATTTCTCTAGCCTCGGGTTGGCGGCTGGCCTTGTTGGAAAAGCAAAGCGTGGACCAGGAAATCGACGCGGCGGCAGTGAACCGCATTTCCGCCTTCGAGCGGGAGTTGCAGTCGGAGGAGGCGAAGCTGCAACTGCTGGCCGCTTACGTGGAAACAAGCGGGACAATCGACGCGCCGGCCTTAAGCCTTTACCTCGAGAAGTTCCAAGCCTCAACCGGAACGAGCACCGAATACTTCTGGCTACCTAGCAGTGGCAGCCCCGAGCGGCAAGTCTTCACAGGGGCCGGGCGGAAGCCCTGGGTGCCAGAGGTCCAACAGACTGAGGAATTCCGCGGTGCACTGGCAAGGGCCAGGCAACAGAAGGGCATGACTATTAGCCAGCGCCTGGAGCGCGCCGAGTGGGATTACCCCGTTTTCCTTTTGCAGGCCGTTTACCGTGCCGGAAAGGCGCGAGGAGTGGTGGGAAGCGTCTTTAGCGCCAGAGACGTCATGGAGAAGGCATTTCAAAGGCTTCGCCCCAGTGGCATCGATGCCTACATTTTCGACATGAAAGCCACCGCTGAGCGCAGCCTGCTCGCCTTTCACCGCTCCCGCAGAAGCTCACGAACGTCCAAGGTAACGGCGGCTTTGCCGCGCCCGGAGCAATGGCCAAAGCACCATAAGGAGGCAAGAATTGCGGGCCGCGCCTGGATGATCGTGTGTGAGCCGATTGCCGAACTCCAGCAGGTGCAGCTTTCGCTGGGAAGCGCCGGAATTATGGTTGCCGGGATTCTGATCTCGACGCTCGGCGCGATCCTGATGCGGCGCGGGGAGAACCAGCGTGAGAAAATCGAGGGCCTTGTGCAGCAGAGAACACGCGAACTGGCCGAGGCGCGCGATGTTGCCGTAGAGGCTTCCGCCATGAAGTCTCGCTTCGTGGCCAACGTGAGCCACGAGTTAAGGACGCCGCTGAATGGAATCTTGACGGCCAACAACTTGCTGCGCAGCACGGAACTGACGGCCGAGCAAGTGGACCTTTGCGAGACGATCCTGGCCAGCGGGCAAACCTTGCGTTCGCTGGTGGAAGACCTTTTGGACATAGCGCAAGTAGAGGCCGGAACCCTGAAAATCATGGCCGAGCCTTTCCGCTTGGACCAACTGGTGGAAGATTGTGTGCGTGTGGCGGCCTTGGAAGCGGCGGCGCGGGACCTGGAGCTCAAACACGAAATCAGCACAGACCTCCAAGTCTGGCAACTCGGCGACGCCAACCGGATCCGCCAGGTGCTCTTCAATTTTCTTTCCAATGCGCTGAAGTTCACCGAAAGAGGCGGCATTACGCTGTCCGTCGAAAAGCACAGCAAGAGACAAGCGGATTGGATTTGGTTCTCGGTGAGAGATACGGGGTGCGGCATTTCGCAGGACCAACAGAAGCGGATCTTTGGCCGTTTTGTGCAAGCCGATGCATCCTCTACCCGGCGAGTGCGGGGCGTGGGACTGGGCTTGTCCATTGCAAAGGAAATTGTCGGGCGAATGGGAGGCGAGATTGGCTTTTCGAGTCAAGCGGGAGTGGGTAGCGAGTTTTGGTTCGAGATTCCCGAAAGGGCACTCCCCGCGCAACAAATCCCCGAAGCGAACGATACGCCTGAGCAGCAGCTTCTGCTCGCTGGTCTGCGAGTTTTGCTGGCCGAGGACAACCCCATCAACCAGAAACTCGCGCAGCGCCTGTTGGAAAGAGCAGGCTGCCGGGTTTGGGTGGCAGGGGATGGTGAAAAAGCCGTAAAGGCGGCCCAGGCAGAAAAATTCGATCTCATCCTGATGGACCTGCAGATGCCCAAAATGGATGGGTTTGAGGCCGCGCGAGCCATTCGAAAACACCAAGGTCCGAATGCGGCAACCCCGATCCTGGCCTTCTCGGCGAACGCCACAGCCGAAGACATTCGCGCCACCCAAATCGCTGGCATGAATGGTCATATCGCGAAGCCATTAGCGCTGGAGCAGCTTCGCGAGCAGATTCGACAGTGCTTGGAAACAAAAGTAGGCTAGCGCGCGTTCAGGAAAAAGGCCTGCGCACTGAAGGCATCTTTTTCGTGGCGGCGGGGATGGCGGACATACGTGGCATCGGGAAGCAGAAGCCGGACTTTTGCTTCGTCCTTTCGATATTGCTCCAGAATGTCCTCCCGAATGTGCCGGATCTGCCGGCGGTCCTCGATGGGGACTAGTGTCTCCACGCGACGGTGCAAGTTCCGGTTCATAAGGTCCGCGGACCCTATGTACACCTGCTCGTTGCCGCCATTGGCGAACCAGAAAATGCGCGAATGCTCCAGGAATCGGCCGACAATGGAGCGGACCTGAATGTTCTCGCTTACGCCCGGCACACCCGGACGCAAGCAACAAGCACCGCGGATGATGAGGTCGATCGGCACCCCTGCTTGCGAAGCCTTGTACAACAGCGCAATTACTTCCCGGTGGGCCAACGAATTCATCTTCAAAATAATGTGCGCGGGGCGCCCGGCCAACTGGTGTTCAATCTCGCGTTCGATCAACTGCTTGAAGCGCTCCAGCAAATCCACCGGCGCCACGAGCAGTTTGCGGTAATGCTTCTTGGCGGAGTAGCCCGTCAAGTGGTTAAACAAATCGGTAGCGTCGGCGCCAATTTCTTCGTCGCAAGTCAAGAGTCCTAAATCGGTATAAAGCCCTGCGGTGACGGCGTTATAGTTTCCCGTGCCAAAGTGCGTATAGCGGCGAATCCGTTCGCCTTCGCGCCGCACAATCAAGGCGACCTTTGAATGGATCTTTAACCCCAAAAGACCGTAGACCACGTGCACGCCTTCGGCTTCCAAACGGCGCGCCCATTCGATATTAGATTCTTCGTCGAAGCGAGCCTTAAGCTCCACCAGCACGGCAACCTGCTTGCCGCGTTCATTGGCCTCCAGCAAGCTCTCTACAACCGGCGAATTGCGGCCCACGCGGTACAGTGTCATTTTGATGGCGAGCACGTGGGGGTCCCGCGCGGCTTTGCGCAATAAATCCACCACAGGATCAAAGCTGTCGAAGGGATGGTGCAGCAGGACGTCGCTTTTACGGATGATGCTGAAGGTGTCAGCCCCTTCGTTCAGCTTGGGGTCAAGAGCGGGCGGAATGCGAGGAATAAACGTACGGTCGCGCAGGTCGCGGCGGTCCACTTGGAGCAAATGCTTCAAGCGAACCAGAGAGATGGGATCCTGCAAGCGGTAGACATCTTTCCAATCGGCTTCAAGGTTCGAGACGAGAATCTCCAGCAATTGGTCCGGCATGTCCTGCGTTACTTTTACCCGCACCACATCACCAAAGCGGCGCTGCCGCAAACTCTCGGCCACGCTTTCCAACAGGTCATCTGCTTCCAGCTCTTGAATGGCCACTTCCGCATCCCGCGTCACATGGAAGGGGTGCGAGGCCAAAACATTCATGCCCGGAAAGAGCTCGGTCAGGAACATACCCACCAGTGCTTCAATCCAGATGAAGCGCTGTTCGCGCGAGCGCTGCCGGCGATTGCCACCTGCCGCATCCAGGGGAACTAACTGAGGAATCGTGTCGGGAATTTTCAGGCGCGCAAAGTTATCCTCGCCATCATCGTTATGGATGAGGATCGCCAGATTCAAACTAAGATTCGAAATATGCGGGAAGGGGCGGCTGGGGTCGAAGGCCAACGGCGTCAACACCGGGTAGACCTTTTCGAGGAAATAGACGCGCAAGCGCTCATGGTCGGCAGGCGCCAAATCCGCAGGCTTCAGAATTCGAATGCCCTCGGTGGCCAAGGCGGGCAGCAGATGCTCTTCCAAATAGCGCCGGGCATCCACCAGTAATTGCCCAACAATGGGGCGAATCTCCTCCAACTGCCGATTGGCGCTCATCCCATCGGGCCCGGGGTCGTCCACTCCCGCTTCAATTTGGTTTTTCAGCCCTGCCACCCGCACCATGAAAAACTCATCTAGGTTCGACCCAAGGATGCTCAAGAACTTCACCCGTTCGAGCAAGGGGTTCGCGGGGTCTTGCGCCTCTTCGAGCACACGCCGTTGGAACTCCAACAAGCTGAGTTCCCGGTTGATGTAGAGACTAGGGTCGGAAAGCGAAATCGGAACGGAAGGGGAATTGCGGGGATTGGCCATCACCAAATATTAACTGTAGCGGCTTTAGACTAAAAACTCTTAAGAATATCACCATTCACCGTGGAGAAACATGCTCGATATGGCTTTGCAACCTTCGCTCGCTAGCCTCATATCATGCGAGTACTTTTTAGTCTCATTTTCCTAGCCACCGCTGCCTTTGCGCAGACGGATTCGGCTTCCTTACGGGTTTTGGTGGAAGATGCCAGCGGTTCCTCGGTGCCAGGCGCCAAGGTAGTGTTGGCCAACAAATTAACAGGGATTCGGTCCGAAATGACGAGCAGCGAGGACGGTTACGCTCTCTTCAGCCCTATTGTCCGCGGCGAATACAATGTTTCGGTAACCAAGAGTGGTTTCCGCGAATACCGCTTGACGGATGTTCGCGTGCAAGTGGACGAACGCCGCTTGGTGCGCGTGCGCATGGAAGTGGCGGCAGTCAGCGAAGCAGTGGAAGTGCAAGCCACGGTGACCAGCATCCAAACGGAGCAAGGCTCCTTGGGCCAGGTTATTGGCGGCAAGACCGCGGTGGAACTGCCCTTGGCCGGCCGCCGCTATACGGAGCTGGCGCTGCTGGCTCCGGGTGTAACGCGTTCCACGCTGAACCCGGTTACTCGCGGTCCCGGCTGGTTTGTTTCCAACGGCAACTACCACACGCAAAACAACTTCCTGCTCGACGGGATTGACAACAACCAAGGCACGCAAAACGCGCAAGCTCTGAGCGCCCAAGTGGTGCAGCCCAGCCCAGATTCGATTGCGGAATTCAAGGTGCAAACCAACAGCTTCTCCGCGGAATTTGGCCGTAGCGCTGGCGGTGTGGTAAACGTTTCGATCAAGAGCGGCACAAATCAGATCCACGGCAGCGGTTGGTACTTCAATCGCGATTCCGCTCTGGCGGCCCGTGGTTGGTCGAACAATCTGAACAACCTGCCCAAGTCGAACCTCGGCTGGCACCAATACGGCGGCACCGTGGGCGGCCCGATCAAGAAGGACAAGCTCTTCTATTTCGGCAGCTACGAAGGCTTCCGCCAAAGCTTTGCCGACACCTTCTTGACCACGGTCCCCAACGCGGACCAGCGCCGCGGCGTTTTTGACCCCGCCGTCCGAATTACCGACCCGGACACGCGCACGGTCTTCCCGAACAACACCATCCCCTCTTCGCGCTTCGATGCCCTGGGCAAGAAGCTGATCGACATCTATCCCGATGCCAACACTGCGGGCCGCATCCAAAACGGCCGTCCGGTGCAGAACTACGCCGCCCAACGCGACGGGATTGAGAACACACAGAAATTCGATGCGAAGACGGATTACAACCTGAGCTCAACAGACACCTTTATGGCCCGCTTCAGCTACCTGCGCCAGAGCATCAATCGTGACGCCATCTTCCCCGGTATCGCCGACGGCGTCGGCAACCAGGGCCCGCAATTCAACGAGAACAAGAGCTTGGCCGTGAATTGGACCAAGACGATTAGTCCAACGGTCGTTAACACCCTCCGCTACGGTTGGAACCACACCTTCGCGGAGTTTGCCCACGCTACAGCCACCGACCAAAATGCCGAAGCGTTCGGCTTCCGCGGTCAACCGGCTGACCTGCTGCAAGTGGGCGGACTTCCGCTCATCAACACCAGCAACTACAACCCGCTCGGCACCCGGAATTTCCGCCCGCAGTTCCAGCGCCCAGTGCTGAATCAAGTTGTGGATTCCTTGTCCATGAACCTGGGTAAACACTTCGTGCGCGCTGGTTTTGAAATTCGCTGGAAGGACAATACTTTCGTCGACGTTACGCGCCGCACCGCTGCCTACAGCATGACCGGCGGTTATACGGGCGACGCCATGGGCGATTTGTTGTTGGGCTTGCCGAACTCGGTAACCGTCAACACGGTTCCTGAAGTGCAACAACTGCAGCAAGCCTATAGCGCTTTCATCCAGGACGATTGGAAAGTGCTGCCCAAGCTCACCCTTAACCTTGGCTTGCGCTACGAATACACCACGCCCTTCTACGGCAACGGTCAAAACAAGAACGTGAACTTCGATCCCGCCACGGGGAATTTGATCTCCGCCACCGATGACGACAAATACCTGACCACGCCGGACCGCAACAACTTTGGTCCCCGCTTGGGTATGGCCTGGCAGATGGTGCCCGAGAAGCTGGTGCTGCGCGCCGGCTATGGCATCTTCTACAACACGGAAGACATCTATGGCAGCGAAGCAAATTTGCCTTTGAATCCTCCGCAATTGATCCAAGCAAACCTGCAGCGCGTGGGCACGGGCCCGGCGCCGTTGAAGCTGAGCGATCCTATTCCGTCCGGCGTACTTTCGAACTTCGATTCGCGCACCGTCGGCCTGCGTACACGCGAATTCGAACAACGCAGCGGTTTGATTCAACAGTGGAACATTGCGGTGCAATACCAGGTTGACCGGGCCAGCACCTTCGAAGTGGCTTATGTCGGCAACCGCGGACGCAATCTCTTCGCGCTTTACCAACGGAACCAAACTCCCTTTGGCGTGGACGGCACCGTAGCGGCAAACCGGCCCTTCCCCCAATGGCAAGGCATCCAAACCGGTGCTTCGCGCGCCCGCAGCTGGTACAACGCGCTCCAAGCCAAGTTTGAGCGCAACTATGTGAACGGCCTCTACACGCTGTTCAGCTACACTTGGGCCTCGGCGCTGGATGAAGCCGGCACGTGGGACGCGGACGCTTCGCCGCAATTCCTCGATCGCTTCGACCAAGAACGTGGCCGCATGGTGCAAACCCCAATCCAACAGGTCACCAGTGCGATTACGTATGAGCTTCCCTTTGGGCGCGGCCGTCAATTCGGCAGCAGCATGTCCAGAGCGGCAGACGCCTTCGTGGGCGGATGGCGCTTGGGTAGCATTGTGAACTGGCGTACGGGCTTGCCCATCAACGTGGGTCTGAACGGCACCGGCACAAACCCCGCTACCGGCCAGAACTATCGCTTCCTCGGCCGCAACGGCGGCGGCTTGCGGCCCGACCGCGTGGGCGAAGCCAACACCGGCATCGACCCCAAGGAAGACCGCTTCCGCTTCCTGGACCCGGCTGCATTCCGTGTGCAGACCATCGATACGGCAGGCAATGCGGCCCGCAACACGGCGTACGGTCCTCGCTTCTTCTCGACGGACTTCAATCTCGCCAAGTACTTCTCCTTTACGGAAACGCAGCGGGTGGAAGTTCGCTTCGAAGCGTTCAACCTCTTCAACACGGTGAACTTCAACAATCCCAATACGGGTTTTGGGGGATCGAGCTTTGGTTGGATCACCAGCGCCCGCGACCCTCGCATCATCCAATTGGCCGTCCGCTATCAGTTCTGATATGAAACGACCTGTCAATACCTTTCACAGGTGCTGACGGTTTTTTCTTCGGCTGTTTCAAGAGCCTCCCGCCCACCAAGGCGGGAGGCTCTTGTCTTTGTAGTTGCAGATTAGGACAGCGGAGCCGAAGGCAG
>JANRIK010000048.1:0-89215 GCA_033765085.1 Bryobacter sp. | reverse complement strand
AGTACGCGTGCAAGGCGGGGAAGACGGAAGAGGCTCCGATTGAGGAAGTGGGAGTGTTTGGGGCCAAGCAATACGCGAAGGTGGGGACGAAAAAGCCGAACGCGCTGGGGCTGTTTGATGTGCTGGGTAATGTGATGGAGTGGACGCTGGACCAATATAAAAGCAATGCGTACGCGAGTCCGCAGTTGTGGGTGAAGAGCGAGACGCCGTATCCGCACGTGGCGCGCGGCGGCAATTGGCAGGACGGCAAGGAGGCGCTGCGTTGCGCGGCGCGCGTGGCGAGCGAGCCGAGTTGGAAGCAGCAGGACCCGAACCTGCCGAAGAGCATTTGGTACCACACGGATGCGCTGGGATTGGGCATTCGCTTGGTGCGGCCGGTGAAGCTGCCAACGGTGGAAGAAATGCATGCCGCCTGGAACAACGGCGTTGCAGAAGAAAACTGAGCAGCGCGATACAAGTGAGCGCTATACGGGACAGCGCTATACAGAGCAGTGGCCGGCGCTGGGGAGCGTGGCACGGCTGACTTGCTACACAGAGAGCGAGCGGGAGTTTCGCGCGGCACTGGCGGCGGCGAAGCAGCGCGTGGCGGTCTTGGACGCCAAGCTTTCCGATTACCGGGCGGACAGCGAATAGAACCGGATGTGCCGGGAAGCCTATGGGCGGACGGTGAGGGTGTCGCGCGAGTTGTTTACCGTGATTGAGTTTGCGCAACGGGTGAGCGTGTTGAGCGGGGGCAAGTTTGACATCACAATTGGGGCGCGGACGCGGGGGCGGAAGGGGACCTTTACCGGCACGGTGGGGTATCAGTATGTGGCGTTGGGGGCGGGGGCGGTGAGGCTGGCGCGGCCGGATATGCAATTGGATTTGGGGGCGTTGGCGAAGGGATTTATTGCGGACGAGGTTTCGCGGTCTTTGGATGCGCGTGGCGTGCGGCGGCATTTGGTGGCGTTGAGCGGGGACATTGTCCTCGGGGATGCGCCGCCGGGGGAGGAGGGGTGGAAGATTGGGGTGGGTCCGCGGGCGGAATTGCGGCGCTTGGCGCGGCGGGGGGTGGCGACGGCGGGGAATGCTTCTCAACCGGGACACATTTGGGACGCGGCGGCGGGGCGGCCGGTGGAGGGTAAGGAGGTGTTGACCGTGGTGGCGAGCGACGGGTTGACGGCAGATGCGTTGGATACGGCGCTGTGGTTGTTGGAGCCGGGGGAGCGGGCGGGATTGTTGGCGGCGTTTCCGGGGGTGGAGGTGGTGGGTTAGAGGAGGGAGGGGAGGCTGCGGAGCCACTTGATAAAGGGATCTTCGGGGGAAATTGGAAATTGGGAAATTGGGACAGCCTGACCCGTCCCTATGCATTTTTTCGAAAAAAACTGCCGGATAGGCGTTTCGGAGCCGCGATGCATGGCTGAGACCCTCAAGAAAAGAGTTCGATGAGACAAATCTCAGGCAAGAATCGCCATCGGATGCCATGCAGTATCGGCTCATAGGGCCGAGAAAAGTAAATCCCGCCACAGTTGGGTGCAAAATAGCCGCAGAATGCTTAGGGACGGGTCAGGCTGTCCCAAAACTAAAACTGCCCAGGCTGTCCCAAAACTGCCTTGTGATCGGATCGTACCCTGGAAAATTGGGAATTGGGTAAAGGGGGGACTCGTTTTTTTGGTGCGGCTTTTCAGTCTAGAAAAAAGCGCCGGAAACGGAAACCGGTATGCCTTTGAGAATTCGGCGGGTCGTGTTTCTACAATAGTAAGAATACATGCCGGATAGTCCTGTTGAATTGAAGAAGACGTTGAATTTGCCGAAGACGGCGTTCCCGATGAAGGCGAACTTGCCGCAGAACGAGCCCAAGTTGTTGGAGCGGTGGGCGGAGATGGGCTTGTACGAGCGGATTCGGGAGGGGCGTGCGGGGCGGCCGCTGTATGTGCTGCACGACGGGCCGCCGTATGCGAACGGCAACATCCACTTGGGGCACGCGCTGAACAAGTTGCTGAAGGACTTCATTGTGAAGTCGAAGACGATGGCGGGCTACGATTCGCCGTACGTGCCGGGCTGGGACTGCCACGGGTTGCCGATTGAGATCAAAGTGGACGGGGAGTTGGGGCCGAAGAAGGCGCAGATGACGCAGGTGCAGATCCGGCAGGCTTGCCGGAGGTACGCCGAAAAATACGTGAAGCTGCAGAGCAAGGATTTCCAGCGGCTGGGCATTTTTGGGCGCTGGGAAAAGCCTTATCTGACGATGGATGCGGGCTACCAGGCGGCGATTGCGCGGGCCTTTGTGGACTTTCTGGACCAGGGCTATGTGTATAAGGGCTTGAAGCCGGTGAACTGGTGCATCCACTGCCGGACGACGCTGGCCGAGGCGGAGGTGGAATACGAGAACCACACGTCGCCTTCGATTTACGTGCGGTTCCGGATGACGAGCGTGCCGGAGGTGGTGCATCCGTCGCTCGCGGGGCGCAACGTTTACGCGGTGATTTGGACGACGACGCCGTGGACGATTCCGGCGAATTTAGGCATTAGCTTTCACCCGAAGTACGAGTATGTGGCCAATGAGGTGGACGGCGATGTTTACCTGGTGGCGCAGGGTTTGCTCGAAAACGTGACGAAGGAATTGGGCTGGCCGGAGCCGCGGGTGATTGGCACGTTTACGGGCGCGGCGCTGGACAAGGCCGTGTTCCGGCATCCGATTTTGGAGCGGGATTCGCTGGGTATGGTGGGCGACCACGTGACGCTGGAGCAGGGCACGGGCGAAGTGCATACGGCGCCGGGGCACGGCATGGAAGACTTTGTGATCTCGCAGCAATACGGCATTGCGGCGTATTGCCCGGTGGACGCGGCAGGCAAGTTTTTTGGCGAGGAGTTGCCCGCCGAGTTGCTGGGCAAGACGGTGTGGGAAGGGAACCCGCTGGTGATTGGGATGCTGGAGAAGGCCGGGGCATTGCTGGCACAGAAAAAATACCAGCATTCTTACCCGCATTGCTGGCGCTGCCACAACCCGACGATTTTCCGCGGCACCGAGCAGTGGTTTATCGGCATGGAAAAGAACAACCTGCGGCAGAACGCGCTGGATGCGATCCGGCAGGTGAAGTGGATGCCGGCCTGGGGCGAGGAAAGAATTTCGAACATGATTGCGACGCGGCCGGATTGGGTGATTTCCCGGCAGCGGACGTGGGGCGTGCCGATAACGGTTTTCTATTGCGAAGGCTGCAACGAGGCGGTGACCGACAAGGCGGTGCTGTCGCCGATTGTGGACCGCTTTGCCAAGGAAACGGCGGATGTCTGGTATGCGCACGAGGCGGCGGATTTGCTGCCCGAGGGCTTTGTGTGCAAGCACTGCGGGGGGAACCACTTCCGCAAGGAGATGGACATTCTGGATGTGTGGTTTGATTCCGGAGCGAGCCATTTGGCGGTGTTGACGGCGGAGAACGGTTTGCCGTGGCCGAGTGACTTGTACCTGGAGGGCGGGGACCAATACCGCGGGTGGTTCCATAGCTCGCTGCTGGTGGGCGTGGGGTTGCGGGGGCACGCGCCTTACCGGGGATGTGTGACGAATGGGTGGACGCTGGACGGCGAGGGCCGGGCCATGTCGAAGAGCTTGGGCAATGTGATTGCGCCGGAGGATGTGATTAAGCAATTCGGCGCGGAGGTGATCCGGCTGTGGGTGGCCTCGATTGAATACAGCGAAGATGTGCGGCTGTCGCCGGTGATTCTGGAGCGGCTGTCGGAGGCCTATCGCAAGATTCGCAATACGTTCCGCTATGCGCTCAGCAACCTGGACGGGTTTGACCCGGGGGTGGACGGGATGGCGACGGAAGAGATGGAAGAGTTGGACCAGTGGATTCTGCTGAAGACGAGCGAACTGGTGGAGAAGTGCCGCAAGCACTATGATGAGTTTGCCTTCCACCGGATTTATCAGGCCTTCTACAACTTCTGCACGGTGGAGTTGAGCGCGATTTACTTCGATATTTTGAAGGACCGGCTGTATACGACGGCGCCGAAGAGCGCGGCCCGGCGCAGCGCGCAGACGGCTTTGTACCGCATTACGCACGCGCTGTTGCGGTTAGTGGCGCCGGTGCTGGCCTTTACGGCGGAAGAAGCCTGGAGCTACTTCCCGCGGCAGCAGGGCGATGCGGACAGCGTGCACCTGGCCAGCTTCCCGACGGCGGAGGAAGTGCGGGCCGGGCTAAGCCGCGACCAGGAAGCGAGGCTGGCGAACTGGGACCAAATCCTGGGCGTGCGCGAGACGGTGTTGAAGAGCCTGGAGACGGCGCGGCAGGAGAAGTTTATTGGTGCGCCGCTGGAGGCGAAGGTGAAGCTGGAGGCGGGGCCGGAACTGTACGACCTGTTGCGGGAGTATGAAGCGGCGCTGCCGGGCGTGTTCATTACTTCGCAGGTGGAGGTGGGCAATGGAGCCACAGGCGGCGTGGCTGTCCAAGTGGAGCGCGCCGAGGGTATGAAGTGTGAGCGCTGCTGGAAGTATAAGCACGACATTGGCAGCGATGGCGAATTTCCGACGGCGTGTGCAAGTTGCGCCGAAGCTGTGCGGGAGATGTTGCGAGAAATGCCGAGCGAGATGCCGCGTGAAGGGGCTTAGCGCGAGAGCAGTGGCATTGGGCGCGGCGGCGCTGGTGGCGGCATTGGACCGGGCGACGAAGCTGTGGATCCAGGCCAACGTGGGCGCCTACGACACCATTCCGGTGATTCCGAACGTGTTCAACATTGTGTACGCGCGGAACCGCGGGGCGGCGTTTGGCATTTTGAGCGATGCGAGCGAGACGGTGCGGATTGCTGTGCTGGTGGTGTTTTCGCTGGGCATTTTGGCTTTTGTCTTCTGGATGTTGTGGCAGGCGACGCGGGCGGCGCAATTGGCCAGCGCGGCGCAGCGCTGGGCCTTGACGCTGGTGGCGGGCGGCGCGGTGGGAAACCTCTACGACCGCATTGTGGAAGGCAGTGTGACGGATTTTTTGCAGGTGTTTTTGGGCAGCTACGAATGGCCGAGTTTTAACGTGGCGGATTCGGCGATTACCGTGGGGGCGGTGTTGATGGGCTACGAGCTATTGTTCCAAAGGGAGAAGAAGGACAAGCATGTTTCCGAAACTCATTAGCATTGGGGACTTCTTCATTCCGGCCTACGGCGTGCTGGTGGCGCTGGGCTTTCTGGCGGGCTTGTGGAGCACGCTGCGGCTGGCCAAGCGCGCGGGGCTGGACGGGCAAAAGATTCAAGACTTGGTGATTTACTGCGCGATTACGGGGCTGGTGGGCGCCAAGCTCATGATGTTCGTCTTTGACTGGCAATACTATGCGCGTAACCCGGGCGAAATGTTTACCCTGGCCACGCTGCGGGCGGCGGGCGTTTACCAGGGCGGGTTTTTGCTGGCCCTGGGCTTTGCGATTTATTACATGCGAAAGAACCGCCTGCCGGTTTGGTTGACGATGGACGTCTTCGCGCCGGGCATTGCGCTGGGGCACGCGCTGGGGCGGATTGGTTGCCTGGCGGCGGGGTGTTGCTATGGGGTGCTGTGCGAGCGGCCTTGGGCGGTGCGGTTTACGAATGTGGACGCGAAAGAGTTTTCCAATGTGCCGTTGAACGTGCCGCTGCACCCGACGCAGATTTACGAGAGCGTGGGAAATCTGATTATTTTCGCGGTGCTTTACCGGCTTTTTGACCCAGTGAAACGGCCAGGCGGGCTGATTGCGCTGTATTTGGTTTTGTATTCGCTGTTGCGCTTTGGCGTGGAGTTTTTCCGCCATCACGAGCAGGCGCATCTGTTTGGACTGATGTTTTCGCATACGCAATGGATCAGCCTGGGGACGCTGGCGCTGGGGCTGTACGGGCTGGTGCGGAAGCCGGCGAGCGATTAAAAGTTGCTAGTCTGTGAACATGCGCGGATTGGTTGCAATTTTGTTACTGGTTTTTATGGATCAAGCAATACTGGACGCGGCGGAAGCCGCTAAGCCCCCTGTGGCCAAAAAAGTGCCGAAGGAATTGAAAGCCTTTGGCGATACGCGGCAGGACCCCTACTTCTGGATGCGGTATAAGGAAGACCCGGCGGTGATGGAGTATGTGAACGCGGAGAACGCGTACCGGGAAACGGTGATGAAGCCGATGGAGCCGCTGGTGGAGAAGGTGTACCAGGAGATTCTTTCGCGCATCAAGCAGACGGACGAATCTTTGCCCTACCGGCAGGGGAACTACTTCTATTACACGAAGACGGAAGAGGGCAAGCAGTACTATGTGAGCGCGCGCAAGAAGGGAACGCTCGCGGCCGCTGAGGAAGTGTTGCTGGACGTGAACGAGATGGCCAAGCCGCACAAGTTTTTTAGTGTCGGGGCGCAGGCGATGCACCCGGACGAAAAGCTGCTGGCTTATGCGACGGACACGACGGGCTATCGCGAATACACGCTGCGGGTGAAGAACCTGGAGACGGGCAAGGACTATCCGGACGAGATTACGCGGATGTCGGGTGCGGTGTGGGCGATGGACGGCAAGACGCTGCTGTATTCGAAGCAACAGGAAAAGACGAAGCGGACGAACCAGGTTTGGGCGCACGAACTGGGTAAGCCGGTGAGCGAAGACAAGCTGCTGTACGAGGATACGGACGAGAAATTCAACGTCGGTATGGGGCGCACCTTGAGCAAGCGCTTTTTGATTTTCGTGTCGCAGAGCGGGCTGACGAGCGAGTATTCCTATGTGGACGCGAAAACGCCTTACGAGAAGGCGAAGGTGTTCTTACCGCGCCGCGAAGGCATTACCTACGACATGGACCACCACGGGGACCACTTCTACATTCGCATTAATGACAAGGGGCGGAACTTCCGGGTGGTGAAGGCGCCGGTGGCGGACCCGAGCGAGAAGAATTGGGTGGAAGTGATTCCGGCCTCGAACGAGCTTTACGTGGAGGACATGCTGTTCCTGAAGAACTACGCGGTGTTCCAATTGCGCGTGAACGGGCTGCATACGCTGCGGGTTATGGACTTGGCCGACGGGAAGACGCACGACATTAAGTTCGACGAACAGGCCTATGTGCTGGGTATTGGGGTGAACCGCGAGTTTGACTCTGAGGTGCTGCGCTTTGGCTATTCGAGCATGACGACGCCGCAATCGACCTACGACTACAACCTGCGGACGCGCGAGCGGAAGCTGATGAAACAGCAGGAAGTGCTGGGCGGCTACGATGCCTCGAAGTACGCGGTGGAGCGAGTGTTTGCGACTTCGCACGACGGGGTGAAGGTGCCGATCACGATTGCCTACAAGAAGGGTTTTGAGAAGAACGGCAAGGCGCCGATGTTGCTTTATGGCTACGGGGCGTATGCGATTCCGATGGACCCGGGCTTTAGCTCGACGCGTTTGAGCCTGCTGGACCGGGGCTTTGCCTATGCGATTGCGCACATTCGCGGCGGCACGGACATGGGCTACACGTGGTACGAGGACGGGAAGCTGCGCAAGAAGAAGAATACGTTCCGCGACTTTATTGCCGCGGCGGAGCACTTGATTGCGCAGAAGTACACGACCTCGGAAAAGCTGGTGATTGAGGGCGGAAGTGCCGGAGGCCTACTGGTGGGCGCGGTGACGAACTACCGGCCGGATCTGTTTAAGACGGTGATTGCGGGGGTGCCGTTTGTGGACGTGGTGTCGAGCTTGCAGGACAAGACGATTCCGTTGTCGATGACGGACGCCGATGAGTTTGGCGACCCGGAGAAGCAGGAATTCTACGAGTACATGAAGAGCTACTCGCCTTATGACAATGTGGCGAAGGCGAAGTACCCGAACATGTATATCTTCAGCGGCATTAACGATTCGCAGGTGCCGTATTGGGAGCCGTTGAAGTGGATTGCGAAGCTGCGCGACAACCAGGAAGGCGCGGGGCAGTTTGTGTTGTACATGAACACGGACGCCGGGCACGGTGGGGCCAGCGGACGCTATTCGCGCTACAAGGAACTGGCGCGGAGCTTTGCTTACGCGATGTGGACGCTGGGCATTCGGGAATAACAGCGCGGAAGAGTTCCTGAGTGAAACCTGCCAAGGGGCGGGCGAATCCTTAAAATATAGTTATGTTATTCCAAACGCGGCTGTGGGCCGTGACAGCGCTGATGCTTGGTTCTGTGGCCATGTGCCCAGCGCAGAGTTTGGAGAAGCAAGGTTTAGAAAAAGCGGCGGAAGAATTTCGCACGCTTACGCAGGAGATGGGCCTGCGGGGCGAGGGTCGGAAGCCTAAGGCGAAGCTGGACACCCTGCTGCGGCAGTGGCACGGGCGGGTGAGTTGGAACCTGCGCAACGATAAGCTGGACGCGACGCCGCACGAAGTGGTGCAGCGCGGGGGGAGCCGGAACCTATTGCGGCGGAACCAATTTGCGCTGAACGTGGGCGGGCCGGTGGTGATACCGGGCATCTATGACGGGTCCGGGCGGACGTTTGTGAATTTCAGCTATGAGGGCGTAAGGGAGCGGATTGGGCGATCCTTTTTGACGACGGTGGCGATTGGGCCGGAGCGAACGGGAGATTTTGGGCAGACAGTGGACCCGGCGGGGAATGCGCTCGGGGTGTTTGACCCGGCCTCGACGCGGATTAACCCAAACTTTGACCCGGGTGCGCCGGTGAGCCGGGAGAACCTGCAATACCTGCGGGACCCTTTCCCGAACAACCAGATACCGGCGGCGCGGTTGGACCCGGTGGCGCGGCGGGCGGTGGATTTTTACCCGGAAGCGAACGCGAGCGCGGGTCCGTTTTTCCGGAACAACTATTTCGTTTTTTCGCCGGAGCAGAACACCGCGGACGGCATGTTGTTCAAGGTGGACCATACGCTGGCCGAGAAGCATCGGGTGACCTTTCAAGGAAGCACCACGAACGGGATTGCCGTGGCCTCGCGCTACTTTGACACGATTGCGGACGTGGGGAACAACGACCGGACCTACGAGGCGCGGCGGGGGCTGGTGGATTGGACGTGGACCAAGAGCGCGGCGACAATTAACGTGTTGACCTTTGACGTGCAACGGGACCGCAGCGATTCGAGCCGCGAAGGACAGGAAGCGGCGACGGAGTTACTGGGCATGCCGGGGCCCTTGGGCGGGGCCTTTCCGATTTTCCGCTTTGGCAATTACCTGGGCATGGGGCGAACGTTTCCAAACGTGTGGAGCTCGCACAATTACTACTATTTGACGGATGGCTTGGCCACGCGCGTGGGCAAGCATCGCTTGCGCTTTACGGGGCAATACCGGCGCTTTCAGGTGAACTCGTTCCAGCCGAACTACCCGGCGGGCTTTTTCCAATTTGGGCCTTCGTTGACTTCACTGCCGGGCATCAACAATACAGGTCTCGCGTGGGCGAGCTTTCTGCTGGGGTTGAGCGAGAGCGGGCGGGCGGTGGTGGTGGAGCATCCTTCGTATTGGCGGGGCCACTATTTTGGGGCGCGGGCGCAGGACCAGTATGAAGTGAAAAAGAATCTGATTGTGACGGTGAACTTCGCTTATGAAATGCGGACGCCGCGCGTGGAGAAGTACGACCGTTTTTCAACCGTGGACTTGGGGGCGACGAATCCGGAAAACGGTTTGCCGGGGGCTTTGCGATTTGCCGGGCGAAACGGGGAGAGCCGGCATTTGCAGGAGTACCGGTGGCGGCCGGAAGGCAGTGTGGCGATTGCGTGGAACCCGGCGGGAAACTCAAAGAGCGTGGTGCGGGCGAATTATGCCTTCAGCTATGGGGGCTTGCCGATTTATACGACGCAATGGGCGAGCCAGGGCTACGTGGCGCGGCCGGTATATATTTCGCCGAACATCCAATTGGAGCCAGCGGTGCGGCTGGCGGAGGGTCCGCCAGAGTTGGAAAGGCCCTTGCCGGATTTAAGGCCGGAGGCGGCGAATTTCACCAACGCGGATTTGGTGGAGCCGACGAGCGAGGCGCCGTTTTACCAATCGGCGGGCTTAAGCTACGAGCGGGAATTACCGGGGCAGACGATTGTGAGTGTGAGTTTGGGGCACGCGCGGGGGCAGCGGCTTCTGGTCGGGAATGCGGCGGTGAACCTGAATGCGATTCCGCTGGAGAACCTGGAGTTTCGCGATGAATTGAACAGCGAGGCGTTTCGGCGCACGATCCGGCCGTATCCGCAATACCAGCGCTTTGAAGTGCTAAGTTCGTGGCCGTTGGGGAACTACAAGCGGCATGCGGCGGCGCTAAGGCTGGAGAAACGTTCAAGCACGGGGCTGACGTTGAACACGACGTATGAATTGAGCAAGCAACTGGACGATTATTCCGGGCCCTATGGCGTGCAGGATTTTTATAACCGGCAGAACGAATGGAGCCTGACGGCGAGCAACCATCCTCAGCGCTTGAGCTTGAGCTTCAGCTACGAGTTGCCCATCGGGGCGAAGAAGCCGCTGTTGGCGTTTCAGGATTGGCGGAGGTACTTGGTGGACGGGTGGTCGCTGTCGGGAATTACCAGCGTGCAGAGCGGGACGCCGCTGGCGCTGCGGCCGCAATTCAACAACACGGGGGGCGTGATTGAGGCCTTGCGGGTGAACCTGGTGCCGGGAGTAGAAGCGGCGGCAGAAAACCGGGGACCGGAAAGCTGGTTCAATCCAGAGGCCTTTGCGCAGCCGCCGGACTTTACGGCGGGCGACGGGCCGCGGACGCATCCGCAGCTTTTGGGGCCGGGCTTCCAGAACCACGATTTGAGTGTGACAAAGCGCTTCGCGGTGACGACGGAGAAGGTGATAGAGCTTTCGGCGACGGGGTTTAACTGGATAAATACGGGAAACTGGGCGAATCCGGATACGGTTATTGGTCCGGCGAACGCGCCGAATGCAAATGCGGGGAGGAGCAACGAATCGAGGGGGGGACGGGTGATTCAGGTGGGGCTGAGGTTCAGCTTTTGACGCGGCGCGAGTGGGCCGTCATGTGCCTGGCGATCGGCGCAGAAAGAGCAGCGCCAAAGCCAGTGCCAAAACCGGTTCGCGGGGCCAAGGTTTTGCACGTGGCGGCCATGGATGCCGAAGGGTTGGCGCGGGAAAACTGGAAGGCGACCGTGAACGGAGAGCCGGCGAAAGTTTTGCGGGTGGCGGGGCCGGAAGACGATTTGGTGCTGCTGGTGGTGTTGGATTGGAGTGGAGAACCGACGTTGATTGACACGGCGCGGGAAGCGTTGGTGGCGGCGGTGGAGAAATTGCCGGCGAACCATTGGGTGGGGGTATTGAAAGCGCAGGATGCGCTGGCGGCAATTGCGGATCCTGGGCCAGCGAAGGAAGTGGCCTTGAAGGCGGTGCGGGAGTATGCGGCGACGGGGAAGGCGGGCTTGTTGCCGACGCTGGAAGAGGCGGCGGAATTGGCGCATCGTTTGTTGGGAAAGAGCGGCGTGCGGGTGGCGCTGTTGGTGGTGACGGACAGCAACATCTACAACTACCGGCAGGACTACACGAACCCGGTAATTAACGCCAGCGATACGCGGGACCTGAGCCGCCGCTTTCCCGATCAGCTGGTGAAAGAGGCCATTGGCAAGCTCTCCGAGCGGTTGTTGCAATTTGAGTCGCCGCTCTATGTGGTGCACCTGAATTATTTTTCGGATGTGATTAACGAGGCCTACCAGCGGGGCTTGCTGCAACTGGCCCAGGAAGCGGGCGGGCAGGGGGTGTTTTGCCGGAGCCGCGGTGAAATTGCGACGGCGGTGGAGCGGATGGTGGGCGAAGCGGCGAGGCATTGGAGCATAGCGGTGGAGGCGGGGGCGAGCGGGAAGCTGCGGACACTGGACGTGGACCTATACAATGGGGAACGCGATGTGGCAAACCGGGTGCGTTTTGCGGCAGGGAAATAGGAAAGCGGGTTGGGCATGAGGAAGGTGTTGGTGCATGCGGTCTGGGCCGTGGCAATGGTGCTGGCGCTGGTTTGGGGCTGGACCAACCAGAACGAGCGGCTCAAAGTGGAAGCTGAAGCCGGGAGCTTGCAGGCGGAGCTAAGCAAGGCAAAGAGCCGCGGGGAAGCGCCTGTGTTGCCGGAGAAAGCAGCCGCACCAGAGGCGGCCGCAACGATTCCGCAGCGGAAGGCGGAGGCGAAATTGGATGTTACGCCTTACCTGCGGGAAATCGACGACCTGCGGGCGCGCCTGGAAGCCGAGCAACGGTTGCGGCAGGAGGCGCGCGAAGAGGCGGCAACGACGGCCAAGCAGGTGGAAGAAGGAGAAGCCGAGCGGAAGCGTTTGCAGGAAGCGCTGCGCGGAGCCGAAGAGGAAGTTCGGGTAGCGGGGCGGCTGGCGGAAGCCTTGCAGGCGGAGTTGAAACAGAAAACAGACAGAATGCTGAAGGCCGAGCAAGCGGAGAAGGTGATGCAGGAGCGGCTGCGGAAAGCCGAGACGGCGCAGAACCGGACCGTGGCGGCGGTGGGGCAAATGGAGGATTTGAACCGGCAGCGGGAAGCGGCGCTGGTGAATTTGGGAAGACGGTTCCGGGAAGTGACGGATTTGTTGCGGCGCTTTAGTTTGGAGCAAAGCCGGGCGGCATCGGGGCTGGGCCTGCAGGCGGGGGATTTGTCGAGGGTGCAGAACGCGGTGGAGCAGGCCGAAGAAGATTTGCGGCAGTTGCGGAGCTTGAACGCGCGGGCCGAGGAATTGGCTAAGCGGAAGTAGGCGTTTCGGCGGCAGGATTCTTTTCGGCGGCAGGATTCTTTTCGGCGGCGATGGCTTGGGCTAAGCCTTCGCGGTAAGTGGGGTAGAGGAGATCGACGCCGAGCAGGCGGAAGATGGCGCGGGCATCGACGCGGCGGTTGGCTTGGCGCGAAACGGGGACAGCGGAGGCAGGCGCGGGAATTGGCGGGGGAAGGCCGAGGAGGTTGGCGCAATAGTCGGCAATTTCGCGGGAGGGGCAGGGGAGGAGATCGGCGACCGGATAAGCGCCCGTGAGGGGGGAGAGGAGCGCGGCGGCGGCGAGGCGGGCGAGGTCGTCGACGTGAATGCGGCTGATGTAATTGGAGCCATCGCCGAGGAGGGTGTATTTCCCTTGGGCAAGCGAAATATGGACACCGCGATGGGGTCCGTAGATGGCGGCGGGACGGAGAATGAGGCTGGACCAGGGTCCGGCCTGGACGGCGGCCTCGGTGGCGGCGCGGTGGAGTTCGCGCTCGGTGGCTGGTTTTATGGGTGAATCTTCATTTACAAATTCCTGGGTGCCATATACTCCCGTGGTGGAGAGGTAGACGACGCGGGCGGCACGGGAGGAGAGTCCAGTGAGTAGCTTCGCGTCGGCTTGATCGGGCAGGGAGGGAATGGAATGGAGAACGTGGGCACCGGGCGGGGTGAGGCGGGCAAGTTGGGCGGGAGCGTCCGGCAGGGTGAAATCGAGGTCGGCGCGGCGGAGGGCACGGATGGTATGGCCTTGGGCGGCGAGGAGGTGGGCGACGCGGGAACCGGTGAACCCGGCGCCGAGAATGAGTATCGGGGGCAAGCTTAGCAGTAGGTTAGCGTAAAGCAGGTGAGGGGGATCTGTCGATTGCCCTGGCATGGGAATGAACGGATTTTTGCGGCGCGTGCCGGCGGCGGATTGGAAAAAGGCGCAAAGGGATGAGGATTTTCTGCTGGAGCTGACCTCGGTGGACGAGGGGGCTGCTCTATTGGCAAATGGCGATATTTTGAAGGCGCTGCCGTGGTACTTTCGCTGGCCGGCGAAGTTGCTGTATCGAAAACAGTTAGCCAGCTTGGGCGGGCAGGGCGGGGCTGCGGCGGGAACGGTTTTGGATTTGCACAAGAGCTGGCAGGCGCTGCATTGGCTGTTATGCGAGAGTCCGTGGGAAGGGCCGGAACCCTTGCGGAGCGCGATTTTGGGCGGGGAAGAGAAGGGCGAGGATTTGGGCTATGGCCCGGCGCGGCTGGTAGACCCAGGAAAGGTGGGGGAAGTGGCAAAGGCGCTCGCGCTGCTGAGCGCGGCGCAAATTCTGCAGCGCTATGACGGGAGAAAGATGGAGGCGGCGGAGGTGTATCCGGGTGGGTTTGCCGATGACGAGGATTGGCAAGAAGAGTTGCAGGAGGAGTTTGAGCGATTGAAGGTGTTTTATGCCGAGGCGGCAAAGCGGGGCGAGGGCGTGGTGAGTTGGTTGAGTTAGTTGACAGCGAAGGGGGAAAAATTTTTTAAGGCCCCCACCCTAATTTTTCCTCAAGCCTCTGGGGTTGGCACCGATAAGGCAGTGCAGGAAGACTGACTTTACATGCCCACCGTACCCGAACCCTCCTTTACTGCCAGCTCGCAAATTGCCGCCGCGCTACGCGATGCTTGCGCCCTGGCCGAATACAGCCCCGATGGTGCTTACCAACAGGTGAACGATACGTACCTAGCTTTGCTGGGCCGGCAGCGGAGCGACGTGCTGAACCGTGCCTACAAGCAGTTTTTGGTGGATGAAAAGGTAAACGAAGCGTTGCGGGAAGCTACGCCGCACGAGGCTTGGGACCGTTTGAGCCGCGAGGGGACACAAACCCTTACGGTGTGCCGGCGGAAATTGGATGGCAAACCGGCCTGGCACCAGGTGACTTGGATTCCTTTGCGCGATGCGGCGGGAAATCTGGTGAGCGTGGTGGAAGTGGCGAGCGATTTGAGCGACCGGATGCGGCGCTGCCTTTCGGACCAGGGCAAGGTGAACGCAATGGAGCGCTCGCAGGCCATAATTGAGTTTGACCTGGATGGCAACATCGTGACGGCGAACGATAACTTTCTGCGCTTGATGGGCTATGAGTTGGAGGAAGTGAAAGGCCGGCAGCACCGGATGTTCTGCGATCCGGATTACGTGGCGAGCGAAGATTACCGGGAGTTCTGGCGAGCGCTGAAGGCGGGGCGCTTCCACGCAGGGGAGTTCAAGCGTTTCGGGAAAAACGGCAAAGAAGTTTGGATCCAGGCCACCTACAACCCGATTTACAACAGCACGGGCGAATTGGCGCGGGTGGTGAAATTCGCCTCCGATGTGACGGCGGAAAAGCTTTTGACTGCCGAATTCCAGGGCAAGGTGAATGCGATGAGCCGTGTGCAGGCGATGATCGAGTTCGACCTGCAGGGGAAGATCTTGGACGCCAATGAGAACTTCCTGAAAGCTTTCGGCTACACGCTGGACGAGGTAAAGGGCAAGCACCACCGGATGTTCTGTGACGAAGAATTTGCCCGTTCAGCGGAGTACCGCTATTTGTGGGAGCGGCTGGCGGCGGGTGAGTACGAGCGGGGCGAGTTCCGGCGTGTAAGCAAAGGGGGCAAGGAAATCTGGCTGTCCGCCTCTTACAACCCGATTTTCGACATGAATGGCAAGCCGTTTAAGGTAGTGAAGTTTGCTGTGAATGTGACGGGGAACCGGAAGGAGATGGAGGCCATTGGCAAATCGCAGGCGGTAATCAAGTTTGACGTGGAAGGCGCCATCCTTTCGGCCAACGAGAACTTTCTGCACACGATGGGCTATTACCTGGACGAAATTAAAGGCAAGCACCATCGGATTTTCTGCACTGAAAGCTATGCCAACAGTGCGGAGTACCGCGAATTCTGGAACCGTCTGCGGCGGGGCGAATTTTTCACAGGGCGCGTCGAGCGTGTATCAAAGCGTGGAGCGCATGTGTGGTTGCAGGCGACCTACAACCCGGTGTTCAACGAAGAGGGCAAGGTAATTGGCGTTACCAAGTTGGCGCAGGACATCACCAAACAGGTGGAGATGGAGGAGAGTGTCCGGCGGCTGGCGATGGAGTTTAACGAGCGGAGCCAGGATATTGCGCAACGCTCCGGGCAGGTGGCGCAAGGAGCGCAGAGCCTGGGGGCGACGGCCGAAGAGATGACGGCGAGTATGGAAGAGTTGACGGCCTCAATCCACTCGATTGCGCAGAACGTGAAGAGCTCCAGTGGCATGGCGCAGACTGCGCAGCAGGAAGCCGAGCAGGGGGCGATGTTGATCCGGCAGGCGATTGAAGCCATGGAGGCGATTAACAAGAGCTCGAGCGACATTAGCGAGATTGTGAAAGTGATGGGCGAGATTGCTTCGCAGACGAACTTGCTGGCCTTCAATGCGGCGATTGAGGCCGCGCGGGCGGGCGAGCACGGTTGGGGCTTTAGTGTGGTGGCCGACGAAGTGCGGAAGCTAGCCGAGCGGAGCGCGGTGGCAGCCCAGGACATCACGAAGCTGATTCAGGAATCGCTGAAGCGGATCGCTCTTGGCGGCGAGACTTCGAAGAGCGCGGCGGATGCTTTTGCACGAATTGTTTCGGGCGTCGAGAAGACGACGCGCTCGATTAGCGAAATCGCCTCGGCCGCTGAGGAGCAATTGGTGGCGGCGCGCGAAGTGGGCGCGGCGATCCAGAATGTGGCGCGCGAGACAGAACGTTCGGCCGAGAGCAGCGAAATGATTGCGGCCTCGACCCGTGATTTGACCGACGGCGCGAAGATGCTCGAAGAATTGGTGAGCCAAGGTTCGACCTCGAGCAACGCTAGCGTACGCCGTAGCTAGGCGGAAGTTTCCCCTATGGAATCTCTGCCGTTGGCAAAACAAGCGAGCCTGCCCGCGGGTGCAGCGATTGACACCGAAGCGGTTGGCGAAGTTTTGCGCCAGCTTACCGGAATATCGTTGCGCGCGGGAAAAAAAGAACTGGTGGAATCCCGCTTACGGCGTAAATTGCGGGAGTTGGGGCTGAGCGACGTAAAGGATTACTTGAAGCGAGTGGAAGCGAACTCGCGGGAACGGCAAGCGTTTATCAATTTGCTGACCACGAACGAAAGCCGGTTCTTTCGCACGGAGCGAGTCTGGCAATATCTGGAAAGGACATTTTTGCCGGCTTGGGCCGAGCAGCATGTGGGAAAGCGCTTGCAGATTTGGAGCGGGGCGGCTTCTTCGGGCCAGGAAGCTTATTCGCTGGCCATGTTGTGCCAAGAGTTTGGGGCAAAGTGGGCGATTAGCAATCCGCGGCAGAAACCCTTTGAGTACCGGATTTGGGCCAGCGATATCGACACCGAAATTCTCACGACTGCCCAGGAAGGTTGGTACGAAGCCGCGCAATGGGAAAGTCTCCGGAGGGACCGGCCCTTCTGGTTTGACCGTTACGCGAAGGCACAGCGGGGCGGCTATGCGGTGGCGGAAACCCTAAAGATCCGCGTGGAGTTTAGCCAGCACAATTTGTTGCGGGCTTGGGCGGCAAGTGCGCAGTTTGACTTGGTGATGCTGCGCAATGTGTTGATTTACTTTGAGGAGGCCGAACAGTTGACGGTGTTGCGCCACGTGGTGGATACGCTGCGGCCCGGGGGGACTCTGGTGCTGGGCGAGTCCGAATCACTGGGGCAACTCGAGGCTGGAATGGCCAAGGAAAATCTTGCGGTGCAATATGTGGCGCCGCAGATCTACGCGCGGCCCGTTGAGGGGCGAAGCAGCGTTGGAAGAGCCACGAGTCAAGCGCAGGGCAGGAAGTAAGATGGGCGAGATTCACCGAGTGAGGATGGGCGAGATTGCATGTGGGGAGTCCGGTGTCCTGCATACGATTTTGGGCTCTTGTGTGGGTATTGCCTTGTGGCGAAAAGATGGCGGACCGGTGGGATTGGCACATTGTGTCCTACCGGAGCCGATGGGAGAGATGGAAAACAAGGGAGCACGCTTTGTCTCGACCGGCGTGCCGAATTTGTTGAGGGCGTTGGGTTGGCGGCAAGGGGAAAGTCTGCGGGGCTGGCGCGGCGTGGTGGCGGGAGGCGCAAAGTCGCTCGAGGGGGCGCAAGCCAATTGGGAAGTGGGCCGCTTGAACTTGGAAGCGGCGCGCAAGGCGCTGGACGAATTGGGCATACGCTACGAACTGATGCCGGCGACGGGCCACAGAGGTTGTGTCCTCGAGGTGGATTGTGTGAGCCGCCGGTACCGGGCGGAAGCGTTGGAGGCGAATGAAGGCGAAGGAGCAAGGAGGAAACAGAACCGTGGCACCACAGGAAAGTAAGCGTTGGCAGGAAGGGGCGAAGGCCGGATTGAGCCTAAGGGGTTTGCGCACCGTGGGCCAGCGCGTATTTGGGACCTTTTCGCTGGGGCCTTTGGAGGTTGCCGTGGCGATGGAGCAACTGGAGGAAGTCATTGCGGCGCCGGAGACGTATGCCCCGCTGCCACTGGCGCCGGCCTGCGTAAAAGGGCTATTTGCCTTGCGCGGAGAAGTATTGCCCGTTGTTGATACCCGAAAGTTGTTGGGCGTGGAGGAGCAGGCGCGCGTCACGGAACAGCGGATTGCGATTGTAGGGGTGGGCAATGCTCATTTGGGATTCTTGTTTGACGCGACGGGGGAAGTGCTTCGCTTGGAAGCTGGTGAGATTCAGACGGCGGGCTGGGCGGCGAGCAATGGTTCCTCGGCGGTATTCTCCGGCATGATTTTGCGCGAGGAAGGGCAACGTCTGATCCAGGTGCTTGCCTGCGAGCAGTTGTTGGGCCAGGCGGGGTTAGCGATGGTGGATTTGGGGCAGCAGGATCGTTTCCAAGAGAACCGGCGCAGAAAGGTGCAGCGATTGACGGAGCACCGATTGGTGATGTTTTCCGTGGGCGGGCAGAACTTTGCGATTGATGGGGAGTGGGTGGCACGGGTGGTGGAGCCAGGGCAGAACGGCATTCCGGCCTTGCAGGCGGCGGCGCGGCGGGATGGTGTGAGTACGCAGGTGGTGATTCTGGGCCGGGAAGCGGTGCCGGTGGTCCGGCTGGCTTCTGTGATCGATTTGCCGGGAGCCGAAGAGGAAGACAATTCCCGCCAAGTCTTGATATGCCGTACTCCGGCCGGGGGCAAGGTGGGGCTAGCGATTGCGCGGACCGAAGCCTTGAAGCCATATCAGAAAGAGGATGTGAAGCCGATTGCCTTATTGAGTGGGCCGCAGAGCGGATACTTTGAGGGCTGCTTGTTGCGCGAGGGCTTGGCGCCACGGATGGTTTTCTCGGGTGCGAATCTGCTCGGTTCGTCGGTGGTGATGGAAGTGGTGAACAGCCACCAGCAATTGCAGGACAAGCAAGCCAAGCAGCAGGAGGTGGCTGAGGGGGGGACGGAGCGGCGGCCGAAGGTTGCTCTCGTAAGCTTCCGCATTGGGCGGCAGTTTGGCATTCGGGTGGAAGAGATTCGCGAGATTGTGAGTACGGAGCAGGAGTGGGTGTTCGTGCCGCAAGCGCCGCCGGCGATGGTGGGAACGATTGGCTTGCGGGGGATGCCGATTCCGGTGATCGATCCGCGTATCCTTTTTGAACTCGGCGGGACGACGCCCCGGGAAGGCGGGCGCATCCTGATTTTTGAAGCAGAGCGGGAGGCCGGAGAGACTTCGCGCGTGGGACTGCTGGTGGACCGGGTGGATAGTATTTTGCAATGCGAAGTGGAATCGGAAGACCTTCCGAACATATTTTTCACCGCGGCACAGGAGCGCTTTGGCCATGGCTTCGAGCGGGCTATCGGGCTAACGGGAGAGGACGGCACCAAACAGCCGCTGATCCTGTTGCGCACGGCAAGTATTGTGGAGCGGTTGCTTGGGGTGGTCCGAACGGTCGCTTTGGATGCGGAAGAAGAGCGCGCAGCCAAGCAGCCGGAAAGCAAGGTTGCTTAAGGGGACTTAGTGGGGCCTAAAATGGGCCATGCTGTGGAAGCTGAACGATAGCTCACTCTGGAAGGTTTTGATTTTGATGAGCCTTTTGACTGGTTGTGCCGATCCTAGGCCGGCAAACTTGGAAGGGCCAATAGAGGGCTGGTTTATTCCGGACCGATGGGAAGTGCGCGAAGAGACCCGTGAAGGAAAGCGCTTTCTGATTCGGATGTCTACGGGGCTGGATGCGGCAATCGGTAATCCGAAGCTTGCGACGCTGGTGCGCATCACCGTTCCTTTCCGAAAGCCGAGCGAGTCCGGTATGCCGGATTCGGAGGAATATGCGGAGCTCGACGAGATCGAGTACAAAATCCGGGACGAGTTTCAAATGCAGAACGAAGCATTTTTTGCCGGGATTGTTACCGGTGGGGGGATGCGCGAGTTTTTCTTATATAGCGCGCAGCCCGAACTGACGCGTCGGCGGGCGGAAGCCCTGCGGGCCTTGGCAAAGCAGCACGAGGTTAGGGTGAGCGTCAGCGAGGACAAAAGTTGGGCAACTTACCGTTCGCTGCGAAATCGGCCTTAGGGGGCGAGATCTTGCGTGTCCACGTGTGCGTGCGTTACTTTTCCGCGACGAGGATGGCCGTGGATTCGAGAATGTCGATATCGGCGCCGCTGCCGTCTTCGTTGTCGTAGAGTTCGAGGACTTTGGCGGGGCGTTCGGGCCAGTGGACGGTGGCTTTGGAGAATTTGCCGAGCAGATGGATGGCAATGGTGTCGACCGGGTAATCCGAATAGTTGGTGAGGTAAATGTAAATAGTTTTGGCGTCGGGCGAGACGGTCATGGAAGAGAGCATGCTGGAGACGTTGAACAGGCGCGCGCCGAGGTTGCGGCGGCCGGTCATAGTGTTGACTTCTTTCCAAATCTGGTCGAGCTTCTCCACATCCTTGTCGCCGAGGGTAACCTGGCCGGGCTGAGGTTCCGGCATGCGCCAGTCGGGGGGAGCCGTGAGGACGGTCCCGCCGGAGCGGGTGAAGCCGCGCACGATTTGGGTTTGCTCCGGGGAAAGGGAAGGCGGATCGACGTTGACAGCCATTTTGGCGTCGGCAAAGGCAGCGGGCGAGAGGGCGCGAGTGGGGACGGGGCGCACGGGCGTGTGTTTTACACCGATCATGTCGAGGATAGAGCCCGAGAGGAGGGCGCCGTTGGCGACATCCTCAATAACGGCAAGTTGGCCATAGGCTGGGTTGCGGCTCCAGGAGCGGTGGGCTTCGAGGAAGGAGGCGAGTTGGGAAAGACGGGCGAAGTCTTTGGTGGCTTTCGTTTCGCCCTGGAGGAGATTGGCAAAGAAGTCCGGCGGGAGGTTCAACACCCAGCGGGCCCCCAACATGCCGGCGTCGCCGAGGAGCATGAGATAGCGGGAGAGGGGAACTTTTGTGGCGTTGGGGGGAGGGGCGCTGATCCACACCGTGCGGTCGGTGGCGGCGCGAAGATAGCGAAGGAAGCCGCTGTTGGTATCGATCCAGGGGCCGCCGGAGGGGGCAGCTTTGTGGCTGTCGTCGTCTTGGGGATTGATGCCGGCCCACACGCCCTGGCGGGTGCCGATGATGGGCGGGGCGTTGGCATCGAGGGGGATTTCGCTGCGGAGACCGAGGTGGACGACGGGTTTGCCGAGGGCGCGCAGAGGGGCGAGGGCGGCGGCGTCGCCTTCCCAAAGCAGGCCATCGTAGCCGAGATCGAGGGCGCGTTTGGCCTCGGCGAGGGAGTTGGCAAGGGCATTGGGGCTGGAGGAGGAAGGTTGGGCCAAGAGGACACGGTTTTGGGCGTGGGCGGCGCGGACAAAGGCGGCGGACCAATGCGGGGAGCTTTGGATGAGGCAGTTGAAAGGGGATTTTTCGAGGCGGGAAAGCGAGGCGGGGTCCTCGGAAGGCCACTGGAGGGGGATCCAGGCTTCCGGGGAGGGGAGGGCGAGGGCCGAAACGGCAAAGGCAAGGAAGGGGAAGAGGCGCCGCATGTCTTTAGCGTACGCCGGGAGACCGTAAGATAGGGTCATGCAAGCGAAGAACACGATCTGCCTGTGGTTTGACAAAGACGCCTTGGAGGCGGCCGAGTTTTATGCGGCGACGTTTCCTGAGAGCGAAGTGAAGGCCGTACATCGCGCGCCGGCCGACTACCCGGGCGGCAAGGCGGGGGATGTGCTGACGGTGCAGTTTACGGTGTTGGGGATTCCGTGCTTGGGCTTAAATGGGGGGCCGGTGTTTCGCCACAGTGAGGCGTTTTCCTTCCAAGTGGCGACCGAGACGCAGGAAGAGACGGATCGCTATTGGGAAGCGATTGTCAACAATGGCGGGGCGGAAAGCGCGTGCGGTTGGTGTAAGGACCGGTGGGGGCTCTCGTGGCAAATTACGCCGCGGGTGTTGATGGAGGCGCTGGCCGCGGGCGGCGAGGAAGCCAAGCGGGCTTTTGCCGCAATGATGACGATGCGCAAGGTTGACGTGGCGGCGATTGAGGCGGCGCGGCGGGGCTAGGGCCTAGACTTCAGAGGCTCCGAGACCGTAAGCCAGAAGCGGAAGGTCTCGTCCAGCCCATTTTCGGCGAAGACCACGTCGCGGGGAACGCGATGGGGGTTGAACTCATTGGCGGTGGTGTTGTTGTAGGTGGCGCCAACGATAAGGACGTCGCCTTGGGCGAGCGAGACGGGTTGGGCCAAAACATAGCTAAGCATGACGTGGTGCTCGTAGGGCTGGATGTGGAGGCCAGGCGGGGATTGCCGAGGAAGGCCCAGGCGAACCTCGGTGGCGAGCAATTGAAAGACGGGCAGGATGGCGTGCAGATGGACGCTGGCGGGAAGAATGAAGGTGCTGGTTTCGCGGTGGGCGGGGGCGTTGGCGGGAATGCGCAAGGAGGGCTTGTTGGCCTCGAGGAGGTAGGCAACGCGCGCTGGTGGGCGGGGAGCGAAATAGAGGGCGAGGCGGGTGAGGTCCCGCGCGGGGCGAAGGGTGCGTTTGAAGTAATGGAGCTCGACGGTGAGGGGCTGGCCTTTTTCGAGGCGAAAGGCAACGCCGGGAGGAAGGGAAAGGCCGGTGTCGCCCATCGCCCAGGCGGCCAGGGGGCGGCCATTTTGGCGGAGCAGGGCGTGGTGGAGGAGCGTGCGATTGGAGGGGCGGAAGTCCCAGGCGCGGACGTAGCGGGAGGAGGTTGTGGTGCCGAGGGTGGCGGCGTCGATGGAGAAAGAAACGATCTCGACGGTCTTTTCGCCGCTGACGGTGTGTTCGGCGGGTTGGCTAAGGACAAGGTCAGGGGGGCCGAGGGTCCATTGGGGGTGGCGGGCGGAAGGTGTGTAAGGTCCGGAGGGAGCGTTGGCGCGGGCCCAGGCGAGGATGGTGTTGAGGGCGGGGCGGGGAATTTGCCGGGAATTGGCAAAGCGCCAGGGGCCGGGGGCGGCGTGCCAGGGGGGCATTTTGTTTTCGGTGAGGTAGCGAATCATTTCCGGCGCGTAGGCGGAGGCTTCGTCGTAGGTGGTGAAGTCGAAGGGACCGACTTGGCCGGGGCGGTGGCAGTCGTTACAATAACGATCGATCAGCGGGCCGGCTTCGCGCCAAGTAGGGCTTTGGGCGAGGAGAAGAAGGACGGCGAGGGAGGTCATAAGTAAGGGAGGAGATCTTCCATACGGTCGAGCAGGAGATCGGGAGGCACGGTGATAAGGCTTTCGGGTTGGAGGCCGTAGGTAAGGCCGACGGCGAAGGTTTGGGCGTTGCGGGCGGTTTGGATGTCGACGGAGGAATCCCCAATCATGTAGGTGTGGGCGGGGGAGACGTTGGCCTCGCGGATGAGGGATAGCAGGCCTTCGGGGTCGGGCTTTTTGGTGGCGAAGGAATTGCCGCCATAAACCTGGAAGAAGTAAGGGGCGACTTTGAGGCCGGCGAGAATGTGGTGGCTGATTTTGACGGGCTTATTGGTGAGGATGGCGCAGGGAATTTGGCGCGCCCGGGCAGCGGCGAGCACTTCCTGGCAGCCAGGGTAGAGGCGGGTTTGGTCGAGGGAATGATCGTGGTAATAGCGGATGAAGTAATCGAGGGCGGCGGCGATGGTTTCGTCGCTGGCGGTGGGGCCCAAGGCTTTGCGGATCAAAACGGGGGCGCCGTTGCCGACGTAGGACGCAATGGTGGGGCCGGGCAAAGGGGGCAAGTCAAGATGGGCACGGACGGCATTGACGCTGGCGATTAGGTCATCTTTCGAATCGATGAGGGTGCCATCGAGATCGAAGACTAGAAGTTGAGGGGCTGGGGGGACTTGCCTGTGGTGTTGGTTGGGGGCTTGGTTGGGGACTTCTTGGACAGAGCCTCGTTGATGGTTTTCTTCCACGTTATTTTTATTTTCTCGTAGTTGCGATGAAAGCCATCGCGGATTTCGTGGGGCGTGAGGTAAACAAGGATCTCGGCGGCGGTCATGACGTGGGGGGCGAGGCGGGAATCCTGAACGGCGGTGGAGGCGGGGGTGAGGGGGAAGGCAGTGAAGACCATGACGAAGACGATGGCAATGAGAACGCCGCGGAGGGCGCCGAAGGCGGCGCCAAGGGAACGGTCCAGCCAACCAAGGCCCACGGACTTTGAGAGATGGACGAGCAGCTTGACGGCAAGGAAGCCCACGAGTTGGACGGCAAGCAGGATGCTGAGAAAGCCGGCGAGGTTGGCGAAGGTGGGGTACTTGACGTAAGGCATGAAGAAGGCGGCGGGGAAGCCATAAAACCAACTGGCGAGCAGCACGCCGAGGACGGTGGCGATGAGGCCAATGGAAAGGCTGAAGAAGCCGCGGAGAAGGCCATTGATGAGCGAGGCGCCGAGGATGGCGGCGAGTAAGAGGTCGAACCAATTCATGGAATTAAGAAAGCGGCGGCAGTTCCTGACCGGTAAGGATGCGGTAAGCCTCCAAGTACTTGCTACGGGTGTTTTCGATGACTTCCTGGGATAAAGACGGAGCGGGGGGTTGTTTGTTCCAGCCGATCTCTTCCAGGTAGAGGCGGACGTATTGTTTGTCGTAGGAAGTTTGGGGGCCGCCGGGTTGCCAAGTGGCGGCGGGCCAGAAGCGGGAGGAATCCGGCGTAAGGACTTCGTCGGCCAGGACGAGGGCGCCATCGACAAATCCGAATTCGAACTTCGTGTCGGCCAGCAGAATGCCGCGCGAGGCAGCGTAGGAGGAGGCCTTTTCGTAAATGGCGAGGGTGCGGCGGCGCAGTTCGTGGGCGAGTTCGGAGCCGAGATGGGCTACAACATTTTCAAAAGAAATGTTTTCGTCATGGCCGCTGGTGGCCTTCGTGGCGGGGGTGAAGATAGGGGCGGGAAGGCGGCTGCCGTCGAGCAAGCCTGTGGGGAGGGGCAAGCCGCAAACGGCGCCCGTGGCCAGGTAGTCTTTCCAGCCGGAGCCGCAGAGATAGCCACGAGCGACGCACTCGACATCGATCATTTGAGCGCGGCGGACGAGCATAGAGCGGCCGAGGAGCTGGTCGCGGAAGGGCTGGAGGATGGCGGGGTATTGCGAGAAGTCCGCGGTGAGCAGGTGGTTGGGGGTGAGGTCGGCGAGGAATTGAAACCAAAACAGAGAAATTTGAGTAAGGATGCGGCCTTTGTCGGGAATGCCGGAACCAAGAATGAAATCGAAGGCGGAAATGCGATCTGTTGCAACGAAAAGGAGCGTGTCGGAGTCCAACGTGTAAACATCCCGGACTTTTCCGCTGGCTAAAAGGGGGATGCCGGGAAGGTTAGACTTGAGCAAAGGTTTGGGCAAGGTGTTCATACCTTTTTAAAATTTGTTCCGAAAGTAATAATGTACCGTCCCTACAGAATCGAGGAAGTGTGTTTCAGAAGCTTTTTATTTTGACGCTATGCATCGCTCCGTTTGCGGCCCAGGCGGCCTTGACCGAGGAGCAAAGAGAAGATGATTTGAAGGCCTTGGCGAGCATTTATGCCAAGCGCTACGCGCCGGCCAATTGGAAGATAGCGGCTTTGGGCGTGAACGTATTTGACTTGCGCGAGTGGATGCCGCAGGCGCGGGCGGCGCAGAATGATTTGGAATATATCGAAGTATTGATGCGCTACGTGGCGAGTTTTCAGGACGGCCACGCGACGCTGACCATGCCTTCTTCTTTCCAGGCGCGGCTTGGTTTCACGCTGGACCTGTACGATGGCAAGCCGGTGATTGAACTGGTGGACCGCAGGCTGCTGCCGGCGGCGCAGTATCCGTTTGGGGTGGGCGATGAAGTAGTGAGCATTGACGGAGTGCCGGTGCTGGAAGCCGCGCGGCGCTTGCAGCCTCTGCGGGGATGGGGAAACCCGGTGGCCTCGTTGCGTTACAACGTGGGGCTGGTGGCCAGTGTGGCGCAGAGCGTGGTGCCGACCTCGGTGAATTTGCCGGACGAAAGCACCGTGGTGGTGCGGCGGCTGAACGGAGAGGTGGAAACGTACCAGATTCCGTGGACGAAGACGGGGACGCCGATTCGCGAGATTGGCGGCGTACCGAGCCCGTTTTTCGGTTTGAAGAGCGGTGTGCGGTTTAGCGAGGGTTTTGTGCCTTCCAATAATGAAGATCCGGATCAGGTGCCGACGTGGCGGCGGATGTTCTTTGAGCGCCATATGGCGAGCGTGGCCGAGGAGATGATGCGGCCGGCGATGGAGAGCTTTGAGAGCGAAGAAGGTGTGCGCTACGAGCCGAAGGCGCTGTTGAATTGGGGGAGCCGCTTTCCTTGGTTTGCGTTGCCGCAGGGTTTCCGGTTGCGGCTGGGGGGAGCGGCGAATGATGTTTTCTTCAGCGGGGTATATAACTTTGATGGCTTCCGCATGGGATACCTGCGGGTGCCGAATTTCCCGGTCTACACGGCGGCGCAATACGAGCAACTGGACCGCGAGATTGACTTCTTCAACCAGAACACGGACGGGCTGATTGTGGACGTGGCGCGGAACACGGGGGGATCGGTTTGTTCCGTGGTGGACCTGGCGGCTCGCTTGATTCCGAACCAATTAACGTACACGGGGCTCGCGTTCCGGCCGAACCTGGCGCGGATTGTGGCCTACGACAACCAGATCAGCCAATTGCAGAGCATCGGCGCGCCGAACTGGGCGATTGAGATTTTGCAATTCGAGCGTAAGCAATTGAACGATGCCTATGTGGACGGACGGGGAATTACCGGGCCACAATTCGTGTGCAGTTTCGACCAGCCGATTGCGGCGGCGCCGAATGCCTATGCCAAGCCGATGATTGTGCTGGTGGACGAGTTTTCGTTCTCGGGCGGCGATATGTTCCCCTCGGTGATCCAGGACAATGGGCGCGCGAAACTGGTGGGCATGCGGACGGCCGGGGCCGGTGGCTCCGTGGAAAATACGCCCGCGGGCGCTTATGCGGAAACGAATACGCGCGTGACGGCGAGCCTGATGGTACGCAACGCGGACCGCGATGTGGAAGGCTTTCCGCGCTCGCCGTTTATTGAGAACGTGGGTGTGCGGCCGGACGTGGAGCTGAACTACATGACGGTGGAGAATGCGGTGAACCAGGGGCGGCCCTATTCGGAAGCGTTCTCACGGATCTTGGCGGAGGAAATCCGCCGGCAACAACCTTAGGAAAGTGGGAGAGACATGAAGAAGCTAATGACGTTGTGCCTTGCCGCCCTTTTGGGCGGCGGGGCGCTTTTTGCGCAATTGACGCCGAACCAGCGGGAGCGCGATTTTGTGACGCTGGCCAATGTGTTGGCCAAGCGGTATGCGCCGGCGAATTGGAAGATTGTTGCGCTGAATGCGAACCTCTTCCACATTTCGCCCTGGGTGGCGAGAGTGCGAGCGGCGCAGAATGACCTGGAGTTTTTGGACATCTGCGCGCAGTACGTTTCGAGCCTGCAGGACGGGCACGCGCAGTTTATCGGGCCCGGGAACTTTTTGGCGGATCTGGGTTTTTACGTCGATTTGTACGACGGCAAACTGCTGGTGGCCTTGATTGACCGGAATCTGCTGAGCACGCAGGATTTCCCGGTAGAGCGAGGCGATGAACTATTGACCTTCAACGGGCGGCCCGCCTTGGCCGCAGCCGAGGAACTGGCGAAGCTGCATACGTATGCAAACCCGCGCTACTCCTTGCGTTTGGGAGCGGCAAATTTGACCTTCCGTAGCCAGCAGGACGTGCCGACGGCGGGCTTGCAAGGCGAGACGGCGACAGTGACCATCCGGCGGCAGAGCGGGGCGGTGGAAAGCTATATGCTGCCCTGGTTTACGCAAGGCACGCCGATTACCAAGTTTGGCGCATTGCCGGAATTTTTCGGCGTGGAGAGCAAGCAGCAGCGCCGCTATTGGGACGAGGAGCCGGAGCCGGTTGGGAGCACGGAAATTCCGATGTGGCAAAAGCTGCACGAGAACTTCAAGCGCTGGGGCATGCACGAGGCGAACAATCCGCTGCGGGCGCGGCGCGCGAGTTTTGAGCGGAAGCAGGATTTGGGGCCGGAGTTTTATTTGGGTTACGGCTCGAACCGGCCGCTGTGGCGGCTGCCGCAAGGCTTCGCCATCCGGCAAGGAAGGAACCCGAGCGACTACTTCTTTACGGGAACCTATATGGCCGAGGGGAAGCGGATTGGGTATATGCGCATTGGCGCCTTTGACAATTTGTCGCAAGGACAGACGCAAATCCTAAATAACGAAATCAACTACTTCAGCGAGAACACGGACGGGTTAGTAGTGGACGTGATGCAGAACCCCGGAGGTTCTTGCAGCATGGTGACGATTGCGCAGCGCTTGATGCGGGGCGACAGATTTACGCATTTCTCCGAGCAAATCCGGCCGAGCTTCGACCAGATTGCAAGCTACGACGAGATCATCGATTTGTTGAGCACATTCGGGGCACCCGATTATTTGCTGGAGCTTTACCGCTTTGAGCGCCAGCTGTTGATTGGGGCTTACCAGGATGGGCGCGGATTGACGGGAGCGATTCCGGCGTGCGCGTTTGACCTGGAGGTGCCCACGGCTCCGAACGCTTATCAAAAGCCAATGATCGTCTTGATTGACGATTTTTCGACCAGCGCGGCGGATATCTTCCCGGCCATGTTCCAAGACAATGGACGCGCGAAGCTGGTGGGCATGCGGACGAGCGGCGCGGGCGGCAGAGTGGAGTTGGTGGCGGCGGGCCCACTAAGCGAAGCGCGCACCACCAATACGGCTTCGTTGGTGGTACGCGCCAGGGAGTACGATGTGCCGGGCTTCCCGCGTAGCCCTTACATTGAGAACGTGGGCGTAAGACCGGACATTGAGCTGGACTTTGCCACAACGGAAAACCTACTGCAGAACGGCACGCCGTTTGTGGATGCGTTTACGCGCATCATTCTCGCGGAGATTGGTGGCGGCGGCTATTAGCGGCTAGCCGCGCATGACGTCAGCCCAAGTTACTTCCTTGCGGCCGTAGATGGCATCTTTCGCCATTATGGCCGCAAGGGTGGACTCGGCGCCCCAGAGGGCAGCATTTTCGAGTTTGCCGGTGCGGGCGCCTTCGACGAATTGTTCCACGGCGTCGTTGGTGATGTCGTAATTGGTGGGCCATTCCTCAATAGCTTCGCGCTTGCCACGGCGGAATACTTTCACGCCGCGGCGCGAGGTTTGGACGGTGCCTTCTTCGCAGATAAAGGTTTCGGAAATGTCGTTCCAGCCCATGCCCGGCATCTGGCAGGCGGAGTAGTTGAAGACCATGCCGTCTTCGTATTGGTAGTTGACGGTAAGGCTATCAAGCACGTCGCCGACGTTGCGGATGGCGCGGGTGCCGTAGCCGGTGGCCTTGGCGGGGTTGCGGTCGGTAAACCAGTGGACAACGTCCAGGTTGTGGCAATCCTGTTCGGTGATGATGTCGCCGGACATGTCCTGGTAGAAGTACCAGTTGCGGATTTTTTCCTGGTCGGCGGGCTGGTTGGGCTTGTAAGCGGGGCCGCCGCCTAGCCACGAAGCGCGCACCATTTTGATTTTGCCGAGTTCGCCGGAACTGACCAGTTTGTGGGCGCGCTGGTAATCCTTGCCGTAGCGCTGCTGGAAGCCCATGGAGATGCGCTTGGTGGGGTCTGCGCTGCGGGCGGCGCGCAGGACACGGAGGCAGCCCTTGGCGTCGACGGCGGCGGCTTTTTCCATGTAGATATGCTTGCGGGCTTTTACGGCGAGTTCAAAATGTTCGGGGTGGTAGAAAATGGGCGTGGCGATGAGGACGGCGTCCACGTCGGAGTCGAGCAGTTCCTTGATGTCTTTGAATTCTTTGGTGCCGGTGTACTTGGCGCGGGCGGCGGTGAGTTTGTCGTCGTAGATGTCGCAAATAGCGGTAACTTTGGCAAATTCGTTCTTGGCGAAAATGCCGCTGACGTACATGCCGCGGTTGCCGCAGCCGACCAGGCCGAGAGTTAAAGCGGAATTCGCCTGCGAGCCGCGGACGGCTTGCGGGGCAACGATGGTGAAGGCCGTAGAGGCGGAAGCCAGAAAGTGGCGGCGGGGAGTTGATTTTTCCATAGCTGTCGGAAGCATTCTATCGAAGTGTGGCGGCTATGATTGGAGGGTAAGCGCACTATGACTTTTCGACACGCCATCTGCAACGAAGCTTTTGAGAAATGGGATTTCGCCGAGCAATGCCGCACGATGAAGCGGTTGGGATACGAGGGCATTGAAATTGCTCCGTTCACGCTGGGCGCCGCGCCGGACGAGGTGAGCCAGGAGCGGCGGCGGGAATTGAAAGACATCATCGCCAGCGAGGGGCTGCGCTTTGTGGGCTTGCACTGGCTGCTGGTGGGGCCAAAGAACATTCACGTCACCACACCGGACGAGGCAACGCGGACGCGTAGTTGGAACTACGTGCGGCGTTTGGTTGATTTGTGCGCGGACCTGGGGCCGGCGGGCGTGATGGTGTTTGGCAGCCCGAAGCAGCGCTCCTCCGTGGACGGGTTGAGCTCCGAGGAAGCAACGAAGAACCTGGTGGATGGCTTCCGCTTTCTGGCGCCGCATGCCGAAGAGCGGGGCGTGCGGGTTTTGCTGGAAGCCTTGCCGCAGAACCAGACCGACGTGCTGTTGAGCTTGGCCGAGGCTGTGGAGTATGTGAAGGAAATCAATAGCCCCTTCATTCGCACTATGTTCGATACGCACAATGCCGTGGACGAGCAGGAGCCGCACGCGGTGCTGATCGACCGCTACTTTGAATTTATCGAACACGTACACGTGAACGAGACCGACGGCAGCCATTGCGGTTGGGTGAAGCCCGGGGCGCAGGCTTATGATTTTGTGCCCGTATTGCAAGCCTTGGCCAAGCGGGGCTATAACGGATGGGTTTCGCTGGAGGCGTTTGACTTCACGCCCGGCGCCGAAGAACTGGCGCGGCAGAGCATGGAGTATCTCACGGAGAAAATTGCCGAGGCGGGCTTGGCATGAAGGCCGTGGTGACCGGAGGCGCGGGCTTTATTGGGTCGCAGGTGGTGCGGCAACTGGAGACCGTGGGGGTGGGCGAGATTTGGGCGGTGGATAATTACTACAGCGGCAAGCCAGGGAACCTGGAGGGCACGCGGGCGAAATTGGTGGAAGCCGATATTTGCGATTACGCGGCCATGGAAGCGGCGCTGGCGGGCGCCACGTATGTGTTCCACCTGGCGGCCATTCCCAGCGTGCCGCGCAGCATTGAGTACCCCGTGCCCTCGCACGAAGTGAACATCAACGGCACCTTCAACGTGTTGCGGGCGGCGGTGGCGGGGAAGGTGAAGCGGGTGGTGTATGCGGCGTCGAGTTCGGCTTATGGCGATACGGAAGTGTTGCCGAAGGTGGAGACGATGAAGCCAAACCCGCGCAGCCCCTACGCAGCGCAAAAGCTGATGGGCGAACACTATTGCTCGGTGTTCACGAATTGCTTTGGGTTAGAGACGGTGAGCCTGCGTTTCTTCAATGTCTTCGGGCCGCGGCAGGACCCAACGAGCCCCTATAGCGGCGTGCTGAGCCTCTTCATGAAATCGCTGATCACGGGCGAAGCGCCGACGATTTTTGGCGATGGGGAGCAAAGCCGCGACTTTACTTACGTTGAGGATGTGGCCGAGTTGGTTTGGAAAGCTTCGCAGGCCGAAGAGGTGGCGGGGGAAGTGATCAACGCCGGCAATGGGAACCGCTACTCGCTGAACGAAACGTGGGCGCTGCTGTGCAAGGTTACGAGGCGGGAGATGGCGGCGAAGTTCGGTGCGCCGCGGGCCGGGGATGTGAGGCACTCGCAGGCGGATACAAGATTGGCGCGGGAGAAACTGGGGCACGCGCCACGGTTTTCTTTTGAAGAAGGCTTGCGGCGGACCTTCGACTGGTACCGCGAAAGCTTTTCGGCTTAGGCTACTTGCGTAGGCTTTCGAGGTCGATGACCTGCGAGCCGGCCAGCGCGGTGGGCTCGAGCACAATCACGCCCAAGGGGGGAAGCCTAAGGCTGAAGCGTTGCGCGCGACCGTGGGCTTCGCGGGCTTCGGTTTCGAAGAATTCGGGGTTGGAAACACCGCTGCCGCCGTAGCGTGGATCGTCAGAATTCAGCACTTCGCGCCATTGGCCCGCGAGGGGCGCGCCGAGGTGGTAATGGTGGCGGACGACGGGCGTGAAGTTGCAGACAAAGACCAGCGGACTCTTGCGGCCCTTGGCCCAGCGGGTAAACGAGATGACGGAGTTTTCGGTGTCGGAGAAATCAATCCATTCGAAGCCATCCCAATGGAAGTCGATTTCGTAGAGGGCGGGGTGGCGTTGGGCGAGGCGGTTAAGATCCCGCACAAAGGCTAAGAGGCCGGAGTGGAAGCCGAACTGGAGCAGTTCCCAGCGCAAGGGGCGCTGCTCGCTCCACTCTTCGTATTGGCCAAACTCCTGGCCCATAAAGAGAAGTTTCTTGCCAGGGTGGCCGTACATGTAGGCCATGAAGGCGCGGACATTGGCGAAGCGCTGCCATTCATCGCCGGGCATTTTGGCCAGCAGACTTGCCTTGCCGTGGACCACTTCATCGTGGCTGATGGGCAGCAGGAAGTTTTCCGTGAAGGCATAGAGCATGCTGAAGGTGATGTTGGAATGGTGGTGCCGGCGGAAGTACGGATCGCTCTTGAAGTACTTGAACATGTCGTGCATCCAGCCCATGTTCCACTTCATGGTGAAGCCCAGGCCACCGAGAAAGACCGGCGTGGTGACGGCGCCGAAGGAGGTGGATTCCTCGGCAATGGTGAAGGCCCCGGGGACGGTGTGGCAAACCTCGTTGAAGCGTTTCAGGAAAGAAATGGCTTCCAGGTTTTCGCGGCCACCGTATTCGTTGGGAACCCAGTCGCCGGGCTCGCGCGAGTAGTCCAAGTAAATCATGCTGGCGACGGCATCGACGCGCAGGCCATCCAGGTGAAATTCCTTCAGCCAGTACATGGCCGAGGAAAGCAGGAAGCTGCGAACTTCGTTGCGGCCGAAGTTGAAGATGAGGGTGCCCCAATCGCGGTGTTCGCCTTTGCGCGGGTCGTCGTGCTCGTAAAGACGCGTGCCATCGAAGAGGGCCAAGCCGTGGGCGTCTTTGGGGAAGTGCGCGGGTACCCAATCGAGGATGACGCCGATGCCGTTCTGGTGGCACTGGTCAACGAAATACTTGAAGTCTTCCGGCGGGCCGAAGCGGGAAGTGGGGGCGAAGTAGCCGGTAACCTGGTAACCCCAGGAGCCGCTGAAGGGATGCTCCATGATGGGCATCAATTCAATGTGGGTGTAGCCAAGGTCTTTGACGTAGGCCACCAGGCGGTGGGCCAGTTCACGGTAGGAAAGCGGCTTGTTGTGCGCGCCGTGCATCCAGCTTTCCAGGTGAACTTCGTAGACCAGCAAGGGGCGTTCAAGAATGTTTTCCGCCGCGCGACGGGCGAGATACGCGTCGTCGTTCCATTGGTAAGTGGAAGCATCCCAGGCGACAGAAGCATTGCGCGGGGCCACTTCGGCGTAGGTGGCAAAGGGGTCGGACTTCATCTGCTGGTGCAGGTTTAAGCGGGAGCGGACAAAGTATTTATAAACCTCGCCCTGGCCAAGGCCCGGAATGAAAAGTTCCCAAATGCCGCCTTCGCGCAGGCTCATGGGGTGGCTGTTTTGGTCCCAATGGTTGAAGTTGCCGCAGACTTGCACGCTTTCCGCATTGGGGGCCCAAGTGGCAAAGCGCAGGCCGGCAATGCCGTCAACGGTGTGCGGGTGGGCGCCGAGCAAGCGGTAGGCCTCGTAATTGGTGCCTTCCAGGAAAAGGTGAATGTCGAAGGCGGAGGAAAGATTCGAGAAGCGGTAGGGGTCGTCGAAGGTTTCGCTCAGGCCCTCCCAAGTGCGGATGGCCAGTTGGTAAGCCGTGGGAGAACCCTTCAACTTGGCGACGAAGAAACCAGCGGGGTCGACTTTTTCCATCGGGTGAGTTGTAGAACTGACGGGGCCGCTGACAAGCACCGAAGCGGCTTCCGCGCGCGGCAGAAAGGCGCGTACTTCCCATTCACCCGGCTGAAATTGATGAGGTCCGAGAACCTTATGTGGCTCGCCGTGATAGCCATGGACGATAGCGTGGACCTCACCGGGTAGCATTACATTCATTATGGCAACAATGGGTTTCGCCGAACTTCACGTGCACCTGGAGGGGGCGGTGGACGCGGCGACTTTGTGCGAGATTGCGCCGGACCTCACGAGAGAAGATTGCGAGGCCCGCATGCGCTTCGAGACCTTTGGGGAGTTCCTGGCGAGCTTTAAGTTTGTGGTGATGCACTTGCGGAGCGCGGACGATTACCGGATGGCGGCGCGGCGGCTATTTGCGCGCTTGGCGGGGGAGGGCGTGGAGTATGTGGAAGTGATCCATTCCTTGGGGGTGAACGTTTGGCGGGGTTTGGACGCGCGCGGCATTCTGGAAGCGCTGCGGGAAGAGGGGCGGCAGGCGCCGCTCCAAGTACGGTGGATTGTGGATGCGGTACGGCAGTTCGGCGAAGAGCATGTGAGCGCGACGGCACGTTTGGCGGCCGAATTTGCGGAGAGCGAGGTGGTGGCGTTTGGCATTGGGGGCGATGAGACAGGCGCACCGGTGGCGGCGCTGCGACCCGGCTTTGCGTGGGCCAAGCAAGCGGGCTTGCACTTGACGGCGCACGCGGGCGAAACATCGAATGCGGAAAATGTTTGGGAAGCATTGAGCCTGGGCGTGGAGCGTATTGGCCATGGCATTCGCGCCATAGAGGATCCGCAGTTGGTGGCGGAATTGGCCCGGCGGCAGATGCTGCTGGAGATTTCCCTCACTTCAAACGTGCGGACGGGGGCGGCGCCAAGCTATGCCGCGCATCCGGCCCTCGCCTTGTTTCGGGCGGGTGTGCCCATTGTGCTGAATACGGATGACCCGGCCTTGTTTCAAACTACCCTCGCCCAGGAGTTTCGCCATGCGCGCGAGAAGTGCGGATTTAGCGAGGAGGAGTTGCAGACGATTCAGCAGAACGCGTTCCGCTTTGCTTTTGCGCCGCCAAAATAGCTTGTAGTTGCGCTTTGTCGCCCGGGGCGATGGGGCTTTCGCGAAAGACGTCTTTGCGCTGGCCTAAGCGGCGGCGGTAGCGGGCGAAGTATTCTTCAAGGTCGCCGCCGTACTGGAAGCTGTACATGATGTCGGCGAAATTGCGCGTATGGCCTAGGCCCAGACCGTGGCCGCTTTCATGCACACAGGTAAGGAAGAGAATGGTGGTGGCCAAGAGCGGGTCTTGCACATCGGCGGCGAGGGCGGGATTGATAAAGAGCTCTTGCACTTCGCGGCCGTTTTCGCGGCGCGCCATGGCGCTGCCGTAGAGGCCTTGGCGAGAGGGGGAAAGGAAACGGAAGCGGAGAGTGGCTTGGGCCGCTTGGGGCGTTTCTTTGAGAATCAGTTCGCCCTGGCTGGCGGCTTGCCAGTGTTGCATGGCGGCGCGGGCAAGGTCCGCGTCCGGATGGGGTTCGATCCAATAGAGCAGGGTGAGGGCGAAGGAGAGGAAGATCATTCGTGGCTGTGTGGATGGGAATGCGGATGGGAATGCGTGCGCAGCATGGCTTCCAATACTTCGAGGCGGCGGCGGAGGTCTTCCATGGAATCGCCTTCGGGGTCGGGAAGACGGCCGTGCTGCAAATCGTCAACCACTTGGCCGCGCGTGCGTACGACGCGGCCGGGAATGCCAACAACTGTTGAATCGTCCGGCACCGGATGCACCACCACGCTGCCCGCGCCGATCTTTACGTTGTCGCCAATGGTGATGTTGCCCAATACCTTTGCCCCGGTGCCGACAACGACGCGGTTACCCAAAGTGGGGTGGCGCTTGCCGCGGTCTTTGCCGGTGCCGCCGAGCGTGACGCCTTGGTAGAGGATGACATCGTCGCCGATGACCGCGGTTTCGCCAATGACCACGCCCATGCCGTGGTCAATAAAAAAGCGGCGGCCAATGGAGGCGCCGGGGTGGATCTCGATGCCGGTGAAAAAGCGCGCCCATTGCGAGAGCACACGGGCGAAGAGCTTGAGATTGGCGCGGTAAAGGCCATGTGCGAAGCGATGGATGAGCACGGCATGAAAGCCGGGATAGCAGAGTAGGACTTCTAGTACGCTGCGCGCCGCGGGGTCTTCGCGGAAGATGATGTCGATTTGTTCCCGAATGGTGCGAAACATGCCGTTAGCCAGTAGGATGCTATTCCGTCATTATCGGTTGAAGTTTCCCCTTGCGGGCGGACGGGATTTTGGTATTCTGAGTTCATGCCGGAAGGCTATCTGCCTTTTTTCTTCCTTCTGGTAGTCTCTTTTGCGTTCCCCGCCATCGCGTTATTGGTTGCCCGGCTTGTCCGCCCCAGCGCTCCGAACCCCACGAAAAGTGAAATTTACGAGTGTGGTGTGGAACCCATAGGCAATTCCCGCGGCCGTTTTTCCGTACAGTTTTATGTGGTCGCAATTCTGTTTGCGATCTTTGACGTGGAAACAATTTTCTTATTCCCCTGGGCGGTCCGCTATCAGAAGCTAGGCTGGTTCGGGGTTGCGGAGGTGACGCTATTTCTCGCTATTCTGATCGTCGGTTACGTATGGGCTCGCAAGAAGGGTGCACTCGATTGGGTGTGATTCTTGAACCGGAACAATCCGGGACCGGCAGCAACAGAGCCAAACATATGAAAAACATTTTCCGTGGATTTGTATTGACGCTCGCCTTGGGCGCGGGCTTGGCTGAAAGCGCTTGGGCACAGGCGCGGCTGCGGCTGACGGAATCCACATTAGGCCCTATCTCGATTGCGGCGGGCGCGAATGGCCCGGCGCAGGTGATTGAAGCCTATAACATTGGCACCGGCGCCTTGGGCTTGAGTTTCCGCTCGAACGCTACCTGGCTGGCGGGAAGCGTCGGAGCCGCGCGGCCTTGCGTGGCGCCGAATATCCCAGCGCCTTCGTGTTTGCCGGTGTCGGTGGCGTTAAATACCGCCACGCTCGCGGCGGGCACCTATACCGGGGCTTTGACGGTGCTCGACGCCAACGCCATTGATGCGCCGCAAACCATTTCTGTGACGGTGCAAGTTGGCGGTGGGGTGCCCAACAACATTATTCTGTATGCTCCGCCCACGAACGGGAGCGACAGTGTGCGCTTCTTCACAAATAGCGTGCTGACGACCAACGCCTCGACGCAGAGCGGCGGCGCTTGGTTGGACGTTGCTTACGAAGGCCAGGGCAGCTTTAATTTTGTCCAGCCCTACCGCGTGGTGGCGCGCCACTTGCCCGGAATGCCGCAAGGCAACTTCCAAGGGCGGCTGCAATTGGGCGGCAGCGCGTTTGCGGGCGACAACAAGCAGGTGAACGTCAGCTTTGTGGTGACCACTCAGCCCATCGCCTTTGCCGCACCGGATGTGGTGCGGGTAAAGGTGCCGCAGAACGGGCAACCCGTTACGGCGAATATCGGCGTGGGCAACCGTGGACAAGGAAGCTTGGCGGTAAGCGGCGTGACGACCACGCTTAGCAGCGGCACGGGCTGGTTAGCGGGTGCACCGGCCAACGGATTCCTGGGTGCGAGCCTTACACTAACGCCCGGAAGTTTGGCCCCGGGGACCTATCGTGGCAGCGCGGCAATTGCCGTGAACGCCATTAACGGGCCCGCGCTGAACGTGCCGGTAGAGATGGAAGTGGTGGCGAACCCGACGCCGCAAATTGCCTACCAGGGTGTTTTGAACAACGCGGATTTCGTGCGGGGCGACAACATGGGCGTGGGCACAATTGCGGCTCTGTTTGGTGATTTCCTTGCCGACGCGGTGGCGGTGAACACCTCGGCCACGGAACTGCCCAGGACGCTGGGCGGCATGCGCGTGTTGGTGAATGGCCAAGCGGCACCGCTCTATTTCGTTTCGCCTAGGCAGATCAACTTCCAGATTCCTTTCGAGACAACCGGCGGGCCCGCAACGATTCAGGTGGAACGCAACGGCGTGGTGGGCAATCGCGTGGCGGTAAACATTGTACCGGCGGCGGGCAGGATCCTGCTCTGGTCGGGAACCCCGTACGGGATTATCGTGAACGCCGACGGAACCCTGCCGCTACCGCCTTCGCTGCGGATCGGCACCTTTACCTCCAGGCCTGCGCGCCCCGGCGACACGCTGGTGATTTACGCGATTGGCTTCGGGCGCACCAATCCGCCAGTGGCTAGCGGCGGAGCCGCTCCGGCCAGCCCGTTGGCGCAGATTTCGGGCGTGACGGTGCACTTCGGACCGCGCAGTTTGTTCGGTACTTCGGTGCCCGCGACGGCGCTGTTTGCGGGGCTTTCGCCGGGCTTCGTGGGCCTTTACCAAATCAATGTAACGGTGCCCCAAGGGGTGACGCTGCTGAACGATTTGGACCTCTCGATTGAGTACAATGGCGAGTTCACCAACAACATCAAAATCGCCACGGGGCAATAAGGGCGGTTTGTTTGACTGAGCGCCTTTATTACGCCGACGCTTACTTAAAGCAGTTTGACGCGCAAGTTGTCTCCCTTTCGGGCGACGGCTTGCGCGTCGTGCTCAATCGCACGGCCTTTTATCCGGAGAGCGGAGGCCAACCGGCGGACCGCGGCACCTTGAACGGCATTGCCGTGGTGGGGCTGGAAGAGGTCGGCGAAGAGATTGTGCACGTGCTGGAGCGGCCTTTTGAGGCGCGGGAGGTAGTGGGGGAGATTGACGCCGAGCGCCGGCGGGACCACCGCGAACAGCATACGGGGCAACATTTGTTGAGCGCCGTGCTGGCCGCGGAGTTTCAACTGGCAACCGTTAGCTTTCACATGGGCGCCGACTACGCAACGATTGACCTCGAAGGGCCTGCGCCGGACGCGAATACTTTGTTGGAAATCGAGCGGCGCGCCAACGAAGTGATCCGCGAGAATCGCGCCGTCTCGTTGGCTTATGAAGATGCTTCCACGGCGGAGGGATTGCGCAAGGCGAGTGAGCGCAGTGGAATCTTGCGAATTGTGACGATTGAGAGTTTGGATCGGAGTGCCCTGGACCGGAGTGCCTGTGGCGGCACGCACGTGCGGCATACGGGCGAAATTGGCAGTATCCGCTTGGGAAAAACGGAGAAAGTGCGCCAGGCGACGCGGCTTTACTTTTATTGCGGTGGGCGGGCGCTGGCCTTTACCGCGCGGCAATTACGGGAACTTGCGGCGAGCGAAGCGCAGGCAAGAGTGCGCTTGGCGGAGGCCGAGAAAAACCTGGGCAAGGCGAAAGCGGAACTGGCGCAATGGCGGGGCGAAGCCCGCTACCGACAAGCGGAGGGCAAGCGCTGGGTAGAGGCCGTGGAAGCCATTAGTGAGGAATTACGTTTGGAAGCGAATGCGTTTCTGGCGGGTGCGGGGGCGCGGGTATTGCTCTACGCCGCCGGCAGCGGAGCAGTGTTGTTGGGGGCGGCAGCGGACACGGGTTGGGATTGTGGGCAAAGACTGCGAGCCCACGGTGTGAAGGGCGGGGGGACGGCCCAATTGGCGCAAGGAAAGGCTAGCGGCAGCCAGAGTTGGGAAGAACTGCAACGCTTGCTCTTGGCCGATTAGCCCGCAAGCCCGAAGGCAATTGCCACCAGGCCGGCCAGGAAACAGACAGAAAGAATGGCGAGGTTGCGCTTGGCGCCCGCCTCGGCATCGGCAAATTCCTTCCAAAGCACAACACCCCACACCAGGCTGACCAGCGCAGCGCCTTGCCCCAGGGCAAAGCTGAGAGATGGACTGGCCTGTGCAGCGCCCGTGGCGGCTGCGGCGGCGAAATTGGCCAGCGCCCCGGCCATCCAAAGCGCCCCGCCGGCCAAGCCCAGCAGGTGCTGCGCAAGCGTGCCGGTGAAGTAGGCAAAAAAGCTGATGGGCAGACCCTTCACGGGAAGGTTCATAAAATAGAGGCTATAGACAAGGGTGGAAACTAGGATGCCAATGCTAAAGATCAGCGCCAGGGCGTAGGGATTGTTCAAGCCAAGGTCCCCCTCCATGGAGAGGTTGACCAAAGGATAGAAGCCGCCCATCAGCAGCCCGCCAACGAGAGCCAGAACAACGCCGAGCCAGGTGCCAGGGCCGGACTCTTCCGCGACGGCCTTGCGGCGCTTGGCGGCGGGAGTGGGCGGGGCTTCTTCGGCGGCGCGTTGAGCCTCCAGCGCGGCGCGTTCGGCTTGGCGGCGGGATTTTGCCAGGCTGGCATGGGCGAGGGCGGCAAAGACAATTCCCACAACAACCAGCAGGCAACCGCCAAAGACGAAAACTGGGTTGCCCGTTTTGGCGAGGAAGAAATTGGCGGTGGTACCCACCACCAAGGCAAGCCCCAGGCCAAGCGGGAGGGCGACGCTCATTCCAGCCAGTTCAATGGCGGCCACCACCAGCATGTTCGCCAAATTGAAAAGAGCTCCAGCGGCAAAGGCGAGGATGAGTTGCTTCTTGCCAGCCAGGAGGAAGTTGTCCTGGACATTAATGTCGGGGCCAAGGGAGCCGAGCGTGAAAGCAGCCAGGACGGCGGTAAGCAAGGCGCCAAGCGAGAAATCCAAATAATAAAGCTCAAAGCGCCAAGCGCTTTTCTTGAGCGTAGTCGCCCAAGAGCCCCAGCAAAAAATGGAAAAGAACAAGACCAGTATCGTGATCCAGTAAGCGGAGGGGAGAATCATATTGGAAGAGGCAACTAGATTTTGAGGCTAACACAAGCCATCAAAACAGCCTAGTGCCCGTTCCGGATGGCGGCCCCCCTTACTCTGAAGTAGGGTTAAGAAGTTGCTTCTGCATGGCCGTGCTGGCGGCAACGACCACCAGTTCTTCAATGGTTTCACCAATACGCTGCGAGGTCTTTTGCAGGGTCGCGGTGCCACTGTGGCATGTGTTGGAGGACATGGAATTAGCGTCAGTAATCCGCTCAAAGGTTTCGATGGCGCCCGCCACGGATTGCAATTCCTCCTTTTGGGTGCGACTGGTTTGTGCGGAATCCGTCGCGGCAGCTTCAATTTTCGCCATCGCCTTCAAAATCGCCTGAAACTGCTTGGCCACTTGTTGGCTGGCCTTGGCGCCCGCGTCGATTTTCGTGAGGGACTCTTCGATGACGGCGGTGGTTTCCCGCGCGGCGTCCGCGGCGCGTCCCGCTAGTTTGCGTACTTCACCTGCCACGACGGCAAAGCCGGCTCCGTGTTCGCCCGCCCGCGCCGCTTCGACGGCGGCGTTTAAGGCGAGTAGATTTGTTTGGAAAGCGATTTCGTCAATGGACTTCACAATCTCGGCCACGCGGTGGCTGGTTTCGAGAATGGATTTCATGGCGGCTTCCATTTCCGCTGTTTCTTCCACTCCGGACTTCACCATGTCGGAGGTCTCGGTTCCGATTTTGCGCGTGCGTTCGGAATTTTCCAGCCCTGCGTTGGCCGCTTCTGTAATTTGGCGAAGGTTACGGCCAATGCCGCTGACGGCTTGGTTTTGTTCGTCGGCACGTTCCTGCATTGTGGAACTGAGGTTGAGGATTTCCTGTACGCTCACGTCCAGGTCCGTCTTCGCGGCATAGAGCGCTTCAACAATCCCGCCAATATCGCGCTTCAGGTCCCGCACCACAAAGAGGGCAACCGCTACGCCAAATACAATGGCGAGCAATCCCAAACCCGTAGCACGCAAACGATTGCTGGCAAAGGCGCCGATGCGCGCCGCGAGCAGCTTGTCCAACTCGTCGGCCAAGACATCGGCGTAGCGGTAGCCGGCCTGTTGGGATTCCCGGATGGCTCGGAGCGTTGCGGCGGTCTTGCCCTCAACGCTTTGCTCGGCAGCAGCTTTGGTGAGTTCGGAGGTCAACTTGCGCATACTGCCTTCCATCTGGGCCCAGGGGTTGGCGATGGCGTTGGTAAGCGTGGGGCTTTCTCCATAGAAGGCGGGGTCTTCCACAATCGCGCGATCCATGTTGTCTTTGGCTTGGGGATAGTAAACGGTTTCAATAATCTTACCGGCAAGTTTCGCTTCCGCGCTTAGGCTGCCCGACTAGGCTTTGGCCAGTTACTGGCCCACTTCCACCAATTTCGCCTGCAGCGCGGGGAGCGTGAGAACAACGTTGCTCATCAGGTAGTAGGTGTCGAGGTCGGGGTCGAGAATGAGGTTGGAGGTATCGCCCACGTGCGAAATCATGGCGCCTAATTTGCCGAAGATTTGGTTCTGCTTTTCCTGGCGCTCCACCAGATTGGCACCGCCGGACAGCTGCTTCAATTTTTGCCAATCCTTCAGGATGGTAGCCATTTCCAGGTTGCCGCGGCCACGTCGCACAAGGCCCGCGGAGTCCAGTTCCAACCTGTCCCCCAGCGTGTTGACCGTCGAATGAATCTCTTTGAATACTTCGTCCAGCCGGCGGGCGGTCCTGTTTTGTTCTTCAAGGTTATGGGTTGCCGAGGCAAGCTGGTATTGGCCCATCAAGGATAGGGCCAAGTTCGCTTGCCGTAAAAAGGTCACCCCCTGCCGCTCTTTGGCGGCAAAGTCCAGGTCTTTGTTTACCCCGGTTAGCAGGAAATAAAAAGCTAACAGGGCGATCGGTGCCGCAACTGCGACGATCATTAAGGATATTTTTCGATAGATGCTCAGGTTCTTCGCACTCATCCGTTGCGCTACGCTTTCCACGCAATGCATATCGGAGAGGAAGGGAAAACTCTGAGCGGAACTTTCGTGAAAACTCCTATAGGTTGACTGCCGCGGGCTCAGGTGCAGCTGTAAATACGGGTGCGAACTCGGGTGGAAACAAATTGCCGCGCCCGAGGAGCCAATGCGGGTCCAGGCGCAGCTTTACCTCGCGCATGGCGGCAATCTCTGCTTCGTTGTATTGAATGGGGAGGAAGTCGCGCTTGCGCTTGCCCAGGCCGTGTTCGGCGGCGACGGTGCCGCCCAGTTCTACGCTCTTGCGTGCAAAGGAGGCCATAAGTTCCTTGCCGCGCGGGACATGGGCCTCGCTGGGGCTGAAGAGGTTGACGTGCACGTGCGCGTCGCCAATGTGGCCGTAGATGCAGAAGGGCGCGTCCCAAAGAGCCGCAATCTCGCTGCGGTAAAAGGCGAGCATCTCGCGATTCTTAGCAATTGGCACGGCGAAATCGGAGCCGAACTTGGGGAAGCCCAACTGGCGGACGAGGTCGAGCGTGCGTTCGGGGAAGGTGTGGCGGAACTGGCGGAAGCGTTCGCGGTCAGCATCCGTTTCGCCAAACCAACTGGCCTCGGCAAAGGCATGGTGGGTGGTCAGGCGGTCTTCCCAAGCGTCGAGGTCGGCTTCGGAGCTTAGGATCTGCTCGATGATGACGAAAGCCTTGGCTTCGGCGGGTATCTCGGTGTATTTGTCGCGGACAAGGTTCAGGCTGGGCTCGTCGCCGTATTCCAACATGCGCAGACCAGGGACGGCGCGCCAATCTTCAACGGCGTTTAGTGCGTTTTCATCGGTGGGGAAAAAGATAATGCCGTTGAGCAGGCGCGATGGGGCGGGGAGCAGCTTGAGCTCGGCCTCGATAACGACGGCGAGGGTGCCTTCGGAGCCGGAGATCAAGTCGATCCAATCCATGCCGGGCGCCAGGGGGTAGCCGGCGGAGTGCTTGCGGGCTTGGGGGCGATGCACTTCTGGAACCTCAAACGGAATGGGTTCGCCGCGACGAACGTCGTATACCGTGCCGTCCATCAGGGCAAAGCGCAGCCGGTCTACCCAGCGCTTGGTGGAGCCATAGAGGAAACTGCGGCTGCCGGAAGCATTGCAGGAAATGGTGCCCCCGATGGCGGCCATAGTCTCGGTGGGGTCCGGAGGATAGAACTGGCCGCTGCGTTTGGCGGCGGCGTGCACATCGCGCAAGATGGCGCCGGCGCCACAGGTGGCCTTGCCTTCCTCCACGCGGATTTGGTTGAATTTTTCGAGCGAGATCGACCAGCCGCCCTCCGGCACCCGGCCTCCGGTTAAGCCACTGCCCCCGCCGGCAATGGTGACGGGGATGCGGGCCGCCGTGGCCTCGCGCAACAAAGCGAGCAGTTCGGCTTCCGAAGTGGGGATGTGGATCTTGTCGGCAAAGCCGTGGTAGTGCGAAGCGTCTTCGAGATAGCCCCACATAAGCGTCTTAAACCTCCATCACAACGGGAACGATCACGGGGCGGCGCTGGGTTTGCTTGTTGAGGAAGCGCCGCAACTCTGTGCGGATTTTTTCCTGCATCACGCCCCAATCGCCGCGCTCGTCGGCGCTGGAATTTTCCACGGTCTTTTGGATGATGGCCTTGGCCATGAGCATCAACTCGCTGGAATCTTCGAGCGAAACAAAGCCGCGACTGACGATTTCGATGCCATTCTGCAGCTTGCCGCTGGCGCGTTCAATGGCGAGGATGGGAATCACAAATCCGTCTTGGGAAAGGTGGCGGCGGTCCCGGATGATGACGTCTTCCACAACGTTATCCAGCGAGCCGGAATCGATGCACACGCGTCCGGAGGCTACCTTCGGACCCTTGCGCGCCCCGCGCTCGTCAATTTCGAGGGTTTCGCCGTTCTCAATAATGAACGAGGATTCCAGCGAAGCGCCCTCGAGATGGGAGGCCAACTGGGCGTGGCGGATCAACTGCAGGTATTCGCCGTGCACGGGCATGAAGTAGCGCGGCCGCACGAGGTTGAGGATGGTCATCAGCTCGTCGCGGTAACCGTGGCCGGATACGTGGATGGGCGGCGATGAATGGCCATAGACCAATTCCGCGCCCCGGCGGGCGAAGTGGTTCATCATGCGGCGGATGGGCTTCTCGTTGCCCGGAATGATGCGCGCGGAAAGCACGACGGTATCCCCGGCTTCGACCGAGAGGTTGCGGTGGTTGTCCAGCGACACTCGGCTTAGGCTCGACATGGGCTCCCCTTGCGTGCCGCTCACCAGGCAGCAAACCCGGTGCGGGGGAAACTCCATGATGTCCTGTGTGCGCATCAGGATGTTGTCGGGAATGTGCAGTAGGCCCAGATCGTGGGCGATTTCCGTGGAGGCCAGCATACTGCGGCCCAGGAAGGCCACCTTGCGGTTGTATTTGGCGGCTACGTCCAGAATTTGCTGGATGCGGTGAATGGAGCTGGCAAACGTGGAAAAGACCAGCCGCCGCGTGGCGGTGGCGAAGACCTGTTCCAGGCGCGGCCGCACGGCACGCTCGCTCTCCGAGTAGCCCGGGCGCTCTACGTTGGTGGAATCGCTTAACAACAGCAGCACGCCCTGCTTGCCGTATTCGGCGAAGGTGTGTAGGTCGAAGTGCTCGCCGTCGATCGGGCTTTGGTCGATCTTGAAGTCGGCCGTATGCATGATGACGCCCAGCGGCGTGGTGATGGCCAAGGCACAAGCCGAGGGGATGGAATGGGTAACGTGGATGAAGTGGATGCGGAAGGGGCCGAGCTGGATGCGGTCGCCGGGCTTTACTTCGTGCAACTCCGCGCTATTCAGCAAGCGGTGTTCTTCCAGGCGGCGGCTCGCCATACCTAGGGTGAACGGCGTGCCGTAAACGGGAATGTTGAGCTGGCTCAGCAAGTAGGGAATGCCGCCGATGTGATCCTCGTGGCCGTGCGTAGCGATGAGGGCGCGGACCTTCTCTTTGTTCTCTTTCAGGTAAGTGAAGTCAGGAGTGACTACGTCTACCCCGAGCATTTCGGCGTCGGGGAACATCATACCGGCGTCTACCACGATGATGTCGTCGTTGTAGCGGATGGCCATCGAGTTCATGCCAAACTCGCCCACACCGCCCAACGGAATGATTTGTAATTTGCCTTCGGGCATGAAATACAAGGATAAACTGAAGCGAAGTATGCGGATTTTCTGTTTGCTCCTTTTGGGCGTCGGCGCGCTGCTGGCGCAGCCGGCGGGATACCGCCCTTTGTTCAACGGCAAGGACCTCTCCGGATGGGAAGTGCGCGGCGACGGACTGTGGAATGTGATCGACGGCGGAGTGCTGGTAGGGCAAAGAAATCTAGAGCCCAAGACGCTGGCCCCGGGTGGCCGCTTTCAAGCGGCGCCGGAGTATTTGCGCTGGTTGAACCACCAGGCGTGGCTCTATACAAAGGACAGTTTTACGGAATACGACCTGCACGTAGAGTTCTGGACTAAAGAGCACGGCAACAGCGGCATTAGCCTGCACGACCAAAGCCGCGCCGAGCACGCCATCGCCTTCCCGCCGGACTTCACCCGCACGCCAGCGAAAACCGCCTACGAGATCCAGATCAACAACAACTACCCGGACCCGCACCCCACGGGCAGCATCTACGGCTTCGTGGACGCGCCGAAAGATGCCTTGAAGGCAAACCAGTGGAACGCGATGGATATTTCTGTGCGCAAGGAACAAATTGTGGTGAAGCTGAATGGCCGCGAAGTGGCGCGCACCACGCCGGACCCCAAGCGCAGCACCAGCGGCCCGATTGGCCTACAACTGCACGACCAGATGTCGGTGATCCACTTCAAGAACCTGTGGATCCGCGAAGCGAAGAGCCGATAACGGCAATGAAGCTCTTGGTGGTGACGGACCTCGACGGTACGTTGCTGGACAAAGCGACCTATGATTGGCGGCCCGCAGCGCCGGCCCTGGAAGCCTTGAAAACTCGCGGCGCCACCCTAGCCTTGTGTTCTTCAAAGACGCGTGCTGAATTGCAGGTTTTGGCGGCGGAGATCGGCATCGACGGCCCCCTTATTGCGGAGAATGGCGCTCGCGGAGCTGGTATCGCCCAAGTGCGGCAGGCCTTGGCGGAAGCCGCGCGCGAAACCGGCTGCCGCGTAGTGGGCTTTGGAGAGATGAGCGTGGAAGAGGTTGCCGCGGCTACGGACCTGCCCCTGCACGAAGCCGCCTTAGCTTGGCAACGGGAGCACGACGAGCCGTTTCTATTGCGCGAGGGGCCTGGGGAAGCTTTGGCCCAAACCATTCGGCAACGTGGCTACACGGTGACGCAGGGCGGGCGCTTCTGGCACATTTTTGAGCGCGGCAACAAGGGCGAGGCGCTCACGGCGCTGCGGCCCGGACATGACCTTGCGGTGGCCTTGGGCGATAGCGAAAACGACCGTCCGATGCTGGAAGCCGCGGACTTGGCCATCGTCATTCCTGGTGGCAATTTGGTGCCCAACGCGGATTGGTGCGTGGCGCGATATGCGGGCCCTGTGGGATGGAACGAGGAGATTTTACGGCTCGTTGGCAAGCTCGCGTAAACGGTCCTGCACGTCGCTCATGGCGGAAAAGACGCGGTTCCAATTCGGAATTTGGGGCGCGCCGCGCGGGTCGGCCAAATAATCGTTGGCTGCTTCGCGAATGGAGTTGGCGAACACTTGCACCGCGGTGTCTTCCTGGTGCTGGTCAAAGTCCAGGCCATTCACAATCGCATCGGCGTAGAAGCGGCGAATGGTGTCCTGGGCGAAGCGAATATAGAAAACTTCCAACGTGCGGAAGTGGTCCGCGGTCAGCACATGGCCGCCTTGGGCCAAACTGCGGAAGAGGCTTTTCGCAATGTCTACCGTCATGCGGCGCAAGCCGCGCGAGGCATCCTCGGGGCTCAGTTCCTGGTGCTTGTGCTCGTAGTTCTCGCTGATGTCCACTTGGCAAACCCGGCTGCTGGAGGCGTTCCGGTACACCTCGGCCAAGGTACCCACTTCCAGCCCCCAGTCGGATGGAATACGGTTCACGCGCGCCAGGTCTGCATGCATGGCAAATTCGCCGGAAAGCGCGTAGCGAAAGCTATCCAGGAAGCGCAGATAATTGTTTTCCGGCGTCAGGTCCATAATGGCGCGAATGAGCGGCGTGAAAAACAGACGGGTGACGCGGCCATGCAGCTTGTTGTCGCTGACGCGCGCATAGTAGCCCTTACAGAACTCGAAGCTGAGCGTGGGATGGGCGAGCGGATAAACCAGGCGAGCCAGCAAGTCCCGCTGGTAATCGCGGATATCGCAATCGTGGAGCGCGATGATGGCCGTGTCGCCTTGGCTAAGCAAGTAACCAAAGCAGAGCCAGCAGGTTTGGCCCTTGCCGGGGCCGCCGACGGTTAGCTCCAGGTTGTGCATGTCCCGCAGCAGGCCTTCCACGCGGGGGTCTTCCATCCAAATGGAGGTGACGGGCACTTCGTAGCCATCAAAGAAAGAACGGGCATGGCGGTACTCTTCGTGCGAACAGCGGCCAATGGCCACGACAATACGCTTCAGCCAAGTGGCGCCCCGCAACTCGTCCACAATGCGCTGCATGGCGGGGTGTTGGAACTCGCGGTACAGGGCGGGAAGCACCAGGCCCACGGGGCTGGTCCGGCTGAAGGCCGCCAGGTCCCGCTCCATGTCTTCGAGTTTGCGGTTGCCTAAGCGGTGGATCGTGCTGATTATGCCCGGCTGAAAGAAGTCTGACATCGCGGACGCTCCTTATGTATTATTAATTACAAATTCTTAATGTACGACGTTTGCCGCCGCAGGTCTGGTTCCCAATTCCAGTTGCACCAAATTGTCCCAAGCCGCTTGGTCCGTGTCGCCGCACATCTGCCGCTGTGGGCGCAAAGAGGAACAAACTGCGGGCCGCTCGGGGCTTCCGAACAAGCGGCAGCGGTTGGCCTCGTCCAATTGTACGCAACGCGTGAAGGCGGGCTTTCCTGCTGGCAAGCCAGTTTCCCCGAGCAAGCCGGGAATGGGCGACGAAATGGAGGGCACAATGCAGCAGGCGCCGCAACCAATGCGGCAGGCGATGTCTTCCACATATACTCAATAGCATTTGGCGAGAAATTTAGCGATCGACGCTTACCGTGGTTGGGTCATGCTGCTGATGATGGCGGAGGTATTGCGCCTTGGCTATTGGGCCAAGCAATACCCGGATAACGCGCTGCTGCAGTGGCTGGCCTTCCACCAATCGCACGTTTTCTGGGAGGGCGCCTCGCTGCACGACATGATCCAACCCTCGTTCTCCTTCTTGGTCGGAACGGCGCTGGCTTATTCCCTGGCCAAACGCCTCGCGGCGGGAGATAGCCGGGGGCAGATCTTGCGGCATGCCGCTTGGCGCAGTTTGGTGTTGGTGGTGCTGGGAATTTTCCTCCGCTCGGAGGGCAAGCCGATGACGAACTTCACGTTTGAAGACACGCTGACGCAAATCGGCTTGGGCTATTTCTTCCTGGTGCTGCTGGCGTTCTGGTCCGATCGCGGGCTATGGATGGCGTTGGGCGTACTGCTGGGCGCCTACTGGCTGGCCTGGGCCGTTTACCCTGTACCGGGCGACAGCTTCGCCGCGCATTGGGGCAAGGAAGCCAACCTGGGCATGGCCTTCGACCGCTGGTTTTTGAACCTCTTCCCGCGCCCGGAGCCCTTTGTGGCCAACCGCGGTGGCTACGGAACGCTGAGCTTCCTGCCCACCCTGGGCACCATGCTGTTGGGCCTTTTGGCAGGCCGGAGCGTGAAGGCGGGCAGGCCGGTGTCGGCATTGGGGAAGACGGGGGCCGCGCTCTTGGCCGCGGGTTTGCTTTTGCACTCTACGGGCTTGTGCCCGGTGGTGAAGCGCATTTGGACGCCCGCTTGGACGCTGGCCAGCGGTGGCGCTTGCTTCCTTTTGCTGTCGGCTTTCCGCTTGTGGCTGGACGGCAAAAGCGAGGCGCGCCTGGCTTTTCCCTTGTTGGTGGTGGGCGCCAATTCGATTGCCGCTTACCTGATCGCACACTGGTGGGACGGCTTCTTCACTGCGGCCTGGAGAACGAATTTCGGCTGGGTGCCGGGAGCGGAAATGCTGGCCGGACCCGTTGCACTGACGCTGATGTGGCTGAGCCTCTACTGGATGTACGAGCGCAAGTTGTTTCTTAAAATCTGAGCGGCCAAGAGCGCGTTCGCGCTGTGGGCCAATAAATTTCCCCTGTCTAATTGCTTCATTTGCCTTTGTTTAGCGGCTCTTGGCGCTTGTTGTGTGCCAATTTGCAAGCCTTTGGCCCCTTAGCTTCAAAGCGAGCCAAACCGTGCGCCCCGCCGGGGAATCCGCGCCGTTTGGGAGGAAGAAAGGTTCAGGAAATTTACCGTGAAGCAACTTATCGCTCTGCTGGCGCTTCTAGCGGCCAGCGCCACGTTGGGAGAGGCGCAAGTCCCCCTTACCACCATCCAGGACACCATCTATTTGGCCGACGGGAAAAAGTTTAGCGGCCTAGTGTTTTTCGATTGGAAGAGTTTCGAGGCCCCCAACCAGGCCGTCATCGGCCAATACAACAAAGTGGTGCGCGTAACCGACGGCGTGTTGCGCGTGCAATTGGCCCCCACCATTACGCAAAACAACGCCTACTATGCCGTGCGCTATTCGAGCGGCGGCCGCATTCTGTTTTCGGAAGTCTGGTCGGTGGTGCAATCCAACTCCGTGCTGCGCCTGCGCGATGTCCGCGCCACCTTGTTGCCCGGAGGCTTTGTCAGCAGCCCCACGACGGCGCCCACGGGCGGCAGCGGCTTGCCCGCCATCGGCGAAAGCAGCGAGGGCGATTTTGTGGATGGCGAGATTCCCGCCGGACTCTTGAACGGCAGCAACGTTACCTTCACGCTGGCCACCGCCCCCAACCCAGCGGCGAGTTTGGGGCTTTATTTGAATGGCATTCTGCTGTCGCCCGGTGTGGACTACACGCTGGCCACCGCCACCATCACGTTCGTCAATTCTGTGGTTCCGCAAAGCGGCGATACCCTGCGCGCTTACTACCGCACCGGTTCCATCGGCACTAGTTCGCACAATCTGCTGGGCGCAGTGCACTCCGACACGGCCGCTGGCAACGTGGAACGCGGCGATTTGATTACCGGCCAAGGCTCCACCGCCGCCTGGACTCGCCTGCCTTTGGGTGCGGCGAACCGCTGCCTGATTTCCAACGGAGCGGATGCGGTGTGGAATGCGTGTTTGTTTACCGGGTTCACCGCCGGTACGGTGCCTTTCACCAATGCGAGTGGCCTATTGAGCCAGGACGCCCTGTTTACCTTCGACGCCACGAACCGGCGTTTGGGCATAGGCACAGAAGCGCCGAGCGCGAATTTGACCATCCAAGCGGGCGCAAGCCAAGGCAGCACCAACCTCACGCGCTGGCTGAATGCCGGGGGGACGGAGTTGGCCCGCATGGAAAGCGATGGCGCTTTGGTGGTGCAACGCTTAACTACCTCAACTTCCACCACGCGTTCGGCCTGGCGCGACACGGGTTCTCCAGTCGACCCCTCCAGCCGCAGCAACGGGGACTTCTGGTTTAACAATTCGCAACAGGCCCGGAAAAGCTATGAGGCGGGCCAGGTGCACCCCATGCCGCAAGTACTGTGCAGTTCCACCGCGCCCGGCACCAGCGCCACCACTTCCACTTCCCTGGGCACCTGTTTTGTGCCTTCGTTTTTCTTTGACGCGGGCGACCGCATCGAGATCTTCGCCGACTATGAGCACACCGGCACGGCCAGCGGCTTCAGTGTGGAATTGCGCTTCGGCGGGCAGACCGTATGGACCCGCACGCTGAGCTCTTCCACCGCCCTGGTTTCCCTGCGCGGCAGTGGCGGTCTGCACGGTACCGGGACGCTTTGGGGCAACACGAGTTTCACCAATACCGGCAGCGCGGAATCCGTTTCGTCGCAAACTAGCGGGGTGCCGACCAGTGCTTTCAGCATCAGTTTCCGAGCCAATCTGAGCTTGGCTTCGGGCGACACGGTGACGCTACGGAATTTCTCGGTTGTGCGTTATCCCGCCCAATCGAACCCATAACTCGACGTCCTTCCTTCTTCCTGAAAAGCGAAAGGGCGGCCCGGAACTTCCGGACCGCCCCAAGCTTTCCTTTGGCAAGGAAAAGTTTAGAAGAATAGACGCAAGCCGCCCTGGAGTTGGCGCGGGCTGCCGAGTTGCTGGTTCTGGTTGAAGTAGCTGCCATCTGCATTGCGCAAGCGCAGGAAGTTGGCATTTGCCGCCGCGGTGGCGCCGTTGGCCTGGAAGCCGGGACCGTAGATGTTGGTGATGCCACCGAACACAACATTATCCACATCGAAGAGGTTGAAGGCTTCCACGCTGAACTGGATGCGCACGCGCTCACCCTTCAGGTTGAAGTTCTTCAACAAGCGCATGTCCGTGGTCGTGAAGCCGCGATTGCGGAAGTAGTTCCGCAGGAACGGTTCACCAGGGCCGAAGTACGGGCGATCGTTATTGTTGCCGTCGCGGTTCAAGTCCGAACCAGCGACCGGGTTGATGGGCAGTCCCGAGCGGGCACGCACAATACCGCTGATCTGGAAGCCAAAGGGCAGGCTATAGACAGCGTTCGCGGTGAAGTTGTGCCGGATGTCAAGCGCACTAAAGTGGTACTCGGGCTTGAGGTCGAAGCTATTGACATAGGCGAAGCCAGCGGCTTCCCGCTCACCATCGTCATCGGAGTAGCTTTGGGCCAGCGTATAGAAGGCTTGGAACTGGGCCTTCCGCGTACGGTACTGCGCGCTCAAAGTCATGGCGCGGTACATGCTGCGGGCGCTGGGTTCGCGAACGGTCAAGGCATTTACTTCCTGTACCGGGCGGCGGGCCGAACCACCGGAAACCAGGGCGAAATCGGGAACCTGGCGCTGGTCGTTGGGGTTGATGACGGGAGCCGGCAAATTGTAGTTGCGATTGCGGTTCAGGTTGACGGTGTTCACATAGTTGAACTGAACGCCGGCCGTGAAATTGCGGAACCATTCCGTTTCCGTCCCCAACCCGACCTGGAAGGAGCGAGGGTTGCGGAAATTCGGAGCTGTGGTGGTGTAGCTGGCGCCCACGAAGGGGTCGCGGGCCGTGCCGCCCGCGGAAATTGCGGCGGCGCGTTGCACCACATCGACGGGAATTACCGGCAATTCGCCAATGCCAATGCGATTCAGGTCAAGGCCTGCTTCGAGGAAGCTTTGGTAGACACTCTTCACCGCGCCACCGCCGCCGACGGAAATCGAAAGGTCACCCGGAGGAAGGCGGAAGTTATTCGTGGGGCCGGAGAAGGTGAGCAGCGGCGTCGCGGCATAGAAGACACCGGTATGGCCGCGGATCACGGTCTTGAAGCTATCGCTGAAGGGGCGGTAGGCGAAGCCGAAGCGCGGCTGGAACTGGTTCATCGTGTTGTTGATGCTGCGCGGGCTAACCACGTTGCCAATAGGGAAGAGCACGCCTTCCACGCGGCTCAGGGCAGCCGTGTTGTTGGCTTCCACGGCTGGGTTGATCTGGCCGTCCCAGCGCAAGCCAAAGTCCAGGGTCAGCTTTTCGCTGACTCGGAAGGTATCCTGCGCGAATGCCGCAATCTGCTTCACGTTGTAATTGGCAGCCAAATTACCGATCTGGCGGGTGTAGGACACGGTGCGCGTATCGAAACGGTTTGCGCCGTTGGTGCCGTTGCCGCCCGCGATTTCCGAAACCACTTGCGGCGTGCCGGGTACGAAAAAGCTTCCGAACTGGTTAAAGCCGAAAAGTTGGCCGGTGGGCAGGTAATTGAAGTCGAAGCCAACCTTAATGGTGTGCTTGTCGCGGGTGATCGTCATGGCGTCCACAAACTGCCAGCGATAGTCGAACTGCGTGGTAGGCAGGAAGCTGCGCGCGCCAAAAAACGCGACGTTTTGCAGGGTGACGCTGGGAGCGTTGGAATTGGCCAAGCGGGGCCGTTCCTCGTAGGAACCCGTAAAGCGGAAATCGTTCACAATGTTGGGCGAAAAAATGTGTGTGTACTGCATGGTGCCGTTGTGAATCCGGTCCTTTTCCTGGCCTTCGTTGCTGAGCAAGCCATTGGTGAAGGGGTTCACGGCGGCGCCCACGGTTACTGCGTTCACTTCGTTGGAGTCGCTAAAGTTGTAGCGCAGCGTCAGGCGGTGGCCCTTGTCAAAGGCGTAGTCAGTCTTGGCTGTTAAAGCATAGGCGCGGTTGGTTTGTTCGAACGGACCTTCCCCAGCGCGCAGGAAATTCACCACTTCCTGGTTGGCCGCCGACACGGTGATGTTGTTCAAGGAAGGAATCACCACCTGGCGGGGAATTTTGGAATTTTGCGCTTCGGCCGCGGCAAACCAGAACAACTTGTTCTGCTTGATCGGGCCGCCCACGCCGCCGCCGTACTGTTGCAGCGTTTCCGAAGGACGCACATTAAAAATGGGGTTGCGCGCGCTCAAGCTACGGTGGCGGATTTGGTAAAACGCTTCGCCGTGCACTTCATTGGTGCCGCTTTTGGTGATGGTGTTCATGATGCCGCCGGTCGAGCGTCCGTATTCCGCCGAATAGCCCGTGGCCACAACTTGGAATTCCGCAATCGCGGTTTGCGGCACGGTGATGATGCTGGTGGAACGTTCGCCGCCACGGATGCCGCCGAAGAAGGGCTGGTTGTAATCGGTGCCATCGAGCATGATGTTGGAGTTGATGCCGCGCTGGCCGGCAAAAGAAATTTGGTTGCGCGAACTGCCTTCCACCACCGCGGTGGGCGTCAGCAGGACGAAGTCCTGGAAGCGGCGGCCGTTGATGGGCAGGTTCGTAATGGCCGTGGAGTTCACCAATTGGCTGGCCACCGGAACAGCATCCTGCAACAAGGTTTCGCCTACTTCCACCGTAGTGCTGGTGGCTTGCAGGCTCAGGCGGACATCCACCGTGATGGTGGAGCCCACGTTAACCACAACTCCGCTAAGCTTAGATTCCGCAAAACCGGATGAAGAGGCGGTGATTTCGTAAACACCGGGGTCAACGGAAACGACGCGGTAGGCGCCATCGTTGCCGGAAGTGATTTCGCGGCTAATGCCAGTGTTGGTGTTTTGGACCACGATCTTGGCTCCGGCGACGCTCGCCGAGTTCGGATCGAATACTCTACCGACAATGGTTCCTTTGTTTGCGTCCGATTGGCCGAAGGCCAGAGACACGAGGATAAGAAGTAGTGTTGCTACACGTGTTTGAATTTTCATAGTTTCCCTAAAGCTAGGCACACGAATGGCAAGGTAGTGCCTTCGTGAGGCCATAATGTGAGACGCTTTCATGGTAGCCAAGCAAAGTTACAGTTTCGCTACAGGCAGCCCTTCGAATTCATACAAGCGAAATGGTGCCGAAATGCGAAATATAGTAATCTTGATAGAGATTAGGAGTTTCTAGTGGCACTCAGCACCGCCCCGAGCGTAGAAGAACAATTCGACCAAACCGTCGTTCAGGATATTGCCCTCTTTCGGTCCCAAGTAGAAGATTTTCTGGCGGGCCGCTTGACGGACGACGAATTCCGGGCTTTCCGCCTGCGGCGTGGAGTATATGGCCAGCGGCAACCGAACGTGCATATGATCCGCACGAAAATTCCCGGCGGCTTGGCCTCGGCGAAGCAATTTGAAATGCTGGCCGATATTGCCGACAAGTACGCCTCCGGCCGCGGCCACCTGACCACCCGCCAAAATATGCAGTACCACTTTATCCCGCTGCCGCGCGTGCCGGATCTGCTATTGGAATTAGGGTCTGTTCGACTGACCACCCGAGAAGCCTGCTACAACACGGTGCGCAACGTGACGGGGGATACGCTGGCCGGGATTGCGGCAGACGAGGTTTTTGATATTTCGCCCTATCTCCGTCAAGTGGCCTACGCCTTCCTGCACAAGGAACTGACGGATAGCCTGCCGCGTAAATTCAAGATCAGCTTTTCAGCCACTCCCGGCGACACCATGCAGGGCGGGTTGCATGACCTGGGTTTTATTGCGCGGATTGTCGACGGCCAACGGGGCTTCCGTGTGCTGGCCGCGGGTGGTTTGGGGCCCCTACCCTGCGAAGCTGGTGTGTTGGACGATTTTTTGCCCGCCGACAAGATTGTGAACCGAGCCGAGGCCGTGATTCGAGTGTTCAACAAATACGGCAACCGCAAGAATAAGCACAAAGCCCGCTTGAAGTTCATCATTCGCGAACGCGGATGGGATTGGTTTGTAGAACACGTAGAGCAGGAATACGCCGACATTCTGGCCAACGGCGGCATTGCGGTGCCGCTGGAGGTGCCGCGGGACTTTGGCGCTTACTCTCCTGAGGGCCTACAGTTGGGCAAGGGGGAATTGCCCCCCGTGCTGCCGGAACGTGCCCCGGAATACCAGGCTTGGTTGGCTTCCAACGTCAAGCCCCAGCGTCAACCGGGCTACGCCATCGTTACCGTGAAAATCCCCCAGGGCAATATGACTTCGGCGGAAATGCGCGCCGTGGCGGATGTTGCTCGCCGCGCGGGCGACGGATTGGTGCGCGTCACGATTGAACAAAATCTGGTTTTGGCCTGGATTCCGCAAGCGCGCCTGGCCGAGGTGCACGGTGCCTTGGCCGAAGCCGGGCTGGCGGAGGCGGGCGCGAACGAAATTGAAGATGTGGTGACCTGCCCCGGCGCCTGGAGTTGCAACCTGGGTATTACGAAAACCATGAATTTGGGCGAAGCCTTGAGCACTCTCGTGAAAAATTACCGCGACCCGCTGGTGCGGAAATTAAGCATCAAGGCCAGCGGCTGCCCGAATTCCTGCGGGCAACACTGGATTGGCGACCTTGGCTTTTTCGGCAACGTGCGCAAGATGAACGGCGCGGAAGTGCCCTATTATCAAATGCTTTTAGGGGGCGGTAAAGATCGGGATGGCCTACTGAAGTACGGCTTTACTGTGCATAGCATTCCGGCCAAGAGTGTACCGGTGGCGGTGCAGCGAGTCCTGGCCCATTACCAGGAGAACCGCGTGGAAGGCGAGACTTTTCGAGAATACGTTCTCAGATTCCGGATTGAGACGTTCCGGGGATTGGTGGCTGACCTTGTGAAGCCCATGGACCTGGAGCCAGACGCCTACAAAGACTGGGGCGACGACGAGAAGTTCAGTCTACAGTTGGGCCGCGCGGAATGCGCCGCCTAATCGCCAGCATGAATCTTTAAAAGCGCGACTTCTGTTTCTGCGGCACGGCACCGCCGCTGGACTTGGGCTGTTCCTGCGATACCGCAGCGGCCAAGGCGGCCAACTGCACCGGCACTGTATTGTCGATCAATTCGTAGAGCGTGGCCAGTGGCAAGCCTTCGGCTTCTTTTGAGAAAACCAGTTCCGGCGCGCCACCTTCGCTTTTCGGTTGGTTGAGCTCCACGCGAATCCAGTCGCCGGTCTGGATTTGGTCCGTGGCGAGCAGATTCGAAATCGGCTGCACTAGCAGACGTTCCAGGCTACGTTTCAAGTGCCGTGCGCCGTAGCGTTCGTCCGTGCCTTCGCCCAGTAGATATTGCTTCACGTCTTCGTTTAAGGTGAACACGAAGCTGCGCTGGTTGGCAGAGGCGAGAATGCGCTGCTGGAAAATCGCCAGTTCAATGTCCAGAACCCGGCGCAATTCGTCCGGGCCCAGTGTTTTGAATACCACCACCTTGTCCAAGCGGTTCATGAACTCCGGGGTAAATTTCTTGCGCGCGGCTTCGAGACCCGTGGTGGACTTCTTCTTTTCCACCCTGCGCTTTTCTTCCTCGTTCAAAGTTCCCGAAAGGGAACGCGCGAAACCCATTTTGGCGTGGCCGAGTTTGCTCATTTCCACCGCGCCAAGGTTGCTGGTCAAGAATATCAGCGTGCGGCTGAAGTCCACTTTGCGGTTGTCTCCCAACGTGAGCACACCTTTATCGAGAATGCCCAACAGCAGGTTCCAGAGCGCGTCGCTCGCCTTTTCGATTTCGTCAAACAACACGAAGCTGAGCTTCAGATCCTCGGAGTGGTACTGATTCAGCATCTCCTGGCTTAATAGGGGGTGCGTTTCGCGGTGGCCAAGATAGCCCGGAGGGCTGCCAATCAATTTCGCGATTTCGTGGCTATGTTGGAACTCCGCGCAGTCGATCTTGATTACCGGCGAGGGGCGCTTCAACAAACACTCTGCCGCTGCTTCCACCACGCGGGTCTTGCCAGTACCTGTGGGTCCCAAAAAGAGAAAACTGGCAATCGGCCGTCCCGGATTGGAAAGCCCGGTCATGAACATCTGGAACATGTTCACGATTTGGGTGATGGCGTCGTCCTGGCCTACCACCAACTGGCGTAAGCGATGCTCCAGGTAGGCGGCTTCTTTGCCCGTACGGCTGGGGTCCAGCACCCGGCGCCGCGCTGGAGGGTCCATGCTTAAACCCAACACGCGCCGCCCGTAATTGTGCTCGTCGTTGTGGTCAGCGGGAATTTCCTGCTTCCATTTCGCGCCAGGTTTTTGCGCATCCTCCGCGCGCAGCGGGGAGCGGGGATTCTTGTCGTCAGCTCTCGTCACATCTACTTTTGGAGCAATTTCAGGGCCATACGGCTCAACCGCCGCACCTGGCTCGCGCAATCCCCGGATCTTCTTGTTGGCAATTCCCTCAAACACGCATTCACCTATAGGACAAATCGGCGGCTCGGGGCGAATCTTTAGCGGCGCCACTTTATACTAGGAATAGGACTCCCCTTGAAAACAGATGCCTGACATGAGCCTTTTCTGGCTGCGTATGGCGGCAATTCTTTATGCCGTGGGTCTGTTGCGCATCCTTTGGAATCTTCTTCGCAATCGCAATCCGGAACTCACGCCCTCTCCCAATAGTCCCTGGGCCTTGGCCAGTTTCTCGGTCGCCACGGTGCTGCACTTTGTCTCGCTAGTGGAGCGGGGCATTGTGGCGCAACACTTTCCGGCCGATAATTTCTACGAATCTCTGAGCGTCTTCGCGTTTTTGTTGGCGGTGGTGTATCTCTTTGTGCACTGGCGCTATAGCTTCAGTTCAATTGGCGTTCTGGTGGCGCCGGTTGTCAGCGTGCTGGCCTGGATCGCCTCAACGGAAAGCCCCTTGGCGGTCTGGACCAATTCGCGGGTGCGCGATGCCTGGCTGTTGCTGCATGTTGGGATGATTCTGATGGGCATTGCCAGCGTTTGCCTGACGGCGGGGGCTAGTCTTTTCTACCTCCTGCAGGAGCGCAAATTGAAGCGGAAGGAACTAGGCGGCGCTATGCCTTTGCCCGCCTTGCGGACCTTGGATTCCCTCATCAACCGGGCCATGGGGCTGGGTTTTGTGTTCACCACCGTGGGGGTGCTGGCGGGCAGCACCTGGGCCTATGTGGAAAGCGGCACGCGGTGGCTGGCGAACACGAATGTCCTGATCGCTCTTTTCACGTGGCTCTTTTATTTGACGATGGTCTTCCTGCGTGCCAACCAAGGGTGGCGCGGCCGAAAGTCGGCCTTGATGGCGCTTAGCCTGCTGGGCTTTTCTGCGCTCACTTGGGCAACGCACTACGGTTTGAGGTCAACGCTCGAACGATGATGCGCTTTGCCATTTGCGGTTTAAGCCACCACACGGCCCCGGTGGACGTGCGGGAGCAACTCGCCATTCCCGAGCAGGCTTTGCCGGGAGTGTTGGCGGATTTGCAGCAATTGGAGGGGGTGCGCGAATCGTTCATTCTTTCCACTTGTAACCGCGTGGAACTGGCTTTTTCCCTCGAGGACCAAGCGAGCTTAAGCGACGCCCTGCGCCGTTTTTTGAACAACGAACAAATCGGTGGCGTGCGGAACTTTGAGCAATACATGTACAAGCTGGAAGGGCGGGAGGCAATGCGCCACTTGTTCCGCGTGGCCTCCAGCTTGGACAGCATGGTGGTGGGCGAGCCGCAGATTCTGGGGCAATTGAAAGACGCTTATTCGTTGGCCAAGCGCCTTGGCACCGTGAATGGCTCGCTCGAGCAATTGGTCACGCGCGCCTTCCACGTTGCCAAGCGTGTCCGCTCGGAAACCGAAATCGGCTCAAGCGCCGTCAGCGTCAGCTATGCGGCGGTGGAGTTGGCGCGCGAAATTTTTGGCGGCCTGGCAGGCTCAAGCGTCATGCTGATTGGCGCGGGCAAGATGAGCGAACTGGCTGCCCGCCACTTGAAGAACGTTGGGGCGCAGCAGATATACGTCACCAACCGTACGCCCGACCGGGCCGTGGATTTAGCCCGCGCTTTTGAGGGCCGCATGGTGGAATACGCCAGCTTTAAAGCTTCGCTGCCCAGCGTGGACATTGTGATCGCCTCAACCGGGGCCCGCGAACCGATTCTGACGGCCGACGACATTCGCGCCGTGATGAAGGTGCGCCGGAACCGGCCCATGTTCCTGGTGGATATTGCGGTGCCGCGCAACGTAGACCCCGCCGTGATGGGCATTGACAACGTCTTCCTCTACGATATCGATGACCTGCAGAAGGTGGTGGAGCGCAACGTGAAAGGCCGGGCGGAAGCCGCCGAGCGCGCCAGCCTGATTATCGAGGAAGAACTGCAGATTCTGGAAGCTCGCTTGCGCGAGCGCGAAGTAAGCCCTGCGATTGTCGACCTGCACGCGCGGCTGGAAGCGGTGCGGGCGGCGGAGATTGAACGCCAGCGGGTGCGCCTAGGCCCCTTGAGTCCGGCGCAGGAAGAAGCGCTCGAAACCCTTACCCGTGGCATTATCAACAAGGTGGCCCACGGGGCGATTGCGGAACTACGGCGCGCGGGCGCGCAGGGCGATCCGCAGGAAGCGCTCGATTGGGTTAGCCGCATCTTCCGCTTGCAAGAGGGCAAAGGAAAGTAATGATCATTGGTTCGCGGGGGTCCATGTTGGCCCTGTGGCAAGCACGGCATGTGCAGACGCTTTTGCGCCAAGCCGGCCTTGATTCGCGCATAGAAATCATCCACACCACAGGCGACAAAATTACCGATGTGCCGCTGGCCCAGCTTGGTGCGCAGACTTCCACCAAAGGCCTGTTCACCAAGGAGCTGGAAGAGGCGCTGCTGGATGGGCGCATCGACTTGGCCGTGCACAGCTTGAAGGACATGCCAACGGAACTGCCTGCGGGTCTGGAATTGGCGGCCATACCGGAGCGCGAAGATCCCTTTGATGCCGTCGTGGGCTTGCCCGTGGAGGAACTTCCCCACGGTGCGCGCGTGGGAACAAGTTCGCTGCGGCGGCAAGCGCAATTGCGGGCCTTGCGGCCGGACCTGGAAGTGGAATCGGTGCGCGGCAACGTGGACACGCGCTTGCGCAAATTGGACGAGGGGCAATACGCGTCGATTCTGTTGGCTTGCGCCGGCTTGCGCCGCTTGGGCTGGTCCGGGCGTATTGCCGAACGCTTGTCGGCGAATCGTATGTGCCCGGCGGTGGGCCAGGGAGCCTTGGCCATTGAAGTGCGCAGCGGCGACCGCCGCGCCGCGTTATTGAACCATCCCGCCACAGAGGCCGCCGTTGCTGCCGAACGCGCTTGTTTGCGCAGCTTTGGTGGGGGTTGCCAAATTCCCCTGGGGGCCTACGCGGAGTGGCAAGGCGAGCGCCTGCACCTCCACGCCGTGGTGTGCAGCTTGGACGGCAAGTGTGTTCTGCGGGTGGCCGAAACGCAGCAGGACGGTGAAGCTCCCGAGCAACTCGGCGAACGCGCCGCGCGCCTGTTGAGCCAAATGGGGGCCCACGAGGTGCTGGGTTGAAGGTTTATTTGGTTGGCTCCGGACCTGGTGATCCGGACCTGTTGACGCTGAAGGCGAAGCGCTTGATTGAAAGCGCGGAGGTAATTCTGTATGACCACCTGGCCAGCCAGGCGGCGTTGGAGTTTGCCCCGCAGGCCGAGAAGCATTACGTGGGCAAGCGGCGCGACGACCACGCCTTTCCGCAAGCGGAGATCGGTGAAATGATGATTGCCTACTGGCGCGCCGGCAAGCGTGTGGTGCGGCTGAAGGGCGGCGACCCCTTTCTGTTTGGCCGGGGCGGGGAAGAGTGCGAGGCTTTGGCGGCCGCGGGCGTTCCGTTTGAAGTGGTGCCGGGTGTGAGCTCTGCTTTTGCGGCCAGCGCTTACGGCGGCATTCCCTTAACGCACCGGGACTACTCTTCTTCCGTTGCCTTTGTCACGGGCCACCATCCGGCCAGCTTCGATTGGCACAAGGTCGCGCAGGCTGACACTCTGGCTGTCTTCATGGGCGTTTATCACTACGAGGAACTTGCCGAGGCCCTGCGGGCGGCCGGGCGCGCGGGCGATTCCGCGGCGGCCGCAGTGACTTGGGCAACGCACGGACGGCAGCGTACGGTGGTGGCGACGCTCGATACTTTGGGTATAACAATGGCCGAGGCCGGCGTGGGTTCCCCCGCGATTCTGTTCTTTGGCGAGGTGGCCAACCTTGCCCATCGTTTGAACTGGTTTGAACGCTTGCCGCTGCATGGTGTGCGCGTGGTGATTACCCGCCTGCGCGCACAGTCGGAGGAAATGGAAGCGGCCCTGCGTCAGTTGGGCGCGGAGTGTATTCCTTACCCCGTGATTGAGATTGTGCCGCCCGCCAGCTACGCCGCGCTGGACGAAGCTTTGGCCCAATTGCCGGCGTATGATTGGATCGTTTTCACGAGCGCGAACGGCGTGGAGGCGTTTCGCGAACGGTTGGCGCTCTCGCCCCATGATTGGCGGCACGTGCGCGCGAAGCTGGCGGCCATTGGCTCCGTCACCAAGCGGGCGATGGAAAGCATGGCCGTGAAGGTGGATTTGTGCCCCGAGGAGTATGTTGCCGAGAGCCTGGTGCTGGCCATGGGCGGCGTGGCTTTGGCAGGCCAGCGCGTGCTGTTGCCACAGGCCGCTGTCGCACGCGACACCATTCCCGCAGCCTTGCGGCAGCGAGGCGCCCAGGTGGATGTCGTGGAAGCCTACCGCAATCTGCCGCCCCGCACGCCACCCGCGGCTTTGCCCCAGGGCGACGATGCCCCCGATTGGATTACCTTCACCAGCCCTTCGACCGTGAAGAATTTTCTCGCGCTTGCCGGGGCAGACGCGCTTCGGGGAGTGAACATTGCTTCCATCGGGCCCGTCACCAGTGAAGCCCTGCGCAAACACGGCTTTCTGCCCACGGTCGAAGCCGACCCCCACACCACTTCTGGAATTGTTCATGCCATCCTCGCCCATCCTCGTACGCCCCGCAACAATCGCTGACGCCGCCGCCATTGTGGCTTTCAATGTCGCCATGGCGATGGAGACAGAGGGGCTGGCGCTGGACCCCGCGAAGATCACGCCCGGCGTGGAGGGCTTGTTTGCACATCCGCAGTACGGGTTTTATGTGGTGGCGGAAGCCGATGGGCAAGCGGTGGGCGGGTTGATGATTACCTACGAGTGGAGCGACTGGCGCAACGCGGTTTTCTGGTGGATTCAAAGCGTCTACGTGCTGCCCGCCTTTCGCGGCCAAGGCGTTTACCGCGCGCTCTACACGAGCGTGAAGGCGATGGCCCAAGCGGCGGGCAATTGCTGCGGCTTCCGCCTTTACGTGGAGAAAGAAAACACCGCTGCCCAAGCGGTTTACCGCAAGCTCGGCATGCAGGACTCGCACTATTGGATGTTTGAGGGGCCTGCGGATTAAGGCTATTGGCGGCAGAGCCAAATGGCAGAGTGGGCCGCAGCGGTATACTCGCAGGCAATGCCTATCCCCATGGGAAATGAACTCGCCCGTCCCTTTGTGCCCGCGCGAGACTTTGCGCTCAGCAAGCGTTTCTACCAATCACTCGGCTTTGCAACATTGCTCGATGGTGAGGTAGCAATTTTTGGCATCTGAGCCACCAGCTTCATCTTGCAAAACTATTTTCAAGAGCAATGGGCGGCAAACTTCATGATGCAGTTGATGGTGGACGACCTTGACGCCTGGTGGGAACACATTCAGGGGCTCGACTTAGAGGCCCGCTTCGGAGTGCCAAGCCCCAAGGCGCCGGCGCTGCAACCTTGGGGGCTGCGGGTTGCTTACGTGGTTGATCCCGCGGGAGTCCTCTGGCACATCGCCCAACGAGGCCCCGCGAATCCATCGGAGGCGTAGGGCCTCCAGAAACCTACCAAACATACTCCTTCGCGCCGTCGCGTTTGTCGTAGCCATCGAGGACGTGGACGACGCGGAGTTTTTTCAGGCGGTCGGGCGAGAGTTGCCCGATGGGGATGTAAAGAATCTGGCGGCGGAGTTGGTTGGCGATGCTGCGGAAGATATTGCGCGGAGGCTTGGCGGCAACGTACACAACATTGCGCTGGGTGGAGTAATCAAGGCCGGCCAGCAGCAAGCGCTCGGCCTTGGTGGTGGCGAATTCGTAATCCGGGTCGCCCCAAACATCCCACACGCGACGCGGTGGCCAGGTAAGCAAAAAGCCGCCGTACTCGGCGCGCCCAATGCCGGGGCCCACCATTTGGGCGAAGGGATGGGTGGAGTAGAAAGCCATATCGCTTTCGTTCTGGTGCTCGCCGAGCCAGGTGGTGAGGTAAGAGTAGCGGTCCTCGTGGTCTTCGTCAAAGATCACCACCACGCTGCCTACTTCGGCGGATTGCTGCTCGTTGCGCTTCACAAAGATCTCGCCGGTGTGCCAGTTGCGCAAAGTCTCCCGCATGTCAATGCCATCGAGCAGCGAGGCGACAAAGGGCTCAGTACGCTGCGTTTGGTTCGTCAGAATGGAGTGCGCCAACTGCTTCAGACGCTGCCCGAAATCTTCAATCACAATGTCCTCGGGCGGATAGGAGCAAATGGAGGAGCCATCCAATTGCTCGGCCCATTCGCCGGGCTTGGTTTCGCGGGCCCTTCCTTTGGGCGGTCGCGGAGTTAAGCGTTGTTTGGGCCGCGGTAGGCGGCGCCGCAATTTCATGCGCCGCGTGCGAAAGAAAACTTCTTCGCCCGAGAGCTTCAGGGTTTCGAGTGCCGAGCGATCTTCCTGGAAGTCATACCGTCCCCCGGCCTCCCAAACCTCCCAAGCGTAGTTGTCGTCTACCAGTCCACGGGCGGCGAGCGTCATTTCATAAAGAGTGGGGCTAAGATAACCGCTCACCTGCGCGAGGTTGCGCGCATAGCGGGCCAACTGCAGGCGCTGGTAGCTTTCCACGCGCTCGCCGGTGCTCTTCTGGTAGGCAATCTCCGCGCGGCGGAAGGTTTCGTATTGCGCCACGGCGCGGTCCACCATGCGCGTATCGGACATCTGCTTGCGCCAGTATTCGTAGCGTTGCTGCAGCGCCGGATACTCCTGCGTCACCTCGGCCAGGCAGGAAGGATGCAGATTGACGAGGTCCACAATGTCGAGGGGCCTCGGACGCACAGGCTCTTCCTGTGGGGTTTCCATGGCGTCCAGTACGGGGTCCAGCAGATTGAGGCTGAGCACCACAAAGAGGTCGCGGAAGGGGTCTGCCCCTTGGAGCTTCCAGGCGATGTTGGCGGCGAAGTCCTGCACCTCGTCGTTGCGCGGTTGGGGAAAGACGCGGTACTGCTCCAGGTAGGCCTCGCGGCCAATGCGCGTCAGCGCGTAGGAATCTGGGTAGTCGTCCGGCAGGTGCGGGCGCTCGCCAATGGCGGGGTCGATGAAGAGAATCTCGGCGCCAATTTCGACGCCGGTGCGGTAGGCCTCGACAAAGGGGTCGCAGGGTTCGACGACGAAATAGATGGCGCTTTCCGTTTCGTCGTCCTTCGTCAAGCGGTCCGGATAAACCAGGGCCGACATTTCCGGCAAGCGGCGTACCGCCTCGTGAAAGGCGCGGGCGAAAAAAGCGGGCAACTCTAAAGCGATGTAGGCGGGCCGTTTGCGCAGCAATTCTTCGCGCACGGCGAGGGCGAATTCTAGCCGGCCCGGCACAACGGGGAAGTAATGGAAGCGGCCACGGTTCAGGCTGCCGATTGCCGCAAGGGGATTCTCAGAGTTGGCGGACATAGCGCATGGCCTCGTCGCCGAGGATCGTCTTAATCGCCAGAGGCAGCGCAATGCGGTTTTCGAGAGGGGCCTCGTCCACCGCGGCCAGCTTCATCGTAAAGCGCACAATGTTGATGCCGTCCCGCACGCTGAAGCGCTCTTCGGAGGCATGGGCCATTTGCAGAAAGTCGGCCACATACTCCAGGATCTGGTCTTCGGCCTGTGGCAGGTGCTCGCGCAAAATTGCCAGTTCCTCCTCGCGTTCGGGGAAGTCCAGCAGAATTTGCGGCTGCAGGCGGCTTTGGATGTACTCGGGCAAATCGAAGGTGGAGGCGTCGTCGTTCATGGTGGCCACAAAGCGGAACAGCGGGTGGGCTTTGATCTTTACGCCCGCCACCAGGCTTTCCACGTAGCGCCGCGTGTCGAGCAAGGGTGCGAGACTGGCCCAGCTCTTTTCGCTCATGCGGTTGCCTTCGTCCAAAATCACCACGCCGCCGCGAATCATCGCCGTCACCAGGGGGCTGGCCACGTAGCGCAGTTTGCCTTGGGCCTCGAGAACAGGCGTGACAATCAAGTCTTCGGGCCGCGTGTCCACGGTGGCTTGCATGATGTAAACCTGCTGGCCCAAGCGCCGGGCGGCACTGTAGGCCAAGGAAGTCTTGCCCACCCCGGGCTTCCCGACCAGCCGCGGATTCATGGGCAGATCGCGCTCGTCTAGCACCAGCCAGGCGGCCAGGAGTTGGCGCATAGCATCCTCCTGCCCCACCCAATTGACGTTCAGTTCGTCTGGGTGGGCCAGATGCAGTTCCACACCGCTAATGCGCACGAGATCGGTTTTGGGCTCCATACGAACTTTCAGCATATCTTGCAAGGAAAGAAATTCCCGCCGTTTCCGCATTCCTTCCTGAAGATGAACTACGAACTCAGGGGCAAAGTGGGCAATGGCGGCGACAATGTTCCCGATGACATCCTCGTGGTGCAAACCCTGCTTGGCATCGTCTTGGGAGAAAAGAAACGCGTGCCCGGATGGGGCTTTTCGCTGGGCCAGGATTCCGACGAACTGCGCCGCGAAATTCGCGCCTTCCAATCCAACAAAACTCCCTACCGGGATGGCCGCATCGACCCTGGCGGCGCCACTTGGCGCGCGCTGCTGGCCGAGGCGAAACGGATTCTGAAGGGCCAGCCTCTGCCCGACCTGCCCACGCCACCCCCTGGCCCGCAACCTGGCCCGCAACCGGGTCCGCAACCGGGTCCAAACCCCTCGACGGGCATGTTCCTGCGCCCCATTGAAAACGTTAGTTGGCAAGACCGTGGTTGGAAAGACCTGCCTTTGCTGGCCCACCCCGAAAGGCTGCGCTCGGCTTGGCCGATTGATTTGGAGGTGCTCCCCAGCGCGCGATGAAAACCGTCGGCTTCGCCACGCCGCGCGGCTCGCACATCAAATACCTGGGCTTGGCGCTGCCGTCGGACTGTACGGCGCCCAATGCGTATATCCTTTATTTCCGGCACACGGCGAATCCCTCCGACTACCCCAACGACGAATCGCTCCTTAAGCTGGGGATCGGCGACATGTTGGCGGGCCGCATGCAGTTTGCGCGGCAGATCTCCGCCTCGGGCAAGAATGTGGCCGTGGTGACTCCCATGGGGCTTTCGCATCTTGGGGAATTTACGCAAAGCCCCGAATACATCGAAAACTGTTTGCATTCGATCGAGGATTATCTCGGCTGCGGCGGCCAAGAGTTGCCGCCCTTGTTGCTTGCTTGCTACAGCGATGGCATTGGCGAGCTAAATAAGTTTCTGACCAACTGCGGGAGGCTGTTGCCCAAAGTCCGCGCGATTTACGATTTTGATGGCTCGCTGGTCCTGCGGTTCCGCAATGTGAATTTTTCGCAAGCCCGGGGGGCGCAAATCATCCGCTACAACGGGACCGTCATTCCGGGCTGCATGTTGACCCACGGTTTGTCGGCTACCCCCGGTCTGTAATGGGCCGTGGTATATTCAATGTTTGCGCCGTGAAACAGCGCTTCCCGCAACGGCCAGGTAGCTCAGTTGGTAGAGCAGCGGACTGAAAATCCGCGTGTCGGGGGTTCGATTCCCTCCCTGGCCACCAACCTTCCACTCCCGCACTACGGCCTCTCTCCCCGCCCGATTCTTTCCTCGATGTCGCCCAGCACGCCCAGCAGGTCCGCCGTTTGTTCCAAAACATAATGCGCGCCCAAGCCGCGTAGTTTCGCGCGGGCAGCGGCGAAGCGGTTTTCGCGTTCGGCGGGGTTGAGCGCGGCCAGCGCGGCGCGCGACAGGCCGACTTCATTACCGTGCTGCACCACCGCCACGGCCCACATCCCGGCGGCTTGCGCCTCCGCAATATCGGCGGGCGTATCGCCAACTTTCACCATCCGGCGAAGCGGGTAAGCGCCCATGCGCTTGGCGGCTTCGTAGACCATCCAGGGCGCGGGGCGGCCGCCGCCTGCCTGGTCCGGCGTCATCCAACAGACCGGCCGATAGCCTTGCTGTTCGGCCGCGGCAATTAGACTTTTCATCATCCAGGAATCGAAGCCCGTGGTATTGGCAAAGGGGATCCCGCGGCGCGTCAACTCCGCCGCCAGCTCGGGTACACCGGGCAGGATTTCCAAGTAGCCATCCAGCACTTCCACCTGGAGGGGAGTGAAGTGTTGGAACAAATTCTCGACATCGCTCTCCGCCGCCTTGCGGCCGTGCGCCTGCTCCCAACGCGCGGCAACTTCAGGAAGCGCGAGAATTCCGGCGATGTGGTCCCGCTTGTGTAGGCCCATGGGGCCGCGTGCCTCGGTTTCGCTGATCTCGACGCCGTGCCGCCGGAAAACCTCCACAAAGGCCGCGACGGGGCCGCGACTGCCAAAGTCCATCACGGTTCCGGAGATATCGAAAATGATGCCGCAAACACTGTTGTTTGTTCTGTTGCTACTCGTCATGGTCGCTGGGCCTCCTCCAGGTTTCTTGTAGAGTAACGGATACTGGTTACAGGAGATCGAAACCCATGAATTATTCGCGCCAAAACATGAGCCTGGTGGAGAAACTGTCCACGGCCACGCCGCTTTCGGCCCGCCAATCGGCGGTGATTAAGCAAACCTACGGCCTTTTTGCGGTAAGCGTGTTTTGCGCCATTCTCGGCGGTTACGTGGGCGGCACATCAGAAACGATGGCGCGCCTTTTCTCCGGCTGGATTGGTTGGATCCTCGCCATTGCCGGCCTGAACGTGATCCCGATGATTGCGCTCGCCGTCCGCCACAACCCCTTCTGGGGCACGGGCGCGCTGGTCTTTAATGGCTTCTTTGCGGGCTTGGTGCTCTCGCCCATCTTGTGGGTGGCCAGCCGTGTGAACCCGGCGCTGATTCTGGCGGCCTTGGCCATAACGGGAATCGTGTTTTTGGCAGTTACGGCTTTCATTTTTTCGACGGGGCGGACGTTCAGCGCGCCGCGCGGCTTGATGGTGGGCATGTTCTTCGCCATCATTGGCGCGGTGGTAATCAATAGCTTCTTGAACATCGGGCTGCTGGGGATTTTGATCTCTGCTGGCATCGGCATTATGGGCGTGATTGCACTGGTTAGCTCTACCAGCGGCGTGTTGAATAGCCCCGATGCCGATAGCCCCATTCCCGGCGCGCTGGCGTTGTTTGCGGGCGTGTTCAATATCTTTGTGGCGGCGCTGAACATCCTGCTGCGCTTGATGGGCGGCGGACGGCGGGACTAGCGGCTAAGGACGAAGAGCAATGGCGACTGCGACCCGCAAATTGGAAGAGGCGGCACTGCCGGCTTTGGTGAAGCTGAAGGCGGCGGCGCTCGAGGAGTTTTCCGGGGTGCGCTCTCTGCATTACTCCCTCGGAGAAGATTTCTTTGGAAATCCCGCCATCACGGTTTTGGCGGTGCTGGAAGATAGCTTCTTGGCGGAGGCCAAGAAGTTAGGCAGGACAAGGGTGGACTTCAGTGACTTTATTCGACTCACCTTAGCCAATGAGTTTGGCGAGGCGGATGTCTGGATCCAACCCTATGTCCGGCTGATCAGCATTAAGGATTTCGAACGTATGGATGCTGCTCGAGCGAACGCCTGGAAGTCAATCTGAGATGCAGGTAGAGTACGCCCAAGAACTTTTGGATTCGGCCCGGCGGCGAATCTCTATAGAGGCTCCCTCTCGCGTTGATATTCGTCGATCAGTCTCCGAAGCTTACTATGCAGTCTTTCATCTTCTCGTCGGAGAGGCCGCTGTAGCAATCACAGAAGATCCCCAACTGGCAAAATGTTTTGGTCGCGTGCCTACGCACAAAAAGCTGAAAGAAGTATGTCAAATTATTGAAAAAGAAAAGCCTCTTCGCTTTACGGATAATTGGAAAAAAGAACCACCGAAAGAACTCCGGACGATCGCCCTGCGAGTTTCTCAGCTGTACCAGCGGCGTATTGAGGCAGATTATTCTTTCACCATAGACGAAGAATCTCTAGATGCAGTGGAACAGGTGGCGGAAGCAGAGCGAACTTTCGAGGATTGGCAGCGGATCCGGCATGACCCAACAGTACGCGCGTTTCTTCTTTTCCTGCTGATCCAAGAGCCAAAGGGGTAGACGCGGGTAGGCAATAAGGGCCTTAGATCAAGAGCGCCCGCACTACCCGGCCCTTCACATCGGTCAAGCGGTAGTGCCGCCCTTGGAACTTAAACGTTAAGCGAGTATGGTCTACGCCCATGGTGCGCAGCATAGTGGCATGCAGGTCGTGCAGGTCTACGGGGTCTTGGACAATGTTATAGCTGAAGTCATCGGTTTCGCCGTAGGTTAGGCCCGCTTTGAAGCCACCGCCCGCGAGCCACGCGGTGAAGCAGCGCGGATGGTGGTCCCGCCCGTAGTTGGTCTCGGTGAGGGTGCCTTGCGAATAAACCGTGCGTCCAAATTCGCCCATCCAAACGACAAGCGTGGAATCGAGCAGACCCCGTTGCTTCAAGTCCGCAACCAGCGCGGCGGAGGGTTGGTCCGTCTGCAAGCATTGGCCGCGGATCTCCTTCGGCAAATTGCCGTGCTGGTCCCAACCGCGATGAAAGAGCTGCACGAAGCGAACCCCGCGCTCCACCAAGCGGCGTGCCAGAATGCAGTTGGCCGCATAGCTGCCGGGCTTCTTGGCATCGGGCCCGTAGAGCGCGAAAGTGGATTCCGGCTCCGAACTTAAGTCGGACAACTCAGGCACGCTTGCTTGCATCCGGAAAGCCATTTCGTATTGGGAAATTCGCGTGGCAATTTCGGGGTCCTGGTATTCCTGGTGCTTCAGCGTATTCAGGGCCGCAAGGTCGTCCAGATAGCGGCGGCGCGCTTCGCGGGAGTAACCCGCCGGGTCGCTCAAATACAGCACCGGGTCCGCGCCGGAGCGGAACTTAACGCCGGAGTATTTCGACGGCAAGAAGCCGGCTCCGAAGCTGCGGTCCGCCAGGGCTTGGGTGTTGCCGGTGCCTTGGCTCACCATGACGACGTAGGCTGGCAGATTCTGGTTTTCGCTGCCTAACCCATAAGCCACCCAAGAACCCATGCTGGGCCGCCCCGCCAACTGGAAGCCGGTTTGGATAAAGGTCACTGCCGGGTCGTGGTTAATGGCCTCGGTGTGGAGGCTGCGCACAAAGCAAAGGTCATCTGCCTGCTTGGCGGTGTAGGGCATCAACTCGCTTACCCAGGCGCCGCTTTGCCCATGCTGCGCGAACTGGAAAATCGAAGGCGCGGTGGGAAACTTTTCCTGGTAGGCGGACATACCCGTTAAGCGTTGGCCCTGGCGCACGGAGTCCGGCAGATCTTCGCCACGCCGCTTCGCCAGGCCCGGCTTGTAATCGAAGAGGTCCAATTGGCTGGGTGCCCCGTGCTGGAACAGCACGATTACGCTTTTCGCCTTCGCGGGAAAGTGCGGTAAGCCGGGCAATTTCGGATGAACGTCGCCCGCCCCGCGCTCGTCGGCGGCCAGCAAGTCCGCCAAGGCCATCATGCCTGCGCCGGTGGCGCCTTTGCGGAAGAAGCTGCGTCTGGTTTGCTCGATCGACATCTCGCTTTACTCTTTCTACTCCCGCTACTCTTTGGTCACCGTTTCGTCCAGGTTCAGCAGCAGGTTGCCAATGGCCATGTAGGCGGCCAGCTCGCGCGGTTCTGCTTTGGCCGCAATTTTCGCTTCACCCTGGGAGAGAAACTTCTCCACCCGCCCTTGGTCGCTCGCGAAGTAATCGCGGTGGTAGCTCAAGCTGCGCCGCAACACCTCTATTTCTTGCGCTTGCGGGTCCCGGCCCAGCACCAAGTGGAAGCCATAGCGCAGGCGCGCTTCGTCGTCGTTGCCCCCTTCGCGCAACATGCGCTCGGCAATTTTGCGGCCGGCTTCCAGGAAGGTTACATCATTCATTAGGTTCAAGGCTTGCAGGGGAGTATTCGTGCGATTTTCCCGAACCACGCAAGCCTCGCGCGTGGAAGCATCAAAGTTCACCATCATCGGCGGCGCGATGGTGCGTTTCCAGAACATGTACAAGCTGCGGCGATAAAGATCCTCGCCATGGTCCTGCACGTAGTACATGTTCTGCATGGATTGCTCTTCCCACAGCCCTGCTGGCTGGTACGGCTTTACGCTCGGCCCGCCTACCTTGCCAACCAAAAGGTCCGCTGCCGCCAGCGCTTGGTCACGCACCATTTCGGCAGATAGCCGCAAACGGGGTCCGCGCGCCAAGAGGCGGTTTTCCGGGTCCCGCTGCAAAAGCTCGGGGCTAAGCTGGCTGGCTTGGCGGTACGTGGCGCTCATCACCATCTGCTTCAAGAGAGCTTTCGTGTTCCAACCGGAATCCATGAATTCGCTCGCCAACCAATCCAAGAGTTCCGGATGGGTGGGCCATTCGCCCTGGCTGCCAAAGTCTTCGGACGTCTTTACAATGCCAGTGCCGAAAATCATCTGCCACAGGCGATTCACCGTAACGCGCGCGGTTAAGGGATTCTCGCGGCTGGTCATCCATTGCGCTAGCCCCAAGCGGTTGTTGGGGGCGCCGGCGGGCAAGCTGGGCAGGAAGCTTGGCAAGCCTGCTTCCACCACATCGCCGGGCTTGTTGTATTCGCCCCGCTGCAGGATATGCGCCCGGGCGGGGGTTGGCTTTTCCTTCATCACCATGACGGTGGGGAAGGTGCGTTCAAACGCTTCGCGTTCCTGGAGGTATTCGTTCAAACGTGATTGCAGGTTGCGAAGTTCCAAGGGCGCGGCTGTTTCGAGAAACGCGCTCCGCAATTGCCGTTCGTCGCCCTTGCTGCGTTTGACATTAGGCTTGGCGGCAAGTTCGGCCAAACGTTCGCCTTTGCCCAACAGCGCCACAGCGTCCGCAGGCAACACACGCGTCCAGATCACCACATCATCCATCCAGCCCGTAAAGCGCCGCTGCGGTCCCGCGCCTGCACCCAGGCGGAAAGGATGCGGAAATGCTTTGCCAGCGTTGGTGAAGGGGCGATAAAGGCTATCCAATTCCGTCTTCAGCCCCACGGGCATTCCATCGAGATACAACTTCACGCCCTCCGCCATACGCGAACCATCGTAGGTAAGCATCACGTGTTGCCAGCGGCCCGCGGTCAGGACCGCAGCCTCTGTATCGATCCGAATGGCGTCGTCGTCAAAGTCGCTGGTGAAATGGATGTGCAGTTTGCCCTGCCGCGCTTCCACGGCGTAACCGCGGCCCTTGGGCTTGTCGTCCGTCATGGAAAAGAGGCTGCCGTCGGGCAGCGCATCGCTTTTCACCCAAAGTCCAATCGAGAAGCGATCCTCAATATCAAAATTGCCCGTCTCAAAGCCTGCATCAAGGTAAGCGCCGTTGCGCAACTCCACGGCCTTGCCGAAGCGGCCGGGCACGAACTGGACCGTGGCAAAGTTGGCTCGTGTCTGCTCCGGGTCTTCCATGCCCAAGGCTACGCGCCGGTTGGTCTGCGGTAGCCAATGTTCGTCGCTTGCAGGTGCCAGTTTACGCTCCCAGTCCTTTTGCAGCCGGGCAATCTCGTTGCTCTTGGCGGCAATGGCTTTTTGTGTCGCGGCAATCTTCGCGTCCCAGGCCGCCAACTCTTGCTGTTGCGCTGGGGTGGGGTAGGGAATTTGCGGCGGCGAATTCCCGTACTTCATGGCGCGCCCATTTTCCGGAATGTTGTTGAAGTAGGCGTAGAACTGGTAGAACTCTTTCTGCGTCAGGGGGTCGTATTTATGGTTGTGGCAACGCGCGCAACCCATGGTCATACCCAGAAATACAGCTGAGGCGGTTTCCACGCGGTCCACTACATACTCCACGGCGTACTCTTCGGGAATGATGCCGAACTCGGTATTGGCACGGTGGTTGCGGTTGAAGCCTGTGCCCACCACTTGCTCCACCGTGGCCTTGGGCAACAAGTCACCGGCAATCTGCTCCTGAATGAACTTGTCAAAAGGCTTGTTCTTGTGGAAGCTGTCGATCACATAATCGCGCCAGCGCCACATGTAGCGTTCGCCATCGAACTGATAGCCGTTGGAATCGGCATAGCGCGAATTTTCCAGCCAGCGCGCGGCCATGCGTTCGCCGTAGGCCGGGCTGGCCAGCAAGCGATCCACCACCTTCTCGTAAGCCGCGGCGGAGGTATCCGCCAGAAAAGCTTTGCGTTCCGCCGGTGTGGGCGGCAGGCCGGTAAGGTCCAGCGTCACGCGGCGGAGAAGTTTTTCCTTATCCGCCTCTGCACTGGGGCGCAATGCTTCCCGCTCCAAGCGCGCCAAGATGAAGCGATCAATGGCGTTCTTCGCCCAATTGCCTTGCTTCACTTCCGGCAGCGCGGGCCGCGCGACGGGCAGGTAGCTCCAATGCTTCTGCCATTTCGCCCCTTCTTCCACCCACTGCCGCAAGGTCTCTACCTCGCTCGGCGATACTTCGTGCCCCGTGAAAACGGGCGGCATGCGCTTGGCCTTGGAGGTGGTAGTGATGCGCTGGATGATGCCGCTTTGCGCCGCGTCGCCGGGAACAATGGCGCGGCGACCGCCAAGGTCGGCTTTGGCCTCCGCTTCCAAGTCCAAGCGCAAGGGAATGTTCTTCGTCTTCGCATCCGGACCGTGGCAACCGAAGCATTTGTCAGAAAGGATCGGGCGCACATCGCGATTGAACTCAATGGCGGCCACGCCGGGGACATGCGCGGCAACGAGAAACAAGGGCAGATACAGAGTACGCATGTTGCCAATATTTTATATGCTTTCCTAATGAAGCGCCGCCAATTTCTGGCCGGACTCGCGCCGGCCCTTGTTGGGCTCGGCCAGGCCTCCCGTCCGAACATCCTCTTCCTCTTCACCGATGACCAACGCTACGACCTGATGAGTTGCGCCGGGCACCCCATTCTGCGTACGCCCAACATCGACCGCATTGCCAGCCAGGGCACTCGCTTTGAAAACAACTTCTGTTCCACCGCCATTTGCTGCACTAGCCGCGCCACGGTGTTGACCGGCCTGCATGAGAAGAGCCACCGCATTAGCGATTTCAAAACGCCGCTCTCGCCCGCACTCGAAGCCTTGAGCTATCCGGTGCTCTTGCGCCAAGCCGGGTATCGCACGGGCTTTGTGGGTAAGTACGGCGTTGGCGGCGACGAGGCGCCACAGCATCTTTTCGATAAAACTTACGGACCGCCGGGCGTGGAAGCTCCTGGGCAGAGCCGCAAGTTTGGCCAGCACGCCATCGACTTTCTGGATACCGCCAAGGCGGGCGAAAGCTTCTACCTAAGCCTGCACTTCCGTGCGCCGCATGCCCGCGACCCCGACCCCCAACAGTATCTCTACGACCCCGAAGAAGCCGAGCTCTTCCGCGGCCAAACCATGCCCATCTCCGAGAAAGCGAAGGACCGCCGCTATTTTGAGCGCCTCCCCGCCAGCGTGAAGGAGAGCGAAAGCTACGTGCGCTGGAAGAAGCGCTTCACCAATCCGGAGCACTACCAGGAAAGCGTGCGCAGTTATTTCCGCTTGATTGCGGGGGTGGATGCCGTGGTGGGGCAAGTGCTGGCGAAGCTGGAAGCCAAAGGCTTGGCCAGCAACACCGTTGTCGTCTTTAGTTCGGACAACGGCTACTTCCTGGCCGAGCGGGGCCTGGCGGACAAATGGTATGCCTACGAAGAATCCATCCGCACGCCGCTCCTGATTGCGGACGGGCGCGTGCCCGCCTCCTTGCGCGGACAGCGCCGCACGGAGATGACGCTGAACCTCGATCTCTCCCCCACCTTCCTCTCTGTGGCCGGTGTAACGGTGCCCGCCGCCGTCCAAGGCCGTAATCTGTTGCCGCTGGTGCGCGGAGAAAAGCCGGCTTGGCGGCGCGAATGGTTTTATTCCCATCTCTTCCCTGGCTTCCCGCCCAAAGTGACCATCCCAAAGAGCGAAGGGCTGCGCACGGAGCGCTGGAAGTATATCCGCTGGATTGAGGAGAAGCCCGCCCGCGAGGAAGTGTACGACCTTCGCCAAGACCCCGGCGAACTGAAGGAAGTGGACAGCGCGCGCGTTCGCACCCAACTGGCCAAGCGCTGGCAGGTGTGGCGCGAGGCGCTGGAAGCCTGGACGCCCGCCACCCGGTGGCAAGATCCGAAGCCGGTCGAAGTGCGATCCTAGGAGCAATGTCACCCAAAACCCTTGTCATTATTGGCGGCGGCTTTGCGGGCGTTGCATGCGCCAAAAGACTGCGGGCGGGCCTTCGCCCCGCGGAAGCAAGAATCGTGCTCTTCAGTGAAGAGAACTACATCGTCTTTCAACCGCTGCTGGCCGAGGTGGCAGGCTGTTCGATTCAACCGGAAGTGGCCGCCGCGCCTTTGCGCGTGGCCTTGCGCGGCGTGGAGTGCCGCCGCGAAAAAGTTCTCGATGTCGTGCTTCCCGAAAATCGCCTGGTGTACGAAACCTTTGAGGGAGTAAAGGCTTCGCTGCACTATGACCATGTCATTGTGGCCTGCGGCAGCGGGGTGAACCTTACGGCCGTTCCCGGCATGGCGGACCACGCGCTGCCCTTTCGCACCGTGGCCGACGCCGTGACTTTGCGCACCCAGATCTCCAACCAATTGGAACAAGCCGCCGTTACGGAAGACGCCGAAAAGCGCCGCTTCCAGCTCACCTTTGCCGTTATCGGTGGTGGCTTCTCCGGCGTGGAAGTGGCCGGCGAAATCAACGATCTGCTGTTGGCGGCCAAAGGCTACTACCCTTCCATCAATCCGGAAGAAGCCAAGGTCATCCTCATCCACAGCCGGGACCAATTGCTTCCCGAAGTATCCTCCAGCCTCCGCGAGTTCACCCGGAAAAAGATGGAACAGAACGGCGTGCAAATTGTTCTGAAGCAACGCGTGCGCCAGGTATCCGCTGAAGGCGTGAAATTGAACGATGGCACGTTCTTCCGCGCCGCCACTGTGGTGGGCACCGTGGGCACCGCGCCCCATCCATTCGTCGAAAGAATGCATGCCGAAAAGGATGGCGGCCGCCTGCTGACGCAGCCCGACATGCGCTTGAAGGCTTACGACAACGCTTGGGCAATTGGCGATTGTGCGCTGGTGATGAACGCCTTCAACAACGAGCCCGCCCAACCCACCGGACAATTGGCCGAGCGCGAGGGCAAGCAATGCGCGGCCAACATTCTTGCCGCCCTGCGCGGCCAACCCACGAAGCCTTTTTACTTTCGTCCCTTGGGCATGTTGTGCGCCATTGGGGGGCACAATGCCGTGGCCGAAATCATGGGCATTCAACTTTCTGGCTTCTTCGCGTGGTGGCTTTGGCGCTCCATCTATTTGATGAAGCTCCCCACTTTCTCGCGCAAAGTGAAGGTGGCGCTCGATTGGACCTGGGAACTCATTTTTGGCCGGGACTTGACGGGCGTGAAGATCGACCGCACCAACCGTGTTCAAGATGCCTATTTTGCGGAAGGCTCCTTTGTGTTTCGCAAGGGCGACCCCGCCACGGATTTCTATGTCGTAGAGAAGGGCAGCGTAGAAGTGTTGCGTCAAATTGAAGACGGCAAGCCGGAAGAAGTGGTGGCCGTGTTTGGCCCCGGAGACTTCTTTGGCGAAATGGCGCTGGTGGAAGACCGGCCCCGCAATGCCAGCGTCCGCGCCCGCACCGATACGGAAATCACCATCATCGGCAAGAACATGTTCGCGCGCATGTCCCGCCTGCTCGCTCCCTTGGCGCAACAGGTGCAAGTGGCCATCCGCAAGCGCAGCGCGATGCGGCAAAAACTTCCGCAATCAACGGCCCTGCTGAAGGCTAGCCCGCTCGGCGAATTTTTGGAACCCCTGCCTTCCGCCCCCATGCGCGAAACCTGCACCTTTGTGGACGCCGTTAGCCAGTTCCAACGGGACCGGGCAGATTTCTTCTGCGTAGTGGATGAGCGCGAACATCTTAGCGGCGTCCTCACGCGGACGGATCTCTTGAACGCCGTCGAAGCCCTGGCGCTTACGCCGCCCGAGCAGCGCGCCCATGTTCTGGTGCGCGACGTGATGGCCCACAATCCGCTCTGGATTACCGCGCAGGACAACCCGCTACTCGCGGCGGAGATGATGCGCGAGCGCGGCTTGAAGCGCTTGCCGGTTCTACACAGCTTGGAGGACCGCCGCTTGGCTGGCTACATCCGGCTGGAAAGCCTGATGGATAAGGTGCTGAAGAACTTGGTCCAAACGGAGCCAGCGCTCTAGAGGAACAGCGCTCTAGAGGAACAGCAGGGGACCCTTAGGCCACTACTTCTTCTTTCTGAGCGTCCCAGGTTAACGTCTTGCCCAGGCGGTAGCTGTCGACAGCCATGCGGCAAGCAATTGATACGCGATAGCCCACGTCAAAGGGGCAATTGATGGCCTTGCCGTCCCGGATGGCTTCCACGAAGTTCAACATGTGTGCGTTGCGCGGCGCTTGCGTTTCGCCTTTTTCCAGGGCAAAGTCGGGGGAGTTCACGCGTTGCGGGAACAACTCAATGGCTCTGCCTTTCATGACGGTGCCGTGCGTGCCCAGCACTGCTTCGGTGGAGCCCAAATGGTCGTTGCCAAAGCCGGAGTTCCAGCTGAAGAGAATCTCTTCCGGATGCTCCATGGTGACATTCATCGTGTCGGGCACTTCGCGCCCGTCTTTCCACAAATAAATGCCGCCCCGCATGGTGACCGCCTTCGGAATTTGCAGGTTCATGGTCTTGTACCAGAAGCTCAACTGGTGGCACATGTTTTCGTAAACGTTGCCGCCCGAGTAATCCCAAAAGAAGCGCCAATTGATGTAGCGGTTCGCGTCAAATTCCCGCGGCTGCGCTTCGCCCAAAAAGCTCTTCCACAGCAGGTTCTCCGGCGAAACATCTTTGGGTACGGGCCGGGACCACTGCGGTTTGCCGCTGGGCGTATTGCGAAACATATTCGCGTTGATCATCGTCACTTTTCCCAGCTTGCCGCCCGCCACAAAACGAGCCGCGTCCGCGGCCATGCCAAAGCTGCACGATTGGTGCCCGATCTGCACCTTCAAGTTGGGCCGCTTGGCGTAGGCCGCGCGCATCCGCTTGGCATGGTCCACGGTAAAGGCCATGGTCTTTTCCTGGTAGCAGTGCTTGTTGGCTTCCATGGTGGCCACAAAGTGTTCACAGTGCAAGTGCTGCGGTGTGGCGATGAGGACCGCGTCGATATCCTTCTCGTCCAGGATGCGCCGGTAGTCCATGGCCGTCTTGGCGTTCGGGGCAATTGCCTTCACTTGCTGCAGGCGCTCCGTGTAAATATCCGCCGCCATGGCCAATTCCACGCCCGGAATGGAGAGCGCTTCTTTCAGGATTTCCTGTCCCCTTGCGCCGGGGCCGATAATGCCAATGCGCAGGCGCTCGTTTGCGCCCATCACCCGTTGTGCGGCCAAGGCTGTGGCGCCCGCTTGGGCAAAAAAAGTTCTGCGAGTACTCATGCGAAATACATTCCTCCGTTCACTTCAATCGTTTGTCCATAGATGTACGACGCTTGCGGCGAGCACAGGTAATAAATCACGTCGGCCGTTTCTTCGCTGGTGCCCAGGCGCCCGCAGGGGGTGGCGTTGCGGAAGCTATCCAACATGGCCTCCGTGGAAAACACTTCGTGGAAATGTGTCTCAATCACACCCGGCGCAACGCAGTTGACGTGGATGCCCTGCGGCGCCAGTTCTTTCGCCATCCCTTTGGTTAAAGCCGAAACCGCGCCTTTGCAAGTGGCATAGGCAAAGGCCCCCGGGCCCCCGCCGTTGCGTCCCGCAATGGAACCCACGTTTACCACCCAGCCTTCTTTCTTCACCAGCATGTAGGGCACCACGGCTTGCGAAATATAGAACACACTCGATAGGTTCAACATCACCGTGCTCTCCCAATGCGGACCCGGCATATCCGGCAGTTTGTGGCGGCCAATCAAGGAGCCGGCGTTGTTCACCAACACATCAATGTGGTGCGCGGCGATGGTCTCGCAAAAGCCGGTCACCGCTTCCAGCTTCGTCAGGTCGGCCTGCAAAATCTCCACGCTGGCCGCACCTTTTTCTTCCGCTTGGCGGGCCACCTCGCGCACCCCCGCTTCGTCGCTACCAAAGTGCAAAAGCAGCCTGGCCTTCTCTTCCGCAAATCGCAGTGCTGTGGCGGCGCCAATGCCCTTGCTGGCGCCGGTGATCAATACCTTCCGCATAACTCATCTAGTCTATGCCGGAACCAAAAGCTGCGCTGCCAAGCTTGCTACCATCAGCAAAATGGCGGATATAACCGTCGAAAATCCCGCTACGGGCGAAGTCCTCGGCGCTGTTCCGGATACCACTCCCGCCCAAGTGGACGCCGCTGTGCAGCAAGCCTACGATGCCTTTGCGCAAGGCGTTTGGCGCTCCCGGCCCGCTTCGGAACGCGAAAAGGTTCTGTGGAAGATTGCGGAATGGATCGAGCGCGACAAAGAAGATTTCGCCCTGCTTTCCACGCTCGAGGCTGGCAAACCCATCCGCGATTCCCGCAGTGGCGACGTGGAAGGCGCTATCGATGCCTTCCGCTTTTTCGCCGGTTCCTGCCGCCGCTTGGGCGGCCAAACTGTGCCCGTGGATGGGCCTTACGTTAACCACACCGTGCCGGAACCCCTTGGCGTAGTTGCCGCCATTGTCCCTTGGAACTACCCGCTCTGCCTTGCCGCTTGGAAAGTGGCCCCTGCTTTGGCCGCCGGTTGCAGCGTGATTCTCAAACCCAGCGAGCTTACCCCCTTTGGCGCGCTCAAGCTGGAAGAAACCATCCGGGCGGCCGGTTTACCGCCCGGTGTTTTCCGCGTCCTAACAGGCTATGGCGCAACGACGGGCGACGCGCTTTCCCGCCACGAACGCGTGGCCAAAGTTGCCTTTACCGGTTCGCGCGCCACCGCGCGACGCATTCTCATTGCGGCTGCGGAATCAAACCTCAAGCCCGTCAGCCTGGAGCTTGGCGGCAAGTCGGCCAATCTTGTTTTTGCGGATGCGAATATCCCCGCTGCCGTGCGCGGCGCGCTTTGGGGAGCCTTCTTGAACCAAGGCCAGGTCTGCACCGCGGGCAGCCGCCTGCTGGTGGAAGAGCCGATCTACGAGGAATTTCTTGCCTTGCTGGTGGACCGTGCGCACCGCCTGCGGCTAGGCGATCCGCGTGACCCCAACGTGGATCTCGGCCCGCTGGTTTCGGCCAAGCAGAAAGAAAAGGTTCTCGGTTTTGTGCAGGAGGCCAAAGCCGCTGGCTATGCTTGTCCCTTGCCCGGTGATGCGGCGCTCCCGGAACTTGGCCACTTCGTTGCGCCGGTCATCTTTAGCCACGTTCCCGCCGAGGCACGTTTGGCGCAGGAAGAAATCTTTGGCCCGGTCTTAAGTGTTCTGCCCTTCCGCACCGAAGAAGAGGCCATCCGCCTTGCCAACGCGACGCGATATGGCTTAGCGGCTGGGCTTTGGACGGAAAATTTGCGCCGTGCCCAACGCGTTTCCAGTGCCCTTGCGGCGGGTGTGGTTTGGACCAATTGCTACAACCACTTTGACGTGGCCTCCCCCTTTGGCGGCTTGAAGGAAAGCGGTCATGGTCGTGATTTGGGCGAGGATGCCTTGCGGGAATACACCGCTGTCAGGAGCTTATGGAGCGCCCGCTGAAAACACTGGAGCGCGTGCTTTCCAAGGCCGGACTTGGTTCGCGCACGGAGGCCCGTTCGTGGATCCATGCCCGCCGGGTGGCCGTCAACGGCCGCATCGTCGAGAACCCCGACCATTGGATTGATTTCGAGCGGGACCAGATTACCTTCGATGGCGAGCCTCTGGTGGCCGCCGAGCGGCTGTATATTCTGCTCTACAAGCCCACGGGTTACCTCAGCACCTACAAGGACCCCGAAGGGCGCAAGACGGTCTATGACTTGCTGGCCGATGTGCCGGGCTTTGTCGGAACCGTTGGCCGCCTGGACGAAGACTCCAGCGGCCTGCTGCTTTTGACCAACGACAACCGCCTGGCCGAGCGCCTCACCAATCCGGCATATCATATTGCCAAGAAGTATTTGGTGAAGTGTTCCCGGCGCCTGAGCGACGAAGATCTCGATCGTTTGCGCCAAGGGGTTGAACTGAGCGATGGGCCCACCCGCCCCGCGATTGTGGAACGCCTGCGGGATAACGAATCCAAGTCTTTTGTCGAAATCACGCTGACGGAGGGCCGCAACCGGCAGGTCCGGCGGATGATTGAGGCTGTGGGTGCGAAGGTGTTGAAACTGGTCCGCACCGAAATCGGACCGCTCCGAATTGGTGGAAGTAATGGTGAACTAGCGTCTGGCCAATGGCGGAGGCTAACTGATGATGAAATAGGTCAACTCTATGCGATTACTGGTCTTACCCTGGCTGCTCGCGCTCCCTGTGCTCGCCCAGCAGCCCCACATCGGCGCTCCCCCCGCCGCCGACCCCATTGAACGTGGCCGCGCGGCCTACCGCTCCAATTGCGCGTTTTGCCACGGCTTAACCGGAAAAGGTGGCCGCGGCCCCGACCTTACCACCCAAACCAAGGTGCACGGCGGCGACGAAGCCTCCATTGCCAAAATCATCCGCGAAGGCGTGGCGGGCTCCAACATGCCGGGCTTCCCCAATTTTGAACCAGAGGACTTGCGCGCCTTAGTGCTTTTTGTGCAAAACCTTTCGGCGGCCTCAGCGGCAGCCGCTGCGGGACCCGCTTTGGGCGACGCCGCGGAAGGCCAAAAGGTCTATGCGAAAAACCGCTGCGAAAGCTGCCACCGGATTGGTCAGGAAGGTAGTGTCTATGGTCCGGACCTGACGCGCATCGGCGCCAGCCGTAGCCTCGAATACTTACGCGAATCCATTGTGAACCCCAATGCGGATATCCCCGCCGAACAACGTGGCGTGGTGGTTACCTTAGCCAATGGTTCCCAGGTTAGCGGCGTGCGCATTAATGAGGATTCCTTCAGTGTGCAGTTGCGCGACATTGGCCAAAAGTACCGAAGCTATTGGAAGCAGGACGTTAAGTCCGTAGAAGAAGCAGCCAATAGCTTAATGCCCACCTACGCGCGTATGCCCAAGACGGAGCTGGATCATTTGCTGGCCTACCTGCTAACTCTAAAGGGCGATAACACCGCCGGTAAAACTGCCGGCACGGCGAAGGGAATTCACTAAATGCGCATTCTTTCCATCTTCTTGCTCGCCTTCGCGGCATATTCGCAGGTTACCTACGATCGCTTACTGAAAGCCCCCGCGGAGCCCCAGAATTGGCTTACCTACTGGGGCGACTATGCCGGCCATCGCCACCGTAACCTGACGCAGATTACCCCCGCGAATGTACAAAATCTCCGCATGGAATGGATGTTCCAAACTGGTGTACCCGGCGCTTTCCAAACCGTGCCCCTCGTGATTGACAACATCCTTTACTTCACCGTGGCCGGCGGCAAGGCATTTGCCGTCGATGGCCCCACGGGCCGGCAGCTTTGGCGCTATGACTATAAGTTGCCTAAGGGGCTACTTAGCCAAGGAACCATCAACCGTGGCTTTGCCGTGCTTGGCGACAAGCTTTATATGTTGACGCCCGACGCCCACGTCCTGTGTCTGGATATGCGCAACGGAGCCCTCGTTTGGGACGTTGCCATGGAGGACAACGAAAAAGGGTACGCCGGCACAGTTGCTCCCTTGGCCATTAAGGACAAGATCCTCGTCGGCGTCGCGGGCGGCGAATACGGCATTCGCGGCTTTGTAGATGCTTACGATGCCAAGACCGGCAAGCGCGTTTGGCGCACTTACACCATTCCTTCCAAGGAAGAACCCGGCGGCGACACTTGGGCCGCCGATAGCTGGAAGCGCGGAGGTGGCCCTACTTGGCTTACCGGCACTTATGACCCCGAACTAAATCTTGTCTATTGGCCGACCGGTAATCCTGGCCCGGACCTACACGGTCCTTCCCGTCTGGGCGACAACTTATACAGTTGCTCCATGCTGGCCCTGGATGTCGATACGGGCAAAATGAAGTGGTACTTTCAATTTACGCCCCACGACACCCACGATTGGGATGCAAACGAAACACCTGTTTTTATCAATGCGGAGTTTCGCGGCAAGCCTCGCAAGCTATTGGTGCAAGCCAACCGCAATGCCTTCTATTACATCCTGGACCGTGTCACCGGTGAGTTTCTCTTCGCAAAACCTTACGCGAAGCAAAATTGGGCCAAGGGGATTGACGATAAGGGCCGTCCCGAAGTAATTCCGGGCAAGGAACCTTCCGCGGAAGGAACGGATGTTTGTCCGGGGCTGACGGGCGGCAGCAATTGGATGGCGCCAAGTTATAACCCGGCCCTCAATACGCTCTTTGTGCAGGTGCGCGAGGCTTGCGATACCTTTTACACTGCGCCGCCGGTTTACGCCGAAGGTAAGGCCTACTGGGGCAGTGTTTTCCGCTCCATGACAAACGAGAAAGATTATGGCCGCCTGTTGGCGATGGATCCCCTTACGGGTACGCCGAAGTGGGAATTTCGTTATAACAAACCGCCCTGGGCCGGTACTCTTTCCACGGCCTCGAATCTCGTGTTCGCGGGCGATGAGGACGGTTACTTAATCGCTCTCGACGCTACAAACGGAAAGCTTCTTTGGAAGTTCAACACCGGGAACGCGATCAAGACTGCGCCGATTACTTACAGCGTGAACGGCAAGCAATACGTGGCCATTGCGAGTGGCGCAGGCTTGTTGGTATTTACCTTGCCTTAATCTAGGGCTAAGTCAACCGTAACCGGGCAATGGTCGCTACCGAGTATGTCGTTGTGCATCGCGGCGGCCACCAATCGGTCGGCGTGTTTCTTCGGCAAGGTGTGAAAGTCGATTCTCCAGCCGATATTCTTGGCCCGCGCCCCGGTTCGCGCACTCCACCAGGAATACTTCACCGTTTCGGGGTTCAAATGCCGCCATGCGTCGGTCCAGCCGGCGCGCAAAAAACCATCCATCCAAGCCCGCTCTTCGGGCAAAAAGCCTGGCGTGTTGTGGTTATCCTTCGGCCGCGCTAAGTCAATTTCATAGGGGGCAATGTTATAGTCCCCTCCCAATACCACGGGCTTTGCTTTCTTGGCTAATTTACTTAGCCACTCTCCCGCCGCATCGCAAAAGCGCAACTTATAATCCAGCCGCTTGCCCCCATCTTGCGAGTTCGGAAAGTACGCGCTCGCCGCCACCATGTCTGCAAACTCGGCGGCCAGAAAGCGTCCTTCGCCGTCAAACTCCTCATAGCCCAAACCACGCCACACCCGTTTCGGGGCTTCCTTCGATAAGATCGCCGTCCCACTGTAGCCCTTCTTCACGCTCGCCGGAAACCATACCGCGTGGTAATTGCCCAGGGCCTTCACGTCCTCCGGCAACTGTGCTTCCTCAGCGCGCACCTCCTGCAGCAGAATTACATCCGCCCCGCTCCCGCGTGCCCAATCCGCAAAGCCCGCCTTCGCCGCCGCGCGAATGCCGTTTACATTCCAAGTGGCCAGCCGCGCTAGTTTCTTCCCTTGCGGCACGCTTCGGCCAGCCTTTCCAGCATTCGCTCCGTCGCCACTAAATCAATACACTCGTCGGTAATCGATTGGCCAAACACCAGCGCTTGGCCGGGCTTCAAATCCTGCCGCCCCGCCACAATGTTCGATTCAATCATCACCCCCATAATGCCCGCCTGGCCGGCTTCAATCTGTTCGGCAATGGCCTCGTTCACGATCAACTGGTTGGCGGCGTGCTTCTGGGAATTGGCGTGCGAACAATCCACCATCAAGCGGTCGGGCAGCTTTTGCGCACGTAACGTATCGAGCGCACTCTCCACGCTTTCGGCGTCAAAGTTGGGCAGCTTCCCGCCGCGCAAAATCACGTGGCAATCCTCGTTGCCAATGGTTTCCACAATCGCCGTATGCCCCGTCTTCGTCACACTCAGAAAATGGTGGCTTTCGCGCGCCGCACGAATGGCGTCAATGGCAATGCGCACATTCCCATCCGTACCGTTCTTGAAGCCCACCGGGCAACTCAAGCCGCTGGCCAACTGCCGGTGGGATTGGCTTTCGGTGGTCCGCGCGCCAATGGCGCCCCAGCTGATCAGGTCCGCAATATACTGCGGCGTAATCATGTCCAAGAACTCTGTCGCCGCCATCAGGCCCATCTCGGTCAAATCCAGCAGCAGTTTTCGCGCCCGCCGCAAGCCTTCGTTGATTTGAAAGCTTTCGTCCAAAAATGGATCGTTGATCAAACCCTTCCAGCCCACTGTGGTGCGCGGCTTTTCGAAATACACGCGCATCAACGTCAGCAACTCGCCTTCAAACGGCTTCGCCATCTCCCGCAGCCGCCCCGCGTAATCCACCGCCGCGCCCACATCATGGATGGAACACGGGCCCACAATCACCGCCAGCTTCCGGCTTTGGCCATGGATGATGCGATGCAGTTCTTCGCGGCTCTCGCAAATGCGGTGCTTGGTTTCTTCTGAAGCTTGGAATTCCTGGAAGAGCCCGTCGGGGGGAGTAAGTTCACGGATGCCCCGGATCCGGACATCGTCTGTACGAAATGGCATGGGAACCTTCCATTCTAGCGTTTCTTGGCGCGCCCCCTCGTGTATCCTGTCAGATTCAATGCTCCAAAAATCACAGTGGGAATCCTACTTCGAGTTTGCGGCCCTGGGCGCCACCTGGCGGCAGGAAATTCTCGCCGGGCTCACCACGTTCGTCACCATGGCTTACATCATCTTCGTGAACCCCAGCATTCTGGCCGAAGCGGGCATGCCCCACGCCGCCGTCGCCATCGCCACGTGCCTGGGCGCGGGCTTTGGCAGCCTGCTGATGGGCTTCTGGGCGCGCTACCCCATCGCACTGGCGCCGGGCATGGGCCTGAATGCCTACTTCACTTACGTGGTCGTCAAAGGGTTAGGCGTGCCCTGGGAAGTGGCGCTTGGCGCGGTCTTCCTTTCCGGCGTCGCGTTCCTGCTGCTCACGCTCACGGGCCTGCGCCAGCGCATTGTGGAAGCCTTGCCGCCGGAGCTATACGCCGCCGTTGCCGTGGGCATTGGGCTTTTCATCGCCTTCATTGGCCTGAAGAATGCCGGCATCGTGGTGGCCGATGGCGCCACCACGGTTACGTTGGGCAACCTCCGCGCGCCCTCCACGGCTCTGGCCTGCGCAGGGCTGCTCGTCACCGCCGCCTTGCTTGCCTGGGGCTTCCAGGGCGCCATGCTGCTGGGCATCCTGCTCACCACCATCGGTGGCATCGCGCTTGGCTTGGTCCAATGGCAATGGACCAAGCCGGACCTCCGCGCCCTCTCCGGCACCGCCTTCCAACTCGATATTCCCCGTGCCCTCGAGTTCGGCCTGCTCGAAATTGTCTTCGTCTTCCTCTTCGTCGATCTCTTTGACAATCTCGGCACCCTTGTCGCCGTCAGCAAAAAGGCCGGCCTGATTGACGAAAGCCACAAGATTCCCCGCGTCGGCCGCATCCTGATGGCGGATTCGCTGGCCACCATGTTCGGCGGCCTGATGGGCACCTCCACCGTGGTCAGCTATATCGAAAGCGCCGCGGGGGTCGCCGCCGGAGGGCGCACCGGAGTCACCGCCATCGTCACCGGCCTGCTCTTCCTGGCCGCCGCCTTCGTCGCCCCCGTTTTTGGCATCATTCCCGTCGCCGCCACCGCTCCCGCGCTTATCCTCGTCGGCAGCTTCATGATTGCCCACGCCGCGGAAATCCCCTGGCACGATACGGAAGTCGCCATCCCTGCCTTCCTCACCATCATCGCCATTCCACTCACTTTCTCCATCGCCAACGGCCTGGCCTTTGGCTTCGTCGCTTACACTTTGCTCAAGTTGCTGCGCGGAAAAGGGGCGCAGGTGGGCTGGCTGGTTTATGTTTTAACCGCCCTTTTCCTCGCCCGCTTCATCTATTTAGGCAAAGGCTAAGCATGCAACTTTTCAACTGGCTCTGGAGCGACCCCCTCCCCGTAGGCGCCACCGCTCCTCTCTTTGAAGCCATCGACCACACCGGCCAGCGCTTTTCGCTCAAACAACAGCGCGGCAAAAACGTCATCCTCGTCTTCTACCCCGCCGACGACACCCCTGGTTGAACCAAGCAAGTCTGCGACATCCGGGACAATTGGAACCGGGTGAAGCAGAAGAACGCCGTAGTTTACGGCGTGAACCCTGGCTCGGTGGAAAGCCACAAAAAGTTCGCCGAGAAGAACCATCTGCCTTTCCCCTTGCTGGCAGACCCCGGCCAAGCCATCGCCAAGCTCTACAACGCCCACGGTTTGCTCGTGAAGCGCACGGTCTACCTCATCGGCCCCGACGGCAAAATCCGCTTCGGCCAGCGCGGCATGCCTACTCCGCTGGAAGTGCTGAAGCACGCCTGACGCGATAACTATTCCAGCGGATTCTTCCACCTCAATCCTGGAAACCTCAAGAAATCGGTGTCGGAGCTTTGAATCTCACCACCTGTTTCAACTGCTAATGCAGCAAGGTGCGCGTCCATTGTAATGTTGCCGCTACTCTTGCTTTCTCGGAGAAGGCGAAAAAGAATATCTGCATGTCGTGCGCCGGGATTGATCATCTTAACTGCCGGCCGCTTCAACCAGGATTCCACGTGCCCCAACGCTTTCTCCATGGTCATGGGATATTCAAAAATCTTGGGGTTCGTCCAGAGCCGGATGAAACCCAGCGCTACCAGCCATGCGATCCCAACTGTTTCTCTTCCCGACATCTTCTCGATCCACCAAGTCTTCGCTGAAAGATGATGGGGAGAGGTTGAATCATAGGCATAGACCAGCAAGTTGATGTCTGGAATTAGCACTCCTACGTCTCCCACGCAAGTTCATTTAGCCGCCGATCATCAATCCCTGGCTTGAGGTGTCCGGCGTGAGGTTCAAGCTGGAACGGCTTTTGGGGGGAGGGCCCGCCCAGACCTTGGCGAAGTGTTTCGTTGAGGACTTGCTTGAAGGATATGCGCTGTTGCCTTGCTCTTTCGTTAAGCACTTCCGCAACGTCGTCGTCTAGAGTCACCGTTGTCCTCATGCTGACATCATGATGCAATCAGAGATTGATGTCAAGATGTCTACGGGAGGGAGAGCGGCTGCTTTCCTAATTCTTTCCCATAACGCAAATCGGCCGGCGAAAGTTGCCCCGCGCCGGCCGTTGTGTTTTGGGTTGTTGTCTTGCTTAGTCAAGATGAAACGACCAACCCCTGACCGGAGACGCGGGTTACGCTGACGGGTTAGGAAAACCAAAAGCGGCGCAGAGCCGCAAAGGACAAGGAGTTGGTCTATGAAAAAGATACTGTACGTAGGTCTGGATGTCCA
>JANRIK010000041.1:0-23367 GCA_033765085.1 Bryobacter sp. | reverse complement strand
TGGCTGCTCGACGCCATGCCAGACCTCGTGCTTCTCTTCGATAGCCGCCAGCGCCTGCGCTGGTTCAATCGCGCCGCCGAAGACCTCTTCCAGGTGGCCCGCGATGCCTCCCGTGGCAAAACCCTGGGGGACCTGCTGCCCCAGTGGTTGCAAGTTCCCGGCCGCCAAACAATCGCCGACGCGCTCGAAGACCACGGCCAGTGGCGCGGCGAAATTTCCAGCCTTTCCCCGCAAGGCCGGGAATATGTGCACGACGCGCTGTTCTCTGCGCTCAGCGACCCTCCCGGCTTTGTCGCTGTCCTCCGCGACATTACCGACCGCAAGCAAGCCATTGATTCCTTCACCGCCTCCCAGGCGGCCCAAACGCTGAATGCCCTGGGCCACAACGACGCCCTCTGGGATTGGGACCTCCGCACCCAGGAGCTCTACCTTTCCCCGCGCTGGAAGGAAATGCTAGGCTACGCGCCCCACGAGTGGGCCGATGCCGCCAACCCCTGGTACGCCCTGGTCCATCCGGCCGACCTTCCTACGCTGCGCGCCCGCGTCCAACAACACCTCAGCGGCTCCAGCGAAGTGCTGGAGGCCGATTACCGCGCCCTCCACCGCAACGGCGAATACCGTTGGATGCGCGCCCGCGGCATGGCCACCCGCAACGCCTCCGGCGAGGCCACTCGCCTGGTCGGCCTCCAAAGCGACATCCAGGACCAAAAGGAATCCGACGAGCTCCTCCTGTTCGAAGCCTTCCACGACGCCACCACCGGCTTGCCCAATCGCGCTCTGCTGCTCGATCGCATCGCCGGCCAGCTCGCCAACCACTCCTCCGGCAGCCACCCTGGCTGCGTCCTCTTCGCCGACATTGTCAACTTCGCCTCGGTCAATGAAGCTCTCGGGGTTCGCGAAGGCGATCGCATGCTGGCCGAAATTGCCCGCCGCATCGCTGCGCAACTGCCTCCGGATAGCTTCCTCGCCCGCCACGGTAGCGACGAATTTGCCGCTTGGTTACCCCACGCCAACTCCCTTGAGCTCGAAGAGCTCGCCAACCGCCTCCAGTTCGCCCTCGCTAAGCCATCGGAAAATTTCACGCCCCCCTCTCCCCTCGCCGTATCGCTGGGTTTCGCCCCCGCCCAAGCGGGTCTTTCCGCCGAAGACCTCTTGTTCCGCGCCAGCCAGGCCATGGCGCAATCCCGCCAGCAGGGGGAGGTCGCCGGCATCTATGGCGAAAGCAACCCTTCCGCCCCTCCCGTCGCGCCGCCTTCCCCCGCGGGATCGCAGGAAATCCTCACCGCCCTCGCCGCGGGCGAGTTCCGGGTTTTTTACCATCCCGTCATCACGCTCGACACCGGCGAGGTTGCAGGCCTCGAAGCCCTCATCCGCTGGCAACACCCCACGCGTGGCCTCTTGCCGCCCTCGGAATTTCTTCCTGCCGCGGAAGCCTCCGGCGCCATCGTCGAACTCGATCGCTGGGTTCTTCGCGAAGCCTGCGCCAAAGCCGCCGAACTCAATCTTCGTTACCGCCGCGCCGAAACGCTGGTGCTTACCGTCAACCTCTCCAGCCAGCACTTCTCCGAAGCCGACCGCACCCTACAGCTCGAAGCCATCATTTCTTCCTCGGAAATCAACCCCCGCTATCTGCGTCTGGAGCTCAGCGAAAAAAATCTTTTGCTCTCCCAAGCCTCCCTCGCCGTGCGGGAAAATCTCCGCCGCCTGCGCATCCAGCTCAGCCTCGAGGACATCAGCGATTGGGCCGCCGATGACAACCTCTTCCGCGAACTCCCCATCGATCGCGTCAAGCTCCAAGGCCCCCTCGTCCGCGAACTCTCCACCGGGCGCCACCGGGACCGCGTCCGCGCCATCATCCATCTGGCCGAATCGCGCCAGGTGCAAGTGGTCGGCGGCGGCGTGGAAACCCTCGAACAATTGGCCACCCTGCGTGAACTTCGCTGCCACCTTGCCCAAGGCTTCTATTTCTCGCGTCCCGCCCCGGCCCAGGATACGGAGCGTCTTCTCGCCCGCAGCCCGCGTTGGTAGATCATACTAGAGAGGAACTTTCCCTCCATGCCGATTAGCCAAGAACTGCTGGAAATCCTGATTTGTCCCGCTTGCAAGGGCGACCTGGAACTGAAGAGCGACCAATCGGGGCTCAAGTGCTTGAACTGCAAGCGCGTTTACCCGATTCGCGACGAAATCCCCGTCATGCTCGTGGATGAGGCGGTCATCGAAGAATAGCCCAATGAGGCCCGTCCTGGATCGCTTGCCGCCAGGCGCGCGCGTGGCCATTATCCGCCTCCGCTCTTTAGGGGACTGCGTTTTGACCACCCCGGCGCTTCATCTTTTGAAATCGCACCGCCCCGACCTTCACCTCGGGGTTGTCGTCGAACCTCGTTTTGTTCCGCTCTTCACGCACAACCCAGACGTCACCGACATCATCATGCCCGAGGTCACGCTCCTGCGCCAGTGGCGGCCCAGCCTCAGCTTGAACCTCCACGGCGGCACTCGCAGCTTGTTCCTTACCACCGCTTCGCTTGCGCGTTGGCGCGCCGGCTTTGCCCACTACCGTTACTCCTTGGCCTACAACGTGCGCATCCCCCGCGCGCAGGAAATTCTGGGCGAAGAGCGCGTGGTGCATACAGCCGAGCACATCGCCAGCGCTCTGTTCCACCTTGGGGTTCCTCGCGGCCCGGTTCCTCGCGCCCGGCTCTTTCCCAACAAAACTTGGAAAAAGCACGGCCCCTATGCGGTCATCCACCCCTATGCCAGCGCGGCCGATAAGGCCTGGCCCGCCACCCGCTTTCGCGACGCCGCGGAGTTTCTCCAGCGCGCCCTCAACCTCACTCCCATCTTCCTCGGCGGCCCCGAAGACGATCCCGCCCCCTTCCAACCCTGGCATGTAGAAATCTCCCGCGATCTTGAGCAAACCAAGAGCCTGCTAGCCGAGGCCCAAATGTTTCTGGGCAACGATAGCGGCCCCGCCCACATGGCCGCGGCCTTTGGCGTTCCTTCTGTAGTTTTATTCGGGCCCTCGGACAAGCTCGTCTGGGCCCCCTGGCAAACGCCCCATCGCCTGCTGGATGGTGGTGGTGAAATGGCGGCAATCACGGCTACGCAGGTGGTGGAGGCTTTGGCCGACCTCCAAGCGGGCCGCGCATGAAACGTGTCCTGCGCTTGGGGCTGCACTATTGGCCCTCGCTGCTGGGCGCTACGTTCCTAATGGCCATCGTCGGCATTGCCCAAGGCCTGACCGCACTCTTAATCAAGCCCCTGCTGGATCGTGTTCTCAACCCCACCGCCACCGCCGAACGGGTCGAGCTCATCCAACTTCCCGGCTTCCCGGAGCCGCTTTATCTCGATTCCTTCGTCCCGCCCCAAATCACCAGCGTTTGGACCATGGTGGCCTTCGCCATCCTCACCGTCTTCGCCATCCGTGGCCTTTGCGACTACTTTGGCAACTACCTCATCAACCATGTCGGCCTATCCACCATCACCGACCTGCGCCAGCGCGTCTTCGAGCAAGTGCTCCGCCAGGACGCCAGCTTCTTTGAAAACACCTCCACCGGGCGCCTCATGTCCTCCATCATGAGCGACATCGAAAAAATTCAGGTTGCCGCTTCGCACATGCTGGCCGATTGGCTGCGGCAATCCTTTTCCGCCCTCGGTTTGCTGGCCGTGCTGTTGCGCCACGATTGGAAGCTGGCCTTGATCTCCCTCACCGTGGTGCCTTTTGTCCTGGTGCCCACCGCCCGCTTGGGCCGCCGCATCCGCCGCAGCACGCGCACCGCGCAGGACGATGCCGCGCAGCTTTCCCACACTATCCAGGAAGCCATCAGCGGCCACGCCGTTGTGCGCGCCTTTGGCGCGGAAGCCTGGGAAAGCGAAAAGTTCCGCAACGCCGCGCAGCGGCTCAAACGCTCCAGCTTGCGCTACGTTGCCCAGCAGGCTCTACCCTCGCCCATCATCGAGTTCCTGGGCGCCTGCACCATCGTTGGCCTCCTGGCCTATGCACGTGTGCAGATTGAGGCCGGCCAGCTTACCGCGGGCGAGTTCACCAGCTTCGTCATTGCCCTGCTCATGCTTTACGAGCCGGTGAAGCGCCTCACCGGCATCCACAACATCTTCCAACAAGCCGCGGGTTCCGCCGAACGGGTTTTTGAATACCTCGATCGCGAACCGCTCGTCCGCAACCTACCCCATGCCAAACCCGTGGCCGCCTTCGCTCAAGCCCTCAGCTTCACGGATGTCCATTTTCGCTATCCCACCAACCCTCCCGAGCAGGCGGACATTCTCAACGGCATCTCTTTCACGCTTCCCCGGGGCCAGGTCTTGGCGCTGGTAGGGCCCAGCGGCGCCGGCAAGTCCACCATCGCTTCGCTTGTTTTGCGTGCCTACGATCCCCACTCCGGCTCCGTCCAGCTCGACGGGCAGGATTACCGCTCGCTCGATCTTGCCTCGCTGCGCCGCCAAATTTCCGTTGTCGCCCAGGACACTTTTTTGTTTGACGACACCGTCGCCAACAACATCCGCTACGGCCGCCCATCGGCCCGCGACGAGGAAGTACAGGCCGCTGCCCGCGCCGCCCTCGCGGCCGAGTTTATTGAGCGGCTCCCCGAGGGCTATGCGACGCGCATCGGCGAGCGCGGCTTCAAGCTCTCCGGCGGCCAGCGCCAGCGCTTGGCCATTGCCCGCGCTTTCCTTTCGCAAGCGCCCATCCTCATTCTCGACGAGGCCACCTCCCACCTCGATACCGAAAGCGAAGCTCTGGTCCAAAAGGCCCTTGCCCAGTTGATGGAAAACCATACCGTGCTTGTCATTGCCCATCGCCTCAGCACCGTCCGGCGCGCCAATCGCATTCTTGTGCTGGACCAGGGCCGCATTGCCGAAGCCGGCACTCACGACGAATTGCTGGCTCTCGGCGGCCTCTACACCCGCCTTTACGAACTGCAATTCCAGGAGTCCGCTAAGCTGGAATACCCATGAGTCTCCGCAGCATGACCGGCTTTGCCCGCCGCCGCTTTTCGCGCCCCGGGCCAGAGTTTCCCGGTGAAATCACCATTTCCATCAAAAGCGTCAACCACCGCAGCCTTGACCTCCACTTCCACATGAGCAGCCTTTTCGACCCGCTCGAGAACGCCATGCGCGATGCCGTCAAGCAACAAGCCAATCGTGGCCACATCGACATTCGCGTTCAGTTTGCCCGCCAAGGTGCGGGTGCGTCCCTCGAAGTAAATCGCGACCTGCTGCGTGCCTACCGTGGCCTCTTCGAAGAACTTGCGGCGGAGTTCGGCCCCATGGGCCAGCCGGACCTTAATGTTGCTCTTTCCCTACCCGGCGCCATGGCCGAAGCGCGGGAACAGGATTTGCCCGCCGATTTCCAGACCGACCTCCTGCGGCTGCTCGAAGAAACCCTGGCCGAGTGGAACACCCAGCGGGACCGCGAGGGCCTTGCCCTGGTGGCGCAATTGCTTGATTACAACACCACCATTCGCCAGCACGCTCAAACCATCCGCTCTCTGCGCAGCGGCATCTTGCCCGCCTTGAAAGATCGCATCCAAACCAAAATCGCCGAGCTCCTTGGCGGCGCCAATCTCGACCCCGCCCGCCTTGCCCAGGAAGCCGCCTTCCTGGCCGACCGTGGCGATATCGAAGAGGAAATCACCCGCCTGCTCACCCACTGCCAGCAAATGGAAAAGCTCCTGCGCGGCGCCGGGGAAACGGGCAAAAAAATCGACTTCCTGCTCCAGGAAATGAACCGTGAAGCCAACACCATCCTCAGCAAGGCCAACAATTCCGGCGGCGCGGGGCTGGAAATCACCGAGCTTGGCCTCTCCGTCAAGTCCCACATCGAGCGCATCCGGGAGCAGTCGTTGAATCTCGAGTAGCAAAAGGGGATAATAGAGGTTTATGGATTCCCTTGCTCCGCGCGTAAACTCGAACTACATCATTCCGGACGATCCGGATAATTCCACTTACCGCTTCATTATCGTGTCCGCCAAGCGGGCTCGCCAGTTGCAAAGCGGCCAGCGCTCCTTCCTGCCCACCATCTCGCGCAAACCCACCGTGGTGGCCATGGAAGAAACCCGTCGCGGTCTCGTGCAGTACCACATCGTTGGCGCCGAAGACGAAGCCGCAGCTCCGTCCGAAGAGTAATTCGCCTAGTCCTCCCTCATGTCCCGCCAACGCGTCATTCTCGGCGTCGGTGGCGGCATCGCCGCCTATAAGTCTGCAGAATTGGTGCGCCTGCTTGTCCAGGCAGGTTTTGAAGTCCAGCCGGTCCTCACTGAGGCGGCGGGGCATTTCATCACTCCCCTCACCCTATCCACGCTTTCCCACCGCAAAGTTATCACCGGCTTGTTTTCCTCTTCGCCGGATCCGCAAGCCATTCTCGCCAGCTCCGTCGAGCACATCAACGTTGCCCTCGAAAATGACCTGCTCCTGGTTGCTCCCGCCACCGCCAACCTTCTCGGCCACTTTGCCAACGGCATAGCTTCTGATTTTCTGACAACCCTCTACACCGCATTCACCGGAACCGTTCTCTTAGCCCCCGCCATGAACACCAACATGTGGCGAAATTCTGCAATTCAGAGAAACGTCGAGCGCCTAAGCCTGGACGGTGTCCGTTTTGTCGGCCCCGATGCCGGTGATTTGGCCTGCGGCATGGTTGGTCCCGGCCGCATGGCGGAACCTGCGGAAATCCTGGCCGCCGTCCAGCACTTGCTCTCCCCTCGCCAAGATTTGGCTGGCCGCAAGGTTTTGCTCACCGCCGGCCCCACTCTCGAACCGATCGACCCCGTGCGCGTCCTCACCAACCGTTCCTCCGGCAAAATGGGCTACGCGCTGGCCCAGGCCGCAAAAGAACGAGGCGCCGAAGTACACCTGGTTTCCGGGCCGGTGAGTTTGGAAGCGCCCCAGGGTGTAGCACTCTACAGGGTGGAAACCGCCAGCCAAATGGCGAAACAGGTGGAAAGTCTTTTCCCTCAATCCGATACCTTCATCGGTGTGGCGGCTGTAGCAGACTACACCCCGGCAATCGTCGCACCCGAGAAGCTAAAGAAATCCGCTGGGCACCTCACCTTGGAACTTGTCCCCACCCAAGACATCCTGGCCACGGTGGGTGCGCACAAACGAAGCCAAATTGTGGTCGGCTTTGCGGCGGAAACCCAGAACCTCGATGCGGAGGCGCAACGAAAGCTCGTGGCCAAGAACTGCGACCTGCTGGTTGCCAACCACGTCGACGCCACCGCTTCCGTCTTCGGCTCAGACCTCAACCAGGTCCGCATTCATTCGCGTACAAACGAACCCATTTCCTTCGGTCCGGCTCCCAAAACCCAGGTCGCCCATCGTATCCTCGACGAAGTGGCGGCACTTCTTCGCCAACGCTAAGCCCATGAAACCGGAACTCTTACGACAGTACTTGGAGTACTTTTCCGATCTCCACATTCACCAAACCAAACCCTTCGCTTTACCGGCCGCCGCCGCCCCTACCCCGGCCATCGCCGCCGTTGCGCCTGCTCCCCCACCGCCCCCGCCCCCTCCCATGCCAGCCCGTAAAAACGAACCCATTTCCCCCGCAGCCGATTTACTGCTGCCCACGCTTGCCCCTCCGGACGACACCCTCGCGAAAATTCGTGCCGACATTGGCGATTGCCGCCGCTGCCGCCTTTCCCAAGGCCGCCAGACCATCGTTTTCGGCTCGGGCAATGAGCAGGCGAAACTGGTTTTCGTCGGCGAAGGTCCAGGCGCGGACGAAGACCAGCAGGGTTTGCCCTTCGTGGGGCGCGCCGGCCAATTGCTTACGCAAATGATCGACGGCACAGCCGCCAAAGACAATCTCCCTCTCCGCCGCCAGGATGTCTATATCTGCAACGTTGTGAAGTGCCGTCCGCCCGACAACCGCACCCCCCAGCCCGACGAAATGGAAATTTGCGGCCAGTTTCTTTACCGGCAGTTGATGGTCCTGAAGCCAAAAGCCATCTGCGCCCTTGGTGCCACCGCCGCCCGCGCCTTGCTCAACACCAAGGAAGGCGTCACCAAGCTGCGGGGCAACTGGCAGCGCTGGCATGGTATTCCGGTGATGGTCACCTACCACCCGTCTTACCTTCTGCGCGCCTACAATGCGGAAGCCAAGAAAGAGGCCTGGCTCGACTTGCGCAAGCTTTTTCACTTTGTTCTCGACGACAACCAAAAGGTTCTCGACGACAACCAAAAGGAGCCTGGCGAATGAGCGGTTTGTTCATCAGTTTCGAAGGCCTGGATGGCAGCGGCAAATCCACGCAGTTGCAGTTGCTGGAAGACCGTTTGCGGGCCGAGGGAATTGCCTACTGCTTGAACCGCGAACCCGGCGGCGATGCCATCGGCCAGCAAATTCGGCAATTGATCCTGGACCCCGCCCACACCCAAATGTCCCCCGTCGCCGAACTGCTTCTTTACTTTGCCAATCGCGCGCAGAACGTCGATGCGCAAATTCGCCCCGCGCTCGAGCGCGGTGAACTCGTTATTTCCGACCGCTTTACCGATTCCACAATGGCTTACCAGGGGGCCGGCCGCGGTTTGGGTACCGATGCCGTAGCTGCCCTCCACCAAATCGCTTGCCGTGGTACGGAGCCCGAAATCACCATCTACCTGCGCGTTCCTTTGGAAACCGCTCTGGCGCGTCGTCAGGGCCAGGTTGACGACCGGCTGGAAGCGGAACCGCCGCGCTTCCACCGCGCCGTCTTTGAAACCTACGAGCAACTCGCCCTAACCTTTCCCCACCGCATCTGGCCGGTGGACGGAACGCAGCCTCCCCTGTTGGTGCACGAACAGATTTGGAGCAAAATTGCCGCCCTCTTGGAGGAGCGCCGCGGTGTTTGAAAATTTTTATGGCAACGAGGCCGCCGCGCGCACTCTGCTCGAAATGCACGCCGGCGGGCGCATTCCACAAACCCTCCTGCTTTCTGGCCCCGCCGGGGTAGGGAAGGCGACCCTGGTGCGCCGCTTTGCCAGTTTGGTGCTTTTTGCCTCCGAAGCAGCCATGGCCCAAATCGAGCAGGACGACCTTTCTCTCCCGCACAACCGCGAGATTTTGGCCGAACGCGAGAAGCTCAGCAGCGAAAAACGTTCCGAAGATCCGCTGGCCTTCGCCACCTATCCAGATTTCCTCACCTTCGCCCCAGAAGGCCCCTTGCGGCAAATTTCGATTGGGCAAATTCGCCGCCTTAAGGACGAGGCCCAGTTGCTGCCCGTCTCCGGAGACCGCCGCGTTTTTCTGATTGACCAAGTGGACCGCGCCAACGAACAGGCGGCCAATTCGCTGTTGAAAATCCTCGAAGAGCCACCGCCTTACCTAATCGTTTGCATGACAGCCGAAAACCCCTACGATTTGCTGCCCACCATCCGCTCCCGCTCGGTTTCCATTCCGCTGCAGAGGCTGGAGGAAGCCGCGGTGGAGGAGTTCTTGCGCAAACGAGAAACTTCTGATGCCGAACGCCGCGCCCGGCTAGCCAACGGTTCGCCTGGTTTGGCCGTCACTTGGGACTTGGAAGCCTACGACCGCCGCCGCACGGCCATGCTGGCCTTGTTGCAAGTCGCCGCCCGCCAAGCTCCCTTTGCCACTTGGGCCAAGCACGCCGACGCTGTGGGCCGGGGCGACAAGCTGGAACAATACATGGAAGTCCTGCTGCTGCTTTTGGAGGATTTGCTGCTCGTCGCCCATGGTTTTGGTGACATTCGCAATGCAGACTTGGCGATGCAGTTGCGCTCCATGGCCCAATCCGTCACCTTTTTTTGGCTGCGCCGCGCCGTTGAGCTTAGTTCCGAAATTCTCCGCAACGTTCGTCGTAATATATACAAAACAATAGCTTTTGACGCACTTGCAGTGGAGCTTCGCGACCTTGTCCCCGCCAACTGACTCAATGTCTTCCTTTCAGTGCTGGTGAATCTCCGCACAACCTTTTGTTATCCCGGTGCGTCAGGCTCTATAACCGTCCTGCGATAATTGGAGAACCTGGAGGAGAATCGATTTGGACACGCCGATCCGGCGCCCATCGCGCACAAGTATTTCCGACCCGAGAGAAAAAACCGGGCTTACCGCCAAGAGCGGCAGCGCCGGCAAAAGTGGAGTTCCCCCGAAGAAACAGGTTCCACCCGAGCAGACCAACGCTGAGAATTTTTACTACATCAAGCAGATGACTTCGAAGACCCCCATGGTGGTCATCCTCAAGGATGGCGAACGCCTCGAGGGGGTAATCGAGTGGTACGACCGGGGCTCCATCAAGTTGAATCGCATTGGGGCGCCGAATCTGCTGGTTTTCAAGTCCGCCATCAAGTATTTGTATAAGGCCGAAGACGAAGTGTAGGCCCTAGGCGCCGCTTTCGCTGCCCAGGCGTGCCTTCATTTCCAGCCGGGCTTTGCGCCTTTCCCCGGCTTGCTCGTAACGTCGTTTTTCCGTTTCTGTTTCCGCCAATACGGCAGGCACCTTTACCTTGGCGCCCTTACCATCCACGGCCACAAAAGTGAGGTAAGCAGAGGTGGTGTGCTTTACCTCGCCCGTCATCAGGTCTTCGACGCAAACCTTTACGCCCACTTCCATGGAGGTGTTCCAGGCCCGGTTTACGCTGCTGTAGACGCGCACCAGTTGGCCGATGTGGATGGGGTTGAGGAAGTTCATATAGTCCACGCTCGCCGTCACCACGGGGGCGCGGGCGTGCCGGCTGGCGGCAATGGCCCCAGCGATATCCACCAGGTGCATGACGCGGCCGCCAATTAGATTCCCCAATGGGTTTGCATCGTTCGGCAGCGCCAGTTCTGAGATCTCGCTGCGGCTTTCCCGCACCGCCCGGGGCTCTTGCACGTGGCTTGCTTCCCCGCGAAACTTCCAAGCTTCCATACGTTTAGGCTAACCCTACGGCGCACAGCCGATAATGGAAGAACCATGTCCTCGCGCCTCGAAACCATTCAGAACCTGCTGGCCCAATCCCCCACCGATAGCCGCCTGCGCTACATGCTGGCCAACGAACACAAAAATAGCGGCAATCTGGAGGGGGCCATCGCCGAATACCGCGCGCTGCTGGCCCACGACCCCACCTATGGTCCGGCTTACTATCACGGTGGACAGGTGCTGGAGCAATTGGGCCGCGAAGCGGAGGCGCGCGAGATTTACGCGGAAGGCATTCGCGCCACCACTGCCAATGGCGATGCGCATACCCGCAGCGAACTGGAAGCCGCGCTCAGTATTTTGGGTTGATTCAAAGCCCGCCCTTGCCGAACCACCACAAGGCCAAGCCTCCCAGCGCAATCACCCCACGCGGAATCGTGATGGCCTCCGGATTGTCCACCGCCAAGGGCCTTTCCTTCCAATGCAACATCCGGCGAATGGTTTGCCCCAGCTTCCCCTTGCCCACGCTCACAAAAATGGCCACAATGCCGCCTAGAATTGCCTGCAGCACAAAAAACGTCAACCACTCGGGATAGCCCATCAGCGCGCCCAGCGCGGCCATCAGCTTCACGTCACCACCGCTGGTGAAGCGCAACATGAAAAATGGAATGTGGATTAAGACGGCAAGGCCAAAGCCCTGAATGGAAGAAGGCCAAGGGCAAACCAAAAAGCCCAGCAGAATGGCCGGGCCGGTAAGCCAATTTGGAATTTCCCGGCTACGCCAGTCGGTGATGGCGCAAGCCACACAAAAGATCGCTATGATTGCCAACTGCTCGGTACGAATGGCAGACTCCTTTCGACACTAGGTCGACACTAAGACGAATTAGCGGCTAGACTAAACCGCCGGGCGTCGCTTGTGCCAATCCGTGCGCTTTTGAAACTCCATTCCCACCGCGAGAATGGCGTTCTCGTGAAAGGGCCGGGCCATCAGCGTTAGCCCCACCGGCAATCCCTCAGCGAAGCCACAGGGGAGGCTAAGGGCCGGTAAGCCCGCCAGGTTGCCCGCTGGAATGTGCTGCACCAAGCCTGGTGGCCGCTGGGCCGGAGCTGCGCTGGAAGAACTACGGCGGCTTGCGTCGAGCGGCTGCGCAATCAGATTGGCGGTGCTGGTCCGGGTCGGCGCCAACACCATATCCACGTCCGTCTCGTAAAAGAATCGGCCAAAAGCTTCGGTGACATTACGGCGGATGCGCATGGCGCGCAGGTAATCTTTGGCCAGCAGGTTTTGCGTTTCGCGCAAGCCGGCAATCTGGCGCTCGTCGGCTAATTCGTCCACTTTGCCGCTTTCCACCAGCTCTTCAAAAATGCTGGCGGCCTCGCCCTGCAAAATGGTGGAAACCAAGGGTCCGTAAGGGAAATCGGGCAGGGCGGCTTCTTTCATCGTCACCCCCATGCTTTGAAAAACGCGCAGCGCTTCGGCAAAGGCCGGGCGCGTGCTTTCCTCCGCCCACTGGTCAAAGTCGCCAGGGGCGAAGCCGATTTTAATTTGCGCCACGGGCTTGGCGAATTGGGGCGCGAAGTAAAAGCCCTTGCCCGCGCTGCCGGGGTCTTTGCCATCGCCGCCGGAAATCGCTTGCAGGATACGGCCGCAATCTTCGGCGGTACGCGCCAAGGGGCCAATCTTGTCGAGGGTCCAACTGAGGGCCATAGCCCCCGCGCGGCTCACCAGCCCGTAGGTGGGGCGCAGGCCCGTTACGCCGCAAAAGGCTGCGGGAGTCAAAATACTGCCGCTGGTTTCGCTGCCCAGCGCAAAGGGAACCAATCCGGCCGCCACGGCGGCGCCGGAGCCACTGGAGCTTCCTCCCGCCCAATGGTCGCGGTTCCAGGGGTTGCGGCAAGGGCCCGTATGGCTGGCCTTGGCCCATCGGTAGCTCGGGCCCCCGGCCAACTCGATCATGGCCAGCTTCCCCACCAGCACCGCGCCGGTGCCGCGGAGTTTCTTGAGCACCGTGGCGGGCTCTTCGAAGGTTTGTTCGGCGTAGGGCTTGGCGCCCCAAGTGGTGGGTGCGCCCGGCCAAGCCAACAGATCTTTCGCGCCAAAGGGGACGGCCTGCAAAGGCCCGCGAAAGCGTTCGCGCTTCCGCTCTTTGTCAACTTCCGAAGCGGTTTTGCCCGCCTCTTTCTTCAAGCTGGTGGCCAGCGCATTTAGGCCCGGCCCAATTTTTTCCAGCCGCTCAGCAAAGGCTTCGGCCATTTCCCGCGCCGAGATCTCGCCCCGCTTCCAGGCCTGGTTCAGCGTGGCGGTATCGGCAAAAAAGAGATCGTCTCCGCTGATGGGCATGGCGTTCTCCCTAGGCTTTGAAGGTAAAGGCCGGTTCGGTGGCCATGTCCAGCTTGTACTTCTTCAGGGCCGCAACGTTGGCCGCAACGCCGCGTCGAATCAGCTCTGTTTGCGCTGGGACAGTTTGCGCTGGGTTGCTGCTTTCCTGCGCCACCAAGGGCAGCGCCGCCGCACCAAACAATCCCCGTCGCGTGGGTTTCCAATTCTTCTTCATTGCCCCAATGCCTCCCGGGCCGCCCGTTCCATCACTGTAAAGGGAGCCTTGTCTTCGGTCCAGATTTCGAATTGTTGCGCGGCTTGCGTGAGAAACATCTCCAAGCCCGGAATCACGCCGGCACCTTGGGCTTTGGCCCGCTTCAACAGTTCCGTTTCCAGCGGGTTGTAGACCATGTCGAAGACAAGGTCGGCGGGAATGCGGTCGTCGAAAAAACATTCCTCCGTGTGCGGCCACATGCCCATGGGGGTGGCATGCACAAGGGCGTCGAAGTGGTGCCCGTTCAATTGCTCGCGCGTCAGGGGCTGTGCGCCGCTGACTTTGGCCAAGGCCCGCACGCGGTCCGGGTTGCGGCCGGTAAGAGAAACTTTCGCGCCTGCGTCCAGCAGGGCAAACGCCGCGCCGCGGGCGGCTCCTCCGTTGCCGGCAATCAGCACATGGCTTTTGTTCAGCTTCAGCTTTTTGCTGAGGGGCTTGGTCACAGCGGGGGCATCGGTATTGGTACCGCGCCACTTGCCGCCTTTTTTCCAAACCGTATTCACCGCGCCAATGCGCTTGGCCAGCAGATCCACTTGGTCCAGATACTTCAGGATCCGCTGCTTGTGGGGAATGGTCACGCTGAAGCCCTGCACCGGCAGCGCTTCGCACAATTGCAGAAAATCCTTCAATTGCGTGGATTTCACCAGGAAGGGCAAATAGACCGCATCCAGGCGGCGGGCCTGGAAGGCGCGGTTGTGAACGTTTGGGCTGAGCGAGTGGCGCACGGGGTCGGCCACTACGCCGTAGATTTTCGCGTTCTTCGAAAGCTTGTCAATGCGGTAGAGGCTGCGCAAAGTGCGCGCGCATACTTGGCCTGGGGCAGTACCTTCGGCGGCATTGGGCGCGGCATACGTGTACACGCCACCCAAGGCGTTGGAAAGCACGCGGGTGGGAAAACCTTGTTCGCCCATGGCCAGGAGAATTAACGGCACGCGCGGGTGCGCTTTTTCAAGCGCCAACACACGCGCGCTATCGCTGGGCCGCTTGGCCGTAGTTACCACCTTGTAGCCATCGGCGGGAACCTTCAACATGCGCCGCAGCACGGGCTCCAAAGGCGGCGTGCCCTCGTAGTTGTGCCAGCTTACGATAAGTTGGGCCTTCGCGCGCAGGTGCTCTACGCGGTCAACGGCTTTTTCGGCAGATTCGATTTCAACGTCAATGGCCTTGGCGCCCGCGTCAATGGCGGCTTCGAGCAATTGCATTTGCTGCTCGATTAAGCCATCGTAGCGGCCATGGTTTTGGTGGCGGCGGCAAGTGGCGAGAACGGTGGCCTCAGGATGTTTGGCCAGGAATTTCTTGACCGTCGCGACACCTTGCTCCGGCTTGTTCAGATAGTCCAAGCGGAATTCCAGGAAATGCTCACCGGAAGCGACTTCCCGCTCGGCGTGCTCAATCAATTTTTCGGGGGTGGGAAGCCCCAAAGCGATACAGACTTTGGGTAGCTGAGGGCGTGCGGCCATGATGAAAGTTTCGTGGGTACTGCCGGAATGTTCCTTAGCTTAACACCACCCTAGGAACTTGCCCTGGTGAGAGCCGGGGCTTGGGATTCCAAGCGCGCCTTCCAGGCATCGAGCAGGCCTGCGGGATGCCGCACCCCAAAGCGCGCCACGCCGGCTTCGCTCAAGCGCAACACCTCGTCCAGGTTCTTGCCCTCCACCATCAGCTTCAGGGCCACCTTGCCTTCCAACTTGCGCAGGGCCAAGTCCACTTGCTCGGGGCGGTAGTCCGTGAAGCTCATCGCGGCAATGCCACAGCGCTTGGCAATTTTCGAAAGGATGATCAAGCGCTCTTCGTCCAGCACCGCGGCTTCCAGGCTGAGCGTGATGTTCTTTTCAAACTCCGCCGCGGCTTTCACCAGTTGCATGGCCTCGATTTCCACGTATTGGAATTGGCGGCTCAGCATCTTGCCCAGGTTCAGCTTGGCCTCCACATCGCTGGCTTGGCGGCGCAGCATGTCCTTCACCTCATACACCTTAACGGCGGTGGTGGCGTCGCCCGGGCCGCCACTGGTGCGGGAGCCCAGGCGGACAAACTCCTGATTCACCCAGCCCTTGGCAAGGTCCAGGTCCGATGGCCGGACAACAATGCCGCGGACCGCGTAGGCCCGGGCCGTGATGCAGCCCATGTGGAGCTGCTCTTCGGTCATCAGAGGACTTGAGAGGTGATAGTCGACGCGCTTGGCTAGGTCGGAATACTGCATGCTCTCAAGTTATCGCGATCAGTTGAGGCATTTTGCGAGCGCGGTGCGCCAATGCAATCGAGGAGAGAATTCCGAATGGCGCAACAACAATCGGCAGATTACTGGCCAAAGTTTTGGGGCTACTTCAAGGAAGCCGCGGATCATGCGGCTTTCACCATGCCGGATCCGACAAAAGTTGGTGATTGGTTTCAGAACGGCACCGGGGCGATTCTGGCGTTCATCGCCGCTGCCGAAGTTTCGTCGAAGACTGGCCAGATCAGTATGCTGCGGATCATTAACCACATGGCGGCAACAGGGAAGCTCCGGGAAGTGCAGATTCTTTCACGCATGTTTGGATGGGTCTTGCGGGTAAACGCTATGGCGCCGGCTTTAGGAGGCGCCATGACTACGGGAACAGTTCCGCTGGCGGGCCAAATATCCATTACCATTCCTGGGCTTGCGGCAACGGCCGCCGGAGCAGCAGCCGCAGCTTATGTCGGCACCGTAATTGGCTGCCTTGGTTACGCTCAGCTTCGCATGATGGGATTCCTCAATCCTGAGACCGGGATGATGGGAAGGATGTTTGCCCAGTTCTATGGGTACGACCCCCAAACTGAGGCGGCAACGGACTATCTGCTGCAACGCGCTAAGGCCCGCTCCGGTGCTGTTCGAGCTGCTGCTCGGATCAATACCGTTGTTCCCGCGAATCTCTTAAACAAATACTAGGATCGAATTTTCGCCAATGCGGCCAGCCAAGCTGTTTCGGCGCGAAGGATGCGGGGGCCAAGGCTGACGGGGGTCCAGGCGGCGGCGCAAGCCGCTTCGCGCTCCTCTTCTGTCCAGCCGCCTTCGGGTCCGGCAAGGACGCTGATGGCTTCCCCGGCAGCGGGAGCAATTTGCGTGCCCGTGCGGTCTTCGTCGAGGAAGTAGCGCAAGCCGGTGGCGGTGGCGAGCACTTGGGAGAACTTCATCGCATCGTTCACCTCGGGTAAAAATACGCGGCGGCACTGCTGGCTGGCCTCAACGGCAATGCGGCGCCAGCGCTCCAAACGCTTGGGAACCGCTTTATCGAGCCCTTTTTCGACGCGCGCGCTCACCACGGGAACCAGGCGATCTACGCCCAATTCCGTGGCCTTTTCCAGTCCCCATTCGAAGTGCTCGAACTTGATGATGGCGGCGTAAAGGGTAAGCTCAGGAGTTTCGCGCTCGATGGGCAGCTTTTCGCGGATTTCAAAGCGTACGCCTTCCTTGTGCGCTTCGGTCACTTCGGCCAAATAGCGTTGGTGGTTGTCGGAAATTTCGTAAACGTGCCCGCGTTCCACGCGCAGGACGCGCGTCAAGTGTTTCGCGTCTTCACCGCGCAGCTCTGCCATCCCGTTGCGCACTTCCGGAACAAAAAACAAACGCCTGGCCATACACTATGAGTTTCCAATGATTGCCTATTTGAGCGGCACACTTTTTGAAAAGAACCCCGATTCGGTGATTGTGCTGGCGGGGGGGGTGGGCTACGAAGTTCACGTGCCCCTGTCTACCATGGCCAGCCTGCCGGGGGTGGGGCAAAAGGTGGATCTGCGTGTTTACACGCAAGTGCGCGAAGACGCGATTGTCTTATTCGGTTTTTCCTCGCGGGAAGAAAAGGCGATGTTTGAAAAGCTGATTTCCGTTTCGGGCATTGGGCCTGCCCTGGGGGTAAAAATCCTGGGTGGCATGCCGGTGGAGAACCTGGTGATTGCCGTGCGCGCGGGCGATTTGGCCTCCTTGACGCGCATCAGCGGGGTGGGTAAAAAAACAGCCGAGCGCCTGGTGGTGGAGTTGCGCGACAAGATGCAGGATTTCGCCGTCAGCGTCGGGTTGCCGGCCAAGACAAGCGCCGCTTCCAGCCTGTCGCCATTGGAACTGGATGTGGTGAGTGCGCTGGTGAACCTTGGCTCTGCCCCCCCGCTGGCCGAGCAGGCGGTGGCGAAGGCAAAGCAGGAGGGGGTGGGCGCGGATTTTGAAGGGCTCTTCCGTAGGGCATTGGAACTGGTGCGCTAATTGATGCGCTAAGCTGGGCAACGACGATGGACCGAGGCATTATTTCCGGCGGCGCCGCCCCGGAAGAAGTTCAATTTGAAGCAGCGCTGCGGCCCCGTTCCTTGGCAGATTTCACCGGACAGCCCAAGGTAAAAGAAAACCTGGCTATTGCGATTGAAGCTGCGAAAATGCGCGGCGAGGCCATGGACCATGTACTGCTCTACGGGCCGCCGGGCTTGGGGAAAACCACTCTCGCTACCTTAATCGCCAATGAACTGGGCGTAAGCTTTGAGCAAACCTCCGCGCCCGTTTTGCAGAAGAAGCTCGACCTAACCGGCTTGCTTTCCAATATCCGCGCGCACCAGATCTTCTTCGTGGACGAGATCCATCGCTTGGCCGCGGACGTGGAAGAAATGCTGTATTCGGCGCTCGAGGACTTTCGCGTGGACATCCTGGTGGGCGCGGGACCAGGAGCGCGCACCCATTCCTTACCCGTGCCAAGGTTTACGGCCGTGGGCGCTACTACGAGATTGGGCAACATCAGCGCGCCGTTGCGGGGGCGCTTTGGTTTGGTCTTGCGCCTGGATGTTTACGATGCGGCGCAGTTGGCGGCCATTGTGCAGCGTTCGGCCAAGCTGCTGGCGGTGGATTTGCCGGACGAGGCCGCGGTGGAAGTGGCCCGGCGCAGCCGCGGGACCCCGCGCATTGCCAACCGGCTGTTGCGCCGGGTGCGGGATTACGCGCAAGTGAAGGCCAAGGGGGAAGTGAGCAAGCAAGTGGCCGTGGATGCGCTGGACCTTTTGGAAGTGGACCCCCTGGGGCTGGACGAAGTGGACCGGCGCATCATGCTGGCCATCCTCGATAAGTTTGATGGCGGGCCGGTGGGCTTGAATACGCTTTCGAGTGCGGTGGACGAAGAAGCGGGAACCATTGAAGAAGTCTACGAGCCGTATCTGATCCAGCAGGGCTTTCTCGATCGCACGCCGCGGGGCCGTATGGGCACGGACCGCGCCTATGAGTATTTCGGCATCCAAAAAAGAAAGGGAGGCGCGCCGCCCCCCTTGTTGTTTGGAAATACAGATTTGAACTAGCGCCGCTTTTTGCCTAGCGAAGCATTGAGCGCAGCATCCAAGCCGCCTTCTCGTGGGCTTCGAGCAGGCCCGTGAGGAAGTCCTGATTGCCGGCGTCGCCGAATTTGTCTTTGGCGGTTTCGAGGTCTGCGCGCAAGGAACGCACGATGGCTTCGTGGTCGGCCAGCAGGTTTTCGATCATCTGGCGAGGGCTTGCTCCGGGAGCCGTGTCTTCCTTCAGCCGGGCCAGCTTTTGAAACTCCGCCAAGCTGCCCGGGGCGTATTCGTCTAACGCGCGCAGGCGCTCGGCCACTTCGTCGATGGTTTCGTCGATCTCGTCGTATTGAGACTCGAAGAACTTGTGAAGGTCGCTAAAGTTGGGGCCCTCCACATTCCAATGGTATTTGCGGGTTTTGGTGTACAGCACGTATTCGTCCGCGAGCAAAGGTTGCAAAAGGCTGGCAACCCCTTTACGCTGCTCTTGGTTTAAGCCGATATTGATTTCACTCATGGCTGTTTGGATGCTCCTTAGGGATTGATAGACTCAGGCCTATGAGTAGTATAGGCAGCACGGATCCCTTTCACATCCTGGGGCAAGCTTCGGGGCCGGGAATTCCGCTTTACGGGGAAAGACCGGGCACGGCGCCGCGCATCACTTCGCTGTTGATTAAGCCCGCCTCCGCACTTTGCAACCTGGATTGTCTCTATTGTTTTTATCTGGATCGTGACCTGGACCCGTATGCGGATTTAGCGCAGCGGCGCATGCCCATCGATACGTTGGAGCGCTTGGTGGATAGTTGGATGTTCTACTCTTATCCACAATCCACGTTTGCCTTCCAAGGGGGCGAGCCGACGCTGGCGGGCCTGCCATTTTTTGAAAAGCTGGTGGAATTCCAGAAGCGCTACGGGCGGGACGGGCAAAGTGTTTCCAATGCGCTACAGACGAACGGCGTGCTGGTGGACGACAATTTTGCGCAATTGTTTCGCGAGTACAACTGGTTGATCGGGCTTTCGCTGGACGGGCCGGAAGAGATTAACGACAAGTACCGCTACAACAAGGAAGGACACGGCACCTTCAAGTGGGTGATGCGGGGCATGGAGGCAATGAACAAGCACAAGGTGGATTTCAACATCCTGTGCGTGTTGAACGAGGCCAACGTGGAAAAGCCGCGCGAACTTTATCGCTTCTACCGCAGCCTGGGCGTGGACAACATTCAGTACATACCGTTGGCGGAGTTTGGCGGACAAGGGCATCGCCTGCCTTTCACCATTACGCCGGAGCAATACGGAAAGTTTCTTTGCGAAACCTTTGAAGAATGGTGGCCCGATCGGCGCCGCGTCCGCATTCGCTTTTTCGACAACATGGCCGAGGCGATTGCCGGGCAGAAGCCCGGAAGCTGCACCATGCACGAAACCTGCGATAGCTACTGCGTGGTGGAGTACACGGGCGATGTTTTCCCATGCGACTTTTTTGTGGAAGGTGGCTGGAAGCTGGGCAACGTTACCACCGATACCTTCGCCGAGATTGCGCGGCGGAACCGGCGCTACGCCTTTGCCGAGAAAAAGACGCTGGCGCATCCGGAGTGCCAAGTGTGCGAGTACCAATCGATTTGCCACGGCGGGTGCCCGAAGTTCCGGCACGGGCCCAACGGCGATTTCAACGATCTCGATTATTTTTGCCAAGCCTACAAGATGATCTTCGCCAAGGCCGTGGGGCCGCTCGAAAAAGAGTTGACCGAGCTATTGGGGCGGCAAATCATTATGCCGGGCAAGCACGCCATTAGTCCTTATTGAGAAGCAACATTAAGGGGTGATACTGAAGGGAGTGAGCAATCTTCCTCGCAGAAGTTTTCTTTCCGCCGGCGTTGGGCTGGTAACCTTGCGCGCGACCAGCTACCCGCAATGGAAAATGGTGGGCCCCTGGGGAGGCAGCGCAAGGGTGGTGCGGCTGGACCCGGCGAAACCTACCACGCTGCTGGCGGCCACGATGCGTGGCGCGGGTATCTTTCGAAGCCTCGATGGGGGCGAGACCTGGGCCGAGTGTTTGAGATTCCCAAAACTTCCTGAAGCGCGGGTGGACGCGGCGCTAATTGTGCGCAATCCCACTCCGCTGTGGCTAGCCGGTACGGCGCCGGGCGGCTTGTGGACGAGCAAGAACGAAGGCAACGATTGGGAGTTGGCGCCGGGGACAAGCGGGCTCAGCGTTTACGCCATTGCGGCTTGGGAAAAAGACCCCCGCGTATTGGCCATCGGCACCAACCAAGGCGTGTGGCTTTCCCACGATGGCGCGCAGACTTGGCGGCGCAATAGCCCGGCCAATAATGCGGACCTTGCGGCAATCGTCTCCGTGGCGTTTCATCCCAAACTGGCGGGAACCATTTATGCCGGTACGCCGCACCTTCCTTGGAAGACCAGCGACGGCGGCAAGACTTGGCGCCGGGTGCACGTGGGGATGTTTGACGATTCCGATATATTCTCGATCGCCGTGGACCCCGCCATGCCGGAAAGAGTTTTCGCCAGCGCGTGCAGCGGCATTTATTGCAGCTTGAATGGGGGCGCGGCCTGGCGAAGGGCGCAAGGAATTCCCGGAACCAACCGCCGTACCTATGTGGTGGCGCAGGACCCGCTGGAACGCAGCCGCGTCTTTGCGGGCACCAGCGCCGGCATGTGGGCCAGTCAGGACGTGGGGCAAACCTGGAAGAAGCTCAATAGCCATGTCGCCACCAGCATTGCGTTTCATCCGGAACAAGCTGGGGCCTTTTATGTTTCTACCGAGCAGGACGGCATTCTCTTTACGGCCGATGCGGGACAAAGTTTTCAAGCCCGGCACGAGGGCTTTGTCAGCCGGAGCATTCTTCGCGTGATTGAAGAAGGCGGCAAATGGCGCCCAGCTCGCGAGTTGGAAATTGAAGAATCTTCACTGGCGGCCCCGCCGAATGCCTTTGAGACCGTCGAAGACCCCTTTAATCCGGGGCACCTGCTGGCCGCCACCGGCGAGGGCCTTTTGCGCAGCAAAGACGGAGGCCGCAGTTGGCGCCTGGTGGACGGTGGGCTAGGGCAGGAGTGGGTGCGGAGTGTTTGTTTTCATCCGAAACAGCCCCAAGCCGTGCTGGCTCTAAGGGGACAGCGGGTTTTTTGGTCGAAGGACGCAGGCGCAAGTTGGTATTGGTTACCGGCTGAGGAAAACGTGCGAAGTAGCTTCCGGCGGCTGGTTGTTCCCCGCAGCAATCCTGGCGAATTATTGGCCTTGAGTGAAGACCGGGGAGTTTTTTCCTACCCCCTGAAAACGATCTTGGTCTAAACATGGTTTAGAATGAAGGAATTAGGAATCTTATCCAGATGAATATGAAAACGACGAACCTGGCGATAGCCCTCGCTCTCACTACCGCCATGGTCATGCCGGCCCAGACTTCATCGAGCGGCGCCACGAGCAACGGGGGCGATCTGTTTGAAGTGAACCTCTTCGGTGGTGCGCATTTCTTTAAGCGCCAAAACGAAGTGCCCAACCAGGACCTGGTGAACGGGGGCCTAGTGGGCTTCCGCTTTGTCCAGAACTTTTGGGAATACGTGAGTTTGGAACAAACTGGCATGGTGCACGGCACCGCCAATTTGGAGTACCGCATTCCGAATACGAATCGCGACTATGCTTTGGGCGCAAGGTTGCGCCAATTTCATTTCAACCCGGTTCTGCACTTTAAGCCGCGCGAAGCGCGCATCCGGCCCTTCGTCACGATGGGCTTTGGCTTGGATTGGTTTGGAATCACCGACGAGGCCCGCGCCCAGGTTGGGAATGGCGTAAATTCGCCATTTGGCCAAATCGTGCAACTGAAGTCTGAATTTCGTCCGGCTTTCAACTATGGCGTTGGCCTTAAGGCAAAGCTGACAGACCGCATCGGCTTGCGCTTTGATGCGCGCGGCTTTGTCACGGCCTCGCCGGACTTCGGTGTGCCTGGTTCCGGCCCGGCAAATGTGGTTCTCTTTACCCGTACGACGCCGCTGCAGGCACTGCAAACAACTGCTGGTCTCACCTTCTATATGGGTCCGATAGACCAAGGTCCGGTGTGCGAATTCCGCGTCGGTTCGGTGGAACCTTCCGCCGCCACGGTTTGGCTGACGGAAACGGCAAACTACCGCTTGGGCGTGACGAACTCCTGTGCGGGTGTGACGCCGAAATACAAGTGGACGATGGACGGAGCGCCGGTGGACGGCACGGACATGATTACTGTCCGCGGTGCGAAGGCCGGCAACAGTGCCATCAAGGTGATGGTGGAAGCCGACACGACGAACGTCACGGACCGCCGCACGCGCAACTTCCTCAAAAAATTCCCGATTGCCGCGGTGGAACGCACCGCTACGCTGACGGTGAAGCAGCCGACGCTCGAACTGCTGAGCATGGTGATCAACCCCTCGCCCATTGCCTTTGGCCAATCGGCAACGGTCACTTCGACCATTCGCTATGACGGTCCCGCGGCGGGCGAGAACGTCACGATGACCTACACCACAACGGACGGCTGTCTGGTTCCTAACGGAGCCGCGGAAGCCGGAAGCAATTGCCAAAAGCTGACGCAAATGGTGAAGGTTGCACCGGGCAATACGCAACACACGGTTCGTCTGGACACGAGCAAGATGACGCTCACCGCGGGCGGGCCTTCGAAGAACGTAAC
>JANRIK010000029.1:0-16028 GCA_033765085.1 Bryobacter sp. | reverse complement strand
CGACTACGAGCCCTATGGCGTGGAGGTGCAGCGCAGCGGCGTGAGCGGCTATACCGGTTCCAATGAGCAGCGGGCAAAGTACACCGGCAAGGACCGCGTACCGGAAGCTTCCGCGGACTACTTTCATGCCCGTTGGTTGGGCATGGGCCTGGGAAGGTTTACGACACCGGATGGGCCGCTGGTGGATCAGCAGGTGGAGGATGCAAGGAGTTGGAATTTGTATGGGTATGTGAGAGGGAATCCGCTGCGCTACATCGACCTAGATGGTCGAGCATGTAGAGTCAGATCTGATGGTTCGGAGTACGATGATGACGAACCCGGTCAGTCTTGTGCGGAAGTGCTTGAGGCAGACAAGAAGAGGAAACCTGATCTTGAAGTGCATGGGCAACAAGGCAGCTTGGAAGAAATGCAGTCGGCCGCAGCTCAAGTCCCAAGCGCTAGCCAGAATGCCACAGACGGCCTACTGACCCGGCTCAACTCTAGCCAATGCCGAGCTATTCGCATTGTGCTAAAGAGAGAAGAACAATTCGGTACCCCAAGAGCTGCCCGGATGTCCGGCAATACTCGGGGAGATGGCACTCTGGAACCCTTCAATAGCACATTTGTTCCTAATGTTAGGAGTCCCATAGGAGAGATTGATCTCGATTGGTACACAGACCTAGCAGGATACTCCGCAGGATTTGCACCCGTCGTGTACCCTGTAGCAAAGCTAGCGTGGACTGGCATGCGATTGGCAGCTGGAGTTCCAATTGGGAATCCAGTTCCTCTTCAAGATCCAGGTGAAAGGACTGCATTGTTTTCGGTAATGGGAGGTCAGGGCTATCGAGATATTTTTTCGGCCGAGTTTATGATGTTGGCATGCACGGGAAGATAAAATGTGGCCATTCAGAGTTTTCGGTACCGCCTTGATTTGTTTTGCCACGGTGATTGTGGTAGTAATCCTCTTGAACCGGTCAACAGCGGCAAGAGGTGGTCGAGACCTATTCCTGCTATGGCCTCAAGCAGCAAGCTTTACGATCATTGGGGTAGGCCTACTGAAGCACAGTCGACTGGCCGCAGTTTTGTTTATCTGTGGTTCAGTTGGAATTGGCGGTTGGCTATTCGTTTACTCGTTGATCTTCGTTCCGTTTCCGTGGTGGATTGTTAATGTGATTTTTGGCACTGCCATTATTCTCCCGAGCATCAGTTTCTTAAGAAATTGGTCGAAGCTTGGAACTCGGTATTGAGAGTAGTTTCCATCTCGCGGACAAGGACCGCGTACCGGAGGTGAGCGCGGACTACTTTCATGCCCGTTGGTTGGGCATGGGCCTGGGAAGGTTTACGACGCCGGATGGGCCGCTGGTGGATCAGCAAGTGGAGGATGCACGGAGTTGGAATTTGTATGGGTATGTGCGCAACAATCCTCTTTTTGGCATTGATCCATCCGGGCGCAGTTGTATCAAAGTGCAAACGCGTGACCCGGATGGCAACTTGATTGACAGCGACGCAGACGATGGTGATGGGAAGGGATGTGCAGCGGCGGGGGTTAACCCAATTACCTCCTCTAACTCTCTTCCCGGTTCCGACATAATTACGCACGGCGTGGAAACGAAAGCTCAGGCCGGCAAAGAACTAACGCAAGCCGAGAGGCAGGAGATCTCATTGTTTTTTCGTGACCAACTAGCAGCAAAAAAAGTGCTGGAAGGCGTTAACATCATACCCACGGGCCCTGTGATTAGGGCGACACCGAAGCCATTGTCAAGGCAGCCCATTGATGATTCGATTTGCGCTATTGCACCTACGTTTGTCCAGGCGAATCCAGGATTATTTGGAGCAAAACCTTCTTCCCGACCAGGTGACCCTTTGAATTCTGAAGAGGTACCTAGAACTTACATGCCAGATCCGAACAGGCGCAGAGGTTACGTTCCAATAGGTGGCGCTGGGACTGGCGGGCGAAACGAAATACTGATTAACGCTCGTTTTGGGGCGTTTAGCTTGATAAGCGACTATCTCAAATGCAAAGCTATTCTCGCGGGGACGAATTAGTGTCGGTGCCGGATGAGCGTGACAAGCTACACAAGCTGAAGCAGTCGCTGGAGAGAAGTCAGGATAATCTCTTAGTCGAGGGATTACTACGTAATAATAGAAGCATCGACGAAGCTCTTGGCAGGGTTGGTCCAAAGCCATTAATTCAGAGGCTCGTCGGATGGTTAGTCGGCGCTTGCCTTATGGCAAGCTCCTTCGTTTTTGTAATTGATGAGCCTAATGTACTTGAGCTAATTTACTTTGTCGGAGTCTTCGCTCTAGGATTCCATACTTTTTGGGTCGCTTCCAAGAGCCGGACAATCCAGAAGTAGCACTCACGCTGTTCGAACGAAAAAGGATCATCCCTGCGCACTGTGTAAGAGCTGCAACCCGACTCACCAATTCATTGTAGATCGGCCACGATGAGAACGACCGGCCAATAGTGCTCGACGCCAGCATTGGCTGGCCGACCAGCCGAACGCGAATCGCCTCGCGGGTGTGGCGTACTACGCGAACGGGAATCAGAAGCAGTGGCTGCTGAACAACAACAAGTCGCGGGCGGAGTACGATGCAGAGGGGCACTTGCTCAAGGCGGGGATCACGACGGCGGCGGGCGGCACAACCTGGGACGCCGCGCAGACGCTAACCGAAAACACCTACAATGGGGCAGGGCAGCGCGTGAAGATGACAATCAGCCAAGGCGCGGCGAGCACAACGACGCACTATGTCTACGGCCTCGAAGGGGAGGTGGCGGCGGAGTGGGGGCAACGCGCCCTTAACTCCGCGCCTACCGGTAAGCTTCCTTACGGTCGAGCACGCGTTCGATTTGCAGCAAATCGTCCTGCTCGCGGAAGAAGACACGGTGGTTCTGGGCACGCAGGCGGATTAAGGGCGGGCTAATGCCCTTCAGTTGTTTGGTTGCTCCCTCGCCTGTGAGCACGTAGCGACCAAGAGTCTTAAGGATTTGAATCGCTATCGGTTGCTCAATCGCACGAATATCAGCCTTGGCCTGAGCGGTCCAGACAATGCGCTTCGCCATCTTCGTTCCGAGTTCGTTTTGCCTTAGGTCCGGCCTATGGTCTACGGCTCGCGGCTCATCTTTTCCCAATCCGCCACCGAAAGCCCAAACTCGGCCAGCACTTCATCGTGCGGAATGGGCGAATTGTGCTTCGACCATTCTTCGGACTCGGCGATAGCTTTCACTTCCGCCGGGCTTAGTGTATCGCGCTCTTCGATGTCCTCATGGATCATAACTTCCATCAACTGCACAACTGCGGCGAGCTTGTTTGGGCCTAACTGGCCGAGAAGCGCGTGGGCTTTGGCTTCGAGAGTGGTAACGGCCATACTTGTCTGATCTTATTATCAAATCAGCGGGGCAGCTTCCCCCCTCTCCCCCCGCGCTACCCTGAAATTCTGTCGCCCCCCTCCTCCAGAACGAAAGCCTTCATCCTCGCCGGCCTCATGATCGGTTCCTTCATGGGCTCCATGGAAGCCACCGTCGTCGCCACGGCCATGCCCACCATCGTCGCCCAACTCGGCGGGCTGAGCATCTATGGCTGGGCCTTCTCCATCTACATCCTCACCTCCAGCGCCGCCCTCCCCCTCATGGGCAAGCTCAGCGACATCTTTGGCCGCCGCTCGGTTTACGCCTCGGCCATGGGCCTCTTCCTTCTCGCCAGCCTGCTCTGCGCCGTTGCCCCCTCCATGTTCTGGCTCATTGTCTTCCGCGGGCTGCAAGGCCTGGGCGCCGCGGGCCTCTTGCCCCTCGCCCTCGTCATGGTGGGCGACCTCTTCACGCTGGAAGAACGCGCCCGCGTCCAAGCCCTCTTCAGCTTCGTTTGGGGCCTCTCGAGCATCACCGGTCCCCTGCTCGGCGGCATCCTCGTGGACACGCTCGGCTGGCCCAGCGTCTTCGCCATCAACCTGCCCTTCGGCCTGCTCTCCGCTTGGCTCGTTTGGCACTACTGGCAGGATGCGCCGCGCGACCACCGCAAGGCCTACATCGATTACCCCGGCGCCGCGCTCGTCACCGCCTCCGCCGTGCTGCTACTTTGGGCGCTGGTCGATGTGCTCCATTGGCAGAACTGGTTGGCCGCCGCCGCTTCCGTCGCGCTACTTGTACTCCTGCTCCGCGTGGAGCGCCGCAGCCCGGACCCCGTCATTCCGCTGGAACTCTTCACTTGGCGCTTCTTCGTCATTGCCGTCATCCATTCGCTGGTGGTGGGCTGGCTCCTCAATGGCGTCACGGCCTACATCCCCCTCTTCGTCCAAAAGGTGCAGGGCCGGAGCGCCGTAGAAGCCGGCGCCAGCCTTACCCCCATGCTCCTTGGCTGGGTCATCGCCAGCGTTGTTTCCGCGCGCCTGCTCCTGCGCACCGGTTATTGGACGATTGTCACCGGCGGCATGGTTCTCGTTGTGGCGGGCAGCCTGCCCTTAATCTGGCTCGATCGCTCCCGGGATTGGACCTACGTCTGGACCAGCCTTGCCGTCATGGGCCTCGGCTTCGGCTTCTCCGTACCGCCCTATTTCATCGCCGTCCAACAACAGGTGGAGCGCAAGTTTATGGGCGCGGCCACTGCCCAATTGCAATTTGCCCGCAACCTCGGTGGTGCCGTGGGCGTGGGCGTGATGGGGGCCGTCTTCAATCTGCGGGAAAAGGCGGCGGGCTTTGATCGCGCCCTCGAATCCACGTTCACCGTTGCCGCCGTCGTCACGCTCGGCGGCCTTGCGGCCCTGTGCTTTGCCCCGCGCTTAAGCCCCGCCCAACTGCGCCAGCGCCGCGGGGATTCTTCCCCCACTTAGCGCCTTGCCCACTTAAGTAGTTCCCAGCTAACTAGGTCCCAGCCAACTAGTTCCCAAAGCTCCCCTTCACACAAACCGTCAGCGTCGTCTTGATCGGCGCATTCAACTCAAAGCGCCGCATCGAGGCCCGCACAATTGTACGCGCGGAGCCCACTTTCCCATCCACCGATTGCGCAGCCTCCACGTCGGCATTGGCGTTCTGCATATGCCCGCTCAAGGTCATACCAGTGGAAATCCCCTCCCGTCCCACGCGGAACCCGTAGCTTTCAAACAACTGCCGGTAGCCTGCTTGTAAGGCCGTCATCGGTTGCTGGGTTTCGTAGCGGTAAACCAGGCAATGGTCGCCATTTGTGTTATGTGGCTCCGGCCGCACCTTCAAGCGCGTACCCAGCGCTGTAAACCAGGCCGGCCATTGGAGCGGTGGCGCATCGTCGCGGTAAAACGGCGCTTGGCTCTGGTGCAAGGGCTGGTCAAAATCTGTCATTGGCCGTTCGCTCAAACGCCGCCGGCCGGCAGGCCGCGCTTCCACCACCGGTTGTCCGGCGCAGGCTCGGCGCTCCGCACAATGAACGGTTACCCGTGTTGCTTCGCCGCCCGTAGGATGAAATTGCATTAACAAATCACACTCCGGAGCCGCCGCCCGCACAGTCACCCCGATGCCATCCGCTCCGGGCTGAAAGGGCAATTTCCGTTCCGCGAATATCGGGCGAAAGTGCTCCACGGCCGCTTCGGGTTTTCCTGTCACAAGGTAAGTAAGGGTGCTAAGTCCTTCCATTTGTTGCCGTTGCGGATTCACCCCGGCGGGCGGCACCAGCCAACTGGGCGATTCTAGCAGGAAAAACAGCAGTGGTACAAACGAAGCCATTTCACGGAAGGCATCGTCAGAATTGTCCCCAAAGCTTAGCCGAGAAATTTTTGTCCTCTCGCTCTAAAGTTTTCCTCCTTCTATGCCGATGAAGGGGACATGCCAGAAGTAGGTGTGGACCAAGAGGCGAAGATAGTACGAAATGAAAACGGGTACTCGGAAACGCGGAAAACACGGCGTTTCGGTAGCCGGAAGGGTAATGCACTCATTGAGTTTGCGCTGATCGCTATGCCCATGTTTGCTCTTTTTTTCGGTATTGCTGACGTTGCCTTTGCCGTATTTTTGAAAAACATGCTACAAAGCGCGGTGCGCGATGGCGTTCGCTTTGGCGTTACTTATGGCATGACCTTCAATGGCGCCAATTGTGCCACCCAAACCGCTTGTGTCACCAGCGTCACCCAGGCGAATGCCATGGGCTTTTTGGCTGGCGCTAAGTCTTCTCTGGTCAAAGTGAAGTATTTTTCGCCCGACAACCTGACCACTCCCTTAACTCCCGGCGACGTCGGACCGGGCAAGAAGCTGGCCGACGGTACGGACCTTTTGTACATGAACCAGCCCGGCAACCTGATTGAGGTTGCGGTGGAAAATTTTCCCTGGTCCTGGATGGTGCCCTTACCGAAGCAATTGGTTGGCAATTCCATCACCATGAGCCAATACGCCAGTGACGTGCTGCAGGGTTTGCCGGTTGGTGCCGTCGCCCCCCCTGCTCCCTAAGGAAAGGTCTGTTTATGCCGCCAATGACAATCGCCAATCCTATCTCTTCTCGCCGCCGCCGCTCCCAACGCGGGAATGCGCTGGTGGAATTTGCCATGATCTTCCCCTTCCTCACCACCATGCTGGTGGGGGGCTTCACCATGGGCATGAGCCTGACGCGCGCGGTGCAGGCCAGCCAATTGTGCCGCAACGCGAATGTCCTCATGGTCCGCAGCATTGATCTTTCCCGGCCCTCCAACCAGCAATTGCTGATCCGCACCGGAGCGGGGCTGGGCTTAAACGTGCCGGGTACGTCCACGCCCAACCCGAACGGCAAAGGCGTCATTATTCTCACCAAGGTCATCCGTGTAGGCAATAATGCTTGTTATTTGGGGATCCCCGCCTGGAACGGCAATCCTTCCAGCTGTCCAAACCATGGCCAGTACGTGATTGCGCAACGCATTACCATGGGCAATTCCACCCGTTGGACCAGCGTCACGGGCAATCCTGGTTCTACCCTCTTAAGCGATGGCAGCGTTTCGGAAGCCAACATCGCCAATGTCACCAGCAACCGCGCCAGCGGTTTCCCGGGCATTGTCTCTTTGTCCGAAGATGAGTTCACGTTTGTTTCTGAAGTTTTTGCCGATGTTAGTGAGTTGACCCTATTGAACTTCCTGCGGGCCCCCATCATCTCCGTTCGGAATGTCAGCTAAGCGGAAAGGTAATTTATGACTGCTGATTGTTTTCCCCAACCCGTAATTCCTTATCGCGATCGCAAACCCCGCGAAAAAGGCATTGCCATCATCATTGCCACCGTCATGCTGATGTTCACGGTGGGCATTGTTGGCTTGGCTATCGATGGTGGCGTGGCTTACTTCGTCAAAGGCCGCTTGATGGCTGCTGTGGACTCTGCCGCCCTGGGCGCGGGTCGTGGGCTGAATCTGGGCGACACCCTCGAAGAGGCGCAAGCGGAGGCCACCACCAGTGCCCGGCGCTTCTTTGCCGCCAATTTTCCAGATGGCTTTATGGGGACTGACCCGCAAAAAACTTCCATGACGCCCAAATTTGAAATGATTATGCGCGATGGCGCGCCCACAGGCGTATTGCAAGTAGAAGTTACCGGCACTGTTGTAGCCCCTACCTACTTCATGAAGATATTTTCGAAGCCGAATATGAGCATTGCCGCCTCTGGCACGGCCACCCGCCGCACGCTGGTCATGATGCTGATCCTCGACGTTTCCGGCTCCATGAGCAGCCGTTCCAGCGTAGGCACTATCCCCACCACGGTCACATCGACCAGCCGATCCTGCGACGCCATGATCTATTCGGCCAGCCGCTTCTTGAAGTACTTCAGCCCCTACGACTATGTCGGCATTGCCAGTTTCAATTCCCGGACCCGCGTCAACTACGCGCCCAGCACCCAATTCAAGAGCGCGGGAAGTTCCGGGGCAGACTACGTGCTGGCCAACATGAATTGCAGCGGAGGCACGAACACAGCCCCGGCCATGAACCTTTCTTGGGATGAAATTCGCGGGGTAGGCTTGAAACTCGCCGCCAATACCATGGTGCTGTTCACGGACGGCATGCCCAACCAAGTAACGGGGAACTGGCCATTGCGCACATCTGTAGACGATCGTTTCGGGCCAGGGCCTGATATGCCGTTAAATCCGCCGACTGAATCCGCTCGGTTGTATCGCGATCCTCGGGATCCCTTTGTATCTTGCGGAAGTTTTGATCCCTGCCCCTTAATCATTCGAGATCCTGCTTACAATGACAACCTTCTTCCGCCTGAACAACGGGGCTACACTCTTACGCAGAGGGCTTGGATCATAGCCGGAGTTGAACCCCGCCTTGGGGATAGCCGGTTTCTTCCTTTAACCAATTACCAATACTCGAACAATGGCAGCACTCCCGAAACCCGTGGCTATACGCGGTACTCCAATTCTGAGCGCGACAAATGGGGATTTCATCTTACGGGTGCAAGTGGAACCTATAAAAGACGTTGGATTCAAGATAATGATGCGCCAGTCGGCAATTTCGACAAATGCCAAAGTACAAACAACGACATTGATGTCCCGGACCTTGGCGTCACCTGGATGTGCTATCAATTGCCGCTCCCCAGCAACACAACTACTCCTGCAACGATATACGGCGGTTTCGGCCAAGGCGATAGCTACGATCCTCGCTTTGGCAACCGAGGCGGGAACATAGTTGCTCCCGTAGATGGCGAGAGCGCTGGTTCAATCCCTTCCGGTTTCCCTAACGGCACCAACCGCATCACCTCCCAAACCGTGGCCCACATTCCCGAAGAGGACGCTATGGGCAACTCCAACCGCGGACCTCGCGACAACTGGATCTTCAATGTAAACGAAAGCTGTGCTCCTAGCGGTACTGTCGTTCCCTCAGGCTCCGGCGGGCTTTGTAAATTCCGGGGCGGTACCTGGGACGGCTATCCGACTGTAGGCATCGGCAGCAATTTCTTCACGTCAGGTCCTTACAAGGACTTCCTTCGAACAGACGTTCCCAACGTTTATCCGGCGGCGGCCATGAATGCCGCCATCAGCGCAGCCAACCGCATCCGCAGTGATACGGAGTACAACATCCGCATTGACGCAATTTACCTGATTGGTAACGAGCCAAATGTCGATCGCGAGTTCCTGCAGTTCATCGCAAACGTCGAAACCATTCAACCCACGGTCTTCGACGGTGGCACGGTATTGCCTTATACCAATCCCAACTACAATTCCTCGCAGCAAAAGGGCCTTTGGTTCTCCACCTCCGACCCGCAAGCGCTTTCCACGCTGTTCGCGCAAATCGCCAGTTCGCTCCTGCGCATCAGCCGCTAATGGCATCCTAAGGGGAGTGCAAGCCCCCATCTTGATCTCTCGGCGCGCTCTTTGGGGCGCTCCGTTTTTGCTGAACGCCGCTTCCACGCGCCCTCGCGAACTTCGCACTGACATCGCCATCCTCGGTGCGGGCACCGGCGGCTGCGCGGCCGCGCTGGGGGCCTTGCGTATGGGCCGCCGCGTCATCCTGACCGAGCCCACGCGCTGGATCGGCGGGCAGTTGACCTCGCAAATGGTGCCGCCCGACGAGCACCCCTGGATTGAGCAGTTCGGCGCCACGCGCGCTTACCGCGAATACCGGACGAAGGTGAGAGAGTATTATCATTCTCATTTGCCCCTCAGCGTCGAGGCCCGTTCCCGCCCGGCCCTTAATCCCGGCGGCGGCAGCGTCAGCGCGCTTACCCACGAGCCCTGGGTCTCCCTCGCCGTTCTCGAAGCCATGCTCGCGCCCTATCTCGCCAGCGGCCAGTTGACGCTCCTGCGCGAGTTCCGGCCCGTGAAGGTTGACGAGCAGGGCGACCGCATCCTCGCCGTCACCGTCGAACACCTCCAAGAAAAGCACCGCATCACCCTGTCCGCCCCCTACTTCATCGACGCCACCGAGGAAGGCGACTTGCTTGCCCTCAGCACCTGCGAACACGTCACCGGCTTTGAAAGCCAGCGCGAAACCGGCGAACCCGCCGCGCCCGCCGAGGCCCAACCCAACAACATCCAGGCGCCCACCGTCTGCTTCGCCATCTCCTACCACGAGGGCGAAGACCACACCATCGAACGCCCCGCCGATTACGCCTTTTGGCGCGACTACACCCCTGCTCTCAAGCCCGCCTGGCCTGGCAAGCTGCTCAGTTGGACTTACTCCAATCCCATTACCCTTGCCCCGCGCACGCTGCGCTTTGACCCGCGCGAAGACACGGGCGACCCGGCGCAGCCGCTAAACCTCTGGCTTTACCGCCGCATTCGCCGACGGGCCCAATTCGCTGGCCTTCCTGCCGATGCTGGCCTTCCTGCCGATGCCGACATCACGCTCGTCAATTGGCCGCAGAACGACTACTGGCTCGGTGAGCGCAACGGCAAAAGCCCCCTCGAAAATGCCAAGCAACTCAGCCTCTCCCTGCTCTATTGGATGCAGACCGAAGCCCCGCGCGAGGACGGCAAACAGGGCTGGAAAGGCCTGAAACTGCGGCACGACCAATCCGGTACGGAAGACGGCTTGGCCATGCACCCCTACGTCCGCGAAAGCCGCCGATTGCGCGCCGAGTTCACGGTTGTGCAACAACATGTGGCCACGGATCTGCGCCCCACCAAGGAAGCGGAAAAGTTCCCCGACAGCGTAGGCGTGGGTAGCTATCGCATTGACCTGCACCCCTCGACGGGCGGCGACAACTACATCGACGTCAGCAGCCTGCCCTTTCAGATTCCCTTGGGAGCGTTGATCCCCCGCCGCATGGAAAACCTCCTGGCCGGGGCGAAAAACCTGGGCGTCACGCACATCACCAATGGTTGTTACCGCTTGCATCCAGTCGAATGGAACACGGGCGAAAGCGCCGGCATGGTGGCCGCTGAGGCCCTAAAAACCGGAGAGCCGCCCCGGATGATCCGTAAGGATCCGAAGCGGCTCGCCGACTTGCAATCGCGTTTGCGGGCTGCGGGCATTGAAACCGATTGGCCCCGCTTAAGCCCCCGTTGATCGGGGTGCCCGTGCTAATTAGAGAACCTGTTCGCTGAAGTTCTCGAGAATCGCCTTGATCTTCTGGCAGAACTGGTCGGCCAGCGCGCCATCAATCAAGCGGTGGTCGAAGGTCAGTGCCAGGTGGGCTTGGCTGCGGATGGCGATGGCGTCGTCCACCACCACAGGCACCTTTTCAATGGCGCCAATGCCGAGAATGGCCACATTGGGCTGGTTGATAACGGGCGTGGCGAAGATGCTGCCAAAGCTGCCGAAGTTGGTCAGCGCGAAGGTGCCGCCGGAGATATCGTCCGGCTTCAATTGCTTGCCGCGGGCGCGGTTGGCGAGGTCTACAATCGAGCGCTGCAGGCCGACAATGTTCATCTCGTCGGCGCGCTTGATCACCGGCACAATCAGCCCGGAGCCGCCATCGAGCGCCACGGCAATGCCCATGTTCACTTCGTTGTGGTAGATGATGTTGTCGCCCTCAATCGAAGCATTCACGATGGGGAAGACGCGCAAGGCTTCGCTGGCCGCACGGGCGATAAAGGGCAGGAAGGTCAGCCCAAAGCCGTAGCGGGCTTGGAACTCGTCCTTGTGTTTGGCGCGCAGCTTGGCGATTTTGGTCATGTCCACCTTGTGCACGGTGGTGACGTGGGCGCTGGTGGCCTTGGACTTGATCATGTGCTCGGCAATCTTCTTGCGCATGATGCTCATCGGCTCAACGCGCGTCTTGGCCGGGCTGGCCGGTGCCGGGGGAGGCACAGACGCTGGAGCGGGTGCGGCAACGGGTGCGGAAGCCGCAACGGGCGCCGGAGCGGCGGGCGTTGGGGCAGACATCGTGCGCGCAGCCTGCGCTTCAATAAACGCTTCTACGTCCTGCTTGGTGATGCGGCCACCGGCACCGGTGCCCTTCACCTGCGCCAGGTCGATGTTGTATTCGCGGGCCATCTTGCGCACCAGTGGGGAAAGCGGGCCGGAGACGTCACTGGCATCTTCGGCGGCGGGTGCCGGAGCTGCAGGAGCCGGAGCTGCGGCTACCGGGGCAGGCGCAGGAGGAGGCGGCGGCGGCGCAGCTTCCACAACCGGGGCCGGAGCTGGAGCGGCCGCAACGGGAGCCGGGGCCGGAGCGCTCGCGCCATCGCCGATGCGCGCCACAACGGTATTCACAGAAACCGTGGCGCCTTCCTGCACCAGAATCTCGGCCAGCGTGCCAGCGGCGGGCGACGGAATCTCGGTATCCACTTTATCGGTGGAAATCTCAAAGAGCGGCTCGTCCCGCTCCACCTTGTCGCCGGGCTTCTTGAGCCAGCGCGTCAAGGTTCCTTCCACAATACTCTCGCCCATTTGGGGCATCACGACATCGGTCATGGCTGAATCTCCTCAAGTTCCCGCTCCCGGGGTTCGGGCGTGGCGGGGATGGTGGGTGAACTGAAATGAAAAAGGCCCGCCAATTGGCGGACCACAGCGTCTTGTACTTCTGCGCGCGTTGCCTTCACGCCAAGGGCGGCAAGGCTGGTTACCGGCAGGCTAAGCCCGCAGGGAACAATGGTTTCGAAAAACCGCAAATCCGTGTCGATGTTCAAAGCGAAGCCGTGGCAAGTGACCCAGCGGCTAATGTGGACGCCCAGCGCGCAAATCTTTGCTGGCGCCCCCTGAGCATTCTCGACATATACGCCCGTCTCTTTGCCAGAGCGCGCGTGCGCCTCTACGCCAAACTCGGCCAATGCGGCAACGATGCCGTGCTCGAGCGTTTCCACGTAGGCCCGCACGTCCTTTTTCCAGCCGTGCAAATCGAAAATGGGATAGCCCACCAGTTGGCCGGGTCCGTGAAAGGTAACGTCGCCGCCGCGGTTGGCTTCCGCAACGGAAATGCCGCGTTGGGCCAGCGCTTCGGGGCTGGCCAGGATGTTGCGTAGCTCGGCATTGCGGCCCAGCGTTATCACCGGGTCGTGCTCCACAAAAAAGAGAGTATCGCGGCCAAGGCTTTGCTTGCGCCGGGCGACATGCGCCTGCTGGCGTTGCCAGGCCTCTTCCCAGCCCAGGCGGCCCCAGTCGACAACATCGAAGCTGGGCGCGGCAGAACTGGGCGCGTCAAAACTAGGCATTGATCGCCATTCCGTAAACCGCGTTGAAGGCTTCGCCCACGGCTTCGTATTGTGTGGGGTGCGCGTGGATGGTGTTCATCATGGTTTCCACGGTGGCTTCGGCTTCCATGGCGGCCACGGCCTCGGCAATCAATTCGTAGCCGTGGTGGCCGATGATGTGCACGCCCAAAATTTCGCCAAACTGCTCGTCGGCCACAACCTTCACAAAGCCTTCGTGGTGGCCCACAATGGAGGCCTTGGAATTGGCCGCAAAGGGGAACTTGCCCACCATCACTTTGTGGCCCTTTTCTTTGGCTTGCACCTCGGTCAGGCCTACGCTGCCAATGCCGGGGTCGGTATACGTGGCGCCGGGAATGCGGTTTTTCTTGATGGGCTGCACCTCCACGCCCGCAATGTGGCCTATGGCCACCATGCCTTCCGCCGTGGCCACGTGGGCCAATTGTGGCGTTCCGGCCACGACGTCGCCAATGGCATAAACGCCGGCTTCGGCCGTGCGCTGGAAGCCGTCTACTTTAAGGAAGCCGCGGTCCACTTCAACGCGCGTATTCTCGAGCCCGATCTTTTCCGTGTGCGGCTTGCGGCCCACGGCCACCAGCAGCGTTTCCACTTCCATCTGCTCTTGCTTGCCGTTGGCCAGCGTGGCGGTGAAACGCACGCTGTCGGCGCCCACCTGGATATACTCCACCTTGGCTCCGGTTTCGCAACGGATGCCGGCTTTCTTGAAGGAACGCTCCAGTTCCTTTGAAACTTCTTCGTCCTCCACCGGCACCAAGCGCGGCAGCATTTCAAAGATCGTCACATCACTGCCGAAACGCTTGAAGATCGACCCAAACTCCACGCCCACGGCGCCCGCGCCAATAATGCCTAGGCTCTTCGGTACGCTGGTTAAATTCAAAATTTCGATATTGGTGACAATGCGGGGGCTTTGTGCGGCCATGCCGGGCAACATGCGCGCTTCTGAACCCGTGGCGATGACGATATTCTTCGCTTCGAGAATCGTCACCTGGCCGTTGTTGGTCACCTCCACCTTGCCGCCGCCCAAAAGGCGGCCGAAGCCGGGAATGACGTCGGCCTTGTTCTTCTTCATCAGAAATTCCACGCCCTTGGCGTGCTTGGACACAATTTTGTTCTTGCGCTCAATCACGTTGGGGAAGTGCAGCACCGGGCTTTGGCAGGAAATGCCTTCTTCTTCCGGGTGCATGAAGTATTCCCACACGCCAGCCGTATGCAGCAGGGCTTTGGTGGGAACACAGCCCACGTGCAGGCAGGTGCCGCCGAGCTTTACGTCTTTTTCAATGATGGCGGTTTTCAGGCCGTACTGGCCCGCACGCACTGCCGCCGAGTAGCCTCCGGGGCCACTGCCAATAATCACGACATCGTATTGCATGGGAACCCTTTCAGTGTATCAAGCAGGTTCTAAGATGGAACAAGAATTCCCGCACCCGCATCCAAGGAAAAGAATGAAATTTTTCGCCGCCATTTTGTTGTGCTTTTGCGCTCCCGCCGGGCAATTGGCCTGGGCGCAAGCCCCCGAAGTTGCCTTCCCGGTGGCAAGTGTGCGCGTGGACGGGCTGCGGCAATTGCGCGAGGAGCAGGTAGTGGCCGCCAGCGGTTTGCCCGTTGGGGCGAAAGCCACCAAGAAAGAATTCGACGCCGCCATGCAGCGCCTGCTGGCCACGGGCTACCTTGACCGCGTGGGCTACCGCTATGAGCCGGTTGCAAGCGGCTACGCCCTCACTTGGGAAGTGCGGGAGGTAAGCGTTTTCTATCCCGTCAGCTTCCCCGATTTGCAGGGCAAAGAGGCAGAGGCCAAGGCCGCGCTGACAAAAACGGACCCCCTCTTCGGCGAGAAAATTCCCGCCACTGACGAGGTGCTGCGGCGTTACGCCCGCACCCTGAACGATACGTTCGGCTTGAAAGCCGACAACGACATTCTGCGCGGCAAGGTGGTGAGCAACGACACGGGCGAGCTGCGCATTGAGTTCCGCGCCACCAAACCGCTGCCCACGGTTTACAAGGTGGATTTTCGCGGCAACAAGCTGCTGCCCGGCGAGGAATTGCGCGTCCTGGCGGCGGCCTCCGCCGTAGGCTTGGTGTGGGACGAAGCCGCTTTTCGCAAGGTGCTGGAGCTGCGCATTACCCCGGTGTACGAGGCGCGGGGCCGTTTGCGCGTGCGCTATCCGAAAATTGAAGCCACTCCTTCGCCGGGCTTGAACGCCGTGGATGTGATGGTGGAGGTGGAGGAGGGCGAGGAGTATAAGTTGCGCAAGGTTAGCGTGGAGGGCCTAGGCAAGAGCAACGAAGAGATGCTGCGCGCTGGGGAATTCCAAGAGGATCTGCCGGCGAACATGACGCTGGTGGCCGAGGGAGCCAAAAAGATTGAGGCGGCGGTGCGGCGCAATGGCTATTTGGATGCGCGCGTGAACGAGGTGCGCGAAGTAGACGATGCGGCCAAGGCCGTGGATGTGGAATTGATCGTAGAGCCCGGGGCACGCTATTCCTTCGAAACGCTCGAAATCCGGGGCTTGGACATCATTTCGGAACCAGCGATCCGCAAGATGTGGAAAATGGAGCGCGGCGACCCCTTCAACCCCGAATACCCGGACCAGTTCCTGGAGCGCATCCGCACGGAAGGTATTCTCGACAATCTCGGCAACACGCGCAGCCGCTACCAATTCGACGAATCCACACGCGGCGTAACGGTGACGCTAACCTTTGAAGGCGAGAAGCCAAAGCCGGAGAAGCGGCGGCCGCTTTAGGAGCCGTGTAGTTCCTACTTCAGTGAAGTGGGTTCAGACGCCGCGAGGTTTAGCTCTCGCGCTATCGTTCTTGCCGTGGTTTCGGAGAGGGAGGTGGTTGGGCTTTGATCGTAAAGACATTCTCGCCCCTCGATGCGATCTTGATGTCTTGATTATTAACCAGTTCACAAGTAAGTAGACATTGTGATATACTGAGGCATGGCGAAGCGGGATGCGCGATCGTTGGATCACAAGACGCTGGAAGAGATCCGGGTGAGGGCGGTCGAGCGAGTGCAAGCGGGGGAG
>JANRIK010000016.1:0-54076 GCA_033765085.1 Bryobacter sp. | reverse complement strand
GCCGAACTCAGCGCCACCAGCTCCACCTCCTTAGCCTGCAGCACCCGCGTTATGGCATAGAGGTCGTCAATCTCGTTCGCCGTATCCGCATCCAACCACACGCGCGTCTGCGCCAACACCGGCAGGGACAGCAAGAGCATGAGACTTAGCCGCATACCGCAACTCTAACGCGCTTGCTAGGCTAGAAACATGCGCAAAGTAGCCTCTTTGTTTACCCTCACTGCCCTGTTTGCCCTCTCCGTGGTTTCGCTCCCCGCCCAAGGCCGCAAGAGCCCGCACGAAAAAGTAGAAGCCACCCACGAAGGCAAGCCCATCACCATTGAATACGGCCGCCCCTCCAAGAAGGGCCGCAAGATCTTTGGCGGCCTGGTGCCCTACGGCAAAGTGTGGCGCACCGGCGCGGACGAACGCACCCTCATCACCCTGCCCACCGATGTCATGTTCGGCAGCCTCCACGTTCCCGCCGGCTCCTATAGCCTCTGGACCGTGCCCGGCGAAAAAGAATGGCAGCTCGTCGTCAACAAACAAGCCAAGGGCTGGGGCGCCGATTGGGATTACGAAACCAAGATCAAGCCCGAAGAAGTGGGCCGCGCACCCATGAAGGTCTCCACCATTCCCGCCGTCGAACAGTTCACCATCAAGCTCCTCCCCCGTGGCGAAAACCATTTTGACCTCGTCATGGAATGGGACACCACCCGCGCCGTCCTCGACGTCATGATGCACTAGGCCGTTAAGAGGGCCGGCTCCTCTCTTAACTATTAAGAACATTTCTTATTCGTCATATCATGGTGAAAGATCGCTCCGTTCCATTTGCCATGACTACCGTCACCATTTCTTTGCCCCAAAGCTTGAAGACCTTCGTCGACGACCAGCTCTCTGCAAAGGGCTACGGTAACGTCAGCGAATACTTCCGCACCCTGTTGCGAGAAGCGCAAGAGCGCGAGGCGGAAGCAAAATTGGAAGCCCTTCTCTTGGAGGGCCTCCTCGGCCCCGGCAAAGATATCCCCCTCAATCGGCAGTTCTGGAAGGACCTGCGCGCGGAAGCCACCACCTTGGCCAAGAAAAGCACACGCCGCAAAAAGTCCGCGTGAAACACTTTATCCGCCCCGCCGCACGGGCGGACATCCTTCAGCAATACAACTTTTACCAAAGCAAAGGGGCCGTTGCTGTAGCCGATAACTTCCTCCAAGGCGTTGAAGCTGCAATCACGGACCTGACAAAACGTCCAGTCATGGGATCGCCGAAGGCTTCCTCAAATCCTCTGCTCTCCGGGCTTCGCACTTGGCCAGTGAATGGCTTCCCGGATATTCGCGTCTATTACCTCATTCATAAGGACACCCTAATCATCATTCGAGTCCTTCACGGGAAACAGAATACAGACGCCATCCTTGAGGAGGGATGAGCTTCGCCCTGGATGCCCCAAAGCGATTCCCGCACCCCGAAGCCATCCCCGCCTCGCCCCGCAGGCAGCATTCTTTAGTCTTCCCCAGGCGGCCCCACCGCAGCGGCCTTAACCACCACCACACCAAAAACAATCCCCGTTGTTCATCGCCCTAGCGATCCCAGATCCATTCTTACCTCCCCGCTAGCTTTCGAAGCTCTATCTTAAATTCCTCCAGACCAATCCCCTCATAAGCCTCGCGCATAGCTTTCGCAGTTTCTCGCGGAAACATAATGACGTTTCCGGTTACCCGCAGATTCCCCTTCCCAATTACTGTGGAATAGCGCACTAACCGCTTCACCGGAGGCAAGTCCAGGCGATTATCGGCAACAAGAAAGAATATGTATCTCTCTCCCTTCTGCACCGGAACTGCATTGTGTAGTTCATGCCGCAGCCGTCCAATAGTCCCTCCCGTCTCAACTAATAAAAATTGCTTCAGTCCAGAATCGCCTTTGAAGAATTCAGAAGTCGCCACGACATTGTCAGTTAGTATCCCAGTCTGATCCTTCGTCCAATAAGAAGGCAACTTAGCCTCAACAATGCCGTCCACGACAACTTCGGCCAACTGATAAAGCTCCTTCAGAGTCGTTGGGTTATGTAAATAATCTTGAATGACAAGAGCGGTAGCTTCGGGAACTTCTTTCTTTTGCTGATCCCGCTCGGAGGATCGGTTCGTTTGACCATAACTTCCGCATACCAGCAGCAAGAAGCCAATAACAAGTACTCTTTTCTGTTCCACAATCAATCCGCTGACCTCCAGACTTCAGAGTGCCACAATGGCTCCATGCGATCCAATCCGCTCTTCTTGGCAGCTTTCTTCCTCGCCCTCCCTCTCCTCGCGCAAATCCCCCAAGCAATCATCCAGGAAGAACTCGCCCGCCGCCAACCCAACACTCCCTTCCGCCTCACCCTCGACCCCTCCCTCGCCACCGAAGCCTTCCGCCTCCGCACGAGCCCCTCGCTCGAAATCGCCGCCTCCACCACCCGCGGCTTCCTCTACGGCCTCGGCCACTACCTCATGCACGCGAACACCTTCTACGAAATCACCAGCGCCCCCGCCTACGCCCTCCGGGGCCACCAACTCGGCTACCGCGCCACCGCCAATTCCTACGACGCCTGGACCATTGCCCAATACGACGACTACATTCGCGAACTCGTCCTCGCCGGGGCTAACGCCATCGAAAACATCCCCTTCCAGGACACCAAGCCCGCTCCCTTGATGAAGGTCTCCCGCCCTGCCATGCACCGCGCCCTCAGTGAAATCTGCCTGAAGTACGGCATCGAATATTGGGTCTGGGTGCCCGCGGATTTCGACCTCACCAACACCGCTCTCCGCACCCAATACCTCGCCCAAATCGATACCCTCGCCGCCAGCGCCCCCACTCTCTCCGGCTTCTTCTTCCCCGGCGGCGACCCCGGCCATAACCCGCCCGACCTTGTCCTCGCCCTCCTTGCCGACGTCGCCCCCCGCCTCAAAGCCCGCCATCCCCAAGCCAAAATCTGGCTCTCCCTCCAAGGCTTCAACTTAGAAAAAGAGGAAGCCGTTTATCAATACATAGAGAAAACCAAACCCTCCTGGCTCGGCGGTTTGGTGGCCGGGCCCTCCAGCCCCCCGCTCGCCCGCACCCGCAACCGCCTCCCGGCGCAATACGGCCTCCGCCTTTATCCCGACCTCACCCACAACAAGCTCGCCCAGTTCGAAGTACCCGAATGGGACCAGGCCTATGCCCTCACCCTCGGCCGCGAGGCCATCAATCCCCGCCCCGCGCAATACACCGAAATCTTCCACCGCATTGCGCCCTGGTCCACCGGATTCCTCAGCTATTCCGATGGCGCGCACGACGACGTCAACAAATTCGTCTTCACGCGCCTCGCCTGGAATCCCCAACAATCGCCCCGCGAATTGCTCCAACAATACGCCCGCCTCTTCCTTCCCGCAACAAATCCCGCCCGCGCCGCCGATGCCATCCTCGCCCTCGAGCGCAATTGGCGCGGCCCCCTCGCCACCAATGGCGCCGTTGAATCCACCCTCGCCTCCTGGCCTTCGCTCGGCCCTTCCTGGCGCGCCCAAATGCTCGAACTCCGCGCCGTTTACGATGCCTACGTCCGCCGCCGCCTGCTCGACGATACTGCCGCCGAACAACAAGCCAATGCCGCTCTCCGCGAAAGCGATGCCCCCCGCGCCCTCTCTTTCCTTCGCCAAGCCCCCGGCCACGCGGACCTCCGCGCCCGCATCGCTTCCCTTTGCGAAAGCCTATACCAATCCATCGGCCTTCAGACGAGTGTAGAAAAATACGGCGCCAGCGGCGCAGAGCGTGGCGCTATCCTCGACTTCCTCGACCTCCCCCTCAACAACCGCTACTGGCTCGAAGACGAAATCGCCAAGGTCGCCTCCCTCCCCGCCCAAGATCGCCCTGCCCGCCTCCAGTTTCTCGGCACTTGGGAAAACCCCACCCCTGGCAGCTTCTACGACGACCTCGGCCACATCGCCCGCTCCCCCCGCGTCCAAGGCCCCTTTGACCCCACCTACTGGTGGCTTTCCCAAGGCCGCAGCCGCCTCCGCCTTTCCCAACAAATCACCATGTGGCCCGCCCGCCTGGTTTATGAGGCCCTCGATCCCCGCGCCACCTACGTCCTCCGCACCACCGGCTACGGCAAACACCTTCCTGCTGCCGATGGCCAGCCCCTCACCCAAACCAAGTCCGGCGAACAAAACGAATTCGCCATCCCCGCCCACTTGCTCACCGACCGCCGCCTCGAAGTCACCTTCACCATCCCCACCGACGAAGCCCACCTCAACTGGCGCCAACACTCCCGCCTTGCCGAAGTCTGGCTCGTCCGGCTGCCGGACTAAGGACAGATCATCCTTTGCCCGCCTCGCCCTTCCGGTCTGGCCCTATCGTTGGCAAAATGCCTGGCAAAACAGCGAACGCACTTGCACTTGGTCCTCTTCCGAACACGAACCGAGCTTGCGAACTACCTCGGCCTTTGCCAGAACCGTGAGCTTGTGAATCCGCCCTGTTGAAGCAACGTTCAAGCCAGCTGCTTGCCAATCGCGAAGAGGGTAATCAAATTCAGAACTCCATGCCCTTGAAGTCAGTGGAGCGGCAATGAAGTCATCGTCGCCTGTATCCAGCAATACCAGCGCGGGGCGCACCTTTAATCCCGGAACCTGGTGGAAAGGCATTCGAATTAAAACAACATCACCGGTTTGCAATGTCATTGCCAATTAGTTGCTCATAAACATCGTCTTCTGGGCAGTACGCTTCCTCGAATCTCCGCCGTCCTGCCTCACGCCACGCGGAATCCTTTGTCTGCATTGGGTCTTCCCAAAGCAACACGAAGCGCACGGGTTGCCCCACCGGAAGATTTCCGGCCACTTCCGCTGGAAGAAGGATCTGCCCTCCGCCATCAATTGTCGCGTCAAACTCTACAGCTTTCATCCGTTCTCTCCACCCTCATCATCACATGCTCAGGCGCAATTGCAACCCCTCCAAACTCGTCGACAAGCTCTCCAACACCGGTACCCCCAATCGCCTTTCCGCTTCCTCCCGCAACCGCGCCATCGATACCTGCGCCAACACCAACACATCCACCCGTCCCCGGAATTGCTCCACCGCCGCAAAGAATCGCGCGTCGTGCGCGGCCACGTCTCCCGCCAACAAACTCACCAGCGCCGCCTCTTCCAAAACCTCCACAATTTCCGCATCCGGATGGAATGCCAAAATCATCTCTCGCGTCGTTTCTTGCGTCGAGGCAAAGGTCGCCAACACGCCAATCCGCCGGCCCACTTCCCCCGCCCGCCGCGCCATCGCCACGTCAATCTTGTGCACGCCCATCGCTTCCACCACCGCCAGCGGCAGCGCCGAACACGTCACCATCACTTGCTCTACCCCGTAAGTCCGCCGCAAATCGTCCCGGTGTTGCTCCAGCCGCGCCTGCGCCGCCGCCCAATCCCGCGCCCGCAACATCCGCATCACGCCGTCGTCCAGCAAATGCGTAATCTCCCACCCCGGCTCCGCCCGCGCATAATATTCTGCCACCACATCCACCGCCGCCCGCGATGCGTGAATCACGCCCAGTTTCATTCCCCCAGCCTATCGCTCTCCTTTCGCCTCCCGCAGCACCAAATACAACAGCGGCCCGAACGAGCCCGCCACCAGTGTGATTGCCACAAACGGCCACCACGCCGCGCCCCGCTTCCGCGCATCTCCGTATATCCAAAAACACGCCAGTACCCCCAACACGGTCAAGTCCGCCAGCACCTGCCTCCCAGCCCAATTCCGCAACTCGCCTTCGATAATGCCCCAGTACCCCGCCTCCACCAGCGCCAATCCCGTCACCACGGCCAACCCCAGCGTCATCGCCAGCAATCCCATCATTCTCATACTCATCCCATCTCCTTTCCCCCCAATTCTGCCCTCCCCCTCTTACACCCCGCAATTACCTCCGAGGTTATTGAACGCCCCCCGCCCCCCGGCGCGAAAATAGAGGCAGTCCATGCCCACCGCGCCCTCCCCCGCCTTCCCACAGCAGCTCAAAACCTGGCGCTCCCGCCGCCGCCTTTCCCAACTCGACCTCGCCCTCGCCGCCAACGTCAGCCAGCGCCACATCAGTTTCCTCGAATCCGGCCGCGCCCAGCCCAGCCGCGACATGATCCTCCAACTCACCGAAGCCCTCGCCGTCCCCTTGCGCGACCGCAACACCCTCCTGCTCGCTGCCGGCTTCGCCCCGCTCTACTCCGCCCGCCCCCTAGACGACCCCCACATGGCGCAGGTCCTCGCCGCCGTCCGCCTCATGCTGGCCAACCATGCCCCCTTCCCCGCCCTCGCCCTCGACCGCGCCTGGAATGTCCGCCTTGCCAACGCCCCCTTTGAAAACCTCGCGCGCACCCTCGGTGCCACGCCGCCCGTGAACCTCCTCCGCCTCTTCTTTCATCCCAACGGCCTGCGCCCCTACGTCGCCAATTGGTCCGCCCTCGCCCCGCTCATCTGGTGCCGCGCCGAACGCGAAGCCGATGCCGCCGACGCCGGCCCCCTGCGCACCATCCTCGCCGAACTCGCCCCCCTACAAGACCCCCTCGTCCTCCGCCCCCCAGAGGACGCTCCCCTCCTCCCCGTCCTCCCCCTCGAGCTCCGCCTCGGCAGCCTATCGCTCTCCCTCTTCACGGTCATCTCCACCTTCGGCACCCCCCAGGACATCACCGCCGAGGAACTCCGCATCGAAACCTTTTTCCCCGCCAACGACGCCACCGCGCAATACTTCCATCACGCCGCAACACCCTATGAACCGACTCTATAGGAAGATGTCGCTTAGTTTTGCTCCTCCCGTTGCGGCGAAAACTTTGTTTTGGTAGACTCTCGCCAATGTTATTCGGATTGATGTTATTAGTGGCACTGCCGGCGTACTCTACATCGCCACGGATCGTGATTGAAAACACCGACCCAGAATTACATGCATTCGCCCAGGATGCGGCCTCTTTATGCCAGCAGTGGTACCCAAGAATCAACGAAATCCTCTTCGGCGCGAACCCACCAAAACCGCTGGAAGAGATTCGCATCATTTTTGCGGATACTGGAAACCTGTCCGGGCGCGCAGAAGCAAATACAATGTACCTTTCATCAGCGGAGGCGAAACGTCCGTCGAAACTGGATTTCCGAGCCGTCGTCATCCATGAGCTCGCACATATCGTCCAGGGCTACCAAGAGGATGCTAGGTGCGATGGCTTAAGAATTTTTGGTTGCTGGGCGAAGGGCAGTTACTATTCGCCCCTTTGGATCAAGGAAGGTATTGCGGATTATATAGCTTACACCTACTTCACCAAGACGAACCGCCCCTATTTACAAATTAATTCCAAAGGCGAGTTGTTTGGGTATGACGAATCTATGCCTTTTCTGTACAACTTGCAAACGACTAGGGTTGCATCGAAGCCACAGACTCCAGCCGGAAAAGGATATATGCATGGCTACGCTGTAGCGGCCTCATTTCTCTATTGGATTGAAAAGTTCAAAGATCCGGATGTCATTCGCAAAGCCAACATTGCCTTGCGCAATAAGACCTACACCGACCGCTTCTGGAAACAGCATACGAAAACCAGCTTAGACAAGCTTTGGGCCGAGTTTGTAACTGCCTCCGTCGCAGCGAGCGCAAAGTAACGTTGCCCCTGGAAGAAAGGCTATAAGGGTTAAAGCTAGCCATAGAAGTTTTCCAAGAAGTTTCTCAATGCCGTGGCGCATCGACAACGCCCGCAACCTCAAAGGCGCTCGCTTCGAGCACCAAATCTACCAAGCTCCCTCCCCAACCTGGGATCATGAGCATTGCACCGCCTGCTGGAACAAAATCCTCCCCAACGACCCTGCCTACCACACCCCCACCCTCAACTCCTGGATCTGCCCCACCTGTTTCGCTGATCTCCAAGCAGACCTAGACTGGAGCCTCCCCCCCCACCTGCGCCATCCTATCCCTATGCCCCCTCTCCCCCTCCATTCCCAAACCGCCCTCATCACCGGCGCCTCCCGCGGCATCGGACGCGCCTGCGCCCAACACCTCGCCGCCCTCGGCGCTTCCATCCTCATCCACTACCACCAGGACCGCGCCGCCGCCGAAGCCACCGCCGCCAGCCTTCCCACTCCCTCCCGCCTCCTCCAGGCCGACCTCCGCTCCCCCGCCTCCATCGAAGCCATGTTCGCCCCCCTCGCCACCGAACCCAACGCCGAACGCCTCGACATCCTCGTCAACAACGCCGGCCTCTGGAAACCCACGCCCCTCGGCGCCGCCGACCTCGCCACCGTCCAGGACCTCCTCAACGCCAACCTCCTCGGCGTCTTCTGGACCACCCACTGCGCCCTCCCCCTGCTCAACCACGGCGCTCGCATCATCAACATCTCTTCCGTCGCCGGACGCACCGGCATCGCCGGCGGCCGCAGCATCTATGGCGCCACCAAAGCCGCCGTCGATTCCCTCACCCGCAATTGGGCCCTCGAACTCGCCCCCCGCGGCATCCTTGTCAATGCTGTCGCCCCCGGCTACATCACCACCGACATGACCACCGAACACCTCGCCAATCCCGCCACCCTCCAACGCGCCCTCGACCGCCACCCCCACGGCCGCCTCGGCACCCCCGACGACGTCGCCCAACTCGTCGCCTTCCTCGCCTCCCCCCAATCCGCCTTCGTCACCGGCCAAAGCATCAACACCAGCGGCGGGTTTGTCATCTAGATCGCCCTCTCAACCTGAACCCCACTCCCCGCTAAACTCAATCCGTATGGGTTAGTTGTCGTATGATGTCGTGTGCAGAACTGGGGGGAAGGACAGGTCTTGGCCAAGCCGACCTAAAGAAGAGTTAGGGCGACCAGAATGAGACACGTGAATGCACCTTCGAAGGGAATCGTAACTTTGGTGGTTGTCGGATTCGCTGTGCTTTCAATCCTGTGGGGCTGCGGTGCGGACTATCGGGTTGACGTGCCAAACGGATCAGTCGCAATTAACCGGCAATTTTGGAGGCCGATGGACAACCCCGAGCCATTTGCCAAAAATTTTGAGGCGCGAGAGAAACGACTTGGTGAGAAGTACAACCAAATTCTGACGGTCTTCAACGCTCCGATCCGTGAGGACCAAAAAGCAGGAATCGAGCTCGTGCCTGGAACCTGGGTTAAGTTTATGGTTGTCACCCCCGCGGTGTTCACGTTGGAAGTACGGGTGGCACGCCCCCAATATTGGGTCCTGAGTCGTCAGACTCTGGAGCCCAGAACCGGAGCGCAAGTGGATTCACGAGCATATCGCCCTTTCCTTTCCGTTGAGGAGTCGCGCGTACTGCTGCAGGCGTACTCTGACGAGGTGGGCCGCACACGTTCCATACTGGATGCTCTCGTTGCGCAATGAATTACCAGCCGGCGCCCTAACACGCCGTTAGAGCCGACCGTTGAAAATCGTGGCGGCTCGGCGGCTAATCGTTAGGAGCAAGTAACAGCCCTCTCATGCCCACTGTGTCATGTTTGCTCCACGCTATGTTCGTCGCGTATGAGGTTAGCTTCTGGGTGTTCTTATTACTGGGCCTCGTGATCTCCCCCCAGTTCCGCACACTGCCTCATACGACAACTAACCCATCCGCATTCGTCACCGGCCAAGTCATCAACACCAGCGCCGCCTTCCCTATCTAGATCGCCCGCTCAACCGGAACCCTGGCACCAAGCGCTCTCCCCCTCTCCACCAGCATGGAAAGAGTGCTTCCCTTCGGTGCCACCCCTTTTTGATCTTTGAGCCTCGAGAAGAAGATGAGACAGGGTCTCTCAACGACATCTGCAAGCAGGGGCAGACATTGTGAGACTGGCCTTTAGGTTGGGCATTCTTTGCCCGTCCTTAGTGGATCGTCGACAATTCTTCGATTGACCCATCGCGCGTCATCCAAGCGAGAATTACCCCTGTAATTAATAGCCTGCTGGAAAGGTTCAGACGCCTAAAAACTACCTGGAGCCAAAACTCACGCCATTGGATTCAAGGCCAGCCAAGACTAATACCGCAGCGCAAGCCTGAAACTCCAACAGCTCATTTGGCTTAATCAAGCGATCTCGTGTGCTGCCATGCGCCGACTTCTTATCGCGGGCCGCGCACATCGAGCGAATGACGTCCGCAATCGGTTCTTTAACTCTGTAACCCACCGGCTCGAGCGCATCGATGCCGATCAATCTCAGCTTCTCCAACAGTCGCCGGTCATCTTTCGGCGGGTCTCCGATTATTGCCTCAACAGCCTTAAATGCGTTCTGAAGAGCGTCCTCGTAACGGCTTCGCACAACGGCGCTTTGAGGTGGAGCGTCGTCGTAAACAACATCATCAATGCCCCCGGGGAATACGTAGAAGCATTCATAGCTGCGCTGTAAGAAACGTGTTGCCTCGAACATGCGGTCGTGCCTGAAAGTGATTCTGGCTATCCGCCAGGCAAGTTCGTGCCAATAATCGACGGTGACTAAGCTAGTGAAATCTTCAAGGCGGGGAAAACGAGGATATCGCTCTTCCCCGAAGCGTGACCTCTTGATATCAAGCAGGGTCTTCGCCGCGACTGAGCGGCGACCTACGAGTTCGGATGGAAGCCGAAGGACCAGCGGGTATTCTGTGCTAAAAACGGGACCACTCGCGATCGCGAAACCATAACCGAATGCCTCGGCAAGCCGTAGGGCATCCTCGTCCCGACGCTTATGAAAGGGAAAGCTAAAGACATAATGAGGGGAACAGTTTGTACCAAACGTTACTGTCAGCCGCTCGACAGTCACACCGAGATCTTGAAGTATGAAATTGATCCGGCGAATGTGTGATGCCGTTAGCTGGCGCGTACGCATCCTGCCGTCAGCATTATGTCCCTTAAGAATTCTGACTTGCGCCGGAATACCAATCTGCAGCACCAAATAGCTAGCTCGATCAGCCACCAAGTCTTGGTCGGGTGCAATCAGTTCCGAATGAGAAGGCATTAGTGTTATCAACCCGTCATCTATTGGCAATTAAGCGACCCCGCTATTCCAAATCTTCAAGAGGCGTTGTGAGGACTACAAATCCTCGTGTGATAGGCCCTGTTCAACTGTCCGAATCGTCGCCAGTTCTTCAAATGACGAATCTCGCGTCACGCAACAGCAATCTCCCTCATCCCCGGATCCCGCGGGATTGTTTCGGCTATTCGGTTTTAAGCAGCAGGTCTTGCACCCATGTGGGCAAAATACTGGCTTTCCACACGACCCGGCCGCGCTGGACAAGTAGCATTCGCTCGGGTTGCGGTCCAGCATTGTCGAGCACGAGCGCCTCGTCGGCCAAGCGAATCGCTGCCGGGGCCTGCGACAGACTGCGGAAGTACCGGCGTCTGATATCTGCGTCCGGGATGTCGTGGCCGCCCTGTGCTACGCGAAGACGCACCCGGTCGATCTGTAGATCCGGATCGCCGAGCGCAACGTAGATCACGACGATTCGATATCCGGCACCTCTCGCACCGGCTAGCAGCGAGATTGCCCCGTGCCCCGCCAACGTGCTTTCAACGATAAAGCTATCGCGTTTCGCAACGAGAGACCGGCAGAGCAGAATGGCTTTTCGTGCTGCGGGAATCGCGGCTCGAGATGGCTGACTGGGGTCAAGCGTGCGTGCGATGGCATCCGGATCGACAACAACCATTGCGCGGTTTGCACGTGCTGCCGAAATCGTGCTTTTCCCGGAACCGTTTGGGCCGGCTACCAGGATCAGCATCGGCGGCGTCATGCCATGCTTGACGGTATCTCGCGTAGCACCACGAGATGGGAGTCCCTCGGCCGGGTGGGGTCGAAGCGGACTTCAAAGCGTCTTCCGTCTGGGTATTCCGCCACGTACTCTCCACCGCTATCGCGATACACGACGGGGTGCCCCATCTTTAGAGCCGTGGAACGAGCCTTCGCACAGGCATCTACAACCGTGTGCATAAACTCATCCGAGAGAACACTAACCGTTGCCATTAGCTTCATTATCGCCGCACTCCGCTCCTGACGCAGAGCCTCCCCCCTCCCTTGACAGCCCACCTCCCCTGCCCCTACAATAAAACTCATATTTACAACAACTTAGCCATATCTCGCCCCGGGAGGATACGCGCGTGATCAAGCTCGACATCATCAATGAAGTGGTGGCCCGCACCGGCATCACCAAAACCAAAGCCGAAATGGCCGTCGAAACCGTCTTCGAATCCATGAAGCGCGCCCTCGGCCAAGGCGAACGCATTGAACTCCGCGGCTTCGGCATCTTCAATGTCCGCCCCCGCAAAACCGGCATCGGCCGCAATCCGCGCACCGGCGACGAAGTAGCCATCCCGCCCGGCAAAGCCGTCCGCTTCAAGCCCGGCAAGGAACTGCAGTCGCTTTAACGTTTCCGGCCGCCATAACATCTCGTCTGCCTCTTGCTGATTCAATCCCAGCCACGCCGCCACAAGTTCGTCCCCGCTCTCCTTTTCGCGCTTACCCTCATCACCACTTCCTCAGCGGGCCACCGCTTTTTTTTCAACTTCCACAACGGCCTCCCCGCCGTCCGCATTGAAGAAGATTTTCTCCCCCTGCTCCAAGGCCTTCTCCAACCCTCCGCCTGGCTGGCCGGGCTCAGCTTCTCTCTCCCCCTCCTGCTCATCCTCCTCGCCCACGAACTCGGCCACTATTGCACCTGCCTCTACTACAACCTCAACGCCACCCTTCCCTACTTCCTCCCCGCCCCCACCTTCATCGGCACCTTCGGCGCCTTCATCCGCATCCGCGACATCATTTATAACCGCCGCGTCCTCTTCGATGTCGCCCTCGGCGGACCCCTCGCCGGCCTCGTCGTCACCCTCCCCTTCCTCTTCTTCGGCCTCTGGCTCAGCCGCTGGGACCCCGCGCTCGCCCCCCAAGGCGACCTCATCTTCACCCAACCGCCCCTCATGCGCCTCTTCTCGCTGTTCTTCTTCCCCACCGCCCCGCCCGAGCAAATCTACCTCCATCCCATGGCCCGCGGCGCTTGGGTCGGCCTCTTCGCCACGGCCCTCAACCTCCTCCCCATTGGCCAGCTCGATGGCGGCCACATTGTCTACGCCGCTTCCCCCCGCTGGGCGCGCGCCATCACACACCTCGCCATCGCCGCCCTCGTCCCTCTGGGCTTGCTCTATTATTTGCCCTGGCTCGGCTGGGCCGCCTTGCTCTTTTTCTTTGGCCGCCGCCACCCGCGCATCGAAGACCCCACGCCCCTCAACTCCGCCCGTCTCCTCCTTGCTGCTCTTGCTCTCTTGCTCTTCGCCCTTTGTTTCAGCCCCGCTCCGCTACGCTATGGATGATCGGCATGAAAATTTCCGCCGCCATCATCACCTATAACGAAGAGCGCAACATCGCCCGCGCCATCGAAAGCCTGCGCTGCTGCGATGAAATCGTCGTCGTCGATTCCGGCTCCAACGACCGCACAGTCGAGCTCGCCCAAGTCCACGGCGCCCGCGTCGTCGAGTCCAACTGGCGCGGCTATGCCGCCCAAAAAAATTTCGCCACCGAAGCCTGCTCCCACGATTGGATCCTTTCCATCGACGCCGACGAAGCCCTCAGCGAAGCCCTCGAAGCCGAAATCTGGCAACTCAAGAAAAACGGCCCCCGCCACGATGGCTACACCATGCCCCGCCTCGCCCAATACCTCGGCCGCTGGATCCTCCACTCCGGCTGGTACCCAGACCGCAAAGTCCGCCTCTTCCACCGCGGCAAGGCTGCCTGGGAAGGCGATTACGTCCACGAAAGCGTCAAGGTCCGCGGCCCCGTCGGCCACCTCGAAAACAACCTCCTGCACTACACCTGCAACTCCCTCTCCGAGCACCTCAAGACGATGGACCGCTACACCACCCTCGCCGCCGAGCAACTCCTCGCCAACCGCCGCCGCGTCTCCTGGCGCAACATGGCCCTCGACCCCGCCTGGACCTTCTTCCGCTCCTACATCCTCCAGCGCGGCTTCCTCGACGGCCCCGAAGGCCTCGCCATCGCCTACATGGCCGGCATCTACACCTTCCTCAAATACGCCAAAGCCCGCAACATGTCCAACTTCCGCTAACCTCGTTGAGTCCCCCTCTGCCCGTGCTAAAATCCGAGGGGAAAAGCTAAGAAAATGCTTACATGTCACGACATTGCGAACTATTTCCTAGCTACCCTCGATTCTGAAGCGGGAGACTTAATGTCCAACCTAAAGCTGCAGAAACTCGTCTATTACGCGCAAGGCTTTCACCTCGCCCTCTACGACAAGCCGCTCTTTGATTCCCCGATCGAAGCATGGGCGCACGGGCCAGTCGTGCCGGAACTCTACCATCGCTTCAAAGCTTATGGCGCCAACGCGATCCCGGAGACCCCTGCCATCGAGGTTTCACACTACGGCCCCCAAGTCTTGGAACTTCTCGAAGAGGTCTCCACCGTCTATGGCCAATTCAGCGCCACGAAGCTTCGTAACATGACACACGAAGAGGCTCCGTGGAAACAAACGCCCCTAGGCCAAGTTATTAGTCACGAACGCATGCAGCAGTTCTTCAAGACCCGTCTTGTCCAAGCTTAAATCCCCCGACCCCAACCGTGGGCGAAAGTTTGCGGCGCCCGCCGAGGCGCCAAACTTCGATCAACAACCACCCGCCTTTTGCTTTCGCTATCTCGTCAAGGGTTATGGCATTGAAGACTGCAACGACCAGGAAAAAGTTTCCCTTGCGGATACCCTCTGGCAATTAAGCCAACGAAGATGGCTGGATCTGATTATGAGTAGCCGCCACGGAAGCGGTTGCGAGAAAATCAACAATTTGAAAGTACCTCGTCCCCCTGCAATCCCGGAGGACGTGTCCTATTTGGCCTTCCGCTTTCACAAGATGGCCCCTATGGTTGGTTTTCGTGAGGGCCGTATGTTCCACATCCTCTGGCTGGATCGATCCTTCACCGTCTACAAACATTAGGGGCATCTTCTTTGTCAATACACATCGCCATGCCTGCCTATCCCCTCCCCCTCTGCCCGCCACTATGAAGATCCTCCTCGCTGATGCCGGCTATCAAATGCGCGGTGGCCAATGGCAAACCCTATACCTTGCCGAAGGCCTCCGCGAGCGCGGCCACCAGGTCCGCCTGCTGGCCTCCTATGGCTCCAAGCTCTGGGACCTCGCCCACCAGGCCGGCCTCGACACCCGCCAAACCGGCTTCACCACCGTCTTCGGCCTCACTCGCTGGGCCGATGTGCTCCACGTCCAGGATGCCTCCAGCCACACCCTCGCCGCTCTCGCCAGCCGCATCCCCTTCCTCGTCAGCCGCCGCGTCGCGTTCCCCGTCAAGGACAATTGGCTCTCCCGCCGCAAATACGCCCGCGCCGCTGGCTATCTCGCCGTCAGCCACTACGTCGCCAAAGAATTGAAGCGCACCGGCATCCCCGCCGAAAAAATCCGCGTCGTCCACGATGGCGTTCCCGATGTCACACCCGCCGCTTACGCCCACCACCTCTGCGGCTTGGCCAGCGAAGACCCCGGTAAACTCAACCCCCTCATGCAGGAAAGCGCCCGCCTCGCCGGCCTCTCCCTCCGCATGCCCGCCGCACTGCTGGAGTCCATCTCCAGCGGCCTGCTCTTTCTGTATCTCTCCAAGATGGAGGGCCTGGGTTCCGCCGCGCTCTATGCCATGGCCGCCGGCTTGCCCGTCATCGCCAGCCGCGTGGGCGGCTTGCCCGAAACCATCGACGAAGGCTTCTCCGGCATCCTCGTCCCCAACGACGCCCCCACCATCGCCCAAGCCATCCTCACCCTCGCCCACGACCGCAACCTCCAACTCCACTTCAGCGAAAACGCCCGCCGCCGCTACCTGGCCCACTTCACCGACGCCCACATGGTAGACAATACTCTCGCGGCCTATCGAGCACTCTTACCCCATGCTTAACCACTATGCTTAATCCCTTCGACCAACTCCCGCCCCTCTACGCCATCGCCTTCGCCGTCCTCTTCGGCCTCCTCCTCGGCAGTTTCCTCAACGTCGTCGTCTACCGCCTCCCGCGGGACCTCAACGTCGCCTGGCCCGGCTCCCATTGCCCCTTCTGCGAAAAGCCCATCGCCTGGTTCGACAACCTGCCCGTGCTCAGCTACCTTCTCCTCGGCGGCCGCTGCCGCTCCTGCCGCGCGGGCATCCCCTGGCGCTATCCCGTCCTCGAAGCCTCCACGGGCCTCGTCTTCGCCGCCGCCGTCTGGCGCTTGGGCCCCACCGTGGACGCCCTCAAGCTCTGCCTCTTCGCCGCCCTCATGCTGGCCCTCGTCTTCATGGATCTGGAAACCTTCATCCTCGCCGACGAAATCACGCTCGGCGGCACGGCCCTCGGCCTGGCGCTCAGCCTCTTCCTCCCCATGCCGCGCTTTCTCTCCCTGCTGGTCTTCCCCGCCGAATGGTCCCTCTCGCTCCGCAGCTTCGCCGAAAGCGCCCTCGGCGCCGCCCTCCCCGCCCTCGCCCTTTGGGGCATCGGCAAGGCTTACGAACTTGTCCGCCGCCGCGAAGGCATGGGCTTCGGCGACGTCAAAATGATGGCCCTCATCGGCGCTTTTTACAATCTCCAAGCCGCCTTGCTCACCCTCATGCTCGCCAGCATCCTCGGCTCCGTCATCGGCCTCGCCGTCATCACCCTCACCCGCAAAGACGCCGCCACCACCGAAATCCCCTTCGGCACCTTCCTCGGCCTTGCCGCCCTCCTCCCCCCCTTCCTCTGGCCCGATGTTGCCAATAAACTAATGTCTCCATGGCCTTTTTAGCGAAGCTATGACGCATTCCAATTGGGAGGGTCCCTTTGGCACACTTTTTCGCTCCGGACCGCAGTAGCCCCGGTTACGACGTCGATGGCAAACTGGCGCCAGATTCCGTCTGGCGCATGCGCATTCTCACCAAACAACGCCGCACCATTGGCCTTTGGGGAGGCCAGCAATTAACCGTTCGTTCCAATAACCCTAACGTTGTCCCCAACGACGGCTTCGCCGAAACCTCTACCCGCGCCGATGGCCTTCGCTTCCTCAGCCTCCTCGGCCAATCCGCCGGCACGGCTTTGCTCGAAGCCCGCCAAGGCAACAGCGGCCCCTGGTGCACGCTGCAGGTGCTGGTGGCTGACGTTGACCTTTCGCCCAATCCCGTTCTTCCCGACCAGCCCCTCAGCCTTCCCTGGACCATCACCGACGCCACCGTTCCCATCTCCGGCAGCGTTCCCTTCGCCGCCGGCGTCGGCATGGCCTCCGTTGTTCGCATTCCTGTCCCTGGCACCAACGGCCTTGCCGTGGAACTCAGCCCTCGCGGTTGGACCCCCAAGAGCGGCTCCACTTCCACGCTCTTCATCCAGGACGTCACCGGCAAACGCCACCTCCGCCTCGATTATGGCTACAACGTCAAATCCAAAACCATCGACTACCACTGGAACCAAAAAGGCACCGCGAATACTTTCAAAATCAGCGACCACACTACCGTCGGCAAAGGTGGCGCCGCCATGTACAAGGGCGCCCGCTACCTGCGCTGGGGCGGCCGCGTTCTCCTCGTCGTTGGCGTCGCCGTGGACGTTATCTCCATTGTCCAGGCCAGCAAGCCCTTGAAACGCGCCACCGAAGTGGTCGCCGGTTGGGCCGGCGCTTGGGCCGGTTGCAAAGTTGTTGGCGCAGGCGGCGCTTACCTTGGCACCGCCGCCACTCCCGGCCTTGGCACCGCGATTGGTGGATTTGTTGGTTGCGTGATTGGCGGAGCCGCGGGCTACTATGCCGCCTCCAGCGCCGCCGGCGTGGTTTACGATTGGGCCGAAGACACCATCTTCACGCCTCTCCCTCCCGCCCCCGCGCCTCAATAACCCTCTCCCGGAAGCTACCCCAATGTCCCAACCCCATGCCAACTCCTTCCTGCTCTGCTTCGACGCCAAGGCACCCCATTGGCAACTCGGCCCCCTGCCTCCCCCGCACGGCGCCTTCGCACTGCTTGGTTGGACTGTCCCCGCTCCCGATGGTGGCGTCCCTCCCGCCGTTGCCGCAACTCTGGCCGAAGCCTTGCTCGCTCTCGGTCCTCTCGCTTGTGCCGCTCGCCCTCACGGCGCACTCCGGCTCTGCCAAAATCCCGCGGAAGCCAGCACGCTCTTCGATAGCCCGGACTACCCTTGGTGGCTCCAAGGCCAATTCGCGTTAGTCCTCGCGCCCGCTTCCACCCTCAGTGCTTGGCCGGCTTCCTTAATGGCAACCACTTGGGCCTCGGCGCTGCCCGAGCTTTCTCCAGTTGGGGTGATTGGCATTCTCCGTCCCGGTGTAGACGGCGCCGTGGCCGGCATCCTCTGCCGCGACGAGGCGCTTCTTGCCGCCTTCGTCTCCTCGCTCCAAACCGCCGCCGCCCGCACCGGGCTCGCCACCCACACCCTCGACGAAGCCAGCTTCCAAAGCGCCCTCGCCTCCTCGCCTTAACTTCGCCCTCCCGGCCCCAAGGTGTACCATAATAAGAATTTCCATGCGGTCTCTCTTCGAAGCCCTGCGCCGCGATAGCGCGGAATGGGCTCTCGCCTCGTCTCTCGATCCCCTCCGCTTGCCCCGCCACATTGCCGTCATCATGGATGGCAACGGCCGCTGGGCCCAATTGCGCGGCCTTCCCCGCGTCGCGGGCCACAAAGCCGGCGTCACCAGCGTTCGCGAAATCGTGGAATCCTGCGCCCGCCTGTCGATCGAGGCCCTCACCCTCTACGCCTTCTCCACCGAAAACTGGAAGCGCCCCACCCTCGAAGTCCAAGCCCTCTGGCGCCTCCTCCGCCTCTATCTCAAATCCGAACTCCCCACCCTCCAGCAAAACAACGTCCGCCTGGAAACCATTGGCCGCCTAGAAGACCTCCCCGCCAGCGCCCGCCAGGAACTCGAGCGCGTCCGCCTCCTCACCGCCAACAACACCGGCCTCCGCCTCACCCTCGCCCTCAATTATTCCGGCCGCGCCGAACTCGTCGACGCCGTCCGCGCCATCGCCGCCACCGGCCTTTCCCCGGACTTAATCGACGAACACACCATCGCCGCCCACCTCCACACCGCCTCCCTCCCAGACCCCGACCTCCTCATCCGCACCTCCGGCGAAATGCGCATCTCCAACTTCCTCCTCTGGCAAATCGCCTACACCGAACTCCACGTCTCCTCCGTATTCTGGCCCGAATTCCGCCTCCGCCACCTCCTCGAAGCCATCCATGATTTCCAAGGCCGCGAACGCCGCTTCGGCGGCATCTCCGCCCCGGATCCGGAGTTCCACCCCGATGCTGCTCCCGTGTTCGGGCGCTAGGCCAATGACTCCGCTAGGCCCCGCATGAAACGCCTCCTCACCGCAGCCTGGCTCATCCCCTTCGGCTACTCCAGCATCTTTCTCAGCCCCCAACCCATCTTCGTCTTCATCGTCGCCGTCCTGGCCCTGCTTTGCTATCGCGAATACGTCCGCCTTGTCCAACACCAGGGCCTTGCCGCTTTCCCCCTGCCCGGCGCCGTCCTGGGCGTTCTCCTGCTGGTCCGCCCGAACTTAGCCTGGACCGACTTCCTCGTCCTCTCTATCGTCGCTCTCGGCCTCTCTCTACGCTCCGTCGATGGCGAACACGGCTTCCGCGGCTCCTTCGCCTCCGCTGCCGCCTTCACCCTGGGCATCCTCTATATCTTCACCGCCTGGCGCGCCGCCATTGGCCTGCGCGCCCTCAGCCCCCACTGGCTCTTCTTCGGCGTCGCCCTCAATTGGGCCGGCGACGCGGCTGCCTATTACTTCGGCCGCGCCTTTGGCAAACGCAGACTCGCCCCCCTAATCAGCCCCAACAAGAGCTGCGAAGGCGCCCTCGCCTCCCTCGCCGCCTCCGTCCTGTTTGGTTGCATTTATCTTCCCCAAGTCCTCCCGCCCCTTTCGCTCCCCGCCGCCGCCCTCCTCGCCCTCGCTGGCAACGTCGCCGGCCAACTCGGCGACCTCGCCGAATCCGCCCTCAAACGCGCCGCCAACCAAAAAGACTCCGGCACCATGCTCTCCGGCCACGGCGGCTGGCTCGACCGCCTCGACTCCTCCCTCTTCTCCATGCCCACCGTCTACTGGCTGCTGTACTCCTTTGGCCTCGCGCCGTAAGCGGGCTTCCCCGACTTGCGTGCCTCAAACTGCCGAATCGCTTCCGCGCGAATTTCGCCCCAGTCCCCCGGAGTCATCTCCGTAGCCGCGCCGCTCTCCATCCCTGCAAGGAGCAGGGCCTCCAGTTTGTCCTGAGCCTTACGCTTTTCATCGCCACGGATCAAATCGCGCACGTACTCGCTCACGCTACTGTACCGGCCAGAGCCGACTTGCTCGTCAACAAATTCCTTCAATTGGTCAGGCAACGAGATATTCATCGTTTGCATTGCGGACCTCCCCTGAGGCCACCATACGACACTTGGCAAGAAATGGCAAGACATGCCATGAGCCCAAATGCCACCATACCCTCCCCCCCCCGCCACTTTGATACCTTACCTAGACCATGCTCCGCCGCACCTTCCTCCCCTCCCTCGCCGCTCTCCCCTCCGCCGCCCTCGCCCAACGCACCCTCGGCTTCACTTCCTTCTCCGATGCGCCTCGCTCCGAATGCGGCACCGGCGCCCTCATGCCCTGGGCCGATGCCCTCTGGGTGGTCACCTACAATTCCCACAAACAAGCCACCGGCCGCGGCCTTGGCCTCTTCCGCATCGACGAAAACAAGAAAGTCGAACGCCTCCATCTGCACGACGGCACCCACGCCAACCGCCTCCTCCACAAAGAATCCAAGCAGTGCTTCATCGGCCCCTACGCCATCGACGCCCAGGGCAATTGGAAATACATCCCCGCCCTCGGCGATAACCATCGCCTCACCTCCACCTTCCGCCACCTCAAGGACCCCGCCAATCTCGTCTACGTCCAAACCATGGAGGGCCTCCTCTTCGAGCTCGACGTCAACACCCTCAAAACCACCCTCGCCTTCGACCTCACCAAACAGTTCAACATCAAGGCCCGCCCGCACTTCAAAGGCGGCTTCGCCGGCCAGGGCCGCATCGCCGTCACCAACAATGGCTTCTACGCCTATGGCGACAACGAAGCCGGCCTCTTTGAATACGATGGCGCCACTTGGCGCGCCCTCTCCCGCAAGCCCCACATGGATGTCGCCGCCCGCCAGGATATGCACAATGTCCTCTTCGCCACCGGCTGGGACGAATCCAGCGTCCTGTTCTGGGCCTGCATCAAAGGCAAATGGAACCGCTACCGCCTGCCCAAAGCCTCCCACGCCTTCGAACACGCCTGGCAAACCGAATGGATGCGCATCCGCGAAGTGGAAACCGAACACTTCCTCATGGATATCCAAGGCATGTTCTACGAGCTCCAACCCATGGCCTTTGAAGATTCAATCTGGGGCGTCAAGCCCATCTGCCAGCACCTGCGCATCGTCCCCGACTTCTGCTCCTTCCGCGGCGAACTCGTCCTCGGCGGCAACCAAAACTCCCCCAACAACGACAACAACGCCCTCGGCGGCCAGCCCAGCGTCGGCCTCTGGTTCGGCGTCACCGACGACCTCTGGCAGTTCGGCAAGCCCCAAGGCTGGGGCGGCCCCTGGCGTAAAACCCCCGTCCCCGCCGGCACCGTCTCCGACCCCTTCCTCATGACCGGCTTCGACCGCAAAATGCTCCACCTGCTCTCCTCCAGCACCACCACCATCGAAATCGAAATCGATTTCCTCGGCAACGGCACCTGGGCCAAGTACGAAAAGCTCGACTTCAACGGCTACGCCAAACACATCTTCCCCGAAGGCTTCTCCGCCCATTGGGTCCGCTTGCGCAACCTCAACGCCACAACCTTGACCGCCGAGTTCATTTACACCTAAACATCGGTTAGCCTGTAGTCAATGGCAGTATCCACTTCCCGGCGCGCAGTTTCCCGGCGCGCTCTGCTCGCCGCGCTCGCCTCCGCTCCCGCGGCCCTCGCCGCCAACCGCCAGGAAACCCTCGCCTCCTTCGCCGAACACACCACCAAGGTAGAAGCCCGCGTCCGCAACCAGGACCACTCCGGCAAGCAATACCTCTGGTCCACCCAATCTTCCGATCGCCTCCCCCGCCTCATGGCCGGCGAGATCCTCACCGAAAACCTCGGCGCCCCCGCCATTCCCGGCGGCCTCGCCCAACACTGGCTCGGCGCGGCCTTCTTCCCCCAGGCCACCCTTGCTTACATCTACACCGTCGACGCCGACGTCACCAATTACAAACACATCTACTCGCCGGACATCATCGCCTCCCAGCTCCTCCACCAGTCCCCCAATCGCCTCGATATCTACTACCGCCTCCGCAAGAAAAAAGTCCTCACCGCCGTCATGGACACCAAGCACCGCGTCGAGTTCACCTCCCTATCCTCCACTCGCCGCTCCGCCATCAGCCACTCCACCGAGGTCCGCGAAGTCGCCAACCACGGCAAGCCTAGCGAAAAAGTTCTTCCCATCGGAGAAGGCCAAGGCCTGCTCTACGTCATGAATTCCTACTGGCGCATGGAGCAAACTCCCGAAGGCGTCTTCGTCGAGTGCGAAGCCCTCACCCTCGCCCGCAGCCTACCCTTTGGCCTCCGCGCCGTCATCGGCCCCCTCATCAATTCCTTCGCCGTCGATTCCATGCAGCACACCCTCGTCAGCAAACGCCGCGCCGTCAGCGCACTCTCCGCCCAAATCCGATAAGCTGCTTCTCATGGCCAAAGTGCCGGTAAGCATCCAATCCCCCGTCGGCATCCGCTACGGTTGGGCCGTACAAACGAATCTTCCTGACGACACTCGCAAGATCGCCGCCCTCTTCGATCGCATCCCCTTCCACCAGGGCGGCACCCGCGAAGTCGCCAACCAGTGGCCCGCCGACCAGGACACCCTCATCGAAAAGCTCGCCGAGCAAATCACCTGGTTCCAAAAGAAAAACAACCGCCCCCTCGTCGATGGCGTAGTCGACCCCGGCCAAGGCACCCTCAAGCTCATGAACGAGCTCGCTCTCGACGGCCCCGCCGGCTCTTCCACCCCGCAACCCTCCTCCGGCTTAGCCCTGCCGGCCACCGTGGTCCCGCCCATGGGAACCTACAACCTCGAAGGCGGTAACCCCAAGCTCGTTGCCGACCCCACCTCCGTCGCGGGCGCCGGACCTCTACGCCCCCTCAGCGCTCCCCAACACATCTGGCGCCGCCTGGTCAAAGTCGAGGGTTCCTCCATTACCTGGTTCGGCATCACCGCCAGCAAACACATCACCGATTTCAATTCCGCCGTCCCCCACCTCAACTTCCACCCCACTCCCTGGCAGGGCGGCTACCACGACCCCGGCTACGACAGCTTTGCGACCTGGATCAAGCTCTGGGCCGATTACACCGCCAACATCGGCACCCAGATCGCCGCCGCCAGCGTCGACCAAATTGGCGTCTTCCCCTTCTACCGCAATACCCAACCCGCCAACCTCGGTAGCTTCGCCCAAAACTGGAAAGACGCCGTCGCCTCCGCCATCACTGCCGCCGTCCGCGATGCCCTCCCCGGCTCCCTCCCCTCCCCTTACACCTTCACCGAAATCGAATCCTCCAGCTTCAGCAATGGCTGGCTCATCCATTACAATTTTCATCGCAACGCCCAGGGCGCTTCCCAGGCGACCCGCCAGCTCTACGAACTCGACGGCCACGCCGCCCAATGCCTCTGGGTCTCCCCCAAAGGCCTTCACTATCGCAATAAACCCGCCCCCAAGGGACAGAATCCCGAAGGCAACATTTTTTACGTTGGCCAACGCTGGGACCTTTTCGAACCCCACGGCGGCGGCAACAAATATGGCCACCAAAACTGCCGCGACTACCTGCTCTATCACGGCCTCGTGCTCAAAAGTTCCTAATCCTATGCTCCCCTCCCCCGCCCCCATCATTCACCTCATCGAAGCCTTCCGCCGCTCCCAAACTATGTTCACCGCCGCGGAACTCGGCGTCTTCGCCGCCCTCGCCGCCGGCCCGCTCACCGCCGCCGAACTTGCCGCGCAAACCCAAACCCACCCCGAAGCCATCGCCCGCCTCCTTGCCGCCTGCGCCAACCTCGGCCTCCTCACCACCACCGACGCCCTAACCTACGCCAACTCCCCCGCCACCCAAACCTACCTCGTCCCCTCCTCGCCCCACGCCCTCACCGGTTACGTGGAATACTCCCGCCGCGCCCTCTGGCAGCTCTGGTCTAACCTCCCCGACGCCGTCCGCGAAGGCACCAATCGCTGGGAACAAACCTTCGGCGGCCAGGGCGAACTCTTCACCCACTACTACAAAACCGAAGCCGACAAACGCCGCTTCCTCCTCGGCATGCACGCCTTCGGCCTTCTCAGTTCCCCCCGAATCGTCGCCGCCGTGGACCTCTCCCCCTTCTCCCACCTCGTCGACCTCGGCGGCGCCACCGGCCACCTCGCCCTCGCCGCCACCCAACGCTACCCCCACCTCCGCGCCACGCTCTTCGATCTCCCCGTCTGCCTTCCCCTTGCCCAGGAAATGCTCGCCGGCTCCTCCGTCGCCACCCACGGCGGCGATTTCTTCACCGACCCCCTTCCCCCCGCCGACCTCTACGCCCTCGGCCGCATCCTCCACGATTGGTCCCCCGCCAAAATCGAAAAGCTCCTCGCCCGCATCCACCACGCCCTCCCTCCCGGCGGCGCGATTCTCATCGGCGAGAAGCTCATCGATCCCTCCCAGCTTGGCCCTACTTGGTCCCTCCTCCAGGACCTCAACATGCTCGTCGCCACCGAAGGCCGCGAACGCACCTTCGCCCAGTACGAGGCCCTGCTAACCTCCGCCGGCTTCCACCGTGCCCAAGCCTACGTCCTCCCCGATTCCCCCCTCGACGCCATCCTCGCCTTCAAGTAATCAGCGCTTCCGCCGCATCTGTCCGCGCATCTCCTTGCGCAGTTCCTCGTACTTCTTCATCTGCTCTTCGTTCAGCACTTCCTTCAACTTCGCGTGCGTATCGTCCTGCACCTTCTTCAACGCCTGCCGCCCGCCGCCCGTCGCACGAATATCCTTCAATGCCTCGCGCTGTGCCGCGAAGATCTCCTGCACCTTCGGCTTCTGTTCCTCGGTCAGGTTCAACGCCTCCAGCGCCTTTCCGTCGCCCAAACGCCGCCCCGTCTGCTCCTGCCCCATACCAATGCTCAGCGCCAGCACCAATCCCAATGTGAATTTTAGAATGTGTTGTATCATACCTCTCCAAACCCTACCCGCCTCGAAAAGTTGCGCCCCTCAAACCAACCCGTAGCGCCCATCCTTTTCCACCACGTGCAAGTCCGCCCCAAACAGCGCGCTCATCTTCTCGCTTGTCAACATCGCCGCCTTCGGCCCATCGTCCACAATCCGCCCCTCCCGCAAAAACGCCACGCGCTCAATCTCCGGAATAATGTCGCTCAAGTGGTGCGTCACCAGCACAATCGTCTTCCCCGCCCGCGCCTGCCCGCTCACCAATTCGTTCAAGTGCCGCTGCGCCGCAAAGTCCAGGCTTGTCCCCGGCTCGTCCAGCAGCAGCGCCCGCGGCTCGTGCACCAAGGCCCGCGCCAGCAACACCCGCCGCGCCTCTCCGCTCGACATCTCGTCCGTCCACCGCTCCGCCAAATACCCCGCCCCCATTTCCTCCAGCGCCCCCCGCGCCCTCTCCCGCATCTCCGCCGTCACCTCGTGGTACGGCTCAATCACAATCGAATTGAAAAACCCGCCCAGCACCAGCTCCAGCCCCTTCACATCCCGCGTCGCCTTCGCCATCCAGTCGTTCGACACAATCCCCAGCCATTGCCGCAATTCATCCAAATGCCAGCGCTCCTCCCCGTAAATCCGGATCCACGCATCCGCCCGCAACAACGGATATTCCTCCCGCGTAATCGTCTTAATCAGCGTCGATTTCCCACACCCGTTCGGCCCCAAGATCGCAATATGCTCCCCGTCCTCAATCCGCAGCGAAAGGCCCCGCAACGCCGCCCTCTCCCCCCGAATCACTGTTATGTTCTTCACCTCAAGCAATGCTGGCCGCGACATAATCGGAGTATGCCAGATCCCCGCTACCCCATCGGTCCTTTCCAATACATTCCTTTCGAAAATGTTTCCGCCCGCCAGGCCGCCATCGCCGAGCTCCGCAACCTTCCCGCCCTCGTCCGCCAGGCCGTCGCCAACCTCACCGACGCCCAACTCGACACCCCCTACCGCACCGGCGGCTGGACCATCCGCCAACTCGTCCACCACATCGCCGATTCTCACCTCAACGCCTACACCCGCTTCCGCCTCGCCCTCACCGAAGACAAACCCACCATCAAACCCTACGATGAGGTCGCCTGGGCCAATCTCCCCGATTCCCACCTCCCCCTCGCCCCCTCTCTCTCCCTACTCGATAACCTCCACCACCGCCTCACTGTCCTCCTCGAGCTCACCCCCGAAGCAGCCTTCGCCCGCGAAGTCATCCACCCCGATTCCGGCACCCTCTCCCTCGACAAACTCCTCCAACTCTACGCCTGGCACGGCCGCCACCACCTCGCCCACATCACCCACGCCCCCCTGGGCTAAGGGGCTTTGCTGTTAATCAGGTTAGGCACCATCAATGAGACTGCCTCATGGAGACAAAGCAATTGTAGAGATTGAAAAGCTTCTTGACTACTGCCTAAATCCACAGCATCTGAGAGGACGACATAAGGCCCGCGTTTTTGCCGCCTTTGGAATTCACCAGCAGCACGCTGGCCTTCTCCAGGAGGCCCTTTTGGAAGCCGCGAAATCTGGTGACGCAACAGAAACTAGTCCGACTAACTTTGGAAGCCGCTACGTGATCGATTTCAATTTCTTACACGCAGGGGTGCGCGTCAAGCTGCGAAGCGCCTGGATAATCCGAAGCGGGGAGCAGCTTCCTCGTCTCACAACGTGCTATGTATTGTAAGAGTTTTGTATATGCAGCACCTCGCCCTCCATTCCGTGGTTGCCCTCATCGTTGACCTACCGGAACACCAGCTCATCCGGGGTCAAGTCGGAACAATCGTAGAATCCTGGGAGCCTGGCGTCTACGAGGTTGAATTCAGCAACGACCAGGGCGAAACCTATGCCCTCGTCGCTCTGCGCGAAGACCAAATCCTTCCGCTCCACTACTCCCCGGGAATTGCTGCCGCCTAACCTTTTTGCGCCCATTCCCTCGCATAAGCTCGCGCACAAAGTTACAGATAAGATATTGTCAAGGGCCGCGCCACGCTGCCCTTGCATCACCCTTCTCGAAAGGAGCAAAGCAATGCCAATAAGAACTTTCCTCTTGGCTAACCTGGTTCTCTTTCTTAATGTCCTGTCCGCCCAATCCTCCTGGCAACCGGACTGGCAAGCCTCCCTTGGTAGTTACGCACCCCAGGGCATTTACCGCTTAACGGTATGCCCTTCCGGCCAAAGCTACTTCACCGATTCCTTCGGCCGGGTCACTTCCCTCTCCCCAACCGGCAAAGTGGACTTCGACCAATCCTCTCTTCCCGAATTCCAAAACACCGTGGTTTACTCGTGCGACTCCCACGGTCATCTCCATGCCGTGAATGCCAAACAATGGGCAGTTTGGAAGTTAGACGCCGCGGTGCAGCCGCCAACCCTCCAGAAGCTTCGCTCCAAGGATATTTCCGGCTTGTCTCTTGTGCCGCGCCAATTAGTGGTCAGTCCCTCCGGCGACGCCTTTCTCTTTGCCCTCGAAGCCAAAGACAATCGCGCCGCCAAACTACTCCACTTCAACGCCGATCTTTCGCTGCTCCAGGCAAGAGTACTTACAACCACCGAAGATCCCGCCGTTCGCCAATTGCTTTCCCACGGCCAACTCCTCTATCTTCCCTCCGGCCATCTCGCTTTCTTCACTCGCCACAACTTACACTCCAACCGCATCAATCCTGACTTATCCTTAACCGCGCCGATCAACCTAGAACCCACCAGCCTGGAACTTATAAGTTCCGCCGTGCTTCCCAATGGGGAAATTTATACGCAATCCATCCAGCCAGCCCAACTTTCGAAATCTAAATCTAAGTTCTTACTTTCGCGAATCAATCCTGCCAATCCGTCCTCGATTGATTCATTCCCCTTACCCTCCGGCGTCAAGGGCATCCTCCAAGGCGCCGATGCGAATGGCAAGCTCTACTTCCTGAGCGTTAGCCCCCGCACCGGCGCCAATATCTACCGCTACACTCTCAACCCTTAACGTCAACCATCAAAACGGCTGCACATTCGCCGGCTCAATCGCCAGCGCTCCCAGTTGCTCAAAGAAATCCACCACGCCCAGCGGGTTATGGTCTCCCGTCGTGAAGTGAATCTCGTACAGCATCGAGCGCTGGCTTCCTGTCTCGCGCATCACCAGATACCCGCGGTTCGTCACCGGCGAAATATCAAAGCCCGCAATCTGGCTGAAGTCCATATTCACCAGCGGCCTAATCATCCCCAGCACCCCGTCGTTCGGCGGCGCCTGCGTCACCAGCGCCTTCTTCGTCGCGTCAATGTTGTAGAGCGTCGTCGTTGTCGCCCCCGCGAAGCTATTCGTATAAGCCGCCGCCGTCACGTTTGGCGCCGAACCATCCTCATACTTCAACGCCCCGTCCACGGCCACCACGCGCCCTGTCTCCGGATGTGCCCGCAGATTCTGCCCCGTATTCGACACAATGCGGATGCGGTCCACCGTCGGGTTAAAGTCAAAGCCAAACTCCGTCCCGTCGAGCGCCGGCGTAAACGCCTCTCCATCGCCCACCACCGTCGCCGCCCCCGTAAACAGATCCAGCGTATACAGCCGCGACGTCGAGCCCAGCGCGTACATCTTCCCCGTCGCCGGCCGGAAATCAATGCCCAAAATCTGCTCGCCCGGCCGCAGCCCCGTCACCAAAAGCACATCCGTTAAAAACATCGGCCGGTCCGTGTCAAAGCCCACCAGCACCGTCTTGTTGTCCACGGCCCAGGCCCGTTCCGCCCTCGCCGCCGCCGGCGCCAGCGCCAGCATTCCCATCACAAAAGCAAAGAGTGTCTTCTTCATACACCCCGCACTACGCAGCCCACCCCGCTTCCGGATTTACCCCGGCAACAATTTCTCCAACTCCCTCACCTTCGCCTCATTCCCCGCCGCCCAATTCTTTGTCTCCCCCGGGTCCTTCGCCAAATTGCTCAGCCATAGCTTCTCTTGCGGTTGCCCCAACGGATCATCCTTAAATTTTGGCGGATTGAGAATGAGTTTCCATTCTCCTTTACGCACCGCCCGCGCCTGCAAATACACCCAGTGCACGGCGCTCCCCTCGTGCGCGCTCGCCGCCCCCCGCATCACCATCGCGCTCTGGTCCCGCCCGTCCACCCCACCATCACCACCCACGGCCGCACTCCCGCCCGCCATCGACAAAAACGTCGGCAGGATATCCATCGCCATCCCCACCCCGTCCACCGTCTTCCCCTCTGGAATCTTCCCCGGCCAGCTCATCATCGCCGGCATCCGGATCCCCCCTTCAAACAACCCTTGCTTCCAACCGCGAAACGGCGCGTTGCTCCCCCCGCGATAAGGCCGCCCCGCGTGGTCCGCCCGCGTCTCCTGCGTCGCCCCGTTGTCGCTCTGGAAAAACACCACCGTGTTCTCTCGCTGCCCCGTTTTTTCGAGCGTATCCAGCAGCATCCCCACCTGGTCATCCACCGCCGTCACCATTGCCAAATGCATCCGCCGGTCCCGGTCCATCGTCGCCGGATACCGCTCCAAATATTGCTTCGGCGCAATCATCGGATAGTGCGGCGCCCCAAACCACAGGTTCAGAAAGAATGGCTGCCCCCGCTTCGCACTCACAAACCCCCGCGCCTTCCGCCCCAGCAGCTCCGTCTGGTATTCCGGGTCCGCGAACACTTCTTCCTCGTTGTGCCAAAGGTCATGCAGAATCTCGCTCTGCCCTTTGCCTAACGTGTAATAACGGTGGCTCCACCCATCCGTCCACCCCGAGTAAAACCCGAAAAAGTCCTCCACCCCCGCCGCCTTCGGCCGCGAGTGCACCGCCGATCCCATATGCCACTTCCCCACGTGCCCCGTCCTGTACCCCAATTGCTTCATCTCCGTCGCCAGCGTCTTCTCCCCCTCCTTTAAGCCCGGCACATTGAATTGCGCATTCGATTGCAGCACATCCGTTATCCCGTGCCGCTCCGGATACTTCCCCGTGAACACGCTCGCCCGCGAAGGCGAACACACTGGCGAATTCGTGTACCAGTTCGTAAACCGCACCCCCGTCTTCGCCAACCGGTCCAGGTTCGGCGTCTTCACCTCCGGATGCCCATAACACCCCACATCCCCAATCCCTTGGTCGTCCGTATAAATCACCACAAAGTTCGGCCTCGTCGGCCGCTGAAAGGCTGCTTGTAAAAGGGTGCGTCGGCTGAGCATACTTCCGCCCAGTCTATTTCATCCCTTGTGCCTCTTGCCGCCCCTACCCCAAAAAACGGCTCCGCAGTTCCGGCGTCGGAATCCGGCACTGCTCCTGCTTGCCAAACCACCGGTAACGATTCCGCGCCACCCACGCGTACACCCCATCGCGCAACCACCGCGGAACTGGTAAAAACACTGCCATCGCCTTCCACGGCCAGCCCAGCCCCATCGCCACCCGCAGCGCCGCCTCCGACCGCGTATGCACTCCCTTACCGTCAATCAAAATAAAACTATCCGGCAGGCTTTCCCACTTCCCCCCCGCCGCCTCCACCGCCTCCTTCGCCACCCGGCTCTGCAAAGGCGCAAAACGATACTTGCCCCGCGCGTCCCGGTCAATCACCCAATTGATCGCCCCGTTGCACAAGTTGCACACGCCATCAAACAACAGCACCGGATGTTTTTCCTCTGGCATAGCCACTCGTTGCTTCATCCCTCCCTGTTGGATGTAGAATTCCCCTATGCGGATTCTTCTCGCCCTCGCCCTTAGTTTCGCAGTCCTTGCCCCGGCCCAGAACAAGCTCTCGAAAGAGGAAAAGAAAGACGGCTTCCGTCTCCTCTTCGATGGCAAGTCCCTCAAAGGCTGGGAAGGCGACCCCGAACTCTGGCGCGTCGAAAACGGCGAAATCGTCGGCTCCACCGACAAGAAGGAAATCAAGACCAACCAATTCCTCATCTCCACCCGTGAGTACGGCGACTTTGAAATCCGCCTCGAAATGAAGATCCGCAACGGCAACTCCGGCCTCCAATTCCGCTCCACCCGCATGCCGGATTTTGTCGTTCACGGTCTCCAAGCCGATGCCGCCGACAAGAATTGGTGGGGCGGCGTTTACGACGAAAAAGGCAAACGCGGCGTCATGGTCAACGGCTGGACCGGCAAGGCCGAAACCGTCGTCAAGAATGGCGATTGGAACGAAATGATCCTCCGCTGCAAAGGCGAGGACATCTCCATCAAGATCAACGGCCTTGAAACCGCCACCCTGAAGGATTCCGTAAAACTCTCCGGCATCCTCGCCTTCCAGGTCCACCGCGGCCCCGGCATGGAAGTCCGCATCCGCAACGTCCGCCTCAAGGAACTCAAATAAGTTCCCCCATGCGCTTGGGCCTTTACGGCGGCACTTTCGACCCCATCCACAACGCCCATCTCGCCGTCGCCCAAGCCGCCCTCGCGCGCTTTGCCCTCGACCGCGTCCTCGTCATCCCCAATCGTCTCCCGCCCCACAAGCAGTCCAGCACCGGCGCCTCCTACGAACACCGCCTCCGCATGGTCCAGCTCGCTTGCGCGCCTTACCCTGCCCTCCTCGCCTCCGACATCGAAAACCGCGAAACCAAAAGCTACACCATCCAAACCCTCCGCCAGTTACGTACCCAATACCGTGAGCCTTGCGAGTTCTTTTTCATCATCGGTGCCGATGCCTTCGCCGAAGTCGCCTCCTGGTATCAGGTCGAAGAGGTCTTCCGCATGACCCGCTTCCTCGTCGTCAGCCGCCCCGGCTTTTCCTACACCATCCCGCCCGGCGCCCAAGTCGACGCCCTCGACGGCTTCTCGCTTTCCACCAGCGCCACCGCCCTCCGCCAAGCCCTTGCTGCCGGGGAAGACAATACCTCGCTCGCCGCCCACCTTCCCGCCCTGGTGTTAGCCTATATTCAGCAACACCAACTCTACCGAAGGGCAGCCACCGCTTGATTGTTTGGCAACTTATTCTCCTGTTTGCCGACCTCGCTTCGGGCAACGACCAGGAAGTCATCGAAGGCCTCCGCCGCCGCGACCCCCAGGCCATGGCCACCCTCTACGACCGCTTCGGCCGCGTCGTCTTCAGCATCATCCTCCGCATCGTGCGCAACAATTCTGTAGCCGAAGAACTCACCCAGGAAGCCTTCCTCCGCGCCTGGAATCGCGGCGCCGATTTCGATGCCGCCCGCGGCAAGATCGGCCCCTGGCTCCTTACCATCGCCCGCAACCGCGCCATCGATTACCTCCGCTCCACCGCCGGCCAACAACAAATCAATACCTTCGAGCTTTTCTCATCCGAACGCACCACCCTCTTCGTCAATACAGAAAAGCGCATGCTCGACCAGGAACAAGCCCGCCGCATCCGTGAAGGCTTCTCGCGCCTTTCCGAGAACCAGCGCAAAGTCCTCGAGCTTGCCTATTTTGAAGGTCTAAGCCAAAGCGAAATGGCCGCCAAACTCGGCCAGCCCCTCGGCACCATCAAAACCTGGGTCCGCACCGCCCTCGCCACCCTCCGGGAGAACTTCCATGGCGCTTGATCAACTCGATCCCCAAGACCGCGAAGTCCTCTACGAGCTTTACGCCCTCGGCCTGCTCGACCCCGCCGATATGGCCGAAGTGCGTTCTCTGCTCGAAGCCGGCGACCCCGCCACCACCCTCGGCGTCTCCCAGGCTCTTGAGCTCACTAGCGCCATCGGTTATCTCGCCCCGGATAAAAAACCCTCGCCCGCCCTGCGCCGCCGCCTCATGCTCGCCTCCGGCGCTCCGGAGCGCGGCCTCGGTTGGCGCTGGATTCTCGGCCTTGCCGCCGCCACCGCCGTGCTTTCCGTCGTCGTTTGGAATATCCGCCAGGATGTCTCCGCCCGCGAAGCCCGCATCCTCGCCCTCGAAGCCCAACTGAAAACCGCGAACACCCAACTCGCGCAAGCCCAGGATCTTTACGACTTCCTCCGCCAACCCTCCACTATCGGCGTCAAATTTGGCGACACCCCCACCGCCCCTCCGCGCGGCCAGGTCTTCGTCAACCGCGACCGCGGCGTCCTCCTCTTGGCCGCCAACCTCCCGCCCATGCCCGCCGGACAAATCTTTGAAATGTGGCTCGTCCCCAAAGGCGGCGCCGCCCCCGTCCCCGCGGGCCTCTTCCGCGCCGAAGCCGGCCAAGGCGTCCACTACCGCAGCGGCCCCGTCGACCTCCCCAACCTCGCCGCCATCGCCGTCACCCTTGAACCCGAAGCCGGCTCCACCACCCCCACCCCCCCCATTCTCTTCGCCGCCCCCATCCCGGGTGAGTAAGGAAGCTTAAAGCAATTTCCTTCACGGGATCGTTCTCTTTCGTTCATACTGCTGTCACTCTGCCCCGATAACGTCAAAGGCATGGACGAGCCGAAAATCGAGGCAAGTCTTAAGGAGTTTGCCATGCAGGAACGCATGCTTGCGCAAATCTTCACGCGGTACGGAGAAGCCCCCGAGATCCGGCCGCAAAACGCTGAGCCCCGCCCCAAGACGTCGCAATCCGATAGCTGCTCTCGTTGCAATCCACAATTAGGCCCGAAAGAACCTGCGCAAGAAGAGGAACCTGTATGCGGCATCGCATAGAACGCTTCTTCGCAACTTACCTAACGGAACTGCCGATCACGACCTTGATCGGTGTTTCGCTTGGCACCATGCTGGCCGTCGCCCTCGTCACTGCGATACTTGGCCTTGCCTTTTTCTACATCCGCGGGGTGGTTCCGGAAGACATGGCGGCTGGAGCCACCGTTGGCAGTCTCGTACAAGCCTTCACCGGTGCCGCCCTTCAGGCCGCCACTGCCGTCGCAACCATCGCGCTCTCCGTATTGGCTCTCCGTATAGTTGTTGCCCAGGAAATCCGGGAACGCGACCGTATGGCGAAAGAGTTCTTTCAACAAGGCATCACTCCCCTTTTTGAAATCGCCACCACGATCAATCAACTCATCATGCTTGGGCTTGAAATCGAGAATGAGCTCAAGAATACATACCACGAAGAAACCCCTTCGAAGCCTGACATAAGGCCACCCGTATTCGAAGGTTTCCTGCAAAGCTTTGACGACCTCACTATCCGGCTAGAGACCGCTAGCTTAAATCCAACCTGTAACGAATTATTGAGTAAACAGCCCAAAGGCGGCATAAGTCTCCTAAGCCAGCTTCGCAATGAGAATTCGGAATACTCCAGCAATCCGCTAATTACTTGGACCATCTTACTTAGAACTCGCGCAGGCCGATTTCGCCAAGCTATGCCTGACGAGTTATGGACCGAGGCGAGACGAGTCCTCAGCTTATGCAATGGGCTACGCTCGCAGCGAGAGTCCCATGATTCAACAATGGCCACCGGGGTGGCTCGCTCTCGCCCTGCTATTCGTCGAGGCATATTGTTTTCGGGAGGAATGATTCTGCAAGCGGAGAGCACCGATGGCGGTTCGATTCTAAACATCGGGGCCGCTATTCTACTCGACATCATAAATGCATTACCCACCAAGGAGGAAGTATTGCATATACTGAATACTAACTTCTTCCCTACCCAAGACAATCCAAGCAATTCCCTTATAAATGCCCTGAGTGAGTTGCGCACAATTACCAACGGAATTACTTCCCAAGTAAACCGGAATACGATCGAGTCACTACTCTTGGATGGAATTGCCGAAGAGTTAGAATTTTACTCAGCTAACGATAACTGGCGCTTCCTAAGCTTGCCGCTAAATGCGAGCAATGAAGTCACCCCTAGCGAAGCCAAGCCGGGAGTATCCCGGCCTAGCTCCGCTTAGCTATCGCCCTAATTCTTCTTCGACTCAAAGCTTCCTGTGCGGCTCTTGCCCTTCGGGCTTGTCTTGGTCACCGTGCCACTTACCGTGCCGTTGCCATAGGTGCCGCTGGCTTCGCTGGTCCCTACCTGCCCGTTCGGTCCGGTCTTCTTCGCCGACCGCGTCCATTGGCCATCGCCATAGGTGCCGTTCACTTCTTTGGTCCCCGTGTTGCCGTTGGGGCCTGTCTTGGTTGTGGTCCGGTTCCATTGCCCGTCGCCCACGCTGCCCGAAGTGCTCTTCGTGGCCGTCTTCCCGTTCTGTCCCGTTACGGTCGTCGTCCGCCCAAAGTTCTTCGGCTTCTTCTGCGGTTCTGCGGTGGCTACCAGCGCCATCGCGCTTACAATTGCTGCGGTCAGGATGATGTTTTTCATGCTGCGCTCCTTGCTTGCCTGAACCCAAGTAGGCTCCCAAAAGTTGCGCACTTCAGGGCACTAGGGTGATTTTCCGCGCGGGCCCGCTCACTCCGTTCACTCGCAACACCAGGTCCTGCTCCCCGCCCGGCGTACCCGCCGCCAGCCGGAAGTTCACCTGGTAAACGCCCGGGAAGCCAGGCGCCGTGCCTGCGTATTCAATCGCCGCGGGCACCCCGCCCACCAGCAATTCCGCCGCCCCGTTCACTCGCGCCGCCGGCCCGCTTACCCCGTTGGCCGGGGTCACCGCCACCGCGCCCAGCCCGGTTGCGTAGAGCACATACACGCGCTCCCGCTGGGCCGGGCCATTCACCAGCGCGAACGTGGCCCCATCAATCAATAATGCATTCCGATTATCATTACTGAACACTCCCGGCGCCTCGCGCTCCACGCTCACCTCGGCCGTCTCGCTCGGCCCCGCCGCGTTTTCCACTACCAAACTCACCCTTCCTCCCACAGGCGTTTCCCAGGGCACTTGGAAATTCACCTGCTCGCCCGCCGCACTCCGCACCACGGCCAACAAGGGCGCCGCCACGCCGTTCACCCGCAGCCGCACTCCGCCCAATTCCACGGGTAAAGGCTGCCCCGTCGCCCCAGCAATTCCCTCCGTGGCCAAAACGCCGGAAGTGAATGCCGTCGCCAAACTGCCCGGCACCAATCCCGGCTCAAAGCTGGCCGCGTTCACCACCCCCGCGCTCGAAACCGTTGGCCGTGTTGCTTCGAGAAAACGCATCCGGTACACTTCCCCGCGGCCATAGTTCGCCACATAAAGCTCATCGCTTTCGTCCAGGCCAAAGGTCGAAACCGGAAAGCTGCGCGTCAGGTCAATCAACAACTCGTTTACCCACGTCGCCCCTTGCTGCCGCAGGCCCCACACGCGCCCGGTCACAAAATCCGCATAGTAATAAACGCCCCGCCGCACATAGCCCCCCGTAATCGAAAGCCCCTCGCTGCGCGGGTATACATGTACGGGCCGCGCCAAGCCCGTCGTATCGCAGCCCGCGCGCACACAATCGTTTCCCTCCATCGTCACCCACCCATAGTTTTCCCCACCCCGGCTCGTCGGCGGCTGGTAGTTGATTTCCTCCCAGCGGTTCTGCCCCACATCGGCCATATACAACCCGCCGGTCTCGCGATCAAAAGCATAGCGCCAGGGGTTGCGCAAACCCAGCGCCCAGATTTCCGGGGCGTACCTCGCATCGCCCACAAAGGGATTGTCCGCGGGAATCTCGTAGCGCGGCAGGTCGGGCTCCACGCGAATGCGGAGCATCTTGCCCAACAGGCTCAACCGGTTTTGCCCGTTGTTTTGCGGGTCGTTCGCACTGCCGCCATCGCCCGTGCCAATGTAGAGCAGACCATCGGGGCCAAACTGCAATTGCCCGCCGTTGTGGTTCGAAAAGGGCTGCGCGATGGTCAGCAGAATCTGCTCGCTTGCCGCGTCCGCCACTTCAGCGTTGGCCGCGTTCACGCGAAAGCGGCTCACCACCGTTGCCCCACTGGGGTTCGTGTAGTTCACATAGAAATACGCCCGCTCTGGCCCAAAGCCCGGCGGAAAGGCTAGCCCCAACAGGCCTCGCTCGCCCCCCGTGGAGATGCGGCCGCGCAGGTCCAAAAAGTTTCCCGCCGCCACCACACCATTGCGCCAGACGCGGATCAACCCGTTTTGCTGCACCAAAAACAAACGCCCGCTGCCATCGCGCGGGCTCTGGATGTCCGTGCATTGCGTGATGCCGGTGGCGATGCGCTCCAGCCTTACCCGCTCATTCTCCTGGCCCCACAACGGCCCCCCAAGGCCCAGTGCGTAGAGACAAACAACCGCAAGAGTCTTCATGCCCTGTAGATCGCTCGCCCCCCAACGCAGTTTCATTTTTCCTCCTCTGCCCACCATTCGTATCGCCCCCAAACAAAACCTTCCTCCTCATATTCGCCCTCGCACGCGAAGCCCCAACGGCCCGCGAAAAAACCGATGCTCCGTTCGTTGCGCCGCGGCTTATGCATGATCGAGGCCAAGAGCCGGGCCGGGCGGCGCTCCTTGTGCAAGCGCTCCATCATTTTTGCCGCCACCCCTAAGCCCCTTGCCTTAGGGCTTACGCCAATCTGATCCACCAATACCGCCTCGCCAAAATCGGTGCAAATCAAAAAGCCCACCAACTCGTCGCCCCGCCAAGCCCCCCAGAACAAATCCCCCTCCCGGCTCAAACGCTCCCGGTATTCTTCCTCCGTGCCCACGAACACCAGATACCCCTTTTGCCCATCTGCTGTTTCCTTGCGGTAGCGCACACTCTCGGCAACAGCCGCCACCGCTGCCGCGGCTTCGGGGCCAATGCGCTCCACGCGAATCATATTTGCCGGGCCCTCTCGTCCTTCACCACCATGCAAGTTGAATTTGCTTTCGCCACCAATTTTCCCTCCTCGTTTTTTACTTCACACTCCACCAGGCCCGTCAAACGGCCCCGGTGCACCACCTTGGCCACTGCTTGCAGCCGCCCTTCGCGCGCCGGGCGCAGGAAGTTGATTTTCAGTTCCACCGTGGCCAAGCCCTCCCCCGCCTCCAGCGTGGTGAAGAAAGCCGTGCCCATCGCCATATCCGCCAAGTCGCAAAGAATGCCCCCGTGGACCGTGCCGAAGGGGTTGAACATTTGCGAATTTGCATTCATATATACTTCCGCCTCGCCCTTGTCTACGCGCACCACATCCATCCCCAACAAATCACACACCGCGGAATACTTCCCCGCCGCCAATCTCTCTTTCATCCAGGCAAGCATATTTCCCTAGGCTAACGTGCAATGCCTTATGCGGGGTTTAAGTAACTTTTTTGCCATTCCTTCGCAACAAATCCAGGAAAGTACTGGTAGTGTGGGGTCGATGGTTCTTGCCCGCACTTGTTTTCTTGCCGCGGTTCTCCTCGTTGCCCCCTTGGCGCAAGCTGCCATGCTGCAATTCCAAGGCGAAATCACCGGTGTGATTGGCGCTTTTTCTCCGGCCTTTGCACCGGGCCAGACCTTCACCGGCTTTATTGTGCTCACCACCGCGAGCGCAGATTTTGACCCCAACGCCAACATCGGCCTGTACGAAACCACGGGGGGTTCGATTGCCCTTTCCTTCGAAAATGGCGGCTTCCAGGAAATTGATGGCGCGGCTACGCCCTTCACGGTTCAGGTGAACAATGTCGCCCCTAACAAATCGCTGCAATTGGCGGCCATCCTCAATTCCGGCCTCACTCTGGAACTCACCTTCAACGGCAACTCGAGCTTCCTCGGCTCCGACCTATTCCCGACGGACCCCAGCGCCATCAATACGTCCGGCTTCCTGAGCGGCCTGGGCACCCTGTACGACCAGGATTCGGTTGACCTGAAGGGCGAAGATGGCGACCGGGTGAATTTCTCTATTACCGGCGTTACCGCCGTGCCGGAACCCTCCACGTATCTGCTGACGGGCATTGGCATTATCGCTATCGCCTGGCGCCGCCGCCGCTAATTCTTCCACATTTTCTTTCTATACCAGTCTGTTTGTTTAGTATTCTGGAGCAATGCTCGCTCGCGCCTTTTTCCTTTCGCTCGTCCTGCTGGCCGGCCATACGACTGCCCAAGCCTCGATGATCACGTTCACCGCGATTCTTTCCAACGTTCAAGGCACACTTGCCTCGCAATATACAATTGGCGACACCCTCACCGGCTATGTCGAATTCACCACCAGTTCCATTGACCTTGAACCATTCCCTGACCAAGGACAGTTTACGTCCACCGGCCCTGGGTTTGCCATCCGCTTTAGCAATGGAACCAACTTCCGCGCCAATGGCACCACGGAAAGTTTCACCACGATCGTCGGCAATTTTTCCTTCGAGGACCAGTTGTTTGTCTCAAGCCCTATAATCAATAATCGCCGGGTCGTTATCGCCATTTACGGTACGCCGGATTTATTTACTTCTCCGGCCTACCCTTCTTTTGCGGGGGCAATCTTGCCAAGTGCTTTCAAACTCGGTTCCGTATTTTTGGATGAGTATCCAAACGGCATGCTCTCATCAGACAATACTGCGACCTTCGATATTGATTCCTTCGACGTTCCCGAACCGGCAACCTACGCCTATTCGGGCTTTGGGCTGGTGGCCTTGGCTGCCTGGCGGCTGACCAAATTGGCCAGCAAGCGCGCCGCCCCGGGCACCGCAAAAGGTGTTTGCCGGTAAAAAGCCAGCGCGCAATACGTATAAAGACCCTTGCCGGTTTTGGCTTCGAGCCAGACGCCCCGCTGCGGAGCCTGCCCGGTGTCGTGCGTTTCGACTAGCGGCGTCCAGCCGGCGTCCCAGGTAGAGAAAAACTTACTGCCCCGCTGCTCCACCCAGCCGGCAAAGTCTGCGGCAGTGATGCGGTTCGGCGTGGTTAAGGCCGGGTGCTCCGGCGCCAGCAAAGTGACGGGGGCATCTTCTTCGCTAACCTCTTCGGCGCCGCGGCCTTGCGTATAAGGGAAGGGGCCAAAGTTACGGTCATATTCCTGCGTTTGGTACTGCACCAGCACGTGCCCACCTTGGGAGGCGTAGTCAAGCAGACGCTGGTTGTTGGCGCGCAAATCCTCGCGGACGGCGTAGGCGCGAATGCCCACCACGACGGCGTTATAACGACTGAGATCAGCGGAACTCAGGGCGGCGGCATCGAGCAGATCGACCGCGACACCCAACTGGCGCAGGGCCTCCGGCACTTCGTCGCCAGAGCCCATGATGTAGCCCACGCGCAAGCCCGCAGGCAGCGCGAGGTCGACGGTTTGCAACCGGTGCTCCGCCGTGCGGCCAAGGTAAGCCACCCGGTAGCCGGGTTGGGTGATGGCTTCAAAACTCGCGTCGTAATCTTTGTCCGCAACTTTCGCAATCGCACGCAGTTTTCGAGTGCCAACCGGAGTGCCCCCAAGGGACAAGCGGAACGGGATGCGCAGTGTTTCTCCGCTCTTCGCGATCCGGAACTCTTGCGCGCGGCCTACTTCCCGGCCTTCACTTTCCAAACGCAGCGTTCCTGCCAACTCTCCGGGATTGAGGTTTTTCAAGACCACGGCCACTTCGTAATCGTTTTGGCGCAAGGGCAGATAGCCACCGCGGGCAGCGAACTCAACACTCAGCGGCGGAGCGATGACAAGCGGCTGGCGCACGGCTCCGCGCGTTGTTTCGATTTCTTCCTCCAGCGTGGCTTCCACACCGCGGTAAGTGAAGCTTGCGCGGCCCACCATGCTGGTGGGCGGCAGCGCTAAGCCAAACAGCGCCGGCGCATCGAGGGTGTACATGGATTCGCGCACATCGTTCCGCCGCCAGGGGGCTACCGTGGGCTGGGCATCATCCCGCAGCTTTACTTTGTATTCCCCCTCCGCCGGGCGGGCGGTGGCCGACCAGGGTCCGGCCACTTCGTACTTCACGCTGCTTACGGTTTCCGGCCCGCGTTGGTGGAGCATTACTTTCACACCAAAGCTTTGCCCGGCTTGCGCGACGGTGATGGTTTCGATCGGCCGGAACATCGCGAATGGCCCCGTGGGCGGGTTCTCCGGCAACACGAGCGCCTCCAATTCCAAGCCCAGCGACAAGGCCAGGGCGCGGGCGATGGCCGGGCGTTCCGGCGCATTAGTCGGCGTGGCCTGCAGGGCCGCCACCAAGCCCGGGGCGCTCTTTTCGGGGGCGCGGGCGTCAAAAGCTTCCCGCGCGGTGCGGAGGCCGTGGTGGACGTTGGCGGGGGGAAGGCCGGCGAGGATTGATTGCTCGGCGATGTTTGCGTCTTCGCGCTTGAGGTAAGCATAAACAGGCCCCTTGGGCGCGACGTTGCCGGCCATGCCTTGGCTGCGATGGTGGCGATAGCCTTCGCGCCCGATCTCGGCGTAGCTGCGGCCCAGGACAGCATCATAGGCGCCGGTATTGATTTTCAACGTCACGGGTTCGCCCTCTCGCCAATTGGTGGTGTAGAGCTTTAAGGGCTTCCAGGCATCTTGCTGCGCAACTTGGAAGGCTTCTTTCGCCAGGCGCCCGGCAGCTTGGTGGTGGCCGTGGCCATCGCGCGGGGCATCGTTGAAGCGGCTGATGACAATGTGGGGCTTCACTTCGCGCAGGACGCGCAGCACGTCGGCCAGCACTTCCTCCTTTTTCCAAGAGCGGAAGGCTTCGTCGATGCTTTTCGAATAGCCATAATCGGCGGCGCGGGTGAAGCGCACAGCAACGCCATAGTGGGCGGCGGCGCGCAGCATTTCCACGGTGCGGAGGGCGGCAAGGCCTTCAAAAAAATCTCCGCTCACCACGTTGGCCCCACCTTCGCCGCGGTTCAGGCTCAGCAGGGTGACCTCGCAACCGAGGCCACGGCTTAGGTAAGTTAACAGCGCGGGGTCCTCGTCGTCCGGGTGGGCTTGGATGTAGAGCACGCGCACCGGATTTTCCAGCCGCTTCAGACTTTGCCAAAGCCCAGCGGCGCCGCGGTCTTCCGGCAGGCGTTCGGCGGCGAGCAGGGGCAAGGAAAGAGCGACGAGGGCGAGCAGGGTCTTCATAGTCCCCCATGTTAACTTTGAAACTGGTTCATGCATATCCCTGATGGCATCCTTTCCGCTCCCGTTCTGGCCAGCTTTGGGGCCGCCAGTGCGGCAGGAATTGCGATATCCGCGCGGCGGGCGGAAAGCTTAACCGAAGCGCGGCGCATCCCTTTGCTGGGCGTACTGGGCGCCTTTGTTTTCGCGGCGCAAATGGTGAATTTCCCGGTGGGACCGGGCGCCAGCGGGCACCTGTTGGGCGGCGCGCTGTTGGCCGTGACGCTTGGGCCTTGGGCCGCCACGATTACGATGACGGCGATCCTGTTGGTGCAGGCGCTGGTGTTTCAGGATGGCGGGGTGCTGGCCTTGGCCGCCAACGTTTTTAATATGGCACTGCTCGGAGTCTGGTCGGCCTGGTGGGCGTACCGGGGGCTCGAGCGGTTGGGCCAAGTACGGCTGGGTGTGTTTGTGGCGGCGTTTCTTTCCGTGACGCTTTCGGCGGGGCTGGCCTTGGCGCAAGTGGTGGTTTCGGGGGCGGAATTGAGCCCTGGATTAGTTTTCTTTTGCGGCGGCTTATTTGTCGTGACCGGCCTGATTGAAGGCGCCATTACGGTGGCGGCGTGGGAAGCGATTGCCAAGCTCGAAGGGCGGAGCACAGAACCCAAACGCCTGCTTTGGCCCATATTGGCCGCCAGTGGCGTGGTGATGCTGGTGGGAGTGTTTTTTGCTTCGCAATCGCCCGATGTGCTGGAGGTATTCAACGAGAAGACGGGCGCGGCTTCCCGCAGCCGGGAACTCTTCGCGGGGCTGCTGCCGGACTACGAGTGGCGCACACTGCCCTGGGAGTGGTTAGGCAAAACGATGGCGGGCTTGGTGGGTTTGCTGCTGCTGTATGGCGTAAGCATGCTGCTGGTGCGCTTGATGCCGAAGCAGCCCCAGGAATAGGCGCAGTTTCTTGACGGACCCGCGAGCCAGTCTATTGCTTTTGCTTGCCTATCTGGCGGCGCTGGCCAGTGTGCCCGTGGGGCATAATGTCGCATTGACGGGGCTGTGTGTGTTGCCCCTCGGCTTGATGCTCTACTTTCGCGCGCCGGCAAGCCTGTTTGCGAAAGCTGCTTATGTTTTGCCTTTTTCCTTCGCCTTGGCAGCGGTAGCGCTGTTGCGCGGGCAAACGGCAGCCGCGGTGTTCTTCCTGTTCCGGAGCTATGTGTCGATACTGGCGGTGCTGCTTGCGACGCACCTGGTGAGTACGCTCGAACTGTTGCGGGCCATGGAGAGGCTGGGGGCGCCACGCTTTCTGATCTTGGTGACGGAGTTTCTGTTGCGCTATTTGGATGTGCTGCGGCAGGAAGCAGACGCGATGCGTTTGGCGGCGCTTTGCCGCGGGGCAGCGCATAGCCGGCTGGTGGCGGCCGCGAGCCTGGGCATGTTGTTTGTGCGCAGCCTGGAGCGCTCGACCGCGATTCACGCTGCGATGTTGGCACGGGGCTTTCGCGGGCAGTTTCCGCGGCGGGAGGCACTGCGCTGGCAGTGGCGGGATTCGCTGCTGTTGGCCGGCGGCCTGGTGATCCTTTTTGCGATTCGGCTGAGCTTATGATCCGAGTGGAAAACCTTCGCTTCCAATATCCCGACTCGCCTCCCATTCTGCAGGGCATCCATTACACGCAAGCAGCGGGCGAGGCCGTGGCGCTGTTGGGCCCCAACGGTAGCGGCAAGACGACCTTTGCGCTGCACCTGAATGGCATTCTGCAGGGCGAGGGGCTGGTGGAGGTGTGCGGCATTCGCGTGGAGCCGGGGACTTTGGAAAAGGTGCGCCAGCGCGTGGGTTTTGTGTTCCAAGCGGCAGAGAACCAACTGTTTCTTCCAACGGTGTTGGAGGACACGATGTTCGGGCTCTTGAACCAGGGCATGCCGCGGGAAGAGGCCGAGCAGCGGGCGCGGGCGATTTTGACGCGGCTGCATTTGGAGGCTTACTTTGAGCGCAACCCGTTTCATCTTTCGGCGGGCGAAAAGCGGCGGGCGGCGCTGGCGGGGGTGGTGGTGATGGAGCCGGACATCCTGATTCTGGACGAGCCGACGACGTTCCTAGACCCGCCGGGGATTCGAGATTTGGCGCGGCTACTGAACGAGCTCCCGATGGCGAAGCTGATCATTACGCACGACGCGGCCTTTGCGGAGCGTACCTGCCCGGAGGCGGTATTTTTCCAGGCGGGCCAGATTGTGGCGCGCGGGGCGACGGCGGATTTGCTGGATGAGTTTGATTGGCGCTAGCGGGAGGGGTCGAGGAGTTTGAGCTTGGGGAAGCGGCGGAAGCCGCGATCGGCGGTAACCATGGTTGCGTTGAGTTCCAATGCGAGGGCGGCCAACGCGGCGTCCGTGGTGCTTGTCCCGCGGACTTGGCCTAGGACCATTGCCCCCTGCAAGTATTCAAGATGCCTAGGGCCAGGATCAACCAATGTGACATTTTGATTTTTGAGAAGTACTTGAATTGCCTGAATCGCTTCTTGTGCAGTGAGCGGCTTGGGGTAGGTTCTTTGGTTGGTAGTGATACGGATAAATGCCCAAGCGGCTAGCCACGGGATACCAATCGCGATACCCGATTCCAACGCATTGTAGAGCCAGCCGTTGATGGCGCGATAGTGGACCGACGATTCGTCGAAGGAGTAAAGCAGGATATTAGCGTCCAGAAGATACATGAGGACTTAGGAGCGCCGAGGTTCCTCGATTGCTTCCAGCAGCTTCGAGGTGCTGTCGTAACTGAGGCCGGGCCGCAAGTTCATCTTACGGGTGGGAATCATGTGGACACTTCCCTTTGTGGTGGAACGACGCGCCTGCTGGAGGCCTAAGCGCAAGAGGTCGTTTAGCGTGTCGCGGAAAGAAGCCCTTCGCTGCGCGGCTTCCAGGCGGATCTGGTCACGAAGGTCATCCTCGAGAGTAATGGTCGTGCGGGTCGCCATGATGCCTTGAGGTTAGCATCAATGATGCGTTAGGTGATGGCGCTTAGGCAATAGCGGAGGGGCCGCGGCGGATGAGGTCTTCCATGATGGTGGCGAAGGTGTCGACTTCTTCGAGCGTGGTGTAGATGTTGGGCGTGACGCGCAGGCCGGCGTATTCCTTGCCTGTGACGATGGGCACGACGAGGATCTTGTGCTTTTCCATTAGGTACTCGGCGAGCTTGGGGATGTTGAAGCCCTCGATGCCCACGGTGCCGATGCCGCAGCTCATTTCCGGATCGTCGCTGGTGTAGAGCTTGACGCCGGGCAGACCCTTTAGGCGGTTGGTCCAGCGCTTGCGGAGGTAGCGGAAGCGGGCGGCTTTGCGCTCGACGCCAATGGACTCGTGAAAGGTGAGCGCTTCGGTGATGGTGTTGCGCTGGCTGGCGGGGTGGGTGCCAATTTCCTCGAACTTGCGGATGTTGGCCTTCATGCTGTCCGGCGCGGCCATGAGGGGCCAGATCTTTTCGATCTTGTTGCGGCGGACATAAAGGAAACCGGTGCCCACGGGGGCGAGGATCCATTTGTGGAGGCTGGTGCCGTAGTAATCGCAATCGAGGTCAGCGTGCTTGAAGGGGAATTGGCCAAAGGCATGGGCGCCGTCAACCACCACTTCGATGCCGCGGGCGCGAGCCATTTGGGCGATTTTCTTGACGGGGAAGATCTGGCCGGTGCGGTTGGTGATGTGGCAAATGTGGATGACTTTGGTTTTGGGGGTGATGGCCTTTTCGAGGCGCTGGGCGAGATCGTCAAGCGAAGGAGCGGGGACGGGGAAGCTGATTTGCTTGAGGACAATGCCTTCGCGGCGTTCGCGTTGGTGCCAGGTGGTGAGCATGCGGGGATAGTCCTGGTTGGTGGTGAGGACTTCGTCGCCGCGCTGGAGGTCCATGCCCATTTGGACAATTTCGAGGGCTTCGCTGGCGTTGCGGGTGATGGCGATTTCCTCGGGGTCGCAGCCAAAGTTTTGGGCCAGGCGGCGGCGGACGGTTTCGAGTTCCGGCCCGAGGATCTTCCACATGAAGTGGGAGGGGCCCATGTTGGAAATTTCGAGGTAGCGTTTTTCACTCTCCATGACGATCTTGGGGGAGGGCGAAACGCCGCCGTTGTTGAGGTTGATAATGTTCCGGTCCACGGTGAACATGTGGCGGATTTGGAACCAGAAGTCTTCATCGATAGCGAGGCTATCGGCGGGTTTTGATCCTTGCGCGGCGAGCGCGGCTTCAAGACGGGGAAGAGCGTCGCTCGAGAAGGCTAGCGCCGCCACGCTGGCGTGACGGAAAAGGTCTCGGCGATCCATGGGAATAGCTTACAGGATGGGGCGGGTTAAAAGCGCAGACCCAGGAGGATCTCGGCGGTGTTGGGGTTGGTGCGCGAGAAGCTGCGGGCCTCATCCTGCCGCCATCGGGTGTAGCGGAAGGAGGGGCTAAAAGAAATTCCGTTGGCCCAGCGTTTATCGAGACCGCCGCCAACGGTGCCGCCAAACTTCGAGGGGTTCGAGCTATTGAGGTTGCCGGAAAGGCGGAAGGAGGGACCAGCTTCGGCGAAGGGACGCCAGCCGGAACCGGGCAAGCGATAGCGAACGAGAAGGGGCAGTTGCCAGGTAAGGATGGAGAATTCCGTGCGCCTTTCCGGATTGTCGCCGCCGAAGCGGAGGGGGCGATAGATGGCATCGAAGCTAAGCGACCAACGATCGGTAAGCGGAACCGCGACGGTCAGCCCGATGTTATAGCGAAAACGATCCTCAGCACTGCGGGGAAAGAGTTGGGGTAGCTCCACCAAATTACTGGTCAGCGGAAACCCGCCAATCAATCCGAAAGCAATGCGGCGGCCGGCGATGCGGCGGGTGGCGCCATTGGTTTCCAGGCCGATGCTGGTGAGGAACTCCAGTTGATCAGGCTTGGTGGGAAGGCGGGGGAAGCCCCCATCGGCGCGCCAACGGGTGTAGCGCAAGCTGGGTGCAATACGAAGCCGCTTCCAACCGGCAGTGAACCCAGCGCCAACGCTGATTCCGGACTGCGATGGAGCAACTCCACCCGCGTCCTCTTGGGTCCGGAAGCTTGGTCCGGCGGCTAGAAACGGCAGAAGCCCTTTGACCTCGGGAAGGTAGTACTTGAGCAGCAGAGGGAACTGCCAAGTGCGGACGGCGGTGAAGCCATCTTCCGCACGGCCTGGGCTGGTGGGAGAAAAATCCTCAAAAAGAACGCGGGTGCGCAAGGACCGGTGGAGGAAGCCGGCCTCGAAGGCCAAAGCTTCTTTGATTGCCCATTCGATGGATGCGCCGAGGATGGCACTGCGCGCGCCCGGTCCGCGACGAAAGTAGAACTGCTCGGAACGCTCCTCATAGGTGAGAAGGTCCTTGGTGAGAGCGGTGCCGCCAACGAAATTGAAGGTGATCTGTTGCGCTTTGGCGACAGGCGTGAGGGCCAGCAACATCAAGGATATGAAGCATTTAGAACACATACTCGGGCACGGACGCGGGCAACGAAGGCGAGGTTGCAACTTAGTGCTTCAGGAGTTCGAGGTCGAGGCCGCGGAATTGCTTGAAGCCTTTGTCGAAGGTGACAAAGCGGGAGCGGGATGCAAAGGCGAAGGCGGCGAGGTAAGCATCGGCTACAAGTTGTGGGGTGGGGACGGGATAGTGGAGGAAGTCAGAGAAGGGATGGTCGAGACCATCGGGTTCAGGAAGCCAGATGACTCGGGAATCAGCAGCGTAGGGGCCAATTAGGTTGTAGGCGGCTGGGGTGGAGAGAACATTGGCACCCATGAGTTTGCGGGTGGAGAGAAGGCGAATGAGGGCAATTTGCACAAAGCGGCAAAGCCCCACACTTTTTTCGGCTTGCGCCGTGAACCAGGCTTTGGCGAGCGGGTGTTTGGGGTCACCCGGATACAGCAAGGAGAACCAAATGTTGACATCAGCCAAACATGGCTTCATTGATATCCTCTCGGGTCAGCTCAATGCGACGCTGGACTTTCATGGGCACAGTGGGGAGGGGGTCGAGGCGCTTTTTGGATGGGGGGGCGAGCTTGGCTTCGAGGGCTTGGGTGAAGAAGACTTTGAGGGAGACGCCGGCGAGGGCGGCTTCGGCCTTGGCGCGGCGGAGGAGGTCGTCGGGAAGGTCGATGGTGGTGCGCATATAAGCATAATTATGGCAGCTTTATGTGTTTATGGGTGCGACGTAGAGGCCGCGGAAGAGGCAATCGTCGTGGTGGTTTTGGAGAGCGAGGGGGGTGGAGCGGGAGGCATCGGAGGCGGGAAGTTGGTGGCGGAGGAGGCAGACGCCGTTGATCCAATGTTCGATGGACGCGCCGCGGCGGACGAGCTTGCCGGTGGCCCAGGAGCCGGCGCGGAAGGAGGCGGGGAGGGCGGGGCCCTGGACGTTGTAAAGAGCGCCGCAGCGGTGGTCCGGGCGGTCGGCGGCGGGGCTGCCGAGGTCGTCGATCAACTGAAATTCGCGGCCGCGGGCGCGAATGTGGCCACGAAACGAATCCGCGCGGTCGATGAGATATTTGACGCCGCTGTTGCCTGCGGGGGCGAGGCGGAATTTGAAGTGAAACTCAAAGTCTGTGAAGGTTCTTCGCGTACGGATATCCTGGAAGACCGCAAGGCCGCCGAGGGCGTGGAATTGGCCTTTTTCGAAGCGCCAGGAACTATAAGGAAAATCGGTGCCATCAGCGGCGCACCATTCGCTCAGCTTATTTAAGTCGAGGCGGCGGGAGAACGCAGCAGCGAATAAAGACCGGCGCGTGATCATTAAAGGTGATGATACGCAAATTTTCTATACAATAACGAGTGGCAATCATCCCTGAAGTAGCCCCTTCTTGAGGTCTCTGAAAAAAAACATGGCAACCGCAGTTCCCCCAGCTAGTAAGCTCCAACAATCTCTGGCGCTGTACCAAACGACGATTGGAAAAAAATACGTAGTGGCCGTATCCGGGGCGATTTTATTCGCCTTCACGATTGGGCACATGCTGGGCAATTTGCAGATCTATCTGCCGAACGCGCAAGAGGCGCTGGCCAATTATGCGAAGCTGCTGCATGCCTCGGCCGAACTGCTTTGGGCCGTGCGCCTGGTGCTGTTGGCGGCGCTGGTGGCGCATTTTGTGACGATCGCGCAACTGTACATGATTAACAAGCAGGCGCGGCCGCAGGGCTACGTGAAGAAAACGCCGACGATTTCGACCTACGCATCACGGACGATGTATTTGTCCGGGCCGATTCTGCTGGCCTTCATCGTGTATCACCTGGCGCATTTGACGTTGGGCACGGTGCATCCGAATTACGTTCACTTGGACCCTTACAACAATTTGGTTTATGGATTCCGCCAACCACTGGCAGCCATATCGTACATCGTCGCCATGAGCATGTTGGGCCTGCACTTGGTGCACGGCGTGTGGAGCATGTTCCAAAGTGTTGGCTTTAACCATCCGCGCTACCGCGCGACGACGCGGGCATTCGCCACGGGCGCGGCGGCGGCGTTGGCGATTGGGAACATCTCGATACCCGTCGCGGTGCTGACCCGCTTGGTCGGTGCGGACTTGCCGTAAACAGGAAATCTCGAAACGCAATGACTCTAAATTCACGCATCCCCTCTGGTCCCATCGAGAAGGCATGGGAAAAAACGAAGTTTGACATGAAGCTGGTGAACCCGGCAAATAAACGCAAATACAGCGTGATCGTGGTGGGCACGGGGCTGGCGGGGGCGTCGTGCGCGGCGAGCCTGGGCGAACTGGGCTACAACGTAACGGCGTTTTGCTTTCAGGATTCCCCGCGGCGGGCGCACTCGATTGCGGCGCAAGGCGGCATTAACGCGGCGAAAAACTACCGCAACGACGGCGATAGTACCTACCGCCTTTTTTACGATACCATCAAAGGGGGAGATTACCGGGCCCGCGAAGCCAACGTCTACCGTTTGGCTGAAGTGAGTGCCAGCATCATTGACCAGGCTGTAGCGCAGGGAGTTCCTTTTGCCCGTGAATACGGCGGTTTGTTGGACAACCGTTCTTTTGGTGGGGTGCAGGTAAGCCGCACCTTTTACGCACGTGGTCAAACTGGACAGCAGCTGTTGATTGGAGCTTACCAGTCATTGTCGCGCCAGATTTCCCTGGGCTCGGTAGAAATGTACAACCGCCACGAAATGCTCGATGTGGTATTGGTGGATGGCAAAGCCCGCGGTATCATTGCTCGTAACTTGCTTACGGGTGAGTTGGAGCGCCACGCTGCGCATGCGGTGGTGCTGGCGACGGGTGGTTACGGCAACGTATTTTACTTGTCTACCAATGCGATGATGTGCAACGTGACCGCCGCATGGCGCTCGGTGCGTCGGGGCGCGTTGATGGCCAACCCTTGTTTTACCCAAATTCACCCTACTTGTATTCCAGTGAGTGGTGACTACCAATCTAAGCTGACCCTGATGTCGGAGTCGCTGCGGAACGACGGTAGGGTATGGGTGCCTAAAAAGCAGGAAGACGCTGCTGCAATCCGCTCTGGCCATAAAACAGCTCTGGACATTCCAGAAGAAGACCGGGATTACTTCCTCGAACGCCGTTATCCTGCTTTTGGTAACTTGGTTCCTCGGGACGTAGCTTCGCGTGCAGCTAAAGTTGCTTGTGACGAAGGTTTGGGCGTAGCACCAACCGGTCTGGCCGTTTACCTGGACTTTTCCGCCGCGATTGAGCGTTATGGTCGCTCCAAAGCCAGTGTGATGGGCCTCCACAATCCTGATCATAAAAAAGTGATCGAACTGGGTGAAAATGTGGTGGAAGAAAAATACGGCAACCTCTTCGCCATGTATGAAAAAATCACTGGCGAGAATCCGTACAAAATGCCGATGAAAATTTACCCTGCCGTGCATTACACCATGGGCGGTTTGTGGGTAGATTATAATCTGGAAACCAATATCCCGGGCTTGTTCGCAGCGGGTGAGTGCAACTTCTCCGATCACGGTGCCAACCGCCTCGGCGCTTCTGCATTGATGCAAGGTTTGGCAGATGGCTACTTTGTACTGCCTTATACGATTGGTAACTTCTTGTCCAACGACATCCGCACGCCGAAATTTGATCCAAATTCAGCAGAGTTTTTGCAGGCTGAAGCAGACGTAAAAGGCCGCATCGAAAAATTGATGAGCGTGCAGGGCAAACAATCGGTAGAAAGTTTCCACCGCCGCTTGGGTAAAATCATGTGGGAAAAATGTGGAATGGCGCGCAATGCTGAAGGCCTGACCGCTGCCCGTCGCCAAATTCAGGAGCTGCGCGAAGAGTTCTACAGAGACGTCTTTGTACCAGGTAGCGCAACCGGGGATTACAATCCAGAGTTGGAAAAAGCCCTGCGGGTAGCGGACTTCTTCGAAATGGGTGAACTGATGGTCATCGACGCCCTCAACCGCCAGGAATCCTGCGGAGGTCACTTCCGCGAGGAATACCAAACCGAGGAAGGTGAGGCACTGCGCGACGATGCCAACTTTGCCTATGTGGCGGCCTGGGCCTACAATGGCTGGGATACTGATCCTGTGCTGCACAAGGAAGAACTGGTCTTTGAAAATGTAGAGCTGAAGAGTCGCAGCTACAAGTAAGTTGAGAAGGTTGAGGAGTTGAGAAGTTTAGAAGTTTAGAAAGGCCGAAGCCTGGTAAACCAAGATGCTCACTCCTATCTTAAACTCCGCCAACCCACGGATTTATCCGTGGGAGGCACCATAAAGAACCAGCCTATGACTTTAGTCGTGGGAGAAAAGGTAAGCCAATGGAAAACATGCATTTGAAACTCAAAATATGGCGTCAAGGGGGTAAATTCCCCCAAAAAGGCCAGTTCGTCACCTATGAACTGGACAACGTCAGCGAGCACATGTCCTTTCTGGAAATGTTGGACGTGCTCAACGAAAAACTCATCGCCCAGCGCGAAGAGCCCGTAGCATTTGAACACGACTGCCGCGAAGGCATTTGTGGTACCTGTTCAATGGTCATCAACGGTCACCCACACGGGCCCAATGCAGGAACAACCACCTGCCAGTTGCACATGCGCTTCTTCCGCGACGGAGACACGGTAACTGTGGAGCCTTTCCGCGCGAAGTCTTTCCCGGTCATCAAAGACCTGGTCGTTGATCGTGGAGCATTCGACCGCATCATCCAGGCGGGTGGCTTTGTATCCGTCAACACAGGCCAGGCACAGGATGCCAATGCCATTCCGGTCTCAAAAGAATCTGCAACCGCTTCCTTCGACGCAGCGGCCTGTATTGGCTGCGGTGCTTGTGTAGCTGCTTGTCCAAATGCTTCGGCCATGTTGTTTGTGAGTGCTAAAGTATCTCACTTGGCCTTGTTGCCACAAGGCAAAGTAGAGGCCAAACGCCGTGCATTGGCTATGGTGAAACAAATGGACCTGGAAGGCTTCGGCAACTGCTCCAACGTAACAGCTTGTGAGGCAGAATGTCCAAAGGAAATTTCAGTGGAAAACATCGCCCGCCTCAACCGCGAATACATCTCAGCAGCCTTTGCTTACGATGAAAAAGAGGAAAAAGGCGGCGGCGCGGGATAGAAAAATCCGGGCAAAGGTAGTTTTTTGACCGTATATTGACACAATTGTACCGTTTACCGAAAAAAAACTACCGTTCCTTTTGAAAAAGGGATTGCTTTTAAAAAAATAAGGGCGTACATTTGTGCTTTACAGTTGCCCTTCAGATATACGAATATCTGGTGATGCCCGGAGTTATCCCCTCCGGGTATTTTTATTTTACGGGTATTTTAAGCACAATCGGCACAATTTTGTCCTTTATATCCGTACTGGAAAACAGTACTGCATCTGGCAAAAATGCCATTGTGTGGGCAGGATACCCCGGGTAGCCTCATCGCGGTTGGAAGGATTAGCACTGGCTCACTGAGGACTTGTTGCGCCGAAGGCACAGGTTACCAGAAAGAGGACAACGAGCAAGTGTCGCATGGATCGAAGTTTTTTTGTTTCTGTAGAATGCGATGGTTCGGCAGATCTGGGCTTACCACTTTTTCAAATGCTGAAGCGCCGGACCCACCTTCTTGTGTCCATGTTCGTGCCGAAACGCTTGCATTTCTTCTTCGGTCATTCCTTTCGTCTTTCCTTCACTGATTTTTATGAATACCTCCTCCATTCTGCCAGCGGGCTGAAAAAACATCAACAGCTTGGCTTCACCTTCGCCCAATTTTGAAAATGCATGCGGCACCATGCGCGGACCAAATACGGAGTCGCCTTCCTTCGCAATGAATTCCTCGTCGCCAACCTTGAAAAGAAACTCACCTTTCAACACATACCAGAATTCATCCTGCTCATAATGCAAATGGTAGCTTGGGCCGCCTTCTTTTATCCTTGTACTTTCAAATACATAAATATCACCTTCACTGTCCTGTGTACTGACCTTCGTATGAAAAGTATCACCTTCAAACAGTGATATTGGTTTGTCGTTGCGGTCTTTTCGAGATTTTACCAACACGCCTTTGGCTACGCGTTTCTTGGTGATGGTCTTTGCCATCAATGAAAAGGGTGCAACCAAAAAAGCAGTTGCGGCTAAGCCGAATTTTAAAAAGTAATTGCGCTTCATGACAATGGTGTTAACGTTAAACTGTATTTCATCTCTGAATTTTTTATTGTTTTACAACCAAATTACTGCCCCGGCAACGGCGGCATAATCTCGGTGTTTTGCGACGCAATAATCAACCACTTACCGTTTTGTTTCTCCAGTACCCAGGTGAAGATGCCAAATCGGGGTGTACCATGTTTTATTTGCCGGACTTTGTCCCCTGTTGTTTCCCATTCCACCCGTGCAGTGGCCAAATCGGGTCGGATAAACTTTACGTGTGTTGCTTTGGTCGCCCAAACGCTTTCGGTGAACAAACTCTTATGCATCGCGGTGTGCGCTTCCTTAAAGATGGCTTTTCCTTTCAACCAGCCTTTGGGGCCTAAAACGGTAACAAAATCGACGTCTTCGGCCAACAGATCGGTCAGGGCGTCTACATCATGCCGGTTCCAGGCATCCTGCCAGGCAGTTCCCATGGCTTTGATGGCTTGTTCGTCGCCGTTCTGGCCAATTGCGTTTAGCACGCTGGTTGCCATAAAGAAGTAAATTAGTAAGTATTTCATAAGTTGAGCAGTTGTCAAATTTAAAATCCTTAAAAGTAATAGCAATCTATTTTTCGCATACGGTGTTGGCATGCCGCCCAATCATGAGCCACTTGTCGTTTTTTTTCATCCATACATTGGTAAACCTGCGCTGAATCGTCTTTCCTGCATCGGGCGAATTACCTTTAGGTACCACCGATTCCGTTCCCATGACGAGAACCGT
>JANRIK010000011.1:0-258819 GCA_033765085.1 Bryobacter sp. | reverse complement strand
CGCAAATGCGAGGAATACAATAAAAAACATGGATCACAGTATGTCACAACCCATTGCCCTGGGGGCTCCTTCCACAGCGAGGCTTGCTGCTTGGCAAAATGTGGCATCCTGGACCGGCGCCATTCTGGTGGCGGCTCTTTTCCTGCTGGCCGGGGTCTGGAAGATGAGCGACCCCATTGAGGCGGGCGCGCGGCTGGCGCAGGCGCGGGTGCCGGGCTTCTTGAGTGAATACGCGGCGGTCGGCTTTGGCGTGGCCGAAACATTTTCCGCGATTTTGATTTTGATTCCCCGCTTCCGCAAGTTGGGCGCCTGGCTTACCGGCTTGATGCTGATTGCCTTTATGGTGTGGGTGGGCTACTTCTACAACGAGCTGGTGGGCAAGGAATGCAGCTGCTTCCCCTGGATCAAGCGGGCCGTCGGCCCCGGTTTCTTTATTGGGGACGCCGCGATGCTGGCCTTTGCCGTGGTGGCGGGCTGGTGGGCAAAGTTTCCTTTGCAGCTGGATGCGCTAAAGCTGGAATGGAAACAACCTGCCATCCTGGCGGCGGTGCTCTTGGTGCTGGGCGGCGCCAATTATGGCTACGCGCTTTCAAAACTGACGGGCGCCCAGGCGCCGGCGTCCATAACGCTTACGGATGGCACAACGCACGAGCTGCGCGAAGGCCGGCAGGTTATCTATTTCTTCGACCCGCAATGCATGCACTGCTTCCATGCCGCGCAACAAATGTCGAAGTTGAATTTTGGCGAAACGCAGGTGATTGGAGCTGCCACCGAAGTGCCTCAATTCGCGCAAGGCTTTTTAACGGATACCGGTTTCAAGGCCAAGATGGCGAAGGATGCCTTGGCATTGAAGAAAGTGTTTCCCTTTGGGGACCCGCCCTACCTGGTACTCCTTGAAAACGGCCGCCAAAAAGCCGGCATCAACAAATTCGACGAGCCCATGCCCAGCAGCCAACTCCTCGAAATGGGCTATGCGACGAAGCCGTAGAGCTTTGTCGCGCTAGCCAAAATTTTGCGGCCGCGTTAGCCCCGTGGAGAGGGCGAGTTGGGTGAGGCCGGCAACGTTATTGAGATTTAGTTTTTTCATGAGCGTCTTGCGGTAGCTGCGAACGGTTTGGACGCTAAGGTCGAGCATGACGGCAATTTCTTTCGAGGTCTTGCCTTCGGCGATCATGCGGAGCACTTGGATTTCGCGGGGAGAAAGATCGGCCAAAGGGGTAGCGGTGGTGCTGGCGTCAAGGTTGCCGTTTTGGATGCGCTGGAAGAGGCGGTCGGAGACGCGCGGGCTCATGTAGCTGCCGCCTTGGGCGACGGTGCGGATGGCGTAGATGAGGTCGTCGTCGGAGGCGCGCTTCAGCACAAAGCCGCGGGCGCCGGCCTTCACGGCGCTAACCACGGAATGCTCGTCGTCGTGCATGGAGAGCATGAGCACTTTGGTTTCCGGCTGTTCGCGCAGGATTTCGGTGGTGGCCTCAATGCCGTTAAGGCCGGGGATTTCAATATCGATCAGCACGACGTCAGGCCGGTGCTGCCGGACTTTTTGCACGGCGTCGAGGCCGGAGTCGGCTTCGGCCACAACGACAAAATCTCCCCCGCGCAGAATGGCCTTTACGCCGTCGCGCATGATTTTGTGATCGTCAACGATGAGTATTCGTATCGCCATCCCGAATGCTGATTGTAATCCCTTGTCTGGTGGATTGAAGCGTGCAAGCGCCGTGGCGGGCAAGTTCTTCGGCGTAGGCATCCGGCGGACGCGCGCCCTTAAGCAAGATCTGTTGGCCGGCGAAAGCGACTTCCACCGGCTGCAGGTGCTCCACAATGCGGAAAGAAGCGAGCGCAGCACGGCCTTGCCAGAGGTTGCCCGGCGTGCCCGAGACGCGCAAGCCGCCTTGGTGTCGCGCCAACTGCGACAAGCCCGCCTGTAGGCCCCGCTTGGCCACCATGGCGGCGCCTAGGCTCGCTTGGGCCTCGCGGAAACGGTCGAGCAGATCATCGAGAATTTTTTGCAATTCTTTTACTTCTCCGGCCGACGCCGAGGAGGTGTCTAAACACGAAAGACGCAGGGCGATGGCGGTAAGCACTTGCCCTGCGTCGTCGTGCAGAAGTTTGGCGAATTTTGCGGTGAGTTGCTCGTGACGTTGCCAAAGTTCGTCAAAAGCATCCATGGAGGTTGTCCGGAAGATCTACTTGCGGGCGAGGACGCGGCGGATGGCCGCCACGACATCGGTAGCCACGAGACCGTACTTTTGGAGCAGCCCTTCGGGTGTGCCGGATTCCGCATAGGTATTGTCGACGCCGACAAACTCCATGGGGCACGGCTTGGTTTCCGCGGCCACTTGCGCGACGCGGGTGCCAATGCCGGTGTCCTTCAGGTGTTCTTCGGCTACCACAATGGCGCCGCACTCGCGGCTGGCCTTTTCGATGGCTTCGCGGTCGATGGGCTTGATGCTGTAGAGGTCCACGACGCGGACGCTAATGCCTTCGGCATCGAGTTGGGCGGCGGCGCGGATAGCTTCCGCCACCAACAGACCGTTGGCCAAGACGCAAACATCGTTACCTTCAAGCAAGGTGTTGCTGCCGCCGATGCGGAAGCCGGGGTCGGTGGAATAAATGAGCGGCGCCTTGGCGCGGCCGGCGCGCACGTAGACCGGGCCGAAATGTTCGGCGGCCAGGTGCATGATGCGGTCCATGGATAGATCGTCGGCGGGCGAGAAGACTGTGAAGCCGGGAAGATTGCAGGCAAGGCTTAAATCTTCAATCGACATCTGGCTGGGGCCATCTTCGCCAATCGAAATCCCGCTGTGGGTACCCACGACCTTTAGGTTTACGTTCGGGTAGGCCGCGGTTACGCGAAGTTGTTCAAAGCCTTTGTTGATGACAAAGGCGGCGAAGCTGGCGACAAAGGGAATTTTTCCCGCCGAGGCTAAACCGGCGCCCAGGGCCACCATGTTGGCTTCCGCAATGCCGCACTGGAAGAAGCGCTGGGGGAACTCTTTGGCAAAGAGGTGCGTATAGGTGGACTTGGACAAGTCCGCATCGCAAACCACCACGTTGGGGTTTGCGTGGCCAAGGGCAACCAGGGCTTTGCCGAAAGATTCGCGCGTGGCCGGGCCGGTTTTGAGTTCGTAAGTTGTGCTGAGAGCCATTAGGCGAGTTCCTCCAGGGCGAGTTTCAATTCGTCCGCATTGGGGGCGGAACCGTGGAATTTGGGGTTGTTTTCCATGAAGGAAACGCCCTTGCCTTTAACGGTGTGGGCCAGCAGGGCCGTGGGTTTGCCCTTAGTGGCCGCCGCTTCGGCAAAGGCTGCTTGGAGGGCGGGGATATCGTGGCCGTCCACTTCAATGACGTGCCAGCCGAAGCTGCGCCATTTGTCGGCCAGGGGGTCCAGCGGCATGATGTCCTTGACAAAGCCGTCGAGCTGAATTTTGTTGTAGTCCACGATGCAGACAATGTTGTCGACCTTGTGGTTGCCGCCAAACATGGCGGCTTCCCAAACTTGGCCTTCCTGGATTTCGCCATCGCCCAGGACAACGTACGTGCGCGAAGGGCGCCCGTCCAAGCGGTCCGCGCAAGCCATGCCGAGGCCGATGCTCAAGCCCTGCCCTAAGGAGCCGGTAGAGGCTTCAAGCGCCGGGATGAACCGCACATCGGGGTGACCTTGGTAAATGGAGCCCATCTGGCGGAGTGTCTTCAATTGGTCGATGGGCGTGTAGCCGCATTCGGCCATTACGGCATAGAGGACCGGGCAAGCGTGGCCCTTGCCGATGATGTAGTGGTCCCGGTCGGCCCACTTGGGGTTGGCCGGGTCGTGGCGCATCACGTCGAAAAACAGCGTGACCGTAAGTTCAGTGGCGGAAAGGCTGCCGCCGGGGTGTCCGCTTTTGGCTGCGGCGATCATTTCCACGATGTGCCGGCGCACTCGTTTCGAGATCGCGGCAAGCTCCGCGGGATTGCTGGTTTTAGTCATAAGGGAAATGGACAATTCCTATCGGATGTTATTTTTCCATGGTAATCCCGAATGCTGCTGCGGGTTAGCAGGATTCGCGGGAAAGATCGCAAGCGGCGAACAACGAGTCCGCTTTCAGGCATTCGCGAAGAATCCGGCGAGAGTAACGCGCAATAAGGAAAAGCGCCCAATGTCGGAACAATGGGCGCTGAAGGTTAGGGGGACTGTAGTAGCTAAAGAACTAGGAATTCATTAAGCTGGCAGCGCCGATCTTGCCCTGGTGCTTCTCCATGCGGGTACGAAGCTCCATGCGGGCGCGCAACAAGCGGCTCTTGGCGGCCGCGATGCTGATGCCGAGCTTTTCGGCAACCTCGGGCATGCCAAGCTGCTGCACGTCGCGCAGGACAAAAACATTGCGGAGCAGCGGCGGAATGCGGTTGATTTCCGTTTCGAGCACGCCCGAGACTTCGCGGCGGCTGAGTTGTTCTTCCGGATCCGGAGAATCGTCGCGCAACTCTAAGGTTACGGTTTCTTCACCAAGCTGCGTGTCATCCATGTAGAGCATCTTGGCGCGCTTGGCTTTGCGGATGCGCATCAGGCATTGGTTCACCACGATGCGGGTTAGCCAAGTGGAAAATTTCGCTTCGCGATTAAACTGCTTCAGGTGCTCGAAAGCCTTCCAGCACGCGTTTTGGACTTCGTCCTCAGCGTCCGATTTATCGCGCAAAATCGAAAGAGCCAATTTTAAGCAGCTGGAATAGTGGCGCTCCACTAGTTCGGCGAAAGCGGTTTGGTCGCCGCGTTGAGCACGGTCTACTAATTGTTCATCAGTAACACCGACAAAAGCTTGCCGTCGATTTTGTATCATATTAAAACCTTCCTACATCATGATATAAGAAAGTGGAGTATCCATGAACGAGTACGTCGCTGGACAAAGCACAATCGATAACGTCACTGAAGAGAATTTTAGCACAGTTCAATCTCAGGGCACGAACGCGAATGGCAATAAAAACGATTTCAAGTCCAGTGAAAGCTCGGACGCAACCATCAGGCGCATCCTTTCTTCTTACGATATCGGCAACAAACTGCGGCAGTTAAGGCTGCAGAAGAAGATTGCGTTGGTGGATTTGGGCAAACACACGGGGCTGTCGGCCTCGATGATTTCGCAGCTCGAGAACGGCAAGTTGGTGCCGACGCTGCCGACGCTGGCCCGGATTGCCATGGTTTTTGACGTGGGTCTGGATTACTTCTTCTCGGACAAGCGCCGGCGGCGGCTCTTCAGCGTGGTGCGCTCGAACGAAAGAATGCGCTTCCCCGAGCGGAGCGATTCGCCGAGCCCGGGCTACTACTTTGAGTGTCTGGCGTTTTCCGCGCAGGACAAGAGCCTGCAGGCCTACCTGGCGGAGTTTCCGCCGCTCGATAAGGACTCCGCCAGCGAACACGTACACGAAGGTGCGGAATTCTTCCATGTGCTGGAAGGCAGAGTGGCCATCATGTATCAGGATGAAGAGCACATTATGGAGACGGGGGACAGCGTTTATTTCGACTCTTCTTGCCCCCATTCCTACCGCGGCGTGGCAGACCAAACTTCTAAAGCCATCGTCATCACGACTCCGCCCCGCGCTTGATACCTTATTAGCGTGGAACAGAGTGGAGCGCCAGCGAGCGACGGGGAAATCACTCTCCTCTTGCGGCAATGGACAGAGGGAAATCCGTCTGCCATGGAGACGTTGGCGCCTCTGGTCTTCCAACACCTGCACCGAATTGCCACGGGCTACCTGAGCCGGGAACGATCGGGCCATACCTTGCAAGCGACTGGCCTTGTTAATGAAGTTTTCTTAAGGCTACTGACAGAACAAAAGCTTTCTTACAACGACCGGCAGCATTTTTATTCCTTCGCCGCGCGTCTGATGCGGCGCATTTTGATTGACCACGCAAGGGCCAACCGCGCCGAAAAACGTGGCGGAGACCTGCCAAGGGTGCCCCTCGCCGCGGAATTAGCTTGGGTGAACGCGCAGGGTGAGGAAATGTTGGACCTGGACCAAGCATTGGATGCGCTGGAGGGTTTCGACGTAAAAAAAGCGCGAGCCGTGGAATTGCGTTATTTCCTGGGCTGTACGGCGGAAGAGACGGCGGATATCCTGCGGGTGTCGAAAGCCACGATTGACCGCGAGTTACGTTTTACGCGCAGCTGGCTGATCCAGCGGCTTAACCCTAGCCTTCCTGCTCCTAGCCTCCCTGCCCCCCCTTCACTTTGACCGAAAACCCGGCTACGCTATCGGGTCTGCCGCTATGGTGTTGTTCCGCGAGCCCCTGTTTGAATCCACTTACGAGATTGAAGAGACTTGGTTGGATTGGACGTGCCGGGGACAGCTGGTCCGGCTGTGCCCCGCAACGCGAGGCGCCGCCTTGGGCGGGTGTTGGACGTGAAGCGAGAATGAGCAGGCCTGGACGGATTGCCGCATCGAAGTAGCGCTGCGGGACGTGGAAAGCTTGGCCGGAAAGCCCCTTGACGCACCGCGCTTGATGCCCAGCAAGCGGGCACGCCTGCGCGCGGCAAGATTTCTGGCCGGCGAGTGGCCCCGCGCGTGGCGGGATTTGGTGCGGCCATTCCGGGAAGCGCATTGGCCGCTGCTCTGGATGCTGGACCAAGGGGGCGAGGCAGCGCGGGAACTTTTGGTGTCCAACCCAGCCTTGGGCTGGCTAGCGGCGAAGGAGCTGCACCAGCGGGTGGACATAGCTTTGTTATTAAACGAGAGGCGCCGGGAAATTGCCGCGGCCTGCGGCTTGCCGGGTACGGAAAGCGTGGTGCGGACGCTGGCGAAAGTGAAGCTGGCGGAGGTGGATGTGGAACTGTTGAACCGCCTGCGGCAGAGCTTTTCGCAACCGGCCGAACGGGCCGTGACCCACTTGGGCAGCATCAACCGGGCGGCCCTGAAGGTGGCGACCGATCCCGCTTGGCGGAGCCGCTGGAGCCCGCGGGCCATGGCGTCTTTAGCGCGAGTGCAGCATCCGGACTTAACGCGAAGCATTGAACAGCAACTGACGCTGTTGGAAGAAGAAAGCGCGCGCACTCGCGAACCCTTGCCGCGAGTGGAAACGCTGGCGGACCTGAACGCGGCGCTGGGCTTTCGCTTCCGGGTAGAAAACACGGCAGCGCCGAAGACGACTCCCGAGCTGCCGGCGTTGGCAGGGTTGGTGATTGAGCCGCTGGTGCATCGCTGGCAATTGAAGGAAGAAAGCGAAGAAATGCACCATTGCATTGGGACCGAGGCATCTTACTGGCGGCGCATTCAATGCGACAACCTGCGTGCCTTTCGCGTGACTAGCCCATGGCGGCTGACGTTTACCATCTCCAGGAGACTTGTTGGACACGCACGGGAATGGCATTTTGTGGAGATAAAGGGAAAGTTCAACGCCCAGCCACCGCGGGAGGCCATGGCGCAGTTGGAGCGATGGCTTGCGCGTTACGGGGAGCCGGACAAGGCGGAAGGCAAAAGCGCTTCTTAGTATCTTGGAAGGCATGGCATATCAAAAGGTGGCAGAGGATTTGGGGATTCACTTCGAAAAGCAAAGCCCCGGATATTTGAATTTGGCGGTGCGCACGGGGAATTTGATCTATACCTCAGGGCATGTGAGCGACCTGAAGGGGAAGCTGGGGGCGGGCTTGTCGACGGAAGAGGGCTACGGCGCGGCGCGCGATTGCATGGCGAAGATTCTGAACTCGGTGTGGAACCGGCACGGCTCCTTGGATGGGTTGCGCGTGGTGAAGCTGCTGGGTTGCGTGAACAGTGCACCGGACTATAACGACCAGCACCTGGTGATCAATGGCGCCTCCGACCTGGTGCACCAGATTTTTGGCAAAGAGGGGGACGGCTACCATGCGCGTTCCGCGCTGGGCTTTGCGGCTTTGCCCACGGGAGCGGCGGTGGAAGTGGAAGCGATTTTTGAAGTTGTGGGCGAGTAGCGGGCAAGCGTGGATTTTTTGCTCTTGGCGGCGTCGCTGGCGCTGCTGCTGATTGCGGCGCACTATTTCGTGGAAGGGATCTCGGCGATAGCGGCGGACCTGGGAGTTTCCCCGTTGGTGATTGGGATGACCGTGGTGGCCTTTGGCACCTCGACGCCGGAGTTGGTGGTGAATGTGCTGTCGGCGCAGCAGGGGTCCACGGCTTTGGCATTTGGGAACATTATTGGTTCTTCGAGCATAAATTTGGGCCTGGTGCTGGGCATAACGGCCTTGGTGCGCCCGATGAAGGTAGAGCCTTCCGTGATTACTCGGGAGATTCCCATGATGCTGGTGGCCGTGGCGGCGGCCTTCGTGATGGCCAACGATGAATGGCTGGACCAGGCGGCGGCGAACGCTTGGAGCCGGACCGATGGTTTCGTGCTGCTGCTGTTCTTCAGCATTTTTCTGTACTACACGACGAGGGCGGCGATGTCGGCCCGCCGCGGCGATACCTTTCTGCATGTGGCAGCGGAGCGGGGCAAGCGCTTTGTGGCAGCAAAAATGGGGCGGCAATTGTTGATGACGATTGGCGGGCTGGCGGGGGTGTCGCTGGGTGCGGATTGGACCGTGAAGCGCGCGGTGGGCTTGGCGAGGCAATGGGGAGTATCGGAAACGGTGATTGGTTTGACGATCATCAGTGTGGGCACGACCTTGCCGGAGATGGCGACTTCGATTGTCTCCGCGCGGCGTAAGCACGCGGAGATTGCTTTGGGCAATGTGGTGGGTTCGAACTTGTTCAACTTGCTTTGCGTGGCGGGTCTGGTGGCGGTGGTGCATCCGGTGGCGATCCCCAAGGCGGGGATTTATGACTTGTGCTTTCTGGCCTATATGGCAGTGATCTCGCTGCCCATCGCGATATCGAGCGGGAGAACGATAACGCGCAAAGAGGGCGGTGTGTTGGTGAGCAGTTTGGTGGCGTACTTGCTTTGGCGCTTTGTCTCTGGCCTTTCGGCTGCGTGAGCGGATAGAATGCCCAAGCATGCGCCTATACCTTTTCGCGGCCCTGTTGGCGGGCCAGGCTTTGGCCGAAAACGCCACGCGGGCGGGGGCATTTCATGTGGAACGCCCAACGCTCTTGAACCTGGGCTTTGAGTGGGCCATTGACGGCGACGAGAATCGTAATGCCACGGTGCGAGTGCGCTATCGCAAGGTGGGGGACCGAGAGTGGCGCCAAGCGCTGCCGCTGGTGCGCGTAGGGGGCGAGAACGTTTACCGGCGCCGGGAAAACCTGGATTACACGGTGCCGCAGGGCTTTGCGGGGTCGATCTTCGATTTGTCACCCGGCACGGAGTACGAATGTGAATTCGAAATGAGCGACCCGGACGGCGTGACCGGGCGGACACAGGAGCGGGTGAAAGTAAAGACGCGCTCCGAGCCCATGCCGTACCGCGGCGGGCGCACGCTGCACGTTTATCCGCCCGACTACGATGGGCCCGTGCAAGAGCCGGCCTTCCGGGGAATTTTGCAGGCCTACTACGGTGCGGGCTTGGGGGATTGGTCCGTGGTGTGGGAGCGGAAAGCCAAGCCCGGGGACACGCTGCTTTTGCATGCCGGCCTGTATCGCCCGGAGCGCTTGGATTACGTGGACCCGATGATGACGCCTTTCGATGGGTCGATGAGTTTGACCCTGAAGGGCACGCCGGAGAAACCAATCACCCTGAAGGCAGCGGGCGACGGGGAAGTGGTGATTGATGGCGACGGCAACCACCGGCTTTTTGATGTGATGGCTTCGAGTTACCACATCTTTGACGGGCTAACCTTTCGCAATACCGACGTGGCGATTTTCGCGGGCCAAAAAGAAGTGACCGGGGCCGTGGGATTGGCGGTGAAGAATTGCCGCTTCGAAAATATTGGGTTTGGCATTTGGACGGAGTACGCCGGATCGAGGGATTTCTACATTGCCGATAACTTATTCCTTGGCCGGGATGACCGCTTCCGGCTAATTGGGTGGGGTGGCAGGCAGAGGTACCCCGGAGGACCGAGTTGGGCAGAGCCAGCTTATAAGTCCCACCGGATGGTGAGTTATTACGCCATTAAGGTATATGGCCCCGGGCACGTGATTGCGCACAACGCGATCGCCTATTTTCACGATGCCATCGGTATTTCTACTTATGGCACACCGGAGCAGGACCCGGACCGCCGCGCATCCGCCATTGATATTTATAACAACGACATACACATGTCGAACGATGATTTTATTGAAACCGACGGTGGGGTGCATAATGTCCGGGTATTTCAGAACCGGGGCGTGAATGCCGCGCAGGGGGGATACAGTTCGCAGCCGGTGTTTGGGGGGCCGGTGTACTTTTACCGGAACATCCTTTACCATGTGCCCAGCGGCGTGGCATTTAAGTTTTCTGCTAAGCCAGCAGGGCTTTTCGTTTGGCACAACACGATTCTTGGCGAGCACTTGCTGGGGGATCCTTCGGCCAATATGCATTTCCGGAATAACTTGTTTCTGGGGAGAGATACGCCGGGGCGCGGAATCCTAAGGTTGGCTAACTCCACGGCTCACAATACAACGGACTATAACGGGTACCGGCCGAACCGGGGAGTGAAAGAGCAGTATAGTTACTTCAAACCGAAAGGCGGGGGGCCGGTGTACGAAGCAAAGAAAGAAGACTGGCAGGTATTTGCAACCTTGGCGGAATTCCAGACAGGGAGCGGGCAAGAAGCCCACTCTTTGGAAGTAGACTTCGATATCTTTAAAAAGTTAGCGCCGCCGGACCCTGAAAGTAAGTACGCTGTCTACCACGCCATGGATTTGAACTTCCAACTAGCGGAGGGCAGCAAGGCCGTAGACCGGGGTGTGGTGATTCCTGGCATAAACGATAGCTTCGCCGGCAAGGCCCCGGACCTGGGAGCGTTGGAGCGCGGAAAACCATTGCCGCATTGGGGTCCACGCTGGCTAACCTGGCAGCCTTTTTACCGCTAGGCGCATACGCCAAACAAGCGGAGGGGGCAGGGGGTTTGCGATACTAGCGGGTCTAGGGGAAGGAATGTGCCTATGCTCAACCACCTGCCGCTTATTTTCAAAAACACTTGGCGTAATAAGCGCCGGACCTTTCTGACGCTTGCCTCAATCGCGGCATCCTTGTGCTTGCTCGGCTTTTTGGGAGCGATTTACAACATGTTCTACTTGGCCGCGGGCAACCCTGGGCAGGCATACCGGCTGGTGGTGCGCAACCGGATCTCGCTGACCAACCCTATGCCCGTGGCCTACAAACCGCGTATTGCGCAGGTGGAGGGGGTTGAAGATGTCGTCATTCTGCAATGGTTTGGCGGCACTTATAAGGACAACCGGGACCCCAAGAATTTCTTTGCCCGCATGGCCGTGGAAGCCGACAAACTGGTGAGCATTTATCCGGAGTATAAGATTGCTCCGGCCGAACAGAGCGCTTTCCTTGGGGACCAAACAGCATGCGTCGTGGGCCGCAAATTGGCCAAGGCCCAAGGCTTCGACATTGGCAGCCGCATAACGCTGGTGGGCGATATCTTCCCCATTACGCTGAACCTGACAGTGAAAGCAATCTACGACAGCGAGAAGGACAACGAGTCGTTATTCTTCCACTACAAGTACTTGGACGAAAGCTTGGAAAACGTGATGAAGGGCATGGTGAGCAATTTCGTGGTGCGCATGCGGAATCCGGAAGACGCCTCGCGGATTTCGAATGAAATCGACTCTCTCTTCCGGAACTCCCCCATGCAAACCAAGACAGAAACAGAGCGCGCCTTCGAGCTAAGCTTTCTCGCCTTTCTGGGTAACGTGAAGGCCTTCCTCTTTGCCATTTGCTCGGCGATCACTTTCACGATTTTGCTGGTGAGTGGAAACACGATGGCCATGGCGGTGCGGGAAAGAGTGAAGGAGGTGGGGATTTTGAAAACCATCGGCTTCACGAACGGCCGCATCTTCTCGCTGCTGCTGGGGGAAAGCGTATTGATCTCCCTTTTCGGAGGCGCGATTGGGCTCAGCTTTACGGTGTTGTTGTGCGGGGTGCTGCGGTCTGCGCCCTCAACCTTTGCCGATATGACGCGATTGACGACTCCACCCTGGCTCTTAGCCGCTACTCTTGCGGTGGCGGTGCTGATAGGCCTGGTAAGTGCTTTTGTGCCAGCTTGGAGTGCCTCGCGGCGGAACATTATCGACGCGATGCGCGTAACCGATTAACAGGCACATTGAAGCAGGCTCCATGGCTCTCCCGCTTTCCTACAATTGGCGGAACTTAACCGCCCGGAAAACCACCACCATCATGACGGCGCTGGGCATTGCGCTGACGGTGGCGGTGTTGCTATCGACTGCCGCTTTGGTGGAAGGGTTGGAGAGTTCCTTGAAAGCCACGGGGCATCCGCTGCACTTGATTGTGATGCGCAAAGGCGCAACGGCGGAACTGAACAGCTTGCGCACGCCGGAGCATCTGCAAATTGTGAAGGCCAAGCGCGGCATTGCGAAGAATGCGCAGGGCGAACCCATGGTGTCGCTCGAGTTGGTGACCGTAGCGGTGCTGGAAAGCCCCGAGTATCCAAGTGGAGTAAACATCACTTTCCGCGGCATTCAACCCGCGGGCTGGGAGATGCGCGAGAGCTTGAAAATTGTCCAGGGGCGTCGCTTCCAACCGGGCCGCCGGGAGCTGGTGGTGGGCAAAGGAGTGGCCGACCGTTACCCGATGGCGAGGCTCGGCCAATCGATCGACTTTGGACGCGGCGCTTGGCAGGTGGTGGGGATCATGGACGCGGGACGTAGCGCTGCCAATAGTGAAGTGTTTTGTGATTTGAACCAATTGGCGTCGGACCAAAACCGGGCATCGGTGTTGAGTTCCATTCTGGTGCGGGCGACGGACGAAGTGACGCTGTCCGCCTTGCGCAACGAATTGATGGAAGACCGGGTGTTGAACGCCGAAGCGCCCATCGAGCGCGACTATTATGCGCAACAGACTTCGTCGGCGGCGCCGATTCAATTCATTGGCGTATTTGTGGCGATCATTATGGCGATTGGGTCGAGCTTCGCGGCCATGAACACGATGTTTGCCGCCGTGGCGAGGCGGGCGGCGGAGATTGGCACGCTGCGGGTACTTGGATTTTCAAAGGGCGCAATTCTGGGAAGCTTCTTCTTGGAGTCGGTCCTGATTAGTGTGTTGGGGGGGTTGCTAGGGTGTTTGCTGGTCTTGCCGTTGAACAATTTGCAGACCGGCATTGGCAGCTTTGTCACGTTTTCTGAGATTAGCTTCTCATTTGCAATCACTCCGGGCTTGATGGCCCTGGGCGTTGGGTTCGCGGTAGTTTTGGGAGCCTTGGGGGGATTGTTCCCAGCGGGGTCGGCAGCGAGGAAAGAAATCCTGACGGCGTTGAGGGAACGGTAAATCGATGGCGCAAGATTTGAGTTCATTACGGATCGACAAGAGCATGAAGGCCAGCAGCGGCGGCGGAAGCTGGGCGACACGTTGGATTTTGATAGGCGTTGCGTTCTTTCTGCTGCTGGGTGCAGCGGCTACTTGGAACCGCTTTGCCAATGCGGAGGTGGAAGTAAAAACTGCGCGGGCCATGGCGGCGGGCCGGGCTGCGGCAGGAGGTGCTGTGGCGCGCGACGTGGTGCTGAATGCGACGGGCTACATTGTGGCGCACCACAAAATCCAACTTGCCAGCAAAGTTGTCGGGAAGGTGGCCAGGATCGGGGTTGAAAAGGGGGACCGGGTGAGGAAGGGCCAAGAAATCGTGCGGCTGGAGGACGACGAATACCGGGCGCAGTTGGAGCAGGCCAAAGGGCAATTAGAAAGCCTGGAGGCGCGGCTTCTGGAATTGCGCAACGGTTCGCGGCCGGAAGAGATTGCGGCGGCCAAAGCCAACTGGGAACAAGCAAAAGCCGACCTTGAGAACGCGCGGGTGCAACTCGAAAGAACGCTCGGATTGGTGCGGGACGGCGTGCTGGCCAAGAGCGTACGGGACGACGCGCAGGCGCGGTTTGACAGCGCTAAGGCGCGGGCCTTGAGCTTGGAGCGGACGTATGAGCTGGTGAAAATTGGGCCGCGGGCGGAAGTGAAGCAGCAGGTGGAAGCGCAGATTCGCGAGGCGAAAGGGCGGCTCGATTTCTTCCAAACGCAATTGAAGAACACCGTCATCCGGGCCCCAATCGATGGCACGATTCTGGAGCGCATTGTGGAACTGGGCGAGTTTGTCACCACAGGCTTCGTGGGTGACCGTGGGGCGAAGGGCTATGTTGTTTCGCTGGCGGATCTGAATGACCTGCAGGTGGAGCTGGACATTAACCAGGCCGACTTTGCGCGACTGGACCGGAAGCAGCGCGGCTCCATTACGACCGATGCCTACAAGGACCGCAGTTGGGAAGGCGTGATTGATGAAATTGCCCCGGAGGCGAACCGGCAGAAGGCCACGGTGCAGGTGAAGGTGAAGGTATTGAACCCGGACGAGTTCCTACGTCCGGAAATGAACGCGAGCGTGGCTTTTTATAACGAAGGCAAGGGAGACGGGGGCAGTGCTTCGGCGGGAACGGAAGCCGTTTATGCACCAGCAGCGGCGGTGCGGGACGGTGTGGTCTTCGCCGTGGTGAATGGCAAGGCAGTACGGCGGCCGGTGGAGACGGGTCCGACCTCGTCGCTGGGAGTGCGGGTGGAGAAGGGCTTGATTGGGGGAGAGGAATTGGTGTTGAACCCGCCGGCGGAGCTGAAGGATGGGGCGAAGGTGAAGGTGGTGAACTGAGATGAGCGAAGCAGTAATTGAAACCCAAGACCTGACCAAGGAATACGTGCGCGGCGAATCGAAAGTTGTGGCGCTCGAAAACGCCTCCATTCGCATTGAGCGGGGCGACTTCGTAGCCCTGATGGGTCCGAGCGGTTCGGGCAAGAGTACGCTGCTGCACCTGATTGCCGCCATGGACCGGCCCACGGGAGGGCAAATTCGCGTCCTGGGCGAAGACCTGCGATCACTTTCCGACAACGGCATTGCGCGCTGGCGGAATGCTCATATTGGGTTCGTCTTTCAAAGCTTCAATTTGATTCCCGTATTGACGGCTTTGGAGAACGTGGAGCTCCCCTTGAAGCTGACCAAGCTGGGAAAAGCGCAGCGGCTGGAACACGCCAAGCGGGCCCTGGAACTGGTGGGGCTCGGCGACCGCTTGGGGCATACACCTCGGCAACTCTCCGGCGGACAAGAGCAACGGGTAGCGATTGCCCGGGCGATCGTGACAGACCCGGACTTGCTTTTGGCCGACGAGCCAACGGGAAACCTGGATGCCAATTCCGCGCGCGAAGCGCTGACTTTGTTGAGCCGGTTGAACCAGGAGTTCAACAAGACGATCGTGATGGTGACGCACGATCCGCATGCGGCGAAAACCGCGCGGACAATTCGCTATCTTGAGAAGGGCCACTTGTTGCCCGAAGGGCAAAAGCCGGAAGATTGGTAAAGGGTTTTAGGAATTGTTATTTCCGATTCGGTTTCAAGTATTGGCGTCTTCCAGTGCGGGGAATGCGGTTTATGTGAGTGACGGCGCCACGAGCGTGCTAGTAGATTGCGGCATTTCCGGCCGCGAGGCCTTGAAGCGCCTGGAAGAAGCGGGTATCGCCCCCGAAAGCTTGGACGCAATTTTCATCACTCACGAGCACACTGACCACATTTGCGGGCTGGCGGGCTTGGCGAGGAAGATCAAGAAGCCAATTTTCCTGACCAAGCAAACGGCGCTAGCCATTGACGATTGCTCGGCGGAGAAATACTTTCAAACCTTCGACGCGGGAACGCGCCTGAGCTACGGCAGTTTTTCGATTCAGAGTTTCTCCTTGCCGCACGATGCCGTGGACCCGGTTGGGTACACGTTCGAGTGCCAAGCGGGGAAAGTGGGCATTTGCACCGACTTAGGCTACATTACAGATTCCATTCGGGTGCATCTCAGCGACTGCGATCTGCTGCTATTGGAATCGAACCATGATTTGGAGATGTTGAAGGTTGGCCCCTATCCTTGGAGCCTGAAGCAGCGGGTGATGAGCCGGCGCGGACACTTATCCAACGAAGTGGTGGTGCAATTCATTGGCGAGAGCCTAACGAAACGGACTCGGCGGCTGGTTTTGGGCCACTTGAGCGAACACAACAACTTGCCTGCCCTGGTGCAGATGATGGCGCAGCAGGCACTCAATGAGAAGGGATTCTCGACAACGGAACTCTTTGTGGCCGAGCCGGGCGCAAGAGGCGAATTGATCGAACTACATTAAGACCATGATTCAACGGTATACGCGCGGCCCGATGGGGCAGATTTGGAGCGAGGCAAACAAGTACGCCTGCTGGTTGGAGGTGGAACTGGCGGCAAGCGAGGCCTTGGCGGAGTTGGGCTTGGTGCCCGTCGATGCGGCAAAAGCCTTGCGCGAGAATGCGGGATTTGACCCATCGCGGATTGCGGAAATTGAGGCGGAGGTGAAGCACGACGTGATTGCCTTCACCACGGCGGTTGCCGAGCGCATGGCTGAGCGAGGAGTAAGCGAGCATAGCCGCTGGTTGCACTTTGGCTTAACGTCCAACGATGTGGTGGACACCGCGCAGGCGCTGCAGATCAAACAGGCAAGCGCCCTGATTGCGGCGGGCGTGGAGCGACTGCTGGAGGCTTTGAAGAAGCGGGCCATCGAACACAAGGACACCGTGCAAATTGGCAGAACCCACGGCGTACATGCCGAGCCGATCACCTTTGGTTTGAAACTGCTGAACTTCTACGATGAACTGCGGCGCAACCAGCAGCGGTTCTTGGCGGCGGCGGAGGAAATTCGCGTTGGCAAAACCTCCGGCGCCGTGGGCGCCTTTGCGCACTTGTCGCCCGCCAGCGAAGAGAAGATTTGTGAAAAGTTAGGCCTGAAAGCGGCGCCTGTCAGCACGCAAGTGCTGAGCCGGGACTTGCATGCTAATTATGTGGCCAGCCTGGCGTTGCTGTGCGCCACGATGGAAAAGATTGCGCTGGAGGTGCGGCACCTGCAGCGAACGGAGGTCCGGGAGGCCGAGGAACCTTTCGCTCCGGGGCAAAAGGGATCTTCCGCGATGCCGCACAAAAAGAACCCCATTGTTTGCGAGCAGATTTGCGGGTTGGCTCGGGTAGTGCGGTCGAATCTCCAAGCCGCGTTCGAGAATATAGCGCTATGGCACGAGCGCGACATTTCGCACTCTTCGGTGGAGCGCGTCATTCTGCCGGATTCGACAACGTTGACAGACTACCTGCTGGGGAAAACGGCTTGGTTGGTTGAAGGCCTGAAGGTGAACAAAGAGCGAATGAAGGCCAACTTCGAGGCCACGCATGGGATTGTGTTTTCCGGACAACTCTTGTTGGACTTAGCCGAGGCCGGCATGCTGCGGGAGACGGCATACCGTTTGGTGCAGGGGCATGCGCACGCCTGCTGGGAGGAAGAAAGAAGCTTCCGGGCGGCGGTAAGCGCAGACGCGGAAGTCCGCAAGTATCTGACAGACAATCAGTTAGACAAAACGTTTGCGGTGGAGCGGCAGCTGGAAAACGTAGATTTCCTGTTTAAACGAGTGCTTGGCTCGTACTAGTACTCCTAAGAGATTGATTCAATTCGGGTTGGGGGATAGTTTTCCTTTGGATATCCACAAGGGAAACTCTATACTGGAGTTAATAACTCGCCCCATGAATGCGCCAGCCAAAGCAACCCCGAAAAAGCCGATGAGCTTAGCCCGGGTATTACTCGCCGACGATAACGTAATGGCCAGACTGACCCTGCAAACTTTACTGGAAGCAGGCGGATACCGCGTGGACAGCGCGGCCAGCGCCGCGGAAGCCATGGAGAAGTTGGATACCGACGAGTACGACCTGGTACTCACGGATCGTGAGATGGAAAGCCCGGATTCGGGGCTACGTGTTTTGGCGCATGCACGCACAATGGAGTACGAGCCCGCCACGGCGCTGATTAACACCGAAAGCGATCAGGACGAACAATCCACGAAGCGCCCAACGCTGGTTGCTCCGGAAGATGTGCCGGGACTACTGGGCAAAGTGGCGGATTTGATTAGCCGCCGTGCGACTCGCCAAGTAAGCCGGGACTTGCAAGTTATCCGCGACTTACGAATGGCTGGTTAGTTCCGGACCCCGATTAGTTCCAGCGCGACGACAGCTTCATTCGAACCTACACCTTCAATTACCGTAAAGTTATCCCAACCTTTGGCAACACCGCGGCTTACCGCGTAAGCTCGCTTTACCCAAGGTTTGGCGTTGTTATCGGAAAGTACCTTCAACAAGCGCGACTCGAGAGTTTGCAAATACTGCGGGGCGTTGGGGAAGGCGATTTGGGAGCTTGTCAGGACCAGCGACTCGGCTTGTCCAGCAGGACGGCGCCGGACGGCTTCGCAACGCGCAAGTCCGCTGCCTAAAGCCCGCTGCGCTTGCACGAGAGTGCGGGTTGCCGCAGGGAACTTCGCAGCGATAAGAGCGTCCAGCTTAGAGGCTTCCTCAAGCGCACTGACGTAACAAGTAATTTGCGCAATATCACCGTCGAATTGATTGAGTGTACGTTCCAGCAAGGGAACAACACTGGAAACGGAACCGTCTTCGCCCGGGGGCCGCAGCGTTTCGAGACCGGGAAGAAAATCAAGGCCGTGTGGGTTGTGGGGTTTGCGGTCTTCCGCAATTGCCTCCACCAAAATTTGGGCCCCCTCAAGGGGCAAGGCTCCAGCTTGAATGGTGGAAACAGCGGGGATGGGCAGATGCCAATCCTGAAACAGTTCACCGGTCATGGCGCTTAAGCGGCGCGCATCGCCTCGCCCGGTAACAAAGCCACGCAGCTTCACAATCGTGGCGCCCTTGGCTTGCTTGCGAAGGTTCGAAAGGGCGTCTTTAATCTGTTGGCTAAGCAAGCCCTTCGAAGAAAGGGGGCTGACCAGAAAGAGAGCCCGGCTGGAATCAAGGTTGACCGCGGCGGGCGGCTCCGGAATAGCTTCCAGAGTTTGCGTCTTTACGGGCTTTTCTTTTTTCGGCTTGCGCATTTTCACTTCGGGCATTTGGGCGTAGCAAAAAAGCGCGGTGAGAATGAGTGCAAGAGGAAGATGAACCATTGATCCTCCATCAATAACACGAGTTCCGATAGGATATGAGATCACATGAGACTGATCTACCTGCTGGCATGGATGGCCTTGGGCCTGGGAGCGCAACCCTATGATTTGCTGTTGAAGGGTGGCCACGTCATTGACCCGAAGAACGGCGTGAGCCGTGTGCTGGATGTAGCAGTGGCAGAGGGAAAAATCGCCAAAGTGGGCCCCAACCTGCCCGTGGGGCAAAGCAAGAAGGTTGTGGATGCGCGCGGGCTCTACGTGACGCCCGGGCTGGTGGACATGCACGTGCACGTCTATACCGGAACGAGCATCGCAGGCCACTATACGGGCGACCTGAGCGTTTATCCCGATCCGATGAGCTTTCGCAGCGGCGTGACAACTATGGTGGACGCGGGAACGGCGGGCCATCGAGTGTTTGCCGATTTTAAACAAAGGGTGATTGACCGGGCGAAGACAAGGGTCTTTGCATTTTTGAACATTGTGGGCGGAGGGATGGGGCCGGACGGAGAGGACGACCCCGCGGACATGAAGGCCGCGGCAACGGCAGCGACGGCGCAGAAATATCCGGGACTGATTGTGGGGATTAAGACGGCACACTACCGCGGGGACGGTTGGCCCAGCGTGGAGCGGGCGGTGGAGGCAGGGCGCATGGCGAAGCTGCCGGTGATGGTGGATTTTGGGTTTCTGAACGAGGAACGGAATATCAAAATTTTGTTCGAGGAAAAAATGCGGCCCGGGGATATCTATACCCATTGCTTCTCCGGCAACCGGGACGAAGTTGTAGATGGCAAAGTAAACTCGGCCATGTACACCGCCAGGAAGCGCGGCATTTTCTTTGATGTAGGCCACGGCGGCGGGAGCTTTAGCTGGCCAGTGGCGGTTGTGGCGATGAAGGAAGGATTCGCGCCCGACACGCTTTCCTCGGATTTGCACGTGGGGTCCATGAATGGTGGTTTCAAAGATATGCCCAACCTGATGAGTAAGTTTTTGAACTTAGGGATGAAGCTGGAAGATGCCGTTGCGAAGTCTACTTGGGAACCTGCCCGAAGAATTGGCCACGAAGAACTTGGACATTTGAGCGAAGGCGCAGAAGCGGACATTGCAGTCTTCCGCCTGGAAAGGGGCAAGTTTGGCTTTATCGACTCCTGGGGCGGAAGGTTGGAGGGGACCCAAAGATTGGGAGTAGAACTGACCATTATGGGCGGGAAGGTGATGTGGGATTTGAATGGACGCGCCGCAACGGACTATCAAAGCTTCCCGTACCGGCTGGACCAATATAAGTTGCCACGCTTGCCTTAGGGAGATCCAATATGACAAGAAGACATTTCTTAGCAAGCTCCGGCGCAGCTCTTGCGCAAACAAAGAAGCAGCCTAACGTAGTGCTGATCTTCGCCGATGATTTGGGCTACGGGGATTTGGGTTGTTTTGGAGGTACGATCCGGACGCCCAACCTGGATCGTATGGCCAAACAAGGAATGCGCTTTACCCGCTGGTTATCAGCGAACCCGGTTTGCTCCCCATCCCGCGCGAGCCTGTTGACGGGGAGATATCCCACAAGAGTAGGGGTTCCGAGGGTGTTGTTTCCGTACGACAAAACTGGTTTGGCGGCGGGAGAGAAAACAATAGGGTCCCTGCTGCAGGAAAAAGGTTACGCCACGGGATGCGTTGGGAAATGGCACTTAGGACACTTACCCGAGTTCTTACCTCCCAGCTGGGGCTTCGACCAATACTTTGGCATTCCCTACAGCAATGATATGAATCCGCCAGTGCTACTGCGAGCGGACAATAACAAGACAGAAACAGTAGAAGCGCGGGCGGACATGAATACTCTGCAAGAGAAGTACACGCGCGAGGCAGTGCAATTCATTGAGGGGCAGAAAAGCAAGCCATTTTTTCTTTACATGCCGCATACTTTCCCGCACATTCCCTTGGGAGCGAGCGCCAAATTCCGCGGCAAGAGTGCGCAGGGGCTCTACGGAGATGTTGTGGAGGAGTTGGACTGGAGCGTGGGAGAAGTCTTCGGGGCACTTAAGCGCAATGGCTTGGAGCGGGATACTCTCGTTATTTTTACTTCCGACAATGGTCCTTGGCACTTAGGCAGTCCGGGAGGCTTACGCGGCCGCAAAGGCGGGACCTACGAAGGAGGGATGCGGGTGCCGGCAATTGTGAGAATGCCCGGCAAAGTTGCCGCGGGGAAAGTTTCGGAACAATGGGTTTCAAGTCTTGATGTACTTCCCACGGTCGCGTCACTTACCGGCGCCTCCCTGCCCCAAAGGCCACTCGATGGAGTTAATTTATGGCCTGTACTTAGCGGGAAGCAAGCGCAACTCGGGCGGGATGCCTACTTATACTTTGATGGCTGGAACGCGCAGTGTATTCGGGAAGGAAACTACAAGCTACATATTTCCCGCTATAACGTGATGGCGTACAATCCGGCGCCCCCGGGAGGCAAGATCAATCTGCCGCTCGCCAGTCCGGAACTGTATAACTTGGAAACGGACCCGGACGAAAGCTACGATATTGCTCCGGAGAACCCCCAAAAAGTAAAGGAGCTCCTTACGAAGCATGAGCAGATGCTCTCTAGCTTCCCGGAGGAAGTGAAACAAGCTTGGGCCGAAACCAAAGGCCGCAAGAGTGCGGGGTCGATTGGGGCGGTGCCCCGCACGGCGAACTAAAAGAGCCTAAAACGGAAGATGTTCCCGGGCGTAATCGATGCAGCGTTGGTTGAGGTCATCTTCCAGGGCTAGGCGCTGAGCGGGGCTCAAGCCCGAGATGCGCGGCAGCGGACGCTTTGGTGGATGGTTCCGAACGTAGTGGATGAGCCGGGCAAGGTCTTCCGGCGGGACGGGGCTTTGGGCGTCGTAAACCTTCCAATATTGCTCGGTGAAAATGGGCACCTCGAGGGGGTCCCGCGTAAGCATTTCGATTTGAAAGATCATGTTCGGGTTCTTCTGCTGACCGCGGGCAACGATTCCTTTCAAATCAAGGTGGCCATCGCCGAAGGCGACTTCCGACAGCAGAATGCCTTGGTCATAAAAATCAACGCCAATGTCTTTAAAGCTGACATAGAGGGTGTAAGGCAAGAGGGTGTCGATGGTTTGCTCAGGAGTTTCGATCATGCTGACGTTGTTCACCAGATCGAGGCAAACCCCAACGTATGCGCTCCCGGTGGACTTTACCCACTCTGCCAGTTCGGCGGAGCGCCAGCCCTTGTGGTTTTCAATCGCGAGGGGTAGTTTGTATTTGCGGAGTAGCGGCTCGGCCATGCGGACGCCGGCTTTGCATTGGGCGAAGAACTGGTGAAATTCGGCAGCCGTCTTGAATTGCTCGTAGCGGCGGCCGGAGAACGGATCGTGTACACAGGCGACGCGGCCATCCATGGAAGCAAGGGATTTGAGAGCGGCTTCGTACTTCGAAAGGTCGCCAGCCGCACGGGGGGTGCGCAGCAGGAACACGGCACGCATGTCGTAGTCGTTTAACTGGCGGCGGATCTTGGCGATTTTGGCAGGGTCGTGATCGGCAGGAAAGTAAATGTGCGGAGCGCCCAAGCCCTTTTGCCGGCAGTATTCAACAATGTCCCAATTTGCGCCTTCGTGGCGGATACGCGCGCCAAGGCCGGGAGCGGCAGTGCCCAGGTTCTTGAGGATGCGGGGCGGCTTGGCCGTTTGCGCGGTGGCGGCCAGGGGAAGCGCGGCAAGCGAGAGAGAGTGGCGGCGAGTCATCGCCCCTCATTCTATGCAAAATTCTGAGGCGAATTTGTCGACTGCTGCGCCATCGCCAATTGGCCGGGAATTGGATTAGAATAACAGTCAAGAAGCGATGGTCCAATTGCCAGCCATTGACGAGGGGTCGAACGTCCCGATTTATCGCCAGTTGTACGAAGCGATGAAGGATGCGATTGTGCGCGGCGAGTTGCGCCCGGGGGACCGAGTGGCGCCTACGCGAGAGTTGGCAGCCGAACTGGGATTGAATCGCGCCACGGTTTCCGCGGCCTACGAACTACTGGAAGCTGATGGCCTAATCGCCGGGCAAGTCGGCCGGGGCAGCTTTGTGCAAGCGCGGGAAATCAGCTTCGCCACTTCACGGCCAGCGGAGGGCTTGTTTCCCCTGGAGGACTTCCGGGAGGCAGCGGAGGAGGTTATCCGGTCCAAAGCGAGCCAAATCCTGCAACTTGGCTCACCGCAGGGCTACGGCCCCTTGCGAGAGTTTTTGGTGGAAGAAGCCATTGAAGAAGGCGTTTTCGATCCGGTGGACGATGATCTGTTGGTGACCTCCGGCTGCCAGCAGGCCTTGGATTTGATTGCGCGTACCCTCGTGAAGCAGGGGGAGCGGGTGCTGGTGGAAGAGCCTGTTTACCCTGGGCTCCGGAATGCTTTTCAAGGCTGCTTGACCAGCACCGAAGGACAGCCGGGCATCAAGGCACAGATCCTGACGCCCACCTTTTCCAATCCCTTGGGCCGAACCATGGCGATGGAGGAGCGCAAGGCAAGCGTGGCGCAGGCCGAAGCCAGCGGACGAATGCTGGTGGAAGTGGACGTGTACACGCGGTTGCGGTACCGCGGCAAAGCGCTGCCTGGGTTGCGCCAGTTGGGGGCGCGGCAACAAACTCTGCTGCTGCGCAGCTATTCGAAAATGGCCTTCCCGGGATTGCGAGTTGGCTGGGTGATCGGGCCGAAGGAATGGGTGAAGCAGTTGGGTCGAACCAAGCAATGGACCGACCTCCACAGCGACCAACTGAGCCAGGCGATTATGCTCGAGTTTGCGCGGAGCGGGCGGCTCAACAAACATCTGGAAAATGTTTTGACGGCGGGCAGAGCTTCGCTGGAGGCAACGGTGAGCGGCCTTCAGGAAAATCTGCCGCAAGGTGCGAAGTTCACCAAGCCAGAAGGCGGCATGAACTTGTGGGTTACCTTGCCGGCGGCAATGGACGCCGAAGGCATGTTGGAGGAGGCGCGCCGCGCGGGCGTGAACTACTTGCCGGGACGGCATTTTGAATTGGAGAAAAAGTTTCGCGATGCGTTTCGGATTAGCTTCGCGGGGCTCGAACCGGGCAGGATTCGGGAAGGGTTGCGGCGTTTGGGAGCCGTATTCGCGGAGAAATCCGCAACAAGAACAGAGCCATGGCCGGAAACGGTGATGGTGTAAGTAATGGTGATTCGCAGATCGACTGCGGAAGGAAGCAGAGAGTTTTCGCAAAGGAAGTGGAGCAAGCCAATGATTTTGAATGATGAGTTTCGTAAGAAGATCGGCCTGGCAGAAATGCTGAAGGGCGGCGTGATCATGGACGTAACGAACGCCGAACAAGCCGTGATTGCCGAAAAGGCGGGAGCCGTGGCGGTGATGGCGCTGGTGAAAGTGCCGAGCGACATCCGCAAAGAAGGCGGCGTGGCGCGGATGAGCCCCATTGCAAAGATCCGGGAGATTCAGCAAACGGTTTCGATTCCCGTGATGGCAAAGGCCCGGATTGGCCACTTTGCCGAAGCGCAGGTATTGGAAGCGCTGAAAGTAGACTTCATTGACGAAAGCGAAGTGCTGACCCCGGCCGACGAAGAGAACCACATCGATAAGCACCCCTATGCAGTTCCCTTTGTTTGCGGCGCGCGCAACCTGGGCGAAGCCTTGCGGCGAGTAGGCGAAGGCGCGGCGATGATCCGCACCAAGGGCGAAGCCGGCACAGGCAACATTGTAGAAGCCGTTCGCCACATGCGGACCATCATGAAAGAGCTGCGTCAATTGACCACCTTGCGGATCGATGAATTGATGGTGGCGGCAAAGAATCACCAAGCTCCCTACGAGTTGATTGAGTACTGCGCCAAGCACGGCAAGCTGCCGGTGCCCAACTTCTCGGCAGGCGGCATTGCCACTCCCGCCGATGCGGCATTGATGATGCAACTGGGCGCGGAAACGGTTTTCGTTGGCTCCGGCATTTATAAGAGCCCGGAACCCGAAGCCTTTGCCAAGGCGATTGTGAAAGCCACACTGCATTACCAAGACCCGGCCAAGGTTCTGGAAGCCATGGAAGATTTACCCGATGGCATGGAAGGCCTGGACGTTCGGCAAATTCGGGAAGAGGAGTTGCTGGCGACCCGTGGCTGGTAAAAAAGTTGGCGTTTTGGCCCTGCAAGGGGATTTCGCCAAGCACATTGAGATGATCCAAAAGTCTGGCGGCGCGCCAGTGGAGGTGCGCCGCGCGGACCAACTAACGGACATTCGAGGGCTGGTAGTTCCCGGTGGGGAATCCACAACGATGTTGCGGTTGATGGACTACTACGACTTGTTTAGCGCACTGGCCGCGTTTGGCGAGGAACGGCCGGTATTTGGCACTTGTGCAGGAGCCATCCTAATGGCCTCGGAGGTTAGCAACCCCGAGCAGCGAAGTCTAGCGCTCATGGATATTGGGGTGGAACGAAATGCCTACGGGCGGCAGGTGGATTCGCGCATCGTAAAGGTTGATTCCAAGCTGGGGCCGCTCGAGGCTGTGTTCATCCGTGCGCCCATCATCCGGAGAACGGGCCCGGCCGTGGAAACGTTGGCCTGGTACGAAGGTGACCCGGTATTGGTGCGCCAAGGCAAACACTGGGCGGCAACCTTCCATCCGGAATTAACCGAGGATACGCGCGTCCACCAGGAGTTTCTGGCGACGCTATGAAGCAGCGGGTGCTGTTTGTTTGCGTTGGGAATGCCTGCCGCTCGCCCATGGCCGAAGGCTTTGCGAAGGCCTACGGAATGGATTGCATGGAAGCCAGCAGCGGCGGTCTCTCGCCCGGAAAAGCGGTCGACAGCAATAGCGCGGCTGTGATGAAAGAGCGAGCGCTGGACATATCCTCGCACCGGCCAAAAATGCTTGAAGAAGCGTTGCGGCAGGGCCCCACGCTGATTGTAAACATGAGCGGACGTCCCTTGCCCCACTATGCCCAAGGCATCTTGAGCGAGGATTGGTTGGTGCGGGACCCGGTCGGGGAGCCGCTGGGGGTGCACCGCGAAGTGAGGGACGAAATTGAGGCGCTGGTGATGCAACTCGTGTTGAAACTGCGCTCCGTCTCCGACAGCGGAAAAGGCAAACGCATCCGCATGGGAAGACTCGGCTAACGAGAATTGCTTCTTAAAGAGTAGCGAGGTATTGGTGGACAAATTGAACCACCACCGAGCCCTCGCCAACGCCCGAAGCTACGCGCTTCACGCTGCCTGACCGAGTGTCGCCCGCCGCAAAAATACCGGGCACCGAGGTCTCCAGCAAAAAAGGATCGCGGGAAACAGGCCAGCGGGCGGGCAGCACGCCTTCGCGCCGCAGGGATGGTCCGGTACGAATGAAGCCCTGAGCATCCAGACACAATTGGCCCTGCAGCCAGCCAGTGGTGGGCTGAGCGCCGATGAAGATGAAGAGAAGACTCGCATCCAGCGTGCGCTGTTGGCCGTTCAATTTGTCGAGCAAGGTAATCTGTTCCAGTTGCTCGCGACCGTCAACGGCGGCGACTTCGGTGTGCGGTAGCACTTCGATGTTGGGCGTGGCCGCAATTTGATCAATTAGGTATTGGCTCATCGTGGCGGCCAAGCCAATGCCACGAACCAGCATCGTGACCTTGTCGGCATATTGGGAAAAATGCATCGCGGCTTGGCCGGCGCTATTGGCGCCACCTACCACGTAGACATGGCTGTCTTTGCAGCTCAGAGCTTCCGTGGAAGCCGCCCCATAGTAAACGCCGGCGCCGGTTAGGCGGTCCAGGTTCGGGATGTTGAGGCGGCGCCAGCTTAGGCCAGTGGCCACCAGTAGAGCAGAGGAAGAAACGTCGGAACCATCCGAAAGGCGAACTGTCTTATAGGGACCTTGGAGCGCGAGGCCGGTGGCCTCTTGGGGCGCAAGGATTTCCACTCCAAACTTGAGGGCTTGAGCAACGGCGCGGCGAGTGAGGTCGCTGCCCGAAAGGCCGGCCGGAAAACCGAGGTAGTTCTCAATGCGGGAACTCAAGGAAGCCTGCCCGCCGGGGGCATCACGATCGATGAGTAGCGTCTTCAAGCCTTCACTTGCTGCATAAACAGCCGCGGCCAGTCCAGCGGGGCCGCCGCCGACGATGACGAAGTCGTAGAAGTTGGCTTCGGCCTTAGTGCGCAGTCCCAAGCGTTCGGCAAGTGCGGCATTGGAGGGGGAAGCAAGCAATGAGCCATCGGGGAAAAGAACAATGGGTAGAGTGTTGGCGGCATCCAGGTGTTGCTTCAAGCTTGGATCGGCAGCCGCGGTTCCCCCGTCGATCCAGCGAAATGGCACTTGGTGACGCCCAAGGAAATCCTTGATGCGGTGGTTATCGGGGCTCCAGCGATGGCCAACCATACGCAGGCCGCGAAAGGGCGGGTGATAGGTGGCTTGCCAATCCGAAAGCAGATCATCCAAAACGGGGTAAAGGTTTGCTTCCGCCGGATCCCAGGGCTTCAGTAAATAATGGTGGAGCTTTACGTCGTTGATGGCCTTAATGGCGGCACTCGTATCGGCGTAGGCGGTTAAGAGAACACGGCGTGAATCTGGAGCAAGCGCGCGGGATTGCGAGAGAAACTCCGTACCTTCCATAATGGGCATGCGCTGGTCGGCCAGCAGCAGGGCGATGTCTTCGCCGCGCTCGTTCAATTGCGCGAGCAGCGACAATGCCTCTGCGCCGCTCGAGGCGCGGAGAATGCGGTAGGTGGAAGCATAGCGGGAACGGAGATCGCGCTCAATCGAGCGCAGGACATCCGGGTCGTCGTCCACGGTAAGGATTACAGGCTTGGCCATTGTGCGCTCCTGGGTCGGGTGAAGGTATTGAGAAAATCATTCGCTACCGATTCCGCAGTGCGCTTTTCGAGAGCAACTGCGGCATTCAGACGGATCATGGTCGAGGTATCGATGCGGCCTGCGAGCGCGGCAAGAGCAGAGCGAAGCGTAGGAAATTGAGCGAGAGCTTCTTGCCGGACAGCGACGCACGCATCGTAAGGCGGGAAGAAGTGTTTGTCATCCTCAAGAACGCGGAAGCGGCCCGAGGCGAGTTGCGGGTCGGTTGAGTTGGCGGCGATCATATCCACTTGATTCGCATCCAAGGCCCTAAAAAGTAGACCAAGATCCATGGTGACGAGGGATCCTTGCAGTTTCAGCGGGTAAGTTTGGCGAAAAGCGGGCCAACCATCCGCACGCTGTTCAAATTCAAAGCCGACGCCCAAACGCCAGGGCTGGGAAGCAACGGCTTGACTAAGGGATTCGACCGAAGAAGATTGATTGCGGATGACCATGGCAAAGGTGTTGGAGAAGCCAAAGGGCCAACCCCAGACGATTTGATGCCGCTCCAGGTAGGTGCGCGCAAGAAGCGTGTTCAAATCTTGCGATGCAGCGGGGAGAGGCAGCTTGAGATTGGCGGTAAGCGCCGTGCCGGAGTACTCAGGGTAAAGGTCGAGTTGCTTGGAAAGCAGTGCTTGGTGGGCGATCAAGCTGCCGCCCAAGCGGAGGCGGAGTTCCGGCCGCAGGGTGGTGTGGCGGCGAATGGACTCGGCCAAAAGGCTGCCCAAAATGTCCTGCTCCACAAAATTCTTCGCGCCCACACGGGGACCCGCGGCTGTGGAACAACCGGCTAGAGGGAGAGCGAGCGCGAGAGCCTGTCTTCGATCCATAGGAAAATGCGGTCCAAGAGTACAGCCATGAGGGCAGCCGGGACGGCCCCGGCAAATAGCAGCGATTCCTCTACTGTAGCGAGTCCGCGGTAAAGAAAAACACCTAAGCCACCGGCGCCGATGGCAGCGGCGACCGTAGCCGTGGCGATGGAAGTAACAATGGCAATGCGCAAACCAGCAAGGATCGACGGAGCGGCCAAGGGCAATTCCACTTCCCGAAGAATCGTGCCGGGGCTGAGGCCCATGGCAAGCGCGGCTTCGCGCACAGAAAGTGAAACCTGCGCCAGCCCGGTTGCCGTGCTGCGGACAATGGGCAATAGAGCGTAAAGGAATAGGGCCAATACGGCCAGACGAGGGCCGATGCCCCCGAGCAACGGAATCGGCAAAAGCAAACCAAAGAGGGCAAGTGAGGGGATGGTTTGGATGACGTCAATGAGTAACAGCATTGGCCGCGCTGGGCGGGGATGACGATAGGCCCAGATTCCGAGCGGCAAGCCGAGCAGGAAGGCCAGACCAACGCTAAGCCCCACCAGGGCCAAATGCTCTAAAGAGGCCGCAAGGATTTGGGGAAGCAAGCTGGTGAGCATTAGCTGGCCTCCCGGTAGCGTTTGAGCAGCGGCAGATCCGATTGCAGATATTCTTCCGGAGTGCCCGCAAAGAGCAGTTCGCCTTGGCTCAGGAAAACTACTTGGGTGGCATAGCGAAGCGCGGGCGCGGGGTCGTGACTGGTAAGAATGGTGGTGCGGCCAAGCCCAGCCACGAGCGCCAAAAGGTCCTGGCGAAGCGGAGGATCGAGGGCGGAAAAGGCTTCGTCCAGGAGTAAGGCTGGTGGCGAGGCCGCCAAGGCCCGAGCGATCGCAGCTCTTTGTTGTTCGCCGCCCGAAAGCTGTCGCGGATAACGAGAGGCATAAGGGGGCGGGAGCTCAACTTGCGCCAGAAGCGCTTCGGGGTTCGCGGTGGAAGAAGCCAGCAGGATTTGCTGGGCGAGGGTACGGTGGGGAAAGAGCCCAAGGTCTTGCGGGACGAAACCGATCGAGCGACGGAGCTGGTAAAGATTCATCTGCTCAATGGGCTGATCATTGAAAAGAATCCGGCCGGAAGATTTTTCGCCTAGCCGGTTCCACAAGCGTAAGAGGGTGCTCTTGCCGGAGCCGCTGGGGCCGAGTAGAAGGGTAAAGGAGCTTGCTGGGAAGCTGCAGGACAGGTCCCGGAGCGCTAAAAAGGATCCGCGATGGGCCGAGACGTTTTGGAGTTCCAGGTTGGTCAACTGGCTTGGGCAAGCTCCGCGGCGGTGGGTTGCTTCAGGGGCAAGCGCACAAGAAAGCAAGTGCGGCCCGGCACAGATTCAAACCGCACGTCGCCGTGGTGTTGTTGAATGATGCGGTACACCATATCAAGGCCAAGACCTGTGCCCTCGCCTTGCGGCTTCGTGGTGAAGAAGGGGTCAAAGATGCGTGCGGCGATGTGGCTGGGAATGCCAGGGCCGTTGTCTTCGAAGGTAACCAGCACGCCGTCCACTTCCTGGCGGGTCGTTACAATCAAGCGGCCATTCCCGGTGCCGGAATGGGCGTCGTCGATGGCATCGAGAGCATTGTCAATCAAGTTCGTCCACACTTGGTTCAACTGGCCGCCATTGGCGCACACCATGGGCAGGTTGGGATCGTAGGAGGTTTCCAGTTGAATGCCGCGCTTGAAGCGGAAACCGAAAAGGGTGAGCGTTGTCGCCAAGCTGTGGTTCAAGTCAAATTCCGTAATGCTGGCGCGGTCCATGAAGCTGTAGTCCTTCATGGCGGAAACAAGTTCGCCCATCCGCTGGGTAGAGGTCTGGATGCGGTTCAGTGCTTGCAGCAGTTCAATGCCGCCCACTAAGCGATCGAGCACAAGGGGCAAGAGGCCTGGGCTCAGATTTGCGGTTTCCGCTTTGAGCGTTTCAAGCGTCCAACCAGCATCTGCGAGATTGGGGCTGTACATCCAAGGCTTTTCAATGCCCTCTGCTTCCAGCCAAGTGGAAAGCTTGTCTTCGCGATCAGCCCGGGCAAGCGAATCTAACACTTGCGTGGTGGCGAGATTTTCGGCCGAGCGCTGCTCGAGGTGCCGAATCGTTTGCAGATCTGTAGCTGTAAACGTGGCCGCCGCATAATCGTCCAACAATTCTTGATAACAGCCAAAGAGTTGGCGAGCCGAGGAAGCCGCTTGGCGAGCTGCGGCTGCGGGATTGTTGAGCTCATGCGCCAAACCAGCGGATAGCTTTCCCAGTGCGGCAAGCTTTTCGTGCTGCGTGTTTTGCCGTTCGGCTTCGCGCACGCGATCCGTCAGGATGCCGACCAAGCGGGGAATCAAGTCCGGAAGGGCCTGATACATGGCGGGGAAATGCGCAGTATCGAGCGCCAGGAAATGCATAGGCCGCAGGGCGCGTGTGTCCATGGGGAAGGACTTCATGCGCGAAAAAGGCAGGGCACCGCTGATGCGAGGAGCCTCAATCAGGAACGTTGGACCCTCTGGAGCGCCCTGAGCGGGGCGCGCCTCAAACGCGCCTTCTAAGAGGAAGAGCATTTGCTTAGCGGGCTCGCCCGCTCGGGCCAGATATTCACCAGCTCGCAAGCGGCCCTCGGTGCCATGGGCAATAAGCCACTCTAAGTAGTCGTCGCAAATGTCGGTGAGGATGGGAATCAGGCGGAGTTTGGCTAGGAGGTCGGCGTGAGAAGAATCGGGAAGATTGGGTTCAGTGGTCAAGCCGGGCTACTCCTTGCCGCGCTGTTCAAAGTGCGATTCGGTAATTTCTCCCGATGGGGCAACCGTGAGGGTAAGCACCACCAGCGACGGGCCTAAGGGTAGCCCGGGCAGCGCGTTGGCTTTCCAGATGTAAAGTTGGCGCCCGGTGGTGCCCGAAAGAACTTCCGTTGGCGGGCCGAACTTTTTCTCTGCCTCCCAGGCGGGTTGGCCTTCCAGGGCGGCGAGCGCGCGCCCCAACGCATCGGCCCTTTGCTGTTGACGCCAAAAGAGATACAGATCGCGCAGCAGGCCGTAGCTGCAAAGCAGTACGACGGAGAGGATGAGGAGGATTACTTCGTAAAGCACGCGATCGTCCTGAGGGTATAGAATCCTTCTTAATTATGCGGTACGCAGGCCTCTTTTTGATGATCGCCCTCGCCCAAGGGTTCGGACAAATTACGTTTACGGGCAAAACGGAAAAGTCGATTGCGCTGGCGGCTGGCGAAGTGGTGGAAGTGAACGCAGGGTTGGTGAAACCCTCGGAATTACCCGCCAACGCCCGCATTGAAGTGAGCTTCGCGGGAATTCGCAAAGTGGTGCATGCCTTGGACCCGGATGTTTTCTTCTATTACCGCGCGCCGAAGGCTGGAAACTTTGTGCTGCGAGCCGCGGCGGTTGAGGAAGGCGATGCGATTTTCAACAACGAAAAGTGGCGGGAGATTGGCACCATTGGCACGGTGGAACGCTTCCCCAGGAAGACCCCCTGGCCTGCGGGAAAAAGCGTCGGCTGGCGAATGGATATCCGGAAGGTTGCACTCGGTTCGACGAACAAGGGCATGGTGCTGGAGTTGGAACCGAACGATGGGGTGGCGGAAGCGCAAGAAGTGAAGCTCGGTGCGAGCGGAAAAGATGAGAACTGGCACATCGTCGGTTCCGCGGATGACATTGAGTACTTCGACAATGGCGAAGTAACAAAGGGCAAAGGCGACGATTGGTTCAAAGTAGTTTTCCAAGGAAAAGAAAAGAAGCTCTTTACCGCCAACCTACAGTTGCCGGATCCGCTGGTGGTGGCGCGCTTAAGAGTATTCAACGCCGATGGGACCGAGTACAAAGAAGGGGCAAACGCCAATGAGCGCGTCCACCAGCAACTTGAAGAACACCGCACCGCCATTACGCGCACCTTTAACCCGGGCGGCACTTATTACTTGGTGGTGGAAAGTAATTCCCCCGGCTATGAAGTGGAACTGCGGATTCGGGATTTAGCACCTTATAGCTACCCCAGGACGGCGCTGCGGCAGGCCATGTACGACCATATGACCCAAGTGCATGCCTGGCTGCTGAATCGCCCGCGGGGCGCGGCTGTGGAGCGGCGGGTGAGGGATGTCGGCTCGTTGCTGGGCTCTATTTGTATGAGCTGCCACACGCAGTCGGGAATCTGGGGCCCTGCGGTGGCTATGAAATATGGCTACGAGTTGGAAACTGTCCATAACTTCCGGCAATTGGCGAACACGATGTACGAGTGCTTACGGCCGACGAATGAACTGGACGAGGCAGCGAACAATACCAGTTTGGCTCCCTTGGATTTGGGCGACGGGCCCGCAGGAACCAGAGCGGCGGGCTTTAATGTGGTGCATGCCGAATTGGTGACACCGCCGAAGCGCTTGCATTCCGCGCAACAACAGAGGACGGCCAACTTCATGTTGCAATCGTCAGACCCCAGCGGCATTAATGCCGCTGGTCCGGGTTCGAATTACGGGCAAGCGGTGGTTTATCGCTTTGCCGGGATGATTCTAGAGCGCGCCTGGAGGGATACGGGGAACCGCAAATACTTAGTGGCGATGGAAGAGAAAGCAACGAAGCTCTTGGCGTTGAAACCTCGCTGGGCCGACGATTACGCTAACCGCATCCTGTTTTTCCGGGACGTGTTTCCCTACGCCGGGCACAAGCAAGAGAAGGAAGTTATGGCGCAATTGCGCGCTGACGAAAAGACATTGCAGGAATGGCAACAATCGGATGGTTGCTGGGGCTTCGAGAAGGCCACCGAGTGCGATGCAGCCCCTACTTCGCTAGCGCTGACAGCCTTGGCCGCGATGGGGTTTGACGACCGCGACGCGGCGGTGCAAAAGGGAGTGGCCTGGCTATTGAAGGCCCAGGATCCTTACGGACGCTGGAACAAGGCCGCCCTGACCGGCTTTGTGACAACGGCTTATGTTGAGCACGCGTTGGCACGCCTGTACCCGGTAAAGCCAATACAAGCAAGTAGGGAAATGTTTCTAACAAAGAAGGGTGAAAGTGTTTTGGACGCTTTGGCGCGCGTGCGAGCCTTGGCGCAGCGTGGCCTGGATCCGCGGGACCGCAAGTTAATTGACATTGCCACGGAGGCAGCGAAGCACCCCGTTGCCGCGGTTCGTTATTACGCGCAAATTGCCCTAGGAGCATTGCGAGACGACCGGGGTGTGCCGTCACAGCTGGCTGCGTTGGGCGACTCCTCGAAGATGGTGCGGGAAGCAGCGCGTTGGGGCATGCGGCAAACCTTGCTGGACGATAAAGGTTGGGATCTAGTCTTCGCCACGCTTCGGAACGGGGACGATTTGACGCGCGAAAGCATTGCGGGCACCCTGGTGATGCGGGCGGATGCAGTAATGAGCCGTTCTAATGTCGGGTTTGGGCGCCTGGGCGAAGCGCTCGACAAGATGATGAACGAAGACCCCGCACCGGCAGTGCGAGCTTGGGCCGCGAGGGCGGCGTGGAACTGGTGGATTTATAACCCTCCCGTGCGGCGCGCGGTGAATGCGGCGTTTGTGCGGGCCCTGGAACGCGACGAGCCTGTGTTTCTGGTGGAGAAAGCTTTGCGTTACCAAACGGAAGCACTGTTTATCGCCAACGGGCAAAAGGCGAATGGCAGCAAGGAGCACCAGTATCCGGAGTTAAGCGAATTATTTGAAACCCTCGATCGCAAGTTGGAAAGCAGCACCCATCCAACTCTTGAGAATCGGCTGACGGCGATCGCTGGAACTTTCTATTCACAGTCGGGCGGAGATGGTGGCCCCGGACAGATGGGCTATGTGACGCCGCATTCCGCAACGGCGCTCGGGAAAGCCGTGCTGGCCACATGGAAGCGGGCAGAAGCGGAAAAGAACGAGAATCAGTTAAAGCTCAGCATTGAGGCGGCGGCCAATATCGTTTACGACCCGCTACAAAAGAAACTACTCGACTATGCCTCCGGCGGCCCGGAACATCTGCGCACCTTGGCGTCCACCTCCATTGCGGATCCGCGCTTGATTTCACTCCCGGGTACGCAAGAGTTTTTGGAGCCGCTGATGGAGCAGTTCTACCGCGGCGCTGCGGACGAGGAAAGACGCCTCGAATTAGTTACGCCGTTGGTGAAACTATTCCAGCGCGCACGTTGGAACTTACCCAAGACGGATGAACAGCAAAAGATCTTCTATAACTTATTGCTTCCCAAGTTTGCGCCGGAGCGGGCCAAGCTTCCGGAAAACACTAAGCAACTTGCGCAAATGGAAAAGCCGCCCGTGGATTGGTATGTCGCGGACCAAATCGCGGCAATCCTGCACAACAATCCAGACTTACAGACACCCATGTTGCTGCGATTTTATCCACAAGATTGGACAACCCCCATGCAAGAGCGGATGTGGGTTGCCGGGGCGCGTTGGCTGCTTCGCTTCGGACAGGAAGTGCCAGCGGTTGGCATGCCGGTTGATTTGCCCGCGGAATTTTCACAGGTACGGGACCGTGCGGTAGGGTTGGTCGTAAAGAGCATCGAAGCTCCCAGCGACCGGCGCGTGAAGCAAGCGGCCGTAGTGTTGGCCGCAGACCCGGTGGTGCGCAAGGAGCCGAAGCTACGGGAAGTATTGAAAAAGGCGGCGCCGCAGTATTTCGAAGAGGAGCCCGCCGAAGTTGCCAAACTGAGCCCGGAATGGAAGAAGAATTGGGAGTATTTTCGGGATTGGGTGGCCCCGGAACTCACTAAGCCCAATCGGGAAGACCAGATGAGTTGTTTGGGTTGTCACGGTGTTGCTGGCAGAGTACCTTCCATGGGACTAAATCCGGCGGATAACTTAGGCTATGTGCCAATGAAGAAATTGGCGGAAAACTACCGCACTTTGCTGGAGAGGGTAAACGAAGCCGATGTCGAGAAGTCGAAGCTTCTGCGCAAGCCCTTGAACGTGCAAAGCGGGATGGAAGACGGTCACCAGGGTGGCAGACGGTATAACCCCAATGACACTGCCTACAAGATACTCGATACTTGGGTACGCGACGCTGCCAAATTGAAGGGCGCCAAGCAGGTGGCAAAGCAGTAATGGCCGCGGGTTACCTGGCGGAATTGGTCGCTTTGTTTGGTTGCCCAGTTGACGAAAACCCAACGGGGGCAATGCAAGAAGCGGCTTTCCGGGCGTGTGGCTTGAACTGGCGCTATCTGACGATGGAAGTAAAGCCAGCGGACTTGGGAAACGCCATAGCGGGGGCGAAGGCGATGGGGATCCGCGGCTTAAACCTTACCATTCCCCACAAGGTAGCCGTAATCCCTTACTTGGACGCTTTGAGCGTGGAAGCGGATCTCATTGGCGCGGTAAATACCGTAAGGCCCGACGGCGAGCACTGGATTGGCGAAAACACAGACGGCAAGGGGTTCCTGCGTGGATTGCGCGAAGATGCGGGCCTCGACGTGCGCGGTAAGCGAGCCGTAATTCTGGGTGCGGGGGGAGCGGCGCGCGCCATTGCCGTGGAACTCTTGCTGGCTGGAGTGGCAGAGTTGACCGTGGTGAACCGGGGGGAGAAACGCGGACGGGAAATGGCGGAAGACCTGGAAGAGCGGTTGGAGCGGCCGGTCCAATTTGAGGCTTGGGGAGAACAATCCTTCCCTGTTGCGCCGGAAGTGGATGTCCTGGTGAATGCTACCTGCCTGGGCCTCTATCCGGATGTTCAGGCAAAGCCGGCGGTGGATCTCGACAATGCCAAGCGTGACTTGCTGGTGGCGGATGCAGTCTTCAATCCCGCGGAGACGCGGCTTTTGCGCGAAGCCCGGCAGCAAGGCTTTCGTACGCTGGATGGGCTCAGCATGTTGGTTTACCAGGGAGTGGCGGGTTTTGAGATGTGGACAGGAGTAGATGCTCCAGAAAAAGTAATGAAAGAGGCCTTGGCGCAGGAGCTTGTCAAGTAGATTTTCGCTGAAAGTGATGTGCAGCAAGCCGGGGAATCAGGGTGTTTTGCGTGCAAGCGAATTACGATAGCCTCTAGGCGATCAGCATCTGCCGAAACGGGGTTTATCATCAGAGCATGCAAGGAAATCCTGAAGTTATTAAGTGCCTGCAAGAAGTTCTGACCGCGGAATTGACCGCCATTAACCAATACTTCCTGCACGCGAAGATGTTGAAGAATTGGGGCTACCACGGCTTGGCGAACTACAATCGCAAAGAATCCATCCATGAGATGAAGCACGCCGAAGAAGTGACGGACCGCATTCTTTTCCTCGATGGTCTGCCGAACCTGCAAGACCTGTACAAGTTGCGTGTAGGCATGACCGTGAAGGAAATGCACCAGAACGACCTGCAGTTGGAATACGAAGCCGTATCGCGCTTGAACAAGGCGGTGGCGGCGGCGGTGGCGGCGGGCGACAATGGCAGCCGGGAACTCTTCGAGCGCATTTTGCGCGAAGAGGAAGAACATGTGGACTTCCTGGAAGCCGAACTCACGAAGATCGAGCAGATGGGCTACGAAAACTATCTGACGACGCTGATCGAAGAAATCCCCGGCCACTAAACTCCCCGCAACAAACACCACGCAAGGATTGAACAGCGGAACGCGGACCTGACAGATACACTGTTGGGATATGCGTTCCGCATTCTTATTTTGTACGGTGGCTGTCGCGGTTTGGGCTCAACGGCCCTTCAGCGGCGCGGCAGAGACGAAGCAGGCGTTGGAGAAGCTCACGGTGGTGGGTAGCGCGATGATGATTGCCGCGCACCCCGACGATGAAAATACGGCGGTGATTGCCTACCTGGCGCGCGGAAGGAAGGTACGAACTGCATACCTTTCGCTCAACCGGGGCGAAGGCGGGCAGAACTTGATTGGCAGCGAACAATCAGTGGAAATTGGCTTGATTCGCACCCAGGAACTGTTGGCCGCGCGGAAGATTGACGGGGGCGAGCAGTTCTTTACGCGGGTGATTGACTTCGGCTTTTCGAAGACGCCCGCAGAAACGATTGCGAAGTGGGGCAAGGAAGCGGTGCTGGCCGATGTGGTCTACAACATCCGGCGCTTCAAGCCCGACGTCATCATCAACCGTTTCTCCGGAACTCCACGGGACGGCCATGGCCACCACACCACTTCGGCCCTGTTGAGCAAAGAAGCCTTTGAAGCCGCCGGCGACCCTAAGCGCTTTCCCGAGCAATTGCAGTATGTGGAGGTTTGGAAGCCGAAGCGGCTGGTGTGGAATGTGTTCGCCTTCACTCGCCAACAAGAGCAGGAAGCCGAGAAATTAGCGAACCGCGTTCCGATCGACACGGGGGTGTATGATCCGCTACTCGGTTATAGCTACAGCGAGATTGCCGGCTTGAGCCGCAGCCAGCACCGTAGCCAAGCGATGGGCTCGCCCGAGCGCAAGGGGAGCCAAGTGAACTACATGGTGCATGTGGCGGGCGAAGCGGCCAGCAAGGACTTGTTCGACGGCATTGACTTGACTTGGAAGCGGGTGCCCGGCGGCGAAGCAATCGGCGTGTTGTTGGAAAAGGCCGCCCGTGAATTTCGCCCCGATGCGCCGGAGGCCGTATTGCCGCATCTGGCAAAGGCCCGCGGTATGTTGGCGCGGAACAACGACCACTACAGCCAGTTGAAGCTCAAGGAACTGGACGAAGCGATCGCCATGTGCGCGGGGCTATGGGTGGAACTGCAGAGCGCGTATGCGCAGGCCGTGCAGGGCTTGGAAACGAAAGTCCGTGTTGCGGCGATTCAAAGGGGCAAAACGCCGGTCCAGGTGTCCTCGGTAGTCTTCGACCGGGCGCAGGAATTGGCTCCCGTGAAGACGCCCTTCGCCCTGCCCAGCAACCAACCGGTAAACCAGGAAGTAGCCTGGAAAATTCCGGTGGATGCAGAATTGACGCAACCCTACTTCTTGAAGGAGCCCCGCACCGATGCCAGATTTACCGTGAAGGACTGGCGGATGGTGGGCCTGCCGGAAAGCCCGGCACCCTTGAAAGCCACCCTACGCGTTGACGTTGGGGGAACGGAAATCGTATTGGAGCGTGGCCTGGTGCACCGCTATGTAGACCGGAGCACTGGCGAACTGGTGAAGCCGTTTCTGATTGTGCCGCCGGTAAGCGTCAATGTGGAGCAGGAGGCATTGCTGTTTCCAATGGTGAGTGCGCGCAAGGTGGACGTCATTGTGCGCTCGAACCAAGTGGGCGTTGCCGGCAAGCTGCGGCTGGATTTACCAGAAGGCTGGAACGCGGAACCGCGCGAGCAGGATTTCCAAATCGAAGCAGCCGGGGAGAACCTGGCCCTGAGCTTTTCTGTACGGGCTCCGGAAGGCGAAAGCGCGGGGCAGTTACGCGCTGTGGCAGTGGTGAACGGGCGCGAGTATTCGCATGGCACGCGCACCATTGAATATCCACACATTCCCCCGCAAACCTGGGCGCCGCCCGCCGTGGCCAAGTTGGTGAAGACCACGGTGAAAAATCTTTCGAAGAAGATTGGCTACGTGATGGGCGCCGGAGACGAAGTGCCGGAGGCCTTGCGGCAATTGGGCTGCGAGGTAACGTTGTTGAGTGCGAATGATTTGTCGGCGGGCAATTTGTCGCAATACGATGCCATTGTCACGGGTGTGCGCGCCTACAATGTGCGGCCCGACTTGCGGGCAAATGTGCAACGGATCCTGGATGGCTACGTAGCCAAAGGCGGCACCTACATTGTGCAGTACAACGTCGTGGAAGGAGGGCCGTTCGGACCGGCTGACCCGACGCTCCTGGCCAAAGTGGGCCCTTACCCCATTACCGTTTCGCGAGATCGCGTCACCGACGAAACCGCCGCCATCACCTTCCCGAAAGAGGATCACCGCCTGCTGCAGTTCCCGAATCAAATCACCGCTAAGGATTTCGCGGGATGGGTGCAGGAACGCGGACTTTACTTCGCCAGCAAGTGGGATGAGCGCTACCAGCCCTTGTTCACGGCCAACGACCCCGGCGAGAAGCCAACCTCGGGCGGCACGTTGGTGACGAATTATGGCCAAGGCACCTACATCTTTACGCCCATGGCCTGGTTCCGGCAATTGCCGGCCGGAGTGCCGGGGGCTTACCGGATCTTCGCCAACTTCTTGAGCGCGGGGAAGAGCGAGTGAGCAATCGCGCAGAGGGCCTTGCGACGGAAGAAAAAGAAAATGACCGGCCACCCTTCCTCGGGTCTTGGGGCAGGCTTTACGCCGTTGTGGTGATATATCTGGCGGGAATCATCGCAGCTTTTGCTTGGTTCAGCGCATCTTTTCGCTTATGAGTCCTCTCGATTGGGCTGTGCTCTTCCTAACCGTGGGAGGGATTATCTCCTACGGCATGTGGCAAAGCCGCAAGGTGGCGAGCGTAAGCGGCTATCTGCTGGCCGATCGTTCCCTGCCTTGGTACGCGGTTGCCTTGTCGATTATGGCAACGCAAGCCAGCGCCATCACGTTTCTATCCACCACTGGCCAAGCTTACGCCGACGGCATGCGCTTCGTGCAGTTCTATTTCGGACTGCCGCTGGCCATGATCCTGGTGGGGGAATTCTTTGTGCCCCGCTTCCGCGAGGCTAAGGTCTATACAGCCTATGAGTATTTGGAGAAGCGATTCGACGCCAAGACCAGGCTGTTGGTCAGTTTGATTTTTCTAGTACAGCGCGGGCTTGCGGTGGGCATGGTGCTCTATGCGCCGGCCGTTGTGCTGACGGTGATTCTCGGTTGGCCGGACCAATGGACGACCTTGCTAATGGGCTCGGCCGTGGTTCTCTACACCGTGGTGGGCGGCATTCGGGCGGTGGCCTGGACCGACTTTCAGCAGATGTTGGTGATGATGTTGGGGCTGGCGGTTGCCTTAGTGATGGCGATTGTGAAACTGCCGGAAGGCGTAGGGCTGAGCGAAGCGTTAACCTTGGCCGGAACGGCGGGAAAGCTGAGTGCCGTCACCACCAACTTTGATTGGAATGACCGTTACAACCTTTTCAGCGGTTTGATCGGGGGCATGTTCCTGGCGCTGGCGTATTTTGGTTGCGACCAAAGCCAGGTGCAACGCTACTTGACGGGCAAGGACATCGCCGGTAGCCGCATGAGCCTGCTCTTCAATGCGGTGGCAAAAATTCCGATGCAGTTTCTGATTTTGCTTGCGGGCGCCATGGTTTGGGTGTTCTACATCTTCACCTTGCCACCCGTCACCTTTCATTCCGGGGAACTACCCAAGTTCCAGGGGAGCGCGGTGGAGCGCGTCCACAACGAAGCCGCGAAAGAACGCCGGGAAGCAGCGCAAGAGCTGCTGGCCAAGCGGGACGCCCCCAGCCAAGAGCGCTACCGAAAGGCCGTAGCGCACTTTGAGGGCATTCACAAAGAGGCCACCCGGAAGGCCAACGACACCAATTACGTCTTTTTGAACTTCGTCATCGGCTATCTCCCGGTTGGCATGGTGGGTTTGGTCATGGCTGCCATTTTTTCCGCCGCAATGAGCACTGCGAGCGGTGAAATCAACTCCCTGGCCACTGTGACGATGGTAGACGTCTACAAACGCTATTGGAAGAAGGAAGCACTGGAGAGCCATTACCTTTGGGCTAGCCGGGCGGCGACCGTTTTTTGGGGGCTTTATGCCGTACTAAGCGCGCAATTGGCGCGGGGCTTGGGCAGCTTGGTGGAGGCCGTGAACTTGCTGGGCAGCTTGTTTTATGGCGGCTTGCTGGGCGTGTTTCTACTGGCGTTTTTCTTTCCGCGCGTGAAAGGCACGGCCGCGTTCGTGGCGGTGCTGGCGGGAGAAGCGGTTATTTTCGCCACCCACATTTATGGCAGCATTGGCTTCCTTTGGTACAACGTCATCGGTTGCGCTGTAGTGGTGGCGGTGGGTTGCGGGCTTAGTATCTTCGAGCGATCTGAAGCGAACTGACATCTACGCGGGAGCGGCGGCCTTCGACAACAACGATCCCCGATTCCGTAACGCTATAGAGCTTACGGTCCTGCTCCAGGTCGTAGCCAATCCGAGCGCCATCGGGAACGCGAACGTTCTTATCGAGAATGGCGCGTCGTACCTTTGCACCGCGGCCGATCTCGCAATTGTCGAAGATCACGGAATCGTCAATCTCCGCGCCTCCCATCACCTTCACCCCACGGCCCAGTACGCAATTGCGCACCTGCCCGCCCGAAATAATGGAGCCGCCAGCGACGATGGAATCGATGGCCGATCCGCGGACATTATTTTCGTCAAAGGTAAACTTCGCGGGCGGATCCTCGTAGCCCGCCGTGCGGAGCGGCCAATTGCGGTTGTAGAGGTTGAGTTGAGGATGGACACTGCGAAGGTCCAAAGAAGCTTCGTAATAGGCGTCGATGGTTCCCACGTCGCGCCAATAGGCTGGCTGGTCGGGCGGGTCGCCGGGGATGCGGTTGCGCTGGAAATCGTAAGCGTACATGGGTACGTTGCCCACCAGACGGGGAAGGATGTCGCGGCCAAAGTCGTGCGAGGAGTTTTCGTCCTCCGCATCCTTTAGTAACTCTTTCAGGAGCAACCCGGTGGAGAAGACATAGTTGCCCATGGAGGCGAAGACGTAGTCCGGGTTGCCGGGAATGGTTGGCGCGTTGGGGTCTTTTTCATGAAAGCCAATCACCGCGCCGCCCGGAGCAGTCTCGATGACGCCAAATTCGTAGGCGTGCTCCTTCTCCACGGGAATTGAAGCAATCGTTGCATCAGAGCCTTTTTCAAGATGGAACTCGATCATCTCCCGGATGTTCATACGGTAGATATGATCCGCACCAAAAACCACAACAACATCAGGCTCGGCCTGTTCAATGAGGTTGATGTTCTGGTAGATTGCGTCAGCGGTGCCCCGGTACCAGGTTTCGCCGGGAGAGCGCATTTGGGCGGGCACGGGAATGATGAAGTGGTTCTTGAGCAGGCCGGAAAATTCATAGCCATCGCGCAAGTGTTGCAGCAGGCTCTGGCTTTTGAATTGAATGAGAACGTAGGTGGAATAAATGCCAGAGTTAATCAGGTTCGAGAGGACAAAATCAATAATGCGATACCGGCCCCCAAAGGGCACCGCGGGCTTTGCCCGTTCTTTCGTTAAGGGATAGAGGCGGGTTCCTTTGCCACCCGCGAGCACAAATGCCAATACGCGCCTTTGCATGTAGACTCCGTTACGAGTTTGAAATTAATGAGCAGGCTGTTGGTAAACAGCAAAGGCATTGTTTCACAAAACCTTGGACTAAGGGCTAGGCCAAGACCAAGAGTTTTTCCCCGCCGTGGCATCAAAGGGTCCGGGAGGAAGTGTTTTTTGCCAGGCGAGAGCTTGGCTGACCATCTTGTCCGTCCGCTTCTTTTCGGCAGTGGCAAGGTTGTTGAGTTCCATGGGGTCTTGGGGAATGTTGTACAACTCAACCCGGGAACGATCGGGATTGAAGAGGAGCTTGTGCTCACCTTCCCGCATGGCCAGAATGGGGCTACGGTTGTAGGCGTAACCGTAGACGTTGTAGCGCCACTCCCAAAACAGAGGCCGGCGCCGGGGCCGCGACGAACCACGCAGAACATCGGACATATCTTCGCCATCGAGGTTCGCGGGCGCCTGCGCGCCTGTGAGCTTTGCGGCGGTGGGGAAGAGATCGACGGCGGCCAAGGCGGAGCTGTTATTTACCGTTTTTACGGGAACCTGACCCGGCCAGCGCACAATTCCAGGAACGCGAATGCCGCCCTCGTACAAACTGCGCTTGCGACCGCGGAAGGGGCCGGGCGAGCCAAAGGCAGCATGGCTGGCATTGCCGATGTGAATGTCTTCGGGGCCGTTGTCGCTGGAGAAAACCAGCAGTGTATTTTGCGCCAAATTCTCTTTTTCGAGAAAGGCGAGGAAGGGTCCCAGTTGGTCATCCACATCGCGCAGCGAGGCATTGTAAATTTGGCGGGCACCGGGCCAGGGCACATGCGGGCCAGGTTGCAAATTCTGGAATGGCGCCAATTGAGCATCGGTGGGGGCCAGCGGCGCGTGGGGCAGCAATAGCCACATTTGCGAATAGAAGGGACCAGAACCAGCTTTGATGAAGTCAATCGTCTGGTCGACGATCCAAGCGGTGGACTTCGCGCGGAAGCCCGGCGCCATCTCTTCGTAGCGGCTGTCGTTGGAAGAAACCGAATGATGAAAATCGAAGCCGTATGCGTCGGGGAGGGGTGCACCTTGCCAGCGGCCGAGGTGCCATTTGCCAACATGCGAGGTACGGTAACCGGCTTGCTTCAATCTGCGCGCGAGGGTAGGGCGGGCGGGATCCAGAAAATTGGGCATGGCACGGCGTTGGTTCAACTCTTCCGTGGCGAAGTGGCCATGGATTTGGTTGCGCGCCGGAAACAAGCCCGTAAGAAAAGCGGAGCGCGAGGGACTGCAGACGCTGCCGTTTACATAGAACTGCGTGAAGAGAGTTCCTTCTGAGGCAAGACGGTCCAGATTTGGCGTTTTCATCTGGGTATTGCCGTAACAACTAAGATCGCCCCAGCCCATATCGTCCGCGAGGATAAAAATGATGTTTGGAGGAGTGGAGGGAGATTGGGAGCGCAGAAGAGCAGGCGAAGCGGCAGCAGCAAGAAAAGTGCGGCGTTGCATGGGCATGAGTTTTATCAGGTTGGGGAGGCAGAAAGCAAGGAGGCAAGGAATGCCGGCTCGCGCTGAAAGATGGGCGGAGCTTCGTCCACCATCCACGCGCCGTTCTCGTCGCGGCGCAACAGACGGCCCCGCTTAAAGTCGATGGGTTCCTTGGCCCAATTCAGGCCGATGGCGTGCAGCAGATCGTGCTTCTCGGCTTCGGTCTTGCCCAAGAGCTCTTGGTGCGAATAATGAGCGCTCGCCAGCATGTTTAGCGAGTTTGCGCTGGCATCAAGCTGGCGCCAGAGAAAGTACTTTTCCACTTCGCTCGCTTGCGGGATGCAGAGGACGCGAGCATCAAAGGTGGCAGGGGAGGAGGTGGGAGAAGATGCCGGGAAGGCCTGGTTGAATGCCGCCGTAAAGACGCTGGCCGAAACGCTGGCAATCTTCTGTACGTTGCCATCGAACCATAGCGGCGCATGGGAACCAAGGTCCGTGCCGAGAAAGGAATACTCATCGCTCTGGCCATAAGCGAAGCGGCAACCAATCATTTCGCGGGCCAGCACAAGAGCCGCGGCATCAAGCGCCGCAGCCAAGCGGCGGGAGTAGGGCCGCTCCAGATGGCGGGTAAAGGTGTGGAAGGCGCGGCCGTCCACACGCACCACAAAGTAGGTTTGGCGGGGCAGGTAGACGCGCAGAGCGTCTTCATAAAATTCCTTGATCCGGCGGCCAAGTTCGTCTTTCATCGGTTAGCTTGAAGGGACATGCGCGTTGTCCTCGATACCAATGTTCTCATTTCCGCCGTTTGGACACCCGGCGGATTGGAGGCACAAGTGGTGGAGCATGCCTGGCGGGGCAGCTTCTCGCTCGCGGTGAGCGAAGCGGTGATGGCGGAGTACGCCCAGGTGCTGGGGCGGAAGAAATTTGCGCCAAAACAGGCTGCCATTGAGAAGCTGCGGCAAGACTTACAAAAACACGCAAAAATGTTTCAAACAAGAGACGCCTTACGTGTTTCCAGGGATGAAGACGATAACCGCATGCTGGAATGCGCCGTTGCCGCGGAGGCCGCGTACCTGGTGACGGGCAATCTGAAAGATTATCCCGAAGAGTTTGGGGCCACCAAGGTACGCAGCGCCCGCATGTTTTTGCTCGAAGCTCAATTAAGCTTTATGGATTCCGCCGTGCCGTAATACAGGCCGTTGAAGAAGAGCTTGAAAGTGCCATGGGGCTGCGCCCGGAACAAAACTTCCGGACCGTAGAGCAGCAACTTCCCTTCCCCAACCTGCGCTTCCGCAACCGCCACACCGCCCTCCAAATAATGCTGTCCCCAAGCCCAACCGCTGCGCAGCGGTGACTTCGTGGGGAACCATGCCACCGGCTTCACATTTTGCAGGGCGGCTTCGGGCTTCAGCGAGAACACCGGGCTGTTGCTGAAGTAGAAGTCAGCTTTCTCCGGCATGCCGTAGGCGAGCGGATTTGTATTGTCAATGGAGGCTTGCAGCAGCGAACCCGGAACGTAATATTTGTCCTGGGGCAGTGGCCGCTCCGTGCCGTTGGGGAGCTTCTCCACCAGGTGATTGGCGACGGGCAAACCGAGCATGCGAGCCAGCGAAGTGGAAGAGCCGATGGTAAGCACCGTGCCTCCGCTTTCCATAAATTTCCGCAATTGCGGAACCGTCTTCTCTGCGGACACCTGACCGACGCGGGCCTTCCACTCGGGCAGCATGTCGGGAGCCGCACCTGCGGGCATTCCCCGCGGATTACTCCGCTCGGAGATTGCACCCGTCACAAACACGAGCACGTCATACTTCGAGCGCAGGTCACCTTGGTCCAGCGTCGGCGGATAGACAAGTTCAAAGGGGAAGTTGAATTTCTCGAGCAGCCAGCGGGTCCAACCGGAGGGCATGGAGCCACCCACGGTATCCCAAAGGCCGATGCGCAAGGGCTTCAGTTTCAGGGCATCGCCCGTTGGCTTCGCGGCAATCGCCCGCGCTGTGACGCCCGAAGCCTGGACAGCTGCTTCAAGGTTCTTACGGGTGGATGCCTTGGCGGGAACATAAATGTCGCCCGTGGGCTTCAGCCAATAAACTTCCTCGCCCGCCGCCAGCAGGAGGTTGATGGCCTTGAAGCTATCGTTTACCTGATGGCTCAGGATATAGCCAGCCGAACCGGTGCCTTCAATGCGGGAAGCGGGCAGCGGCGCCAGCGAGGTCAAGCGCTCAAAGGGCCCATCAAAGGAATCGAGAATACGGTCGAACTGCACACCCATTTGGAAGGCAAGCGTCCAACCGGCACTATCGTAAGGCGGAATCGGCGGTCCACCTGCGTAGCGAAATTCGTTGGGGTGGTCCTGCGGTTCGAACATATCCAGCAAATGCGCGCGGAAAGCCTGCGCGGATTTGAAAATGATGGAGCCTGCCGGGTACTGCTTGCCGTTGACGGTAAAAGCAGCCGTGGCGCGATGCGCCGTTAGGCCAAGCTCCTGCAGGATGCGCGTAAACTTGATGGCCGTGGCAAAGTCGGGCTGGTTGGGAGAAATGATGAAGCCGCGCGGATCCCGCCATTCCGGCTTGCGGAGCATCTCGTAATACTTCATGGCCACGGGCGCGGTATTGCCAAAATTTCCGCTGAAACGGCCAGCTTCCTCCCCGGCTGCGGCGGCGCGATCTTTGCGCACTTGTTCGTTCACCCAGTCGATGCGGCTGGGCAACATGGTCCAGTGGTCGCGATTGCCTTTTTCGATGTTGTTGGCACCCATCTTGTAGATGTTGAAGAGCAGGTCAGCGCGATGCTTTGAGGCAAAGTCGAGCACCGCGTAATTGGCCGTAAGCGAGTAATCCACCGATTGCTGGAAGTGCCAGGTTTGGCGCGGACCAATGGGGAAAGGCAGGGTGCTGTTCGGCAGTTGGCGCGTAGTGACAAAGGGAATGTTCATGGGCGTGGGATTGCCGATGGTTTCCGTCAGCAGCCCCAGGATGTTGTGATAGTGCGAGGTGGTGCGTAGGCCGCCGTTGTACCAGACGGAGTAGCTGGCGCCGCCTTTGGTCACCGCGCCGGGCTTATTTTCCTGGTAGAAGCGGGCTTGCATGGCGGCCCCGATCTGGTCGAGCCCGATCATGGCTTGGGGCTCGAAGTAATAGCTGAAGGGATCGCGGAAAGGCGGGCAAAACAGCACGGCCCCGGCCGGCCCGGTTTGGTGGTGGTTGTAGAGGATCTGAGGAATCCAATCGATATAAATCTGCCGGTTCATGTTCCGCGTTTCGGCCTGCGTATTCATGTAGAAATCGCGGTTATTGTCGTGGCCGGTGTACTTCTGGTACAGGCGTTCGGCAACGTAACGGCGCTTGGTGGGGTCTGGGTTGCGCATGTAGTTGGAACTGACCAGTTCCTGGCCATCGGGGTTGGCGTGGACCAGCAACACAATGCAATCCCGGAGGATGCGGAGGGTTTCCTCGTCCGTGCGGCTGTTGAGTTGATAAATCGTCTCCGTGAGTTGCGCGGCGCCCAACACTTCGGTTGCGTGCAAGCCTCCATCGATCCAAACCACGGCCTTCCCTTCGCGGGCCAGCTCGCGGGCTTGGGCTTCCGTCAGCCCTTCCGCGTTGGCCAAGCGGCGGGAAATTTCCTGGTAGCGGCTGAGGTTTTTCAAATTCTCGGGCGCGGTGACGATGGCCATGTATTCTTCGCGGCCTTCTTCCGACTTGCCGATGCTGACCAGTTTCATGCGGTCGGACTCTTGCGCGACCTTTTTCACATAAGCTTCAAATTGGGTGTAGGTAGAGAGGAAGTAGTCGTCACCAACGTTGTGACCGTACTGCTCTTTGGGCGAGGTGATCTTGCGTTGGGCAAGGGCGGGAAGCGCGAGCGCAAGCAAGAGCAGCCCGGAGAGGGTGCGGATACGGGAAAACTTCATATTCGGGGATTGTCTCGCGAAGCAGCCCGGCAGTGCAACACCCAAGAGAGCAACAGATTCTGTTACCTTTAACCATAGACATATGTCGCGCACTGAGGAAGGCGAATTCGAACTCGTCCTCGGCAATCGCCAATTGCTGAGTGTCTTCTTTATCGTTGTCGTGTTGTTGGGCGTCTTTTTTGTGATGGGTTACATCCTGGGCAAAAATGCAAACCCGACGCCCGGCATGGATGTGGCCAGCGTAAGGCCGCCCAATAGCTCCGCTTCGGCCGCCGCGCCAATTGAGGTGGATCGCACCTCGAAACCGTCGCCCGTGGATGTAAGCCGGGAACCGGAAAGCACCCCCCAGCCAGAGGCGCCAAAGCCCGAAGCCCCGAAGCAAGAGCCCCTAAAGGAAACACCGAAGCCACAACCTGCGCCGACCCCTGCTCCGCAAACTGCCCCGGTGCGCGCCTCCTCGGGCGGCGATACGCCCGTGAAGGGCGTTACGTATTTGCAAGTGGCTGCGGTGGGTCGCCCGGAAGGCGAAGTGGTGGCGAAGGTCCTGCGTAGCAAGGGCTATAACGTAATCCTGGCGCCCGTGGAAAATAGCGCCACATTCCGGGTTTGCGTGGGCCCGATCGAAAAATCGGATCTGGGCAAGGTGCGCGGAGAATTGAACTCGTTGGGCTTCAGCCCCTTCCCCCGCACCTTCTAGTTGGTTGAGGCCAAGCAAACTGAGCCGGCTTGGCGGCGAAAATCGCGTGACTTTCCATGTACATCTGCCTAATGGCCTTTTTGCTACTGGGCGGGAACCCAGCCCCCCTTCAGCTTGGAGCTACAAAGGCCCCTTTAAACACCACTGTATGGCGACCGGCGAAAAGCCCGAAGGCGGTCTTGTTCTTTTTGCCAGGCTTACGCCGGGAAGTACGCAATTACAGTTTGCTGGCGGAAGGGTTGGCCAAGCGGGGATTTCTAGTTATCGGCCTTGATCAGCACAGCAACCGCGCGGTCGCCGATCAACAAAACAGTGCGGCGGAGTTATTGAAGGCTCACCAGGCATTGGCGAAAAGCGAGCACGCGAAGCTGCCCGTTGGGTATTGGGGCCATAGTTTGGGCGGTGCGGCGGCGATGCTTGCCGCTGGCCAGGCCACAGAGGGAACTGCGGTGGCCAATCTGGATGGCGATTTTATGGGAGCCGCTCTCTCGGCACGGCCGCGCGGACCGCTGCTATTGGTGAACAACGAAGAGCCCAATGCGCCAAAGCGAACCCAGGACCGCCGGACCCACGATTGGGCCTTAGTGAGTTCGCGAGCGAGATGGCGGTGGCGGGTAAAACTACCGGGAACCCGGCACTTGAATTTCTCAGATTTGGCCATTGGCGTCCAACCAGATGGCACGCGATTCGGCCCCGTGGACGCGAAGCAGGCAATCCAAAAGACTGTGCACTTATTGGACGGCTTCTTCACCGAACATCTTTTGGGTGTTACCGGAGCAACCAAGAAAAGCGCTGACGGCTTCCTCGAATTGCCGCTACCCTAACGGATAGTGCTGGTACAGATTGCGAAACAACCAAGGGCGCGGTTGCCGGAGTATTTGCGCAAACCACAGGCGGAATATGTAGCCGTAACGGAACTCAAGCGCGAGTTGCGGGGCCTTGGGCTACATACGGTTTGCGAAAGCGCCCGCTGTCCGAATCTGCACGAGTGTTTTTCCCGCCGTGCGGCGACCTTCATGATCCTCGGCAATCTTTGCACGCGGGGCTGCGGCTTTTGCAGTGTGCCCAAAGCGGACCCCCGCAAGACACCCTTCATCACAGACCCCGCAGAGCCGGAGCACGTAGCTGACCAAGCCCGCCGCATGGATTTGCGCTACGTCGTGATCACTAGCGTGAACCGGGATGAACTTGCCGACGGAGGCAGTGAACACTGGCGGCAAACGGTGGTGGCCGTGCGCCGCGCTCTGCCGGAGGCGCAAGTAGAAGTCTTGACGCCGGACTTCAATGGAAATTTGGAAGCAGTGGACCGTGTCTTGACGGCCGGGCCGCATGTCTACAACCACAACATGGAAACCGTTCGGAAGCTTTACCGCAAAGTGCGGCCACAAGCCGACTATGCCCAAAGCCTGCGGGTGCTGCGCCATGCCAAGCAAACGAAGCCAGAGGTGCTGACCAAATCCGGGCTGATGGTGGGCTTGGGCGAAAGTCACGAAGAAGTGAAGGAATTGCTACGGGACATTCGTGAAGAGGGGCAAGCGGACATTGCCACCATTGGCCAGTACTTGCAACCAACGCGGAGAAACTTGGCCGTGGCACGGTATGTGGAGCTTGCGGAATACGAAGAGTGGCGGGCCTTTGGCGAAAGCCTTGGCTTTCGCGCCGTTTTCGCGGGGCCCTTTGTAAGATCCAGCTACATGGCGGACTTAGTAGCGCATGAAGCCCGCGATTAATTGGCTTCTCGCCATCCTCAGCGGCTTGCTGCTGGTGATGATTGCCCCGGGTCCTTCGCTTGTTTTCCTGGCGCCTTTTGCTTTGACACCCCTGCTGATCAGCGTGGCCGACGAAGTAAGCGGGCGGCGGCGGTTCCTGCTGGGGTGGGTGGCGGGGATCATCCAATGGGGCGGCATGTGCCACTGGATCGCCGGGACTTTGGCCATGCACGGCGGCATGGGCCCCGCGGTGGCGGGGGCACTGTTCGTCGGCTTTTCTTTGGTGAAGGGCTTACACATGGGTTTTTACGCGTGGGCGGTGGGCCCCGTGTTTGCCGCACGGTGGGCGCCGCTGGCCCTGGCGCTGCTGTGGGCAGGACTGGAAAGAACACATGGTGAGCTCGGCTTCACTTGGCTGCTGCTCGGCAACGCCGCCGCGGATATGGGTGTGCCCCTGCGGCTTGCACCCTTTACCGGTGTTTACGGCATAAGTTTTTGCTTTGCCCTGGTGGGGGCAAGTTTGGCCGCGTGGTACCTGCGGCGGGAACGCTGGCAATTGGCGTGGTGCGCGGTATTGATTGCGCTCTATGCGCTGCCCGGTTTGCCGGAACCACGCGCGGGCGAATTGACGGCGATCGTGGCCCAGCCGAATTTCCCCGAAGACCAACTACCGACGGACCGGCGTTTGCACGAGGCTTATTCCCGGCTGGCGCGCTTGACCCTGGAAGAAGCGCTGCGGCCACAATTGGGCAAGGCGGATTTGCTGCTTTGGCCAGAAATGCCCGCAAGCCTTTATTACGAGTTGGACGCGAAATTCCGGGAGCAAACTGGAAGCCTGGCCCGGCTGAGTGCGGCGCCATTCTTGTTCAGCACCGTGCGCTTTGATGAGAAAGGGAACCCCTACAACACAGCGCAAATGTTGACCGCGAACGGAGACGCGGCCGGCACCTACGACAAGATGAATCTGGTGCCGTTTGGCGAATTCGTCCCGCCGGTCTTCAATGCCTTTGTCGATAAAGTTTCCCAGGAAGCGGGCACGTTTCAACCGGGCAAAGCGATTCAAGTGTTTCCCACTCCCGGCGGCAAGTTGGGCGTCTTTATTTGCTATGAAAGTGTGTTCGCCGAACATGTGCGGGAGATTACGCGGCAAGGCGCAACCGTGCTGGTGAACCTATCGAACGATGGCTACTTTTCCAGCCGAGCGGCGCAGGAACAGCACTTGCGCATTGCGCGGATGCGCGCCGCGGAAAATGGGCGGTGGCTGTTGCGGCCCACGAACGATGGCATTAGCGCGGTGATGGACCCGGCCGGCCGCGTGGTGGAGCAAATGGAGCCCGAAAAGCTGGCCGTAGAGCGGATGAGCTATGGCGTGGCATGCCCCGGTGAGCTGACACCCTACACGCGCTACGGCGATTGGTTCGCGTGGTTGGCTCTGGGCCTTGGTTTGGGCTTGGTGGCCTACTGCTGGCGAACCTACGCCTAGCGCCTTTATTCGTGCCGCAAAGCTCGCATCGGCTCTACGCGGCTGGCCCGCCAAGCAGGAAAAAACCCAGCCGCAAGGGCAACCAGACTCAAGGTGATAGCCGCCAAGAGAAGCACCTGGAGATCCCCACTCTTCACCGCCCACAATTGACTCTCCACCACCTTGCCCAATGCCAAGGCCAAGGGCAAACCCACAACTAGGCCGAGGCCAAGCAGCCAAACCGCCTCGTGCAGCACCATGCGCACCACGCGGGAGCGGTCAGCACCAAGCGCCAAGCGGATGCCAATTTCGCGGGTCCGCCGGGCCACGCTATAGGCCATTACACCATAAAGCCCCACGGCCGCCAGCAAGGTGGCCAACAGCCCAAAGGCGGAACAAAGCGTGGAAAGCAGGCGTTCGAGAACAAGGCTGCGCTCGATGGTGGTCTCCATGGATTGGATATTGAAGAGCGAGAGATTTTCATCAGCCCGCCGCAGCGCTGCACGCACATCGGCCACCAGACGCTCAGAGTCCTGCTGGCTGCGGATGTAGAAGGTCATCGACTCAATGGAACGGGCTTGCGTATAGGGCAGATAGACAAAGCGGGCGGGTTTCTGCTCCCGCATATTTTCGTGTTTGCCGTCGCGCACCATACCCACAATTTCGATGTCCAGCTTTGGCGGACCGCCCCGGAGGTTTGGGAAGCCGATCTTTTTCCCAATGGGATTGCCCTGGAAATATTCTTTGGCGAACTCCTCATTCACTACCGCAACGCGCTGGCTGTTGGGTAGGTCCGCAGCTGTGAATTCCCGCCCCATCAAGAGTGGATAACCCAGAGTTCGGAAGTATCCGGCGCCAACTTCATTTAGGCGGCTATTCATGTTGCGGCCCTCGGTTTTCGTAATGCCCTCCACGCGCAAGGTCATTGTGGAAACGGAGTTGGAAAGCACCGGGCTGGAAGCAACCGTTACATCCTTTACGCCTGGAATCGCTTCAATATCGTGGCGGAAGGAATCCAAGAATGTAATCGCCCGTTGGAGTTCATACCCATTCAGGCTGGGATCAATCCGGAAGGTGAGGAGATATTCGGGATTAAAGCCAGGGTTCTGGCCTTTGAGGTTCAATAAGCTCTTGGCAAACAGCCCTGCCACCACCAGTAGGACCAGGCTAATCGTGACCTGCGCCGCCACCAAGCCTTTGCGGAGCAAGACCTGGGCGTTGGAAGAAGCCAGTGCGCCGGTGTTTTCTTTCAGGGATTCGACGATCATCTTGCGGGCGCCACGGGCAGCCGGGGCCAGGCCAAAGAGCAGGCCCGTGAACAAGCTGGCCGCGAAGGAGAAAGCCGCAACGCGCCAATCGGGCGCGGAGTTTAGAAACAATTCTTCCCCGGAGGTCACCGGATTCAGCGCAATGATGGCATCAAGGATCCAAACGGAAGCCAACAGCCCAAGTGCGCCCCCCAGCAGCGCCAGCAGGGAGCTTTCCACCAGCATTTGGCGGACCAGGCGGCCCTGCCCCGCCCCCAAGGCCAAGCGGACAGCGATTTCTTTTTCACGGGCACTCGCGCGGGCAATGAATAAATTGGCGACATTGGCGCAAGCAATCAAAAGCACGAAAGCCACAATGCCCATTAGAGAATAGAGAGCTTGCTCAATCTTCTTCTTGTCTTGCAAAAGCGGAGTTCCCGCGGCGGAGACGGTGAAGCGTTTAGCGCGAAAGCGCGCCACGCCGCGGGGGGACGCGTCGGGGATTATCTTTAATTCTTCCTCGATCAGCGGGGGGACAATCGCGTCCAGGTTCGCCTTGGCCTGAACCGCAGATATACCCGGCTTCAATACTCCGAACACATGGAGGAAGTAGTAGTTCGGGTCCTCCATCCCATCCCAATACAGCGTGATGGCTGTTTTCTGGGCCATGGGCACATAGAGGCTAGGAACATTATCGAACTCCAATCCGAGAAAACCTCGCGGCGCCACGCCCACCACTTCGTAGGGTTGCGAATTGATGCGCACAGTTTGCCCGATGACGGATGCCTGCCCGCCGAAGCGCCGCTCAAAGTAACCGGCGCTCAACACCACCACGGGGTGAGCATTGCGCTTACGGTCATCCTCCGGGCTCAGGAGACGGCCTGCGAAGGGCTCTAGGCCGAGGGCGGGAAAGTAGTTGCCGGTGACAATGGCCACGGGCGCCGTTTCACTGCGGCCACGATGGGTAAAGCTGACGTTGGTGCTGTAAGTAGCCAGAAGTTGCTCGAAAGAGGAATTGCCATCGCGCAACGCGCGATACATGGGATGGCTGAAGGCAAAATCGGTGAACGTTGCCCCGACGCGCGAACCGGGCAAATCCAACATCACCAATCGATCCGGGTGGGCAACCGGCAGCGGGCGGAAAAGAATCTGGTCCATCAAGCTGAAGATGGCGGCATTGGCGCCAATGGCAATGGCAATACTGCCCACGGCCACGGCCAAAAACAGCGGCGATTTCGCGAAGCCACGCACGGCGTAGCGGATGTCTTGGGGAAGTCCGGCAAACATACGATCATCTCGGGTGCAATTCTTGCGCCAAACAAAAACTCATTGATTTCCTTGCGGTTTAGCCGCTTGAGCCCAAGCGCCGAGTGTCCGCCAGCGGACACCCGCATCCGCTTTCAATCCAAACTGGACTGGGCACGCTGCGTGTGAATAGCAGCCAACTTTTGGAGAAACGCCGTTTCGTCGTGCAAGCCGTCCAAAGCCAAATGCGCTTCCTTCACCAGCCGGATGGCAGCCACCAGCATCATGATGGCGCCGCCAATTCCGAACACAACGGGAATCCAACTCCAATGCACAGAGATGATCGCCACAACGCCTATGGAAACGCTGGTCAGCACGAATAGTCCGCTGGCGATGTAGAGGGCTACCAACGTCCGCATCAGTAAGCTGGCGCGCTTGCTTTGCAGTTCCAAATGCTTTTCGATCATCGCAGAACGTTCCGCAATTAGTTCGATATCCGGCGGGTTATGCATCAACTCTTCCATGCGATCGCTGAGTTTCCGGACGCGGTCCACCACGCGGCCTAGCCGGTTGGAGGTGGAAATGATGAAACTTCCGCATGCACTCAAAAGCAACGCGGGCGTGAGCATAGCCGTCAGAACCTGCAGCGCGCTGGATAGATTTTGAAAAAGGCTGGTGAGGCTTTGAAAGTTGAAAAGCCCCGGTAAACCGAGGATGGGGTTCATCGCCATCCTATGGTAGCGAGGAACTGGGCGATTATGAGAAGCAGGAGGAAACGGGTATGAACAAGTACTGGAGTGCTGGTGTGGCGTTCTGCATCGCGTGCGCCACAAGTATCGCGGCGGGGGCGGCGGAGCTACCGGTAAAGAAGGTCATTCTCTATAAACACGGCATCGGGTTTTTTGAGCGCGGGGGCGAAATTCCCGCCGGGGAAAGCGCGCGCCTCGATTTTAAGGCCGGGGAAATGAACGATGTCTTGAAGTCGCTGGTGGTGGGAGACGCGACGGGAAACACCGTTGCCGGAGTGCGCTACGATTCCAGCCAACCGCTGACCAACAAGCTGCGGGAATTCCCCTTTGTTCTGAGGGAAAAAGCGCCGCTGGTGGATTTGCTCGACCAAATGAAGGGCGCCGAAATTGAGTTGAAACTGGTGGCGGGCAATGTAGTGAAGGGGAGGATTCTGGGCGCGCGCGTTTTGGCCAACCAGAAGGCCGATACCGACGTGGAGAGCCTGAGCGTGCTGACCGCCGAAGGCGCCATGGCGAGCTTCGACCTGAGCGCGGTGGCAAGCCTGAACCTCCAAAACCCGGAATTGCAGCGCCAGCTTGCGGAGTATCTCAGCGCGCTGAACGTGGCGCGTAGCCGGGAGCAGAAAAGCGTCTACATCGATTCCTCGCGCGATGCGGCGCGTAGCTTGCGGGTGGCCTACACGATCCCGATGCCGGTCTGGAAATCGAGCTACCGCCTGGTTTTGGACAGCGGTGCACAGAAAAAGACCATGCTCGAGGGTTGGGCCATTGTCGACAACACAACGAACGAAGACTGGACTAAGGTGGACCTAAGCCTGGTCAGCGGCCGCCCGATCAGTTTCATTTCTAAGCTCTATGAGCCCAAGTTGGTGCAGCGCGAAGTGGCGGAGTTGGCGGAGGAGAAGGCACGCGGGCCTGTGGTGTACCGGGGAGTTGCGGGGGGAATCGCGGGCGGAGTTCCTGGAGGAATGGGCGGCTTTATGGATCAGCGAGCCAAGATAAACGCCGCCCCGCCCCCTGCTCCCATGGCCCAAAGCATGATGGCGGAGATTTCGGAAGTGAATGTCGACACCGCCACACGTGAGGCCGGGGAATTGTTCGAGTACAAATTCGGCCAGCCGATCACGGTGAAGCGAAACGAATCCGCCATGCTTCCTTTCGTCCAGCAGGAAATTGCGGGGCGCAAGTTGTTGATCTATACACAAGGTTCGGGAAGCGAACACCCGCTGAACTCCGTGGAGCTGACCAACTCGACGGGCAAGACGCTGGACGGCGGGCCCTTGAGCGTTTACGACGGGGGTATTTACGCGGGAGAGGCTTTAGTGAATACCTTTAAGGCGGGCGACAAACGGCTGCTGAGCTATGCCGAAGACCTCGGCACCCGCGTGGTAGAGCGCGGCAAGGATGGGCCTCGCAACGTACGCAGCATGACGGCTGCGCGCGGCGTTGTCACTACGCGCTTTGTGCAACAACTCACAAAAACATACGAAATTCGCAACGTCGACAAAAAGGCGAAGACCCTCGTTGTTGAGCATCCGCTGGTGGAAGGGCGGACGCTCCAAACTCCGAAGCCCGCTGAAAAGGCAGTAGAAAAGACCGCAACGCACTATCGCTTTGAAGTGAAGCTCAGCGGCGCGGAGAACGAAAGCCTGCAGGTAGAGGAGCAGGAAGTGATGGAAGAGACGCAGAGTTTATCCAGTTGGAAGAGCGAAGACTTTGTTGGCTTAAGCACCAACGGCGCCCTGTCGCCCGCCGCGCGGCAATTCTTTGCGGAGATCTCAAAATTGCGGCAGGCACAGGCCGATGCGGATGAGAAAATCAAACAATTGAACCAGCAGATTCAGGAAAGCGGAGCCGATGTGGAACGCTTGCGGCGCAACCTCAGCAGCTTGAATAACGTCACCGGCCAGCAGGAGCGAGTGCAGCGTTACGCGGCGGAACTGGCGAAGCTGGATGAGCAGATTTCCGGCCTACGCGCCGAAGCTTCCGCGGAAACCAAGCGGCGCGATGACCTGCGGCGCCAGGTGCAAACCAAGCTGGAGAGTGCCAACTTTTAGCGAATGGTGAGAGACCCGGATTTGGTGATGCCCGGCGAGGGAGGCGGCGAGGGCACGGAAGCTGCAAGCCCTCGCGATGAGAGCGGCGTGTTGCTGGTTTGGCCGCGGACGGGCAGTCCCTATTTGATGCGTACGAATGTGTTGGCGCGCCGCCTATCGCGGTTGCGCCGCATGTTGGATTTTCCAAAGCAAGTGGACCGCGTGGAGTTGTGGTACACGCGGGCGCGCATTGAGCAAGCGCTGATCTATTTCCAGTTGGCCAAGGCCCACTTTCCAGAAAATTACCGCAAGATGGTCCGGCTGCCGTCTGCGCCCTACTTGAAGCTTTTGCTCAAGCTGCGCTTCCCGCGCACTGAGTTGAGCTCGCGCCTAAGCGGCAAGGAGAATCTGATTCTTGGGCCCTTCCGCAACCGTGCCGAAGCAGAACGCTTCGAAAGCGAAATGCTGGACTTCTTCCAATTGCGCCGCTGCGCGGAAGACTTGCAGCCGCACGCCGAGCACCCCGGCTGCATCTACGGCGAAATGGGACAGTGCTTGCAGCCCTGCCAGGATGTGGTGGGCGAAGCCGAGTACGCCACGGAAGCGGCAAAGGTGAAAGCATTTTTAGCCAGCCGGGGGGAAAGCTTGCGGGAAGCCATTGGCCACGCCCGGGACCGGGCAAGCGCCAATTTAGAGTTTGAAGAAGCCGCTCGCCAACACAAGCGGCTGGACCGGGTGGAGGCATTGTGGCGGGGCGCCAGCGAAATCACTGGCGAAGTGGGGCAAGCCAACGGGGTGACGGCAGTACGGCGCGAAGCGGGCGTCGATCTTTATTTCCTGCTCGATGGCGTGTGGCGAGAGCCCGTAGAATTTCGCCTCCATACCCAAGCAGGGGAAAGCCAAGCGGGAGAATCCATGGACCGGCGGCTGCGGCAGTTGGTGGAAGAATTGCCGGCGAGCGAAACGTCCGCAAAAGACCGCGAGGAGCACTTGGCACTTCTGCATCGCTGGTATTTTTCGAGCTGGCGGGATACGGAATGGTTGCCTTTTCCGGCGCGGGAAGAAATACCTTACCGGAAGTTGGTGAGGATGATCTCACGAGCAGCTAGTGGGAAGATGGAAAGCAATGATCCAAAGGTTGTTGCTGGTCCAACTGATTAGTTTTTCGCTTTTCTCTCAGGAAGTATCGCAATCCGGCTTGCGGCTCCAAGCGGCGCGGCCCATGGTGGCCCAACCGGAGCGCGCCCCGCAAGCCATGGTGACCTCGACAAACGAGTTCGCCACCGCGGCGGGCATTGAGATTCTCAAGCAGGGCGGCAATGCGGTGGACGCAGCCGTGGCAGTGGCCTTTGCCTTGGCGGTGGTGCATCCGGAGGCCGGAAATCTGGGCGGCGGCGGTTATCTGCTGGTGCGGATGGCCAATGGGCAGGCCAAGTTGATCGATTACGGCGCCAAGGCGCCAATGGCGGCGCGCGAGGGCGTTTTCCCGACTCCGAAGGATGCGCAAGTCGGCTACAAAAGCATTGCCGTTCCCGGGGCACCGGCGGGCATGGAACTGGCCCACCGCTTGTACGGCAAATTGCCGTGGCGCACGGTGCTGGAGCCTGCCCGCCGCCTGGCAAAAGATGGCTTTCCGGCCTCGCAGCGCATGGAGTTGATCCTGAAGCTGCAGGTGCCCGTGATGAAGCCCTTTGCCGATTCGGCGCGCATCTTCCTGCATGGCGGAGACCAACCCTTAAAGCAAGGCGAGATGGTGAAGCAACCGGAGCTGGCCGCAACCATTGCCCGCATGCAGAAGAAGGGCGGGCGCGAATTTTATGAAGGCGAGACCGCGCGGCGCATTGCCGCGGATATGGCGGCTAACGGGGGATTGATCACCGCCGAAGATTTGCGCAGCTACCAGGCCGTGGCGCGCGAACCCCTCACCACCACGTACCGCGGCTACCCCATCCTGACCAGTGCCCCCAGTTCCAGCGGCGGCATGGTGGTGATTGAGATGCTCAACATGCTCGAGAATTTCGAGCTGCCCTTGGGCATGGAGGGCAGTGCGATGCACCGCCACTTGCTGGCCGAAACGATGAAGCGAGCCTTCCGGGACCGTCTGCTCTACGCCGGAGACCCGGAGTACAAACAGATCCCCGTGGCGCGCTTAACCAGCAAAGAGTACGCCAAAGAACTTGCCGCCGCCATACGCCTGGACCGTGCTACGCCAATTGCCGAATTGGGAGCGAACCCGGAAGAGAACGTCAGCGGGAGGCTAGAAGGGGAAAGCGCCGACACCACGCACTTCAGCATTGTTGACCGCGAGGGCAACATGATTTCCAACACCTATACGCTCAGCGGCTTCTATGGCAGCCAAGTGGTGGTTAAGGGCACCGGTGTGCTGATGGGCAATATCTTTGGCGCGTTTTCCGCCGGAGGGAGAAAGGTTCTCCCGGCGGGGACGCGGCCAGCGTCCACCATGACGCCCACCATCGTTCTGCGCAAGGACAACAGCGCGTGGTTCGCGCTGGGCAGTCCTGGGGCGGCCACCATCCCAAATACGCTGGTGCAGATAATCACCAACATCATCGACTTCAAGATGAGCCTCCGGGACGCTATTGAATACCCTCGGATGCATCACCAATATTCGCCGGACCGCATTGAGGCCGAGCCCGGGGCCATCCCCTTTGAAGTGGCGGAAAAGCTACGCAGCTTGGGCCATACGCTCAGTAACCGCTACCGCAGCCAAGGCGACGTCCACGCCGTTTGGATGGAGGAAGCTAGCGGCACAGAGCGAGGCTGGCGGCAGGGCTGGAGCGACGGGCGGCGCGGCGGCAAAGTGATGGGTTATTAGGCCAAACGCGGGCTAGCCAATCGGCTTTTTCGAATCGATCCCAAGCCAGCACAGCGCGCCAATGAAATAAGCGGCGGCGGAGATGTAGAAGGTATACGTAAAGTCGCGATTGGTGGCGGCCAAAACGTTGCCAATGACGACGGGTGCGGCAAAGCCAGCGAAGTTCCCCATCATATTCATGGAACCGGAAAGCGTTCCCGCGAAGCGCCCACCCAGATCCATGCAGGTATTCCAAGCCGGGGGCATCACCAGGTCATTGAAGAAGCTGGCCATGGCGATCAAGGCCACCACGGTTAGCGGATCTTTAAAAGTCAGGCTAATGAGCAACAACGAACCCGCAACCGTCATCCCGGTGATGGCCATGATCTTGCGCGCGCGATTCGAGTCGCCAATCCATTGCGCGAGTTTAGGGGTCAGGTAGCCACTGAAGAGACAGCCAATCCCACCCAGGAAAAGCGGCATCCCGGAAAGCACCGCACCACTGGACTTCAGGTCGAACCCCAAAGAATCCTTCAAGTAAGTGGGAAACCAGGTGATGTAGAAATACCAGCCGTAGCTCAACATGAAGTACTGCACCCACAATAGCCAGACAGAGGAAGACGAGGTCAGTTGGCCCCAAGGCATGGAGCCGTGCTTATCAGCCAGCTTCACAGAATCACCGATAATCGCCAACTCGGCGGCGTTTACACTCTTGTGTTCTTTCGGATTGTCGCGGTACCACAAGAAGAAGGCCACCACCCAAAGAACGCCCATGATGGCGAAGAGCTGGAATGCCATGCGCCAATCAATCACGCGGAAGAGTGCCGCCATCAGCAAGGGCGTGAATGCACCGCCCCAACGCGAAGCCATCCAGACAATGCCTTGGGCCCGGCTCTTTTCGTGGGCGGGCAACCAAGTAGAAAAAGCCTTGGTGATGTTCGGATAAGCGCCAGCTTCGCCCGCACCGAAGAGGAAGCGAACCGTTAGCAGGTAGACATAGCTGGTGGCCCAACCCGTGGCGGCCGTAAAAAAACTCCACCAGAGCACAATCCGGGCCAGGACCTTCCGCGGCCCCCAGTGGTCGCCCATCAATCCGCCGGGGATCTCAAACAGGGCGTAGGCAATGGCAAAGGCCGCAAAGATAGCCCCTAACTGCTGATCGTTGAAGTTAAGCTCTTTGGCAATCGTGGGGCCGGCGAAAGAAATCGAAACGCGATCAATGTAGGTAATGATGGCGAGGACGACGGCAAATAGCAGTACGTAATGGCGGGTTCCGGAAGCTTTCATGAGAAGCCGTCAGACTATCATGAGTCTCCCTTGCTGTTCGCGGCCACCCACTCCAGATAGCTGGCAAGCCCGCCCGCGATGGGCAGCACCAATCCTTCGGGAACCTCATAGGGATGGAGCTCGCTTAGCGCGGTCAACAGCGTTTTCTCCTGCGCTTCCGTGGTTTTGATGAGCAAGAGAATCTCCTCGGCAGTTTCCACTTTCCCCTGCCAGCGGTAATGGCTTTCGAGGCCCGGAATCAGGTTCACGCAGGCGGCAAGCTGGCGCTCCACCAGCGCGGCGGCAATGCGGCGCGCTTCGGTGAGGTTCGGCGCGGTGCTCAAGATCAGGCGGGTTTGCGTTTCGTTCATCATTTTGCTTGCAACTCCAGGGCGGGATATCTATACACTAATAGATACCTGTAAATCGATATGTCTCTTTTGCGATTTGCGCCTCTCCGCCGCGCGGGGCTTGTCCTTGGTCTTTTGCTCGCTGGAGCATACGTGACCATTGCCTTGTTAGGTCCTAACGGAGTGAAGGCACTCCAACGCCAGCAGCAGGAACTCGAGCAACTGCAGGAAGAAAATGCAGATCTGGTGAAGCTGCGCGACGAATTGAAGCACACGGCCGGCGCCCTGGAAAGCGACCCGGAAATGCAGGAATTGATCACGCGCGAAAAATTGGGGAAGGCCAAAAAAGGCGAAGTGGTGATCAAAGTCGACGTACCGAAAGAGGACGCTTCCCAAGAAAAAGACAAGCCCGAATAATTTTTTCGGGGATTTTGTCGATCCGCTGCCCTTTGCTGCGACATCCTTTTGAACGCCGACGGCGTGTAAGAAAGGAAACAACAATGAAATACGCAGTGATGGTTTACGAGACGGCGCAAGATTTTGCGCAGCGCAACAACGAAGAAGCCCCTGCCTACTGGGCAGCTTACTCCGCCTACGGAGCGGCTTTGCGGGAAGCGGGAGTAGCCGCCGGCGGACAAGCCCTGCAAGGCCCCTCCACGGCCACCACCTTACGAATTGAAGGCGGCAAGCGCCATGTGCAGGATGGGCCCTATGCCGAAACCAAGGAACAGCTCGGTGGCTTTTTTCTGATTGAAGTGCCCGATTTGGACGCGGCTCTGGAATGGGCGGCCCGTTGCCCTGCGGCCACCCGTGGTGCGGTGGAAGTGCGTCCGATTCTGCCGATGCAATGAGCGAAACAGCGCAAAACGACGCAAAGCAGGCAGACGCAACGCAAGCAGTGGAGAAGGCGGCCCAGGAGCATTGGGGCCGTCTTCTCGCTTTGCTGGTCGCAAGGGCGGGAACCTTAGACTTGGCACGGGTCGAAGATGCCTTGGGGGATGCGTTCGCCAGCGCCTTAGGGCAGTGGGCAGAATCGGGAGTGCCCGCCAATCCGGTGGCTTGGCTCTTCACGGTGGCGCGGCGCAGGCTTTGGGATCAACTACGCCGCGAGGAAAAGATCGCTGAATTGCCCGCAGACTTGCCCGCAAAAGAGCTTGCGCACCACGAATCGTTTGCCGACGAACGCATGCGGTTGTTGTTTGTCTGCGCGCACCCTTCCATTGAGGAGAGCATGCGCACCGCATTGATGCTCCAGACGGTGCTGGGGTTGGATGCGGCCCGGGTTGCGGCAGCTTTCCTGATTTCCCCCAGCGCCATGGCGCAGCGGCTGGTCCGTGTCAAGGCCAAAATTCGCGACGCCGGGGTTCCCTTCGCGTGGCCGCAGGCTCGGGACTTACCCGAACGGTTGGCCGCGGTTCTGGAGGCAATCTACGCCGCTTATGCTGTGGGCTTAGAGGAGGAAGCAGTTCGCCTGGCCCGCATTGTCGTTGAATTGGCGCCCCGCGAACCCGAGGCGCTGGCGCTGCTTGCTCTGCTGCGCTACTTGGATTCCCGCACGGCCGCCCGCCGGGATAGCGATGGGAGGTACGTGCCCTTGGAGGAGCAGGACACGAGCCGCTGGGACACAACCGCAATTCAGGAGGCGGAGGGCCTGCTGCTCGCCGCGGCCCGGCACGGACGGCTTGGCCATTACCAATGGGAAGCGGCCATCCAATCCGTACATACGGCGCGGCGTTGGAGCGGCAAAACGGATTGGCCATCGATTGCGCTTTTCTACGCCGAGTTAAATCGAAGCTGGCCGAACATTGGTTCGCAAGTGGCCCAGGCAGTTGCTCTGGGACAGGCCGGGCAGGCGACAGTAGGGCTACAGCAGTTGAATGGCCTGCCCTCCGCGCGCGTAAAAACCTACCAGCCGTTTTACGCCGCACGAGCCTACCTGCGCAGCCAGTTGAACGACTTTTGCGGAGCGCAGGAAGACTACGCCGTAGCCATGGGCCTCTGCACAGATGAAGACGTGCGGCGCTGGCTGCAAGCGCGCAGCGAGTCAGTTGCGCAGCAGTGAAGCAGCAAAGCCTGCAAGCGGCATTGTGTTCAGCACATCGTTTTTCGTCAACCAGCCGCGGCGGGCCATTTGGACGCCATAGCGTAGGTTGCGCAAATGGGCGGGGTGGTGGGCGTCGGTGGAGATGACGAATTTACAGCCCTTTGCTTTTGCGGCGCGGATGAGGGGGGCGTGAAGGTCCAGCCGCTCGGGGCTCGCGTTAATCTCCATGGCCACGCCGCGCTCGGCGGCCCGCGCGGCAACCGTTTCAAAGGCGTAGGCGTATGCATCGCGATGCAGCAGCACGCGGCCCGTAGGGTGGCCAATGGCCTTAACGTACGGGTTCTCGAGGGCGGCCAGCAGACGGTCTGTCATGGCGTGCTCGTCCAAGTTCATGTGGCTATGCACGCTGCCAATTACGAAGTCGAGCGCGGCCAAGGCTTCGTCGTCGAGGTCCATGCGGCCATCCTTCAAAATGTCGCACTCAATGCCCGAGAATACTTGCACGCCAAGTCCCCCAGGCTCCAGCCCACGCACCAGTTGGGCGAAAGCAAGTGCGCGTTGCTCATCCAGCCCGTTGGCCATGGCGAGCGCTTTCGAATGGTCCGTAATGACGATGTACTCGCGGCCCAGCGCCGCGGAAGCGCGCGCCATCTCTTCCAGCGTGCCGCGCCCATCGGATTCGGTGGTGTGCATGTGGAGGTCACCACGCATGTCTTCCAGTTCCAGCAATACGGGCAGCGTGCCCTGCTCGGCGGCTTCAAATTCCCCCGCGTTCTCGCGCAGTTCAGGAGGAATCCAAGCCAGGCCCAACGCCGCGTAGATCTCCTCTTCCTTGCGTGAGGCCACAACTTCCCCATCCGATTCCCGCGCCAACGCATATTCGTTTAGCGTCAAGCCACGCTTTACCGCCCGCGTGCGCAGCACAAGATTGTGCTCTTTCGAGCCCGTGAAGTATTGCAGCGCCGCGCCGAAGGAAGCCTCCGGTACGCTGCGCACATCCACCTGGATGTGCGCCGACCCCACGCGCGCGCTCGCTTTGTTTTCGCCGTGCCCGAGCACTTCTTCCACCTTCGGCCAGGCAATGAAGGCATCGAGAGCCTTCTCCGCAGCTTCGCCCGCCACCAGAATGTCGATATCGCCGACAGTCTCCTTGCCCCGGCGAAGACTGCCCGCGGCAACGGCTTGCGTTACGCCCGGCACCTGGCGAAGCAGGGCAATCACTTCCTCCGCGGTTTCCGCGGCGAAGTCCAACAAGAAGCGGCCCGCATTGCGGCGGTAAAGCGCAATGGACTTCAAGACCTTCTCTTCCAGCTTCGCCCCCATGCGGGGCAACTCGCGGAGTTTCTGCTCGCGGCAAAGCTTTTCCAAATCGTCGATGGTGGTCACGCGAAAGGCTTCAATCAATAGCCCCACGCTCTTGGGCCCCAGGCCCTGCAGCTTCAACATCTCCAGGGCCGTGGGCGGATACTTCTCCAGCATTTCGTCGCGCCGCTCAAAGCTGCCGCGGGTAGCGATTTCTTCCAGCACGTGGGCAATGCCCTTACCAACACCGGGGATGGCGGTTAGCTGCTTCGGATTTTCGCGCACCAGCGCCACAACATTGGCCGGGTGGCCTTCAATCGCCTTGGCGGCATTGCGGTAGCTGCGGATCCGAAAACCGTCTTCGGCGGCAATCTCCATGAGATCCGCCGTTTCGGTCAAGAGGCGGGCGACTTGTTCGTTATCCATCTTCTTTATGTTTACTCGGTCTCAGCTTGCCAGGTTCAATATGGATCAGCACATCCGCCACCCAAGGCACTTCCGCCCGGATCCGGCGGCGTACCGCTCCGGAGACTTGGTGCGCGGCCTCCACGGTGGAAGCGGGGTCAACTTCCAGGTGCAGATCCACGTGGTAGCCAAAACCCGTCTTCCGGGCGTGCACTTTTTCAATGTCCCAAGCACCCGGCACCCCGAGCGCGGCGGCGCGGATTTCCTCCAGCCGCTCCGGGGCGGGCATAGTGTCGAGCAAAGCGATGCTCGATTCACGGATCACATTCAAGCCGAGCAGAATTACCAGCAGCCCCACCAGCGCACCTCCAAGGGAATCAGCTTGGGCAAAGTCGTTTGGATTAGCAAGATTTAAGGCCAAAGCGATTAGGGCGATCGCCCCGCTCAGCACGTCGAGCCAGTCGTTGGCCGAATCCGCCAACAAAGCACTCGATCCACTCGTTCGCGCCACCTGCCGTTTCCAGCGCGCCAGGAAAACCTTGGCGACAATGCTAACCACCAACGGAGTAATTGCCCAAGGTGCGGGCCTGGCGGGCGCTTGGCCCAGGCGAAGATAGGCCGCATAGGCCAGGGCCAAACCCGAGAGCAACAGAAAAATACCGATGGCCTGAGCCGCGAGAATTTCGTAGCGGCCATGGCCGTAGGGATGGTCTTCGTCCGCCGGGCGGGAAGCGATCGCCACTCCCAGCCAAAGAATCAAACTGGCCACCACATCTCCGGCGCTCTCCCAGCCATCGGCAAAAACGGCGAGCGAACCCGCCACGTAGCCCGCCCCCAACTTGAGCAAGGCCAGCAGCAGACCGACCAAAATACTCAAGCGCGCGGCGTGCAGGGGAAGTGTCATGGGGGTCCAAAAAACGTCGGTATTGTACAATTTCACTATTAACGGGGAGTGCAACGGGAGACTCTCCGCAAAATCAATTCCGACAAAGGCGGCTGGATGGAAAAGCTAGCACAACAACAAAACATACAAGAAGCTTTCCTCAACAACGCCCGAAAAGATAAGACGTACTTGACCATTTACTTAATGAGTGGAGTAAAACTTTCGGGGCGCATTAAGAGCTTTGACAAATACTCGGTGGTTTTGGAAGCCAACAACCAGGAGCAATTGATCTTCAAACACGCGATTTCTACTGTGGTTGTTTCCAAACAGGGCCACGGGGGAGGGCCGGGGCCCAATGCCCACGGTCCCGCGCCAATTCCAGTGGAGTCCAACGGAAACTAGTTGAGCGGAAAGTCGCAGGAAAAGGCAATCCGGGAAAAAGCCATTTTGGTGGGCGCGCAATTGCGCAAAGCAGAGCGCGCGCAAACCGGCCTTTGGGAGTTCAGTCTCGAAGAGTCCCTCGAAGAATTGGCGGTGCTTGCCGAAAGCGCGGGGGCGCAGGTGGTGGGCCGCCTCGTGCAGGTGCGCGACCAAGCCGATAAAGCCACGCTGGTAGGGGCAGGCAAGATTGGGGAAATTCGCGCCACCGCGACGGCGGCGGAAGCTTCCATCGTTCTGTTTGACGGCGAGCTCACGCCCACCCAACAGCGCAATCTCGAACACGAACTAGGCACCAAGGTGCTGGACCGAACCCAGCTGATTTTGGATGTATTCGCGGCGCGCGCCCGCACCCGCGAAGGGCAACTGCAGGTGGAGTTGGCGCAATTGAACTACATGCTGCCGCGCTTGGCGGGCCGGGGGAGCATGATGTCCCGCTTGGGCGGCGGCATTGGCACTCGTGGTCCTGGGGAAACGCAGTTGGAAACGGACCGCCGCAAGATTGGGCGGCGGATTTCCCTCATCAAACAGAACCTCGAAAAAGTACGCTCCGGGCGCGCCATCCAACGCAAGCAGCGGCAGAACGTTCCTTTGCTAACCGTGGCCTTGGTGGGCTACACCAACGCCGGCAAAAGTTCGCTGTTTAACCGCTTGACACAGGCTGAGGTTCTGGCCGACGCCAAGATGTTCGCCACTTTGGACCCCACGGTGCGCCACTTGGTGCTGCCTTCCCGCCGGAAAATTCTGTTTAGCGACACGGTGGGATTCATCCGCCGCTTGCCCACTACGCTCGTTTCCGCCTTTCGCGCCACGCTGGAAGAAGTGGTGGAGGCGGGCCTGCTGCTGCATGTTGTCGACGCCTCCAGCCCCCACGCCGCGGCCTACATCGAGCACGTGCAAAGCGTGCTGGCCGAAATTGGGGCACAGCATACGCAGCAAATCCTGGTCTTGAACAAGTGCGATCTTTTGCCGCCCGACGAAGACCGCTTAATTGCCCTGCGCAGGATCTTGAAAGATCCCGACGGCAAGGCTGCGCATGCGGTTTCGGTCAGCGCCAGAACCGGCGAAGGCATCGACCGCTTGCTGGAACTGATTGACCAGGTCTTGCCTGCGGATCCGGTAGAACGCATCCGGCTCGAGTTGGCCGCCGAAGACGGGGCGACGCTGCATTTATTGCACGAATACGGGCGGGTGTTGCGCCAGGAATTTCGCGATGCTGTTTGCGAATTGGAAGTAGATGCTCCGCTTAGCCTGCGCCGCCAATTGAAAAGCTTTGAACTGATATCCTGAGGGCGCGGCGAAAACTTACATGAATTTGCCCAACTCTCTCACGATTGCGCGAATTTTTCTGGTGCCCCTAGTGGTGGCGGCATTAGTGCAGGAAGCCCGCACGTACAACATTTTGGGTTGGGAGATTGGTAACGAAACCATTGGCCTGCTGATCTTCCTGGTGGCCTCTTTCACCGACCTGCTGGATGGTTATCTCGCGCGGCGCTGGAGCCAGATCACCACGCTCGGCACCTTGCTGGACCCGGTGGCGGACAAGCTTCTTATCTCGGCCGCATTAATTGCCCTGGTGGAAGTGAAAGCCGTACCGGCCTGGATGGTAATTCTCATCATCGGCCGGGATTTTGCCATTTCCGGTCTGCGCAATATCGCCTCGAAGGAAGGCTACGTAATTCCCGCTTCGGACCTCGGCAAGAGCAAAATGGCGCTCCAGGTAGTTGGGGTAACGCTCTTAATGTTGGGCTTGCGCTGGCCGCCGTTTCGCACCTGGGGTTATTGGGCGATGTGGGCGGCAGTAGCTTTCACGTTAGTGAGCGCGGTGGATTACATGCGTCACTTTTGGACCAAAATTGACGACAGCATCAAGCAACGGCGTCGGAGAGAGTTGTTGGAACTCGACCGCTTGCGCCGCCGTTCCGCGGCAGCCGCCAGACGAGAGGCCAAACGGGAAGCGCGATCAAAAGCTGCCAGCGCCCGACTCAGCAGTTGAACTCGCGCTGTCTGCTTCTTGCGAAACCGGCTTGGGCTTAAACTTCCAACCATCCGGCGAGAAAAGCAAAGTTTTCACTTGGCCCATCTCACCATATTGGAGAGGCTTACCGTTATAGATCACGTCCATGGTGCCGGCGTTGCCAATCAGTACTTCGGCAGTAGAGGCATTAATGGTTTTCCGCTGGCCGGCTTCCAAGGGACCGTAGTGAACACGAGTGCCATCGGCCAAAATGCGCGTCCAAGTCATTTGGCGGGCAACCAGTTCCAAGCTGAACTGACCGCTTGTGGGAGCTTGCGTAGGAGTACTTACGGGCGTAATCTGAACCGACGAATTCTGCTTGGGGGCTTCGGCAGGCTCGGGTGCCGGTGCCTTGGCTTCAATGGGCGGCGTGGGGGTATTGGAAGCCACCTGCGGCACGGGCGCATTGTTGGCGCGGGTATTCGGCATCCACTGCGGCCAAGTGTAATAAATAGCGCAACCGGCAATTACCAATGCGGCGAATGCCATCCAACGCTTCGAGGTGCCATCGTCCTGGGAAAGACGCATGGGCTTTTCCTTCAGGGTTTCGCGCAAGGCATGCATTTGCGAATCGTCAGTTGGCGCGGCCACGACGCCGCCAAACTCCACCGTAGCCCGGCTGGAAACCGTATTGAGTTGATTTTCAATGGCCGCCGCGTCAAGACCGAGGAAACTGGCATACTGTCGTACGAATGCTCGATAGAAATACTCCCCTGGAAAAGCGGCAAGGTCATCCGCCTCAATGGCTTCGAGGTAGCTAGCCTTGATCTTGGTCTGAGCGGCGATCGTTTGGAGGGGAATCTCTTTTTTCTCCCGCTCCTGGCGGAGGCGCATGCCGAGGGTTTGCATAGTCTTTAAGGAATGGACGGTTCCTACGGTTATAATACATGAATTCGTGCGGATGAGCAGCCCCCCCGAGGCCACAGTTATTGTTGTTAACTTCAATCGGGTGAATCTCTTAGCGGATTGTTTGCGATCTTTAGAGGCACAAACGTACCAGAACTTCGAGGTTGTTGTGGTTGACAACGGGTCTGTGGATGATTCTGTGGAAGTTTTAGGAAAACAGTTTCCGCACGTAAGGGTGGTGCGCAATGCGGAAAATAGGGGCTTCTGCGCCGCCAACAATCAAGGCTTCAAGGCAGCAAACGCGAACAAATACTTTGTTCTCCTGAATAACGACGCCGTGGCAAACCCCGGCTGGCTGGAGGAACTTGTCACCACGGCCGAAAAATTTCCCCGGGCAGGGATGGTGGGGTCGAAAATCTACGTTGCCGGCAGCGAACGTACGATTGACAAAGTTGGCCACCTGCTCTATTGGGATGGCCAAAACCGGGGCCAAGGCGCGGGGGAAGAAGACCTTGGCCAATACGACCAGGAAGACATCCTTTGGCCCGATGGCTGTGCCGCGCTGTACCGCCGGGAGATGATTGAGCAAAGCGGAGGCTTTGACGAAGATTTTTTCGCCTATGCCGACGACGCGGACCTGGGTCTGCACGGTCGCCTGCTTGGCTGGGAGGCAAAACTGGCGCCCCGGGCAGTAGTATGGCACCATCGCGGCGCCACGCTGGGCAAGCACAATCTACGCCGCATTCAGCTGATTGAGCGGAACCGCCTGTGGCTGGTTTGGAAGCACTTTCCTTTGCGGCTGGTCTTACTAAATCCCATCTTCTTTGGCTTGCGCTTTTTGGCTATGGCGAAGGCGGGAATCGCCGGGGAAGGAGAGGCTGGCCATTTTGGCGGATTTCGCGCGAAACTAGGGCTTGCGGCAGCAATCCTGCGCGCCAATGCGGAGGCATGGGGCGGCTTCACAAGGATGTGGAGTAAAAGGCGAGAACTACGCCGCCAAGGCCACTGGCATGCCGAAAGGTTTTGGGATTTGTTGAAGAAGTACCGGATCCGTTTGGGGGAACTGAGCCGGCAAAAAGCGTGATTAGAGGCTGAAGGAGCAAGACAATTCCCCAGAGCGCATTAAAGCAGGAGCCGCGTACGGCGAACGATCCGCCCGCCCAGGCTTGCCGGGCCTGTGGCGCCGGCAACGCGCGCGTACTGCTGGAAACCACGGACAAGCTGTACAAGACAACCCAGCGCCCCTTTCGCATTGTGGAGTGCGAACAGTGCAAATTGCTGCGGCTGGACCCGGTGCCGACCCCCGCCGAACTCATCAGCTTTTATCCGAAGCCCTACTGGCAAAGCGCCGAACAATCCTCCCAGCAAAGCGCCGTTACCGCGCTCGAGCAAAATTACCGCCGCCTTGTTGCCTGGGACCACATTGCCTTTTTGGACAAAGCGGCCACCCACAGCAAGCCCGCCGAGGGCCGGGCGCCCTTGGTGATGGATGTGGGTTGCGGGGGCGGCTTATTGCTTTCTATGATGCGCGAAAGAGGCCACCGCGTGCTGGGCTTGGATTTTTCGCTCGATGCCGCCGCCATTGCCTGGCGGGAGAACCTGGTCCCGGCGGTTTGCGGTAGTTTGGTGCCCGCGCCCCTGCCGGACGCAAGCGTCAGCACGCTCAGCATGTTTCACCTGCTGGAGCATTTGTACGAGCCGCAGCGCTACCTGGAAGAAGCCCACCGCCTGCTCGCCCCTGGGGGGTGCCTCGTGGTGCAGGTACCCAACGCGGATAGTTGGACGGCGCTGCTTTTTGGAGAAAGTTGGAACGGCTACGATGTGCCCCGCCATCTGCAAAATTTCCGCTTGCGCGACCTGGAAATTCTGCTGGATCAATGCGGCTTTGCCGTCGTGCGCGTGAAGCATTTTTCGCTGCGCGACAATCCCGCGGGCTTCGCCATTAGCCTAGCGCCCAGCCTGGACCCCATGGCCCGAAAGGTCTGGAACCCCACAGAAGCCCCTGCGGAGCGCTTCTGGAAAAACCTGGCCCATCTGGCGCTCATTGGTCTGGCCCTGCCATTTTCCGCGCTTGAGGCCTTGTGCCGGGCGGGCTCCACCGTAATGGTGGAAGCGCGCAAGAAGGCTTAAAGAGGCGCTATGGCCTACACTGCGCTACGCGCAAAAGTACCCGCTTGGCTGCGACGGGAAGTCTTTTTCTTTGAAGAAGAGATTGTCCGGCAAGTGCGCAGCTTTGCCGGCAGCTTGCCGCGTGGTGCCCTGCTGCTTGATGCGGGAGCCGGCGAAGGACAATATCGCCACCATTTCCCCCATTGCCGCTACTTGGGGCTGGACCTGGGCATTGGCGACGACGCCTGGAACTATGCCGGCCTGGACCTGGTCGGCGATCTGCTCAAACTGCCGCTCCGGGATGCCTCCGTGGAGGCCCTCCTGAGTGTCGTTACGTTGGAGCATGTTTGGGACCCGCGCCGCGCCATCGAAGAAATGGCCCGCGTAGCTAAGCCCGGAGCGCGTCTGCTGCTGGTGGCGCCACTCGAATGGGAAGAACACCAGCAACCGCACGATTATTACCGCTTCACCCGCTTCGCACTGCGCCGGCTGCTGGAAGAAAACGGCTGGCGCATTGTGCGGCTGGAAGCTGGCGGGGGATTCTTCCGCCTATTGAGCCGGCGCCTGATGAACGCGTTGCAGTTCTTCCCTGCCCCGCTACTGCTGTTGCTGGCCTTGGGAGTGGTTCCACTGGCCCTGCTCGTTGGCCTGTTGGATGGTCTGGACCGCCACCGCGCTTACACGCTCGGTTTTTTTGTCGAAGCCGAGCGCTTGTAGGCTTGCGCGGCCGGGGTATTCGCGCGCACATTCAATTCCGCCAATGCCACCGTTTCCGCAATGCGCTGCCGCCGCGTAGCTTCGGTTTTCGCCACGAGAAGCCACTCCAAAATGCCCCGCAGCGTGGAAGGGGGAAATGCCTGAAAATGCTTCTGCGCAGTGGGGGAAGCTTCAAGCGCCGCCGAAAGGTCGTCAGGTATTTTTAGCGCGTCCACTTCTTCCAGCGCGGCCCAGGAGCCGTCGGCTTTCGCTTGTGCGATTTTTGCCTGTCCGGCTGGGTGAAGGCACCCTAAGGCCTCCATGCGGGCAATGCGCTCTTTGTTCAATTTCGACCAGCGGCTGCCGGCCTTGCGCGGCGAAAGCAGGAGCATCGTGCGGTCATCATCCAGCTTCGCGGGCCGCGAATCGATCCAACCGAAACACAGGGCTTCTTCCACAACCTCGGCGTAGGGAAGGTGGAAAGGATGGCCTCTGCGGTAGGTGACCAGCCAAATGCTGCCCGAACAATCGTGGTTCCTGCTTAACCACTCTCGCCACTGTGCGCGCGAGGTTACTTCAATGCGAGGAAGGTCGGCTAAGGGCATATACCTCTACTTAATCTAGGGTTAAGACTAATGGTCTGCAAAATTCAGGGTACTAACCGACTATAAAACCTGAGAACTAGAACTTCATAGTAGGGAGGACTAGGAACAATACCCCGATGAAACTCGTCCAGAACACCCTACTGATCTCCCTGATTGCCTTAGGTAGTCTGCAAGCAGCATCCATCCAAATCCTGAGTGTCGATGCGAATCGTTTTGGCAACGTGAAGCTAAATGTTGATGGTGCGAACAAAACCTACTCAGCGGGCGTGATCCAGGCCAGCTACGACGGCGGTCCGGTTCTGGACCTTTTTTGCGTGGACCTCTTCACCAACATTACCTATGACGCCTACACCTCCAATGACATTGCCCCGAACCCTTTGCGCAACGAAGACCGCGCCGCGTGGCTGTACAAAAACCACTACGACCGCGCCATCATCAACACCAAGGCGGAAGGCATTGCCTTCCAAGTGGCCATCTGGGACATTGTGCACGATGGGGGCGACGGCATCTCGAGCGGCCGCATCCGCAGCCAAAGCGGCACAGATGTGGCGGTCGTGACGGCCTGGCAAAGTTTCCTGGCCGCGAGCGTGGGGCAAAGCTATTTCGGCGTAAATATCTACATCAATTCAAAGAACAACATCCCGGCGCAGAACTTGATTGGCGGCATCCGCGATGTGCCTCCACCTCCCATGGCGGACAATCCGGAACCGGGCACCGTGGCCATGCTGGCGGCTGGTTTGGGCGTCCTTTATTGGAAACACCGCCGCCCGTGCTAACCTACTAAAAATCCCCATAACAAGGAGCTCAAGGTTGAACCCTGCCTTGCTCGCCCTGGAAGACGGCACGATCTTCGAGGGCCAAGCCTTTGGTGCGCCTGTAGATGCCGCAGGCGAAGTCGTATTCAATACGTCGTTAACTGGTTACCAGGAAATCGCCACCGATCCGTCTTATACCGGACAGATTGTCTGTCTCACGTACCCGCAGATCGGCAATTACGGCACAACCGATTTGGACAGCGAGGCCAGCCGGCCCTGGATTGAAGGATTGCTGGTACGGGAGTACTCTCCCATCACCAGCAATTGGCGGAGCCAAAGGGACACCGACGAATTCCTGGAGCGCGCGGGAATTCCCGGCGTCAGCGGGATCGACACACGCAAGCTCGTCCGCAAGTTGCGCATGGGCGGCGTGTTGCGCGGTGTGATTTCCTCGCAGAACCTGGACCCAAAAGATTTGGTGGAGCGGGCACGCGCGGTGCCTTCCATGGCAGGCTTGGCTTTGGCCGAACGCGTCTCCACGGACAAACCGTATATCTGGAGCGAAGCGGTGGCCCCCGTCAGCCCCTCAGAGCGCATCCGGGAAGCCAGCGAAGCGCGGCACCGCGTGGTGGCCTTCGACTTCGGCATTAAGCGCAACATCCTGCGCCGCTTGACGCACGTAGGTTGCGAAGTGACCGTGGTTCCCGCCACGATGCAGGCCGAAGACGTGCTGGCGCTGAAGCCGGACGGAGTTTTCCTTTCCAACGGCCCTGGCGACCCCGAGCCGCTCGAACACCAGACGGCGCAGGTGAAAAAGCTCATCGGCAAGGTTCCAATGTTTGGCATTTGCCTGGGGCACCAAGTGCTTGGCTTGGCCTTGGGGGGCAAGACCTACAAGCTGAAGTTCGGCCACCGTGGTGGAAACCATCCGGTGCTGAACAAGCGAACCAACAAAGTGGAAATTACCGCGCAAAACCATGGCTTTGCCGTGGATCCCGATAGCCTGGACGCGAACAAAGTAGACCTCACCCACGTGAACCTAAACGACGGCACCCTGGAGGGACTCTGGCACCGCGAACACCCCCTGTTCTGCGTGCAATATCACCCTGAGGCTGCGCCCGGCCCGCACGATTCGCAATACCTCTTCGACGACTTCACGAAGTTGATGGCGGATTTCAAGGGGGGCAAATAGAATGCCGAAGCGGACTGACCTAAAGAAGATCATGATCGTGGGCTCCGGCCCCATTGTGATTGGCCAAGCGTGTGAATTCGACTATTCGGGCACGCAAGCTTGCAAAGCCCTGCGCAGCGAAGGCTACGAGGTGGTGCTGATCAATTCGAACCCGGCCACCATCATGACGGACCCCGAACTTGCCGACCAAACGTACATTGAACCTCTCAGCGTGGCCTATGCCGAGGAGGTGATTCGCAAGGAGCGGCCCGACGCAATTCTCTCCACGGTCGGCGGGCAAACGGGTTTGAATCTTTCCGTCGCGCTGGCCGAGGCGGGCGTGTTGGAAAAGTACGGCGTGGAGCTAATTGGCGCGAAGATCGAATCCATCAAGAAGGCCGAAGACCGGCTGCTGTTCAAAGACGCCATGAAAAAAATTGGCCTGGAATTGCCCGAGAGCCAATTGATTACGCGCGTGGAAGACGGCCTGGCCTTTGCCCACCGGATTGGCTACCCCTTGATTCTGCGGCCCAGCTTCACGATGGGCGGCTCCGGCGGCGGCATTGCCTACAACGCCGAAGAGTTTGTCGAGATTCTGGAACGCGGCCTGGACCTCTCGCCGGTTCACGAAGTGCTGGTGGAAGAGAGCGTACTGGGCTGGAAAGAATTTGAAATGGAGGTGATTCGCGATCTGGCCGACAACGCGATCATCATCTGTTCCATTGAGAACTTCGACCCCATGGGCGTGCACACTGGCGATTCCATTACGGTGGCGCCCGCGCAGACCTTGAGCGACCGCGAGTACCAGATGATGCGCGACGCCAGCTTGCGCTGTTTGCGCGAAATTGGCGTGGAAACCGGCGGCTCGAACGTACAGTTCGCCATTAACCCCGTGGATGGGCGCATGGTGATTGTGGAAATGAATCCGCGCGTCAGCCGCAGTTCCGCCTTAGCCTCAAAGGCAACCGGCTTCCCCATTGCGAAGATCGCCGCCAAGCTGGCCGTGGGCTACCGGCTGGATGAATTGAAGAACGACATTACGCGCGTAACGCCCGCCTGCTTCGAGCCCACGATCGACTATGTGGTGGTGAAAATTCCGCGCTGGCAATTTGAAAAATTCCCCGGCTCGGAGCCTGTCCTGGGCACGCAGATGAAGAGCGTGGGGGAGGTGATGAGCATCGGCCGCACCTTCAAGCAATCCTTAAACAAGGCTATGCGTTCGCTCGAAACAGGCAAGAGCGAAAAGGCGGAAGTTTATGACCCGGCCTTGATCCGTACCCGCTTGATTACGCCGAACCCGGACCGCCTGAACTATATTCGCTTCGCCTTTGCCCAAGGGTGGACCCTCGAACAGGTGCAGGAACTCACCATGATCGACCCCTGGTTCCTGCGCCAGGTGAAAGACTTGGTGGAGACCGAAACCGGCCTTGCCAACCAGGAACTCAGCGACGCGAATTTCCGCCAATGGAAGCGCGATGGCGTCTCTGATGCCACCATAGCGAAGGCCACCAACCGAAGCGCCGACGACGTACGCGCCGAACGCAAGCGCCTTGGCGTGGAGGCCGTTTTCAACCGCGTGGATACCTGCGCGGCGGAGTTTGAAAGCTTCACGCCGTACCTCTATTCCAGCTACGAGTCGGAATGCGAAGCGGAACCCACCGTCCGGAAGAAAGTGATGATTCTGGGCAGCGGGCCCAGCCGCATTGGCCAAGGGATTGAGTTCGATTACTGCTGTTGCCATGCCAGCTTCGCGCTGCGCGAGATGGACGTGGAAAGCATTATGGTGAACTGCAACCCCGAAACCGTCTCCACGGATTACGACACCAGCGACCGGCTCTACTTTGAGCCCTTAACGCTCGAAGACGTTCTGAACATTCACGACACCGAAAAGCCGGATGGCGTGATTGTGCAGTTCGGCGGCCAAACGCCGCTGAACTTGGCTAACCCGCTGAAGCAGCGCGGGGTGAAGATTGTGGGCACCCAGCCGGAATCGATCGATCGCGCCGAAGACCGTAAGCTCTTCGCGAAGCTGCTTGAGGAACTCAACATTCCTTCCCCCGAAAACGGCACCGCCACGAGCGTCGAGGAAGCTTGCGCCGTGGCCAAGCGCATTGGCTATCCCGTGCTGGTGCGGCCCAGCTTTGTACTGGGTGGGCGCGCCATGGTGATTGCTTACGACGAGGACATGGTGCGCCGCTACATGCAGGAAGCCGTGCACTTCAGCCAGGACCGTCCGGTGCTGGTCGACCGCTTCCTGGAAGAAGCCACCGAGGTGGACGTGGATTGCCTTTGCGATGGCGAAGATGTCCTGATCGCAGGGATCATGGAGCACATCGAAGAAGCCGGCATTCACTCCGGCGACTCCAGCTGCGTTCTGCCGCCGTACTCGCTGAGCGACGCCGAAAAACAGACCATCGAAGAATACACCGTGCGCATGGCCAGGGCCCTCGACGTGCGCGGCTTGATGAATGTCCAATACGCGGTGAAGGACGGCAAGGTGTACGTGATTGAAGTGAATCCGCGTGCCTCTCGCACGGTTCCTTACGTTGCGAAGGCCACCGGAGTTCCTCTGCCCAAAATTGCCACGGGGCTGATGCTGGGCCGGAAGCTGAGCGAGTATGCGAGCTACACTGGCCGCACCAGCGGCGTACTTCCCGTAACCAAGTACTTCGTGAAGAGCCCTGTCCTGCCCTTCCACAAGTTCCCTGGCGTGGACCCTGTGTTGGGTCCTGAAATGCGCTCCACGGGAGAAGTGATGGGCGTGGGGGAAAGTTTTGGCGAAGCCTTCGACAAGGCCCAATTGAGCGCGGGGATTCCCCTGCCCTCAAAAGGCACCATCTTTCTGAGTGTGAACGACCACCACAAACCGGCGGCTGTGAGTATTGCCAAGAAGCTGCACGAATTGGGCTTTCAGTTTGTCGCAACACGGGGAACCGCCAATGCTCTAAAGGCGGCAGGCGTACCCGCGAAGATCGTCTTCAAGGTGAATGAGGGGCGGCCCAACGCGGCAGACCTCATGAAGAATGGCTCCGTCCAACTGGCCATTTACACCACGGCCGGCAGCGTCAGCTTCGCCGACGAAAAAGCCATCCGGCGGGCGGCCGTGCAATACCGCGTTCCGTGCATCACCACCATTCCGGCGGCGCGCGCCGCGGTGGAGGCCATGGAATCCAAGCAAAAAACGGCCCCGCGCGTGTGGAGTTTGCAAGAGATCCACCCGAAAGTACACTAGAAACTTATGAAAGCTCGCGTGTTTGTTTCCTTGAAGCCCTCCGTGTTGGACCCCCAGGGGGATGCCATTGCCAAGGCGCTCCATTCTTTGGGCCACGGTGAAGTGGAGAGCGTAAGGGTGGGCAAGTATTTCGATGTCGAGTTCGCGCCCGGCATGTCGCGCGAAGACTTGGAAGCCAAGTTGCAAGGAATTTCGCAGGACGTTCTGTCCAATCCGGTAATTGAGGACTTTCAGGTAGACATATGTGCGGAATCGTAGGCTACATTGGCCGTCAACAAGCCGTGCCCATCATCATGGACGGCTTGAAACGACTGGAATACCGCGGCTACGATTCGGCGGGAATCGCCGTGCTCGCCGAAAGCGGCGAATTGGTTGTGCGCCGCGCCTCAGGAAAATTAAAGAACCTGGAAAGTGCCTTGGCCGATCAACCGGTTGAAGGCACTTTTGGCATTGGGCATACCCGTTGGGCCACGCATGGGCGCCCCACGGAAGAGAACGCTCACCCGCACCGGGATTCCAAAGGGGAACTGGTGGTGGTTCATAACGGGATTGTGGAGAACTACCTGGCCCTGCGCCACCGCCTGGCGGCTAAGGGCCATACGTTTCTTTCCGAAACGGATACGGAAGTGATCGCGCACCTGGTGGAAGAAGCCTTTCAAGGAGACCTGGAACAAGCCGTACGCCAAGCGCTGGCCCAAGTGCAGGGTGTGTTCGCCGTTGCCGTTATTTCCAAGCGCGACCCCGGCAAGATCGTCGCCGCGCGACAGGGTCCGCCCGTGGTGGTGGGCTTGGGCGAGGGCGAATGCTTTGTGGCCAGCGATGTTCCCGCTATTCTTGCCTACACGCGCGATATGATCTTCCTGGCCGATGGCGATATGGCGGTGCTCACCGCGAGCGGCGTGCGCTTTACGGACTTTGCCGGCAATCCCCTCGAACGCACCGCACAACGCATCCAATGGGACCCCGTAATGGCCGAGAAGGGTGGCTATAAGCACTTCATGCAAAAGGAAGTGTACGAGCAGCCGCGCTCCACGCGGGACACCATGCTGGGCCGTTTGGGCGCTGAATCGGGCCGTGTATTTTTGGACGAGGTCACCATCGATCCCGACAAGTTCCGGGCCATCCGCTCTATCCGCATCGTGGCTTGCGGTACTAGTTGGCACGCGGGTTTGGCGGGCAAGTTTTGGATTGAGAAGCTGGCCAGAATTCCGGTGGAAGTGGATTACGGCAGCGAATTCCGTTATCGCGATCCCATCGTGACGCCAGACATGCTTACCATCGTCATCTCGCAATCTGGCGAAACCGCCGACACGCTGGCCGCCCAACGGGAGGCCAAGCAGAAGGGCTCCTTGACGCTCGCCATCTGCAACGTTGTCGGCTCGATGATTACCCGGGAAGCGGCGGGAACGCTCATTACGCATGCGGGTCCGGAAATTGGCGTGGCCTCCACCAAGGCCTTCACCAGCCAGCTCACGGCGCTCTTTGTGCTGGCGCTTTACTTGGGCCAGGAACGCGGCACGCTGAGCGAAGCGCAGGTGCGTGGGCACATCGAAGAAGCCCTGAAAATTCCCGGCAAAATGGAGCAGGTGCTCGCGCAGGAAATCCTGTACCAGAACGTGGCCCGCGCGCTGTACAAAGCGCGGGACTTCCTCTACCTTGGGCGCGGCATCCACTTCCCCATTGCCCTCGAAGGGGCGCTGAAGTTGAAGGAAATTTCCTACATTCACGCCGAAGGTTATCCCGCGGGAGAGATGAAACACGGGCCCAATGCCCTGATCGACGAGAACCTTCCCGTGGTCGTGTTGGCCGCCTATGACCCGGCGGACGAGGATAGCCGCCTGCGCTACGAGAAAACTGTCTCGAACATCCAGGAAGTGAAAGCGCGTTCGGGCATCGTGGTGGCCATAGCCAACGAGGGCGACCGCGAGATTGCCGAAATGGCCGATTACGTAATTCCCATTCCCGCCACGAACGAGTTGCTGCTGCCGCTACTGGAAATTATTCCCATGCAACTGCTCGCCTACCATATCGCGGTGCGCTTGGGCTGTGATGTGGACCAACCGCGGAACCTGGCGAAGTCCGTTACGGTTGAGTAGACGAGGTAGGTTGAGTAGACAGGGCAGGTTGGTTCGGCGCGGCGAGCAACAATTTCTTGCCCGCCTCCACAAAAGCCTTCGTCTTTTCGTTGGCCTCGTCCCAGGAGATTTTTGTCTCTGAGCGCGCTAGCTCCAACATGCCTTGGGCAATGGCGCGGGTCACTTTGGCCATGTTGTTGTAGTCGATCTGCTCCCAGTGGTCCGTCACCCGGTGGTAATCGGCGAATTGGTAGGCCACGCTCAAGGTTGTCGACGGAATGCCCACCTGCGCGAAGGCCGCATTGTCGCTGGCGGTGAAGAAGGGGTCGGAGAAGCGCTCGTGCTTCACAAACTTAAAGCCGACGGCGCTGGCGGCCTTTTCGAGCGAAGCGTGGATATTCGAAAAATGATAGCCCGTCAGGTTCGCTTGGTTGAGATTCGTGGCGCCATCGCCATCGGTGCGGCCGGTCTGCTCCAGGTTCAGGTTCGCCTTGATTTGCGCCAACGGCACCAGCGGGTTACGCGTGAAATAGCGGCTGCCCAACAGCCCTCGCTCTTCCCCAAACCAGGCGGCGAAAATAAGACTCTTCGCCGGCTTCTCTCCCGAAGCTTGAATCAATCGGGCGGCCTCCAGTACGCTCGCCAACCCGCTCGCGTTGTCGTTGGCGCCATTGAAAATGCGGTCGGCGTCTTCCCGCGGGCTCACTCCCAAGTGGTCGTAGTGGGCAGAGAGCAAAACATATTCGTTGGAAATGTTTCCGGAGATCTTCGCCAGGACATTGCGCACCGTCTGTTCCTGCGTGCTGGCCCCGGCGATGTTCACGTTGGCCTTCGCGTTCGTTGCTCCCTCCGGCAATTGCTTCATCCATTCGGTGGCGCCCGCGTCGGTCGTGCGCAGGTACATGGTCGCCAGAGTGGGTTGGTCCTCAAACTCCAGGGCTTGGGCCGGCAAGGGCACGGGCATGTCCAGCAAAACCACCAGCGCCACGCCGTCGTTGCTCAGCCGCGTAATGGCGCGTTGCACTGCGGGGGAAGGCCGCTCGGCGGCGAGAATCACCACCGGATCCGTGATCTTTTCCGTCGCCGCTAGCGCCGCCTCCACTTTTAACTTCCGCACCGTGGCGCCGGTAAGGTTCAATGCGGGCTTGGCGGTCCAAAATGTTTTTTCCCCGGGAATGGAAATGTTCTTTTCCCCCTCGGTGAAATTCAGCGTAAAGCCTTCGCGGTTCACCCTCCGCAACCGCATCTTCGCGGTCTGGAAATAACTGCTGCCGCTCAGCGGCTCCAGCCCCGCCCGCCGGAACTCGCTGGCAATATACTCGGCCGCAATGTCCAGGCCTTCGCTCGGCGTATCGCGGCCCTTCAGAGCATCGCTCGCCAGAAAGCTAACCATGGCCGTCAGGTTCTTTGGGTCCGCTTCGGGCACGGGCCCTTGGGCACTCAGCAGGGGAACCAAAATCAGAAAAACGAAAGCGCGCATTACCCTATCTTAGATGCAGCAAGTAGGCGAAATTAGCGTTACAACACGCGGCAAAGGGCTTTATGACATTACCCGCGAGGTTGCGGCCTGGGTAGAGAAGAAAGTGGAAAAGCGCGCCGAGAGCGTGGGCCTGCTCACGCTCTTCTGCCGCCACACCTCAGCTTCGCTAACCATCCAGGAAAACTACGACCCCGACGTCACCGCCGACATTGCCCGTTTCTTTGAGCGGCTGGTGCCGGAAAATCCCCGGGATTACGAACATACCCTGGAGGGCCCGGACGACATGCCGGCCCACATTCGCACGGTTTTGAGCGGTGTAAACCTCTCCATCCCCGTGGTGAATGGCCGGCTCACCTTGGGCACCTGGCAAGGCATTTACCTGTTTGAACACCGCCGCCAGCCGCATACCCGTAGTGTTGTCCTGCATCTTTTGCTCTAATAACGGAATGGAAACCTCGCGCCGCCAATTCCTCGGCACCACCGCCCTTGGCACCACCGCCGCCATCACTTTGCCTGCCTGGTTGGAGGCCGCTCCGGACTCTGCCACCAACATGCCCATGCGCAACTTTGGGCAAACCGGCAAGAAAGTTACTACGCTCGCCTTCGGCTGCGGCAGCCGTTTCCTGGCCTACAAGGACGAAGACCAAGCACTGGCGGTGCTCGACAAAGCCTTTGCGCACGGCATCCGTTATTTCGATACCGCGTTTGATTATGGCCGCGGGCTGAGCGAGACGCGCGTCGGCAAGGGCCTCGCGAACCGGCGCAAAGACATTTGGCTGGCCACTAAGCTGCCCGCCCGCAATGGCGACGAAGCCATGCGCATTCTGGAAGGTTCCTTGAAGCGCTGCCAAACGGACCACTTTGATTTGGTCCACATTCACAGCCTGACCACCGAAGAAGATTTGGCGGCCATTGAAGCCAAAGATGGCGTGCTGAACATGCTCTACAAAATGCGCGACCAAAAGGTGGCCCACAACATCGGCATTTCGTGCCACACGGACCCCAAGGTGCTGAAGACCGCGCTCGAACGCAACGACTTTAATTGCACGCAATTCGCGCTCAATGCGGGGCGCATCGGCATGGCCAATGTGGACGGCGACAGCTTCGAGGCCCTGGCCCTGCCCGTGGCGCTGAAAAAGAAAATGGGCGTTGTTGCCATGAAGATCTTCGCCCAAGACAAGCTGAAGGGCCGCGGCGTCACCAACCAGCAACTCATCCGCTACTCGCTCTCCCTGCCTGTCGGCGCCGTGGTGATTGGCATGCCCCAATTGGAAATGCTCGACGAAAACGTGGCCACTGTAAAGGCCTTCCAACCCTTAACGCGCGACGAAATGGGGAAACTCAATGAGCAACTCAGCGGACAAAAGGCCGCCATCGACCGCTACTTCTTTGACCACCTGGACGCGTAAGAGGCGACTTGCCCCCGCGGTAAGAAGCTGGATACGCTAAAAGAAGACTTGTGGCAACAAAGACCCTAGCTACGCTGATCGAAATTGATGAACAGGGCCGAGCATGGATCGTGGGTGCCCACACGAAGGTTCTAGAGGTGGTGATGGATCAGTTGCGGCATGGCTGGTCTGTGGAACAAATGCATGCCGAACATCCTCACTTGACCTTGGGTCAACTCCATGCTGCCCTTGCTTTTTACTATGAGAACCAAGCCGAATTGGATCAACAACTAAAGCAGGATGAAGTTGATGCGAATGCATTGGCCGAAAAGCTAGCCGACCGACATCTTCAACAGAGTCTGCTTTCTACCCGCCATCATTCGTGAGCAGCATTTTTCGTGAGTCTTTCGTTCCTTCTAGATGTCCACGTGCCCAAAGGCGTAGAACTTGGCCTTACCAATCGTGGCGTCGATTGTCTTCCAACCGCAGCCTCGGCGCTGGACCAACTCAGCGATAAAGAATTGCTCCGCGTTGCATTGTCGAAAAGTCGAGTGCTCGTAACGCAAGATCTGGACTTTCTCTGCATTGCGCAAGACTTTCAATTGCGGGGCGAAAATTTTGCCGGTATCGTGTTTGCGCACCAGATGAGGATTGGGCTTGGGGAACTGGTCAGAGAGTTGGCGTACTTATCCGAAAAGCTGACTGTAGACGAGATGCAGAATCGCCTTGTCTTCCTGCCCCTTCGAGACTTCGCTAGTTGAACAACTTCCGCTCCCGCTTGATGTAGGCCGGAGTGTCGAAGTCATCATCCGGGGCCGCGCCATTGGAAAACGTTGGGGGAGCCTCCGGGGCAGCGTCCAGCGGAGCCGGGTGCGGCGGCAGGAAAGTTACCTCGCCATCGGTCAGCGGACCCGGCGTGAACACTTCGTCCGGCGAGATCGACGGGGCAGATTCAAACGCGTCCAGCACCACCTTGGGTTCTTCCATGGCCGTGAAGGCGTTGGTGAAAAATGCCCCGGCCGCGGCAGCTTGGGCCAGCGGGCGCGGTTCGGGCGCCGCTTGCATTGTCTGGTGCGCCTGCACCCGGCGCTCAATGTGCGGCAGCGTCTCGCGCTCAAAGCCCGTGGCAATTACGGTGATCTTCACTTCCTCGCCCATCGTTTCGTTAAACACAACGCCGAAGTTAATGTGCACATCGTCGTTGGCGGAGGCTTGGCGGATGAGCGAACAAGCCTCGTTCAATTCGTGCAGGCCCAGCGCGCTCGAACCAGTGATGTTGATCAGGATGCCCCGCGCGCCCTTCACGCCGCCTTCTTCGAGCAGCGGGCTCGAAATGGCCAGGCGCGCCGCCTCCACCGCCGCATTCTCGCCCTTGGCCGTGGCAGTGCCCATCATGGCGTAGCCCATGCCGGTCATGATGGTTTTGATGTCGGAGAAATCACGATTGATAAGCCCCGGCGTGGTGATGATGTCGGAAATTCCCTGCACCGCTTGACGCAGTACCTCGTCGGCAAGCTTGAACGCCGCCGCGAAGCCCGTCCCCTTGGGCGCAAGATTCAGGAGCCGTTGGTTCGGAATCGGGATTACCGTATCCACCGCGCCCGCGATTTCCGCCAAGCCGCGCTCGGCGGCGCGTTGGCGGCGAATGCCCTCAAATTCAAAGGGCTTGGTCACCACCGCCACAGTCAGCGCGCCAATCTCTTTGGCCAGCGAAGCCACAATGGGTGCCGCGCCTGTGCCCGTACCGCCGCCCAAGCCGGCCGTCACGAAAACCATTTGAGCGTCCTGGACAATCTCGATAATGCGCTCCGTATCTTCAAGCGCGGCCTTGCGGCCAATTTCGGGGTCCGCACCAGCGCCCAAGCCATTCGTGATCTTGGCGCCCAAGGCCAGCTTGTTGGGTACCGGCGAGGCTTGTAGCGCCTGCTTATCCGTATTGAGAACGAAGAACTCCACGCCGGTCAGCCCCGCGTCCATCATGCGCGCGACGGCGTTGCCACCGCCGCCGCCCACGCCCACAACCTTAATGCGGGTGGGAGGAACGAAGTCTTCTTCCAGTTCAAATTTCATGCCGCCTTGGAGGATTTGGTCGAATACGTTCATCACAGTTCCTTTCGCTAGTTCATCCCTAGGGGTTTAACGAAGCACCAAGTCCAGCAGCCGGGGGGTGCGGCGTTTCATTTCGCGGCGCAAACGAAGACGCGCGCCATACATGGCAAGACCCGCGGCGGTGGTCCATTCCGGACTCATCAGGGCCGCTGGCCAACGGTTAATAAACTCGGGGATGCCGTTGCGAGAGGCGCATTGCAAAACACGCTCCGCAATGTCCAACATGCCGGGCAGCTTCGCGCCGCCCCCGCACAACACCACGCCCTCTTCCAAGCCGCCCAGCATGCCCAAGCGGTGGACCTCTTTTTTGATCACCTCAAAGAGCTGCTCGGCGCGGGCTTCCAGAATTTCCGCAATCTGCCAGCGCGAAATCTCGCGCGGCGGGCGGCCATCCAAGCCCGGCACTTCCACCAAAGTATTCCCGCTCGACAGCCCCAAGAGAGCGCAGCCAAATTCTTCTTTCAACACCTGCGCATCTTCGCGGCTCGAGGCCAGAAAATGGGCCAGGTCGCGCGTGAAGTGGTCGCCCCCGATGGGGATGCTAAAACTGCCCACCAATGCCTCGCCTTCGTACAACACCACTTCCGTGGTTTGGGCGCCAATGTCGATCACCGCCAAACCGTGTTCGCGCTCGGCCTGCGTGGTGCAGGCATAGGCTGCCGCAATGCCCTCAAACAAAGTTTCGTCCAGCGCCAGGTGCGCCTCGTGAATCGCGTTGGCCAAAATCGTGTGCTCTTGTTCGCTCGCGGTGATCAGATGCACATGCGCTTCCAGCCGGTGCGCCGGCATGCCTTTGGGATTCGTAAAGCCCGAGCGGCCGTCCACAATAAAGTCTTGCGGGCAAACTTGCAGGATCATGCGGTCGTGCTCCATCTTCACTTCCGCGGCCTGCTTGATCGCGTAATTCATGTCGTCGGAATCAACTTGGCGCGGGCGGCCAAACTCGTAAACACCGCGGGACGTCATTCCGTCAATGCCTCCGCCGCCCAGGCCCAGCGTGGTGGAGTTCAGCGAGATCAGCGTGTGCGTTTCCGCCATCTGCACCGCCCAGCGGATCGATTCGGTAATGGCGCTCTGGTCGGCCACGCGTCCCTTTTGCCAGCCCTTGGCCTCCATCACCCCGTGGCCCAGGTAATCCAATCCGTCGCCCGCCAATTGGCAGACCACAACGCGGGTGCAAGCGCTGCCCGCGTCCACGCCGACGCACATCTTGTTTGCGGATTTAGCGGACATGTTTCTTCCTATTCGCTGAGGGTTTTGCGGTTTTCACTGGAGTAGGCTTCACCGGAGCGGTCTGCCCCGTTGCAGGTTCTGGCGCGGGAGCTTGCGGCGGTACGAGCGTGGGGTCCGGCTCCGCCACCACCGACGTTTCGTACCGCATATCAAACACCGCCGCCACCGGCGCACTCTCCAACAAAGAATCCACATTGTTAATGAAGTTCGTGAAGCGCAAACCAAATTCCCGATCGCCGAGCTTCAACGTAATCACGCGCTTCCGGAATTGTCCCGTCACCTGCAGATTGCGAATATCGTGCACATCAATTTCACTCACCAGCGAAAGGTTTGCTCCGAATTCACGGATCAAGCGAACCACGCGGGCCATGCGTTCCCTGCGCACCTCATCGCCAATTTCCGGGCTCACTCCCGCCACCACGGGCAGATGGAACACTTGTTTGGCGGGCGCGGGCATCAAATAGCCTTCGGCGTCCACCAAGGTTGGATGGGAGTGGGAAGCGAGCTTCACAAACGCCACAGGTTGGCGCTCCGCAATGCGGACATGGATGCGGTTCGGCCAAAGGCGGCTCACCGTAGCGTCCGCCACCCAAGGAATAGAGAGCAGCGAAACGCGCCGCTGGTCCAAGTTCATCCACAAAACGCTGCGGCCCAAGTCCGGCTCGAACAACGCAAGAATCGCCTCGCGATCGGCGTTCACCACGCCTTCCAAAACCAGGTTGGGCGGGGCCTCGCTGTAATCGGGCGAGCGCTCCAGGAAGAAACGCGGATCGCTCTTCAAGAAGCCTTCTGCTTGTACCTTTACGAAAAAGACCGCGCCAAGGCTCAGGATGATGGCGCATACCAGCACGGCCCGGGAAATCCAGTAGAAAAAGCCCGGAGACGGCGGAGCTTTGGGGCGCTTTTCAGGCATGGGCAATTTTCTCCAGTTCTTCCAACACCAGGTCCGACGCGCCGGAAACGCTTCCGGCGCCGAGGGTCAAGATCATGTCTCCCGGACGAGCTCGTTCCGCAACGGCGCGTGCTCCGGCCTCAAGGCTAGTGGCATAAGCAGCCGTGCGCTGCCCGTAGGCCGTTAATTTCTCCAGCAGCGCTTCCGCGCTTACTCCCGGCAGCGGGGCCTCCGAAGCGGCGTAAATGTCGAGCAACGTCACAGAGTCGGCAGCAAAGAAACTGCGGGCAAACTCGTCCATCAAAATCTGCGTGCGGGAGTAGCGATGGGGTTGAAACAAAACATGTACGTGCGCGAAACGGCGCTGGCGCGCCGCTTCGAGGGTGGCGCGAATCTCGGTTGGATGGTGGCCGTAGTCATCAATCACGGTCACGCCGGCCGCTTCTCCGCGCACCTGGAAGCGGCGATCCACGCCGGAGAAGGCCGCCAGTCCGGCCGCAATCTGGGCGGGCGCCAAACCAAGCTCCAAAGCCACGGCGGCGGCGGCGGCACTATTCAAAACGTTGTGGCGGCCGGGGACCCGCAAGGTAAATTCGCCCAAGCTTTGCTCGTGCCGCAACAATTCAAAGCGCGTTGCCTCCGTCGACTCTTCGATGTAGCGGACCACCAAATCCGCTTGCGGTGTCACGCCGTAGGTTATGACGCGGCGGCGCAGCTCAGGCAGAATGCGGCGAACATTTTCATCGTCCAAACAGACAATGGCCGCGCCATAAAAAGGCACCTTATTAATGAAGCCAATGAAGGCTTCGAGCACACCATCCAGCGTCTGGTAATGGTCCAGGTGCTCCTGGTCAATGTTCGTCACCACCGCCAGGATGGGCGCGAGCTTCAGGAAGCTGCCATCCGATTCGTCGCTTTCCACCACCAGCAAATCGCTTTGCCCCACGCGTGCATTCGAGCCGCCCATGGCCTTTACACGGCCGCCAACGACAACCGTGGGGTCCAGGCCCGCTTCGGAAAGCACAGTCGCGGTCATGGAGGTGGTGGTGGTCTTGCCGTGGCTTCCGCCGATGGCGATGCCGTACTTCAAGCGCATCAGTTCGGCCAACAGTTCGCCGCGGGGAATTACAGGAATCTTCCGGCGCCGCGCCTCTTGGATTTCCGGATTCCCTTCCTTAACGGCGCTGGTCACCACCAGCGCGGTAACGTCCTCGGCAATATGTTCAGCCGCGTGGCCCAAGTGAATCACCGCGCCCAGACTGGCCAAACGGGCCGTGATGGGCGAGGCTTTCAAATCGCTGCCCGAGACCCGGTGGCCCAGCGTCAGCAGGACCTCGGCGATACCGCTCATGCCGATACCCCCAATGCCGACGAAGTAAAAATGTTGGCTGCGAAAAAACATTTTGGCCACTTTATGTTTTAGGCTATCCCGCTCCGAAGGCGGATGCAAGAGCGGGTCAGCCGGCAACCTCCTCCAAAATATCGGCAGCCCGTGCCGCGGCGCCGGGCCGGCGCAAGGAGCGCGCGGCGGCGGCCATTCTTTCCAAACTGCCATCGGGCGACGCCAGTTGAATCATGCGGCGAAACAGCGCCTCGCCCGTGCACTCGCGGTCCGGCAAAAACAGCGCCGCGCCTTCGGCCAGCATGGCCTGGGCATTGCGGGTTTGGTGGTCGTCAGCGGCGAAGGGATAGGGCACCAGAATCGACGCTCGGCCCGCGGCCATCAATTCCCCCACCGTGCTGGCTCCCGCCCGGCAAATCACCAGGTCAGCGGCGGCGAAGGCGGCGGGCATATCGTCCAAAAAGGCGCTGAGCTCATAATCGAAAGCGCCTGCGTAACCCGATTGGGCGAAGGCTTCCCGCAAACGCTCTTCCTCCCGGCGGCCGCACTGGTGCACGAGCTTCACGCGCAGCTTCGATTCCGCCAACAAAGGCCACATCTGTTGCACGGCGCGGTTCAGGGTTTGCGATCCCTGGCTGCCACCGCTTACCAAAACTTGAAAAACAGCGCCGCGCGGCGAAGGCGGAATGGCGAAAAATTCTTCCCGCACGGGCAGACCGGAAATCTCCGCGGCCCCTGCGGGAAAGTAGCGCCGCGCCGCCTCAAACCCCAACAAAGCCTTTCGAGCATAGCGGCCAAACATCCGGTTCACCAAACCCGGCATTGCATTCGGCTCCATCACCACCAGCGGCAAGCCTCTCCCCACCGTGGCCGCCACGGGCGGAGCCGCCACATAGCCGCCCAAGCTGAAACACGCACGCGCGCTTTCCCGCCGCATAATGGCCCAACTGGCAGCCACCGCTTTGGGCAACTGCCAAAACAGCCGTAGCTTGGCGCCCAGGCCGACACCTTGAAAGCCGGAGATTTCAATGAAGTCCAACGCGAAACCGCGCGCCGGCACCAGCTTTGCCTCAAAGCCGCGCTGGGTGCCGATAAAGTGGGGCCGGTGGCCGCGGCGGCGCAGTTCCTCCGCAACGGCCAACAAGGGCATGACGTGGCCACCCGTGCCGCCGCCCGCCATCAGGATGGAACTACCCGCCATTAAGAGGCACGCTCCAGCCACTGCGCGTCCTCGCTTACGCTCATCAGAATGCCAAGCGACACCAGGCTCGAGAGCAGCGAACTGCCACCGTAGCTGATCAAGGGCAGCGGAATTCCCTTAGCCGGGCCAAGATCCAGCACCACGCTCACATTCACCAGCGCCTGCACCAGAATCGAGATGCTGATGCCCAGCGCCAGGAAACGGCCAAAGTCGTCCTTGGCCAAATAGAACAAGCGGAACCCGCGCCAGAAGAGTACGAAGAAACCAGCCAACAGGGCCGAGGTTCCCCAAAGCCCGAGTTCTTCTCCCACCACGGCGTAAATGCAATCGGTGTGGGCCTCCGGCAGGTACAGCAGTTTCTGCCGGCCTTGCATAATGCCCAAGCCCAGCACGCCACCGGAACCCAGCGCAATCTTCGCCTGCTCTATCTGATAATTGGGCGTGGAGGTGGCATGGCTGCTGCCCACGTAGGCCTTGATCTTGCCGTTGGGGTCGATCTTAGAGATCAGCTTGTATTCAGGATCGACGAATGCAATCACCCGCGCCAAACGATACGGTTTGGCCACCACGGCCCCCGCAAAGGCCAATCCCGCCAAACAAGCAGCCAGGGCGAGGTGACGCCGCTGGATTCCCGAAACATAGAGTAGAGCAACGGCCGGCACAATCAAAGCCACGGCTGTACCCAGGTCCGAAATCGCCACCACCCCTGAGGTAATGACAAAGGCCAGCGTTACGGGCAACAGCGTGTGCGGGCTGTTGACAGCGGGCATTCTTCTCGTGAGAAAGTATGCGAGGAAGACAATCAGCGCCGGCTTGGCAAACTCGCTCGGTTGCAATTGAAAACCGGCCATGCGAATCCAACGGTGCGTTTTCGGGTCCATCAGAAAAGCCACGGGCAACAGCGCCATCACCAGGCCCAGCGGAATAAAGGCCCACAGCGGATCTTTAAGCAGCAGATAGTTCTGCTTCTTCAGCCACATCAGAACCAGGAAGCCGCCCACCGCCACGGCCAATTGGCGCAGGAAAAGAGCATCGGGATCTTTCCCGCGGAAAGCCGCGGTAATGGAGGTTGAACTGTAGACCATGATCAGGCCAAAACAAAGCATGACCAGGACGGTGAAGAAGAGGGTCCAATCGGTTAAGCGGCGCGCCATGAGTGCCTCCTTAAAGCTCTTCCACAAGCCGGCGGAAAGTATCGCCCCGCTGCTCGTAGCTGGTGAATTGGTCATAGCTTGCGCAAGCGGGCGCAAGCAGAACGGTGTCGCCGGGGGAGGCGGAGCGGACGGCGAAGGTCAATGCCTCCGCCAGTGTGCCGCAAGATTTCGTGGCAATCTCCGTAGCGAGTTCACGCTCGAGGTTCGGCGTATCCTCGCCAATAAAGAGCGCGGCTTTGGCTTTGTCCTTGAGCAACGGCGCCAAGGGAGCGTAGGGTGCGCCCTTCCCTTTGCCACCAAGGATCACCCAGAGCGGCCCCGGCAAAGCCGTTAGGGCTTTCCTCGCCGCGTCCACGCTGGTGGCCTTCGAATCGTTGAAAAACTTAATGCCCCGCCATTCGCGCACAAACTCTAAGCGGTGCGCCACGCCGCGAAACTCCGCCGCCGCTTGGGCGATGGCTTCTTGCGAGGCCCCCGCAAGCGCAGCAATCAACGCGGCCGCGAGTACGTTATCCAGGTTGTGCCGGCCAGGGAGCAACACATCACTGGCGCTCATCAACGGGCGGCCCAACAGCTCCAAACGGCCTTCGCGCAAACATGCCGCTTCGCCATTGAAGAAGCGAACCCGGGCGCGGGCACGATTGGCCAGCGACTGGCTGGTCTGGTCTTCGTCGTTCAAGATAGCTTCGTCCCCCGGCACCTGATTGGCCAGGATGCGGGCTTTGGCATTGCGATAGCTTTCAAAGCTGCCATGCCGGTCGAGATGGTTCGGCGTGATGTTTAGCACCGCCGCAATCCGCGGGTGAAAGAGATCCACTGTTTCCAACTGAAAGCTCGAAACCTCCAAAAGGTTCCACTGCAAATGCGCTGAGGTGGCCACCATGCCGCTTACCGCATTGCCAATGTTCCCGCCCACCTGGGCGCGCACGCCCGCGCGTTCCAGCATGGCCCCGCAAAGCGCGGTGGTGGTGGTCTTGCCGTTTGAGCCCGTAATCGCGGCAACCGGCCCGCGCAAGAATTGATAAGCCAGCTCCAATTCCCCCATCACGGGAATGCCCCGCTGCTGCGCGTGCCGCGCCACGGCATGCGTCAAAGGAACGCCAGGGGAAATCACCAGGCAATCGAACTTTGCTTCCGCGGCCATCTCTGGGGCAAGGAACTCGGCGGAAGGCAGAGGGCTCGCAGATTGTTGGTCATCCGTCGCAAGCACTTTTGCGCCATGTTCATGCAACAGCTGAATCGCGCCCAAGCCACTCTTGCCCAAGCCCAATACTAGAAACGTTTGCCCCTCCAGGTTGTGCTGCATGCTTGCTACCTCAGCTTCAACGTGGTGAGCGCGAAAAGAGCCATTAATAAGCCGGCAATCCAAAATCGTGCAATCACTTTGGATTCGTGCCAGCCGAGCAATTCAAAATGATGGTGCAAAGGCGCCATCTTAAAGATGCGTTTGCCGCGCAGCTTGAAGCTGCCCACTTGCAGGACAACGCTGAGCAACTCAATTACATAGACACCGCCAATCAGCGGCAACAGCAACTCTTGCTTAATCAGCACCGCCACCGTTCCCATGGAGCCCCCCAGCGCCAGCGAGCCCACATCGCCCATAAACACTTCGGCGGGGTGCGCGTTGTACCAAAGAAAGCCCAAGGACGCCCCAATCATGGTGGCGCAAAAAATTGTTAATTCGCTACCGCCGGGCACCCGCTCGAGCTCCAGATACGTTGCCAGTTCGCGATGGCCCGAAAGATAGCAAAGCGCCGTCATCGCGCTGGAAGCCACAATCATCAAGCCGATGGCCAAACCATCCAGCCCGTCCGTCAGGTTCACGGCATTCGTCGAGCCCACCAGCACCAAAATCATGAAGAGATAAAACGGCGCAAAGGCCAGCGGAAAGGTCCAAGGATTCGCCGCCAAGGGCCCGATGATCAAATCCGGACGGAAGAACTTGAAGAAGGGCACGTTCATCGAGGTGTTGTAGATGCCCTTGGCGTTCAGCACCAGAAGAATGAAGCCAATCAAGCATGCCACCCCAACTTGCAGGGCAAACTTCTGCCGCGCGGTAAGCCCCAGGTTGCGCATCTTCTTCACCTTGGTGTAGTCGTCATAAAAGCCGATTGCGCCAAAGCCCACGAGGCTCAACAACGCAATCCAAACATAAAGATTTGTTAGGTTCGACCATAACAAGGTGGGAATCACAATGGAGGCAATAATCAACAGCCCGCCCATCGTGGGCGTGCCGGCCTTCACGGAATGGCTCTGCGGCCCGTCTTCGCGAATGTACTGGCCCACGCTCATCTGCCGCAACTTGCGAATCAGCCAAGGCCCCAACAAGATGGAAATCACCAGCGCTGTAATCAGCGCGAAGGCCGTTCGAAACGTAACGTAGCCAAACAGGCGCAGAGGCCCGTAGTAAGGCTGTAATTGCTCAAAAAGAAGCCAATAAAGCATTAGGCCGCTTTGCCCTCCTCGCCGAGGAAAGCTTCGAGAGCCAGTTCCACGCGTGTGCCGCGCGAACCTTTGAACAGCACGGTGTCACCCGGCCGCACCAGGGATTTCAAACGAAGGCCCGCCAGGCGCGAGTCGTCGAAAAAAAACGCGGCGCGATCAGGCGAATTCGCTTCCACCATAGACTCAATCAAAAATTGAGCCGCGCCGCGTATCCCAATTAGCACAGCAACACCACTCTGCACCGCGTAGTTACCTAACGCACGGTGCAAAGGCTCGGCCCAGTGGCCAAGTTCCCGCATCTCCCCCAGCACAGCAATCGCGCGGCCTTGCGGATGAAACGCCTGCGACGTGTCGCGCAGCACGTCCAACATGGCCTTCGCGGCGTCCGGGTTGGAGTTGTAGCAATCGTTCCAGATTTGTATGCCGGCGTGCACAAAGCGCTCCGCCCGCATTTTTCCAACAGGAATTTCAGAAGTCTTTTCGGCCAGCCGCGCCAAAGGAATGCCGTAAAGGCGGGCCACCGCCACCGCAGCGGAGATATTGGATACCCCAATCCGCCCGGGCACCCGGGAGCGAAAGGGGACGCCTTCAATTTCAAAGTCCGCGCCCTCCAGGTGGTACTGCACCTTGGCGGCGCGGGTATGCGCGGCTTCGCCCAAACCAAAGGTCCGCACCTTGCGCGGCAATCCCTCCGCAAAGCGGCACACGCGCTCATCGTCGGCGTTCAAGATAGCCGGGGCGCCCTCCGGCAAAGCGAGAATCAATTCTCGTTTCGCGTTGGCAATGCCTTCCACCCCATCGGGGAAGTTTTCGATGTGAGCATAACCAACGTTGGTGACCACGCCCAAATCCGGCCGGGCAATCTCGCAAAGCGCGCTGATTTCGCCCGCGTGGTTCATGCCCATTTCCAGCACCGCGGCTTGCGCGTTATCCGCAATGCGCAGAAGCGAGAGCGGCACGCCGAGGTGGTTATTCAGATTTCCTTCCGTTTTGCTCACGGGGAAAGCCGCGCCGAGCAATGTGGCAACCGCGTCCTTTGTTGAGGTTTTACCCGCGCTGCCCGTAATGGCGACCACCGATTTGTTCCAGTAGTTCCTCGCTGCGCGGCCTAATTGGGCAAGCGCCGCTTGTACGTCTTCCACAACCAGCAGTGGGGCCGGCAACCCGGCAAGCGGCCGGCTCACCACAGCCGCGGCGGCGCCTTGGGCAATGGCCGCTCCCACAAAATCGTGACCATCCGCGTGCTCTCCGGGCAAGGCAAAGAAGAGCGACCCCGCTTGCGCCAGGCGCGAATCGATTACATAAGAATCCACCACCACTTCGCGGAATGCGGCGTCCAAGGCCACACCCAGCCAATCGGCAATTTGCCCCAAGCGAAGAGTCATTGCGCACCCCCGGCATAGCCCCTGCGGCCCAAGGCCTGGCGCGCGACGGAGCGGTCATCAAAGGGGTATTTCGTCTTGCCCAGAATTTGGTAAGTTTCGTGGCCCTTGCCCGCCAGGAGCACCATGTCGCCGGGCTGGGCCTGGGCAATTGCTTTCTCGATGGCAAGCGCGCGGTCCGGCTCCACCAGGTACGGCGTATCGTAACGGGAGACGCCTACCAGAGCATCGTTCAAGATCGCCAGCGGATCTTCCGTGCGCGGGTTGTCGCTGGTGAGCACAACAAAATCGCTAAGCGCGGAGGCGGCGGCGCCCATCAAGGGCCGCTTCGCGCGGTCCCGGTCTCCGCCGCAACCGAATAGCGTAATCACTCTACCCTTCACCAAGCTGCGCGCCACGCGGATCACATTACGCAGCGCATCGTCGGTGTGGGCGTAATCGCACACAACATAGAACGGTTGCCCGGCGTCGATGCGCTCAAAGCGGCCCGGCACGGCGTTGCAATTGCGGATGCCGGCGAGCACGGCTTCCACCGCTATGCCACTACGCAGCGCCAGCGTTGCGGCTGCCAGGATATTGGACACGTTGATATCGCCCAACAAACCGGAAGCAACTGGAAATTCCCCCAGCGGCGTGCGCATGGTAAAGCGAGTACCCGCGTAGTCGGATTGGATGTCGACAGCCGTCACGTCAGCTTCCTGCGTCAGTGCAAACGTCCAAGCCATGGTCGAGGGCGCAACCGGCACTTCGGCTCCGGTGGGGTCGTCGCGGTTAATTGCGGCAAAATCCGGCGGCGCCGCATCCTGGCCGCGAAAGAGCGCAAACTTCGCCTGCTTGTAGGCTTCCATGGTGCCGTGAAAATCCAGGTGGTCTTGCGTCAGATTGGTCCAAATCGCCCCGCGAAAATGCATGCCCCAAACGCGGCCCAGCGCCAAAGCATGGGAGGAAACTTCCATCGCGGCGGCTACTGACTGGCCCGCAAAGGCGGTTTGGTGTTCGGCGAAGGCCTCATAAAGGTCCACGCTCTCGGGCGTTGTATTGATGCTCTCTTGGCGCTTTCCCGCCACGCGATATTCAATGGTGCCGAACAGCGCGGCAGGCAGCCCCGCGGCTTCCAGGATCGAGGCCAGCAAATAGGCGACCGTAGTCTTGCCGTTCGTACCTGTTACGGCATACAAGGCTAGAGCATGTTGTGCGGGGTCCAGATAGAGCTTCCGCGCCAGCAGCGCCAGCGTGCGGCGCGCGTGCGGTACTTGAATCCAAGGCCCCAGAGCAGGGTCTAGCGCCGGAGCTTCGCACACCACCGCAATGGCGCCTTGGGCAAAGGCTTGGGGGGCAAAAGCGCGGCCATCCAAGTTGGCGCCCTGCATGGCGAAGAAAAGATAGCCGGGTTGGACACGCCGCGAATCATAAGCCAATCCATGCACGCGCAACTCCGCCAAAGCCTGTGCCAACGGCTCCGCCAAAGGAGCCGCGAGCGGCAGGTCCGCCAAGAGTTCGCCGAGTGTGTAGCTGGCTTGCAGTGCTATGTTCCTTTCCGTTTCTTGCAATTTCTTTGCCGCTGAGGCCTATCGTCCTAACTTGATCTCGATGCGCTGTCCGTAGGCGATGGGAGAACCTGGCGCGGGCTCCTGCGCTCGCACCACACCGCTGCCCAAGGGCTGAATCCGGAAGCCTTGCCGCGCGGCTTCGCTTAGCACGTCGCGCAAAGGCTTGCCCAGAAAGTCGGGCGTCACCATGGTGGACCGTACCTCTTTGGCAAAGCTGACCGGCGCGGGGTCTACTGTTTCAGTGGCTTCCACGGGCCTCTGCTCTGTAAGTTCCGCGAAGCTCACATCGTTAAAGATCACCGGAGCCGCGGGCCCCTGGTCTTCCACCATGGGAAGATCCGGCGGAACATTCAACACGCGAAGCGCGGACCCTGCAACCTTGCTGAAGACCGGGGCGGCCACCACACCACCGTATTTGTCCGCCCCGTCCAAAGTAACTACCACCACCACCCGCGGATTGTTCACGGGCGCAAAGCCCATAAAGGAAGCGTGGTAGCGGTGCAGGTAGCGATTCGTGACGGGGTCGAACATCTGCGCGCTGCCCGTCTTGCCACCCGAAGAATAGCCTGGAATTTTCGCCGACTTGCCAGTGCCCACTTGCACCACGCGGTCAAGCATGTTGCGCATGGTCACCACGCTTTCGGGGCTCAACACCTGCTGGCCCTCCGCCACTGGCCAATCGTAGCTCGCTTTGCGGATTCGGTAGGGGGAAAGATGGTTCGGCTTCACCTGCAACACCAACCGGGGCTTCACCAAGCGGCCGCCATTGGCGACCACGCTCATGGCCTGGGCCAATTGCACCGTCGTGGCCATTACTTCGTGCCCCATCGCCACCGAGCCAATCGAACTCTTCGTCCAGTTCTTCAGCCGGATTACCCGCCCGGAGGATTCGCCCGGCAAGGGAATGCCGGTACGGGAGCCAAAGCCAAAGCGCAGGATGTAATCGAAAAAGCGCTTCTCCGTGAGGTCCTGCGCAATTTGGATCGAGCAAATGTTGGAGGACTTTGCCAGCGTGTCTTCCACGGTCAAGTAACCGTAAGGATGCGCGTCGTGAATGATGCGGCCAAACAGGTTGTAGCGCCCGTTGCCGCAGAAGTAAGAACGCTGCGGGGTGACAACCTTCTCTTCAATGGCGCCGGATATCGTGAAGACCTTAAAAACGCTTCCCGGTTCAATGGCCGATTGGACTGCGAGGTTTCTTCTTGCTTCGACTTCGGTTTTCTTGAAGCGCTCATTCGGGTTGTAAGTGGGGTAGTTGGCCATGGCCAGGATGTCCCCCGTAACGGGGTCCATCACAATGCCGCGCGCGGTCTTGCACGTGGCGCAATCTTTGCCCTTCACGGCCTCTTCCAGGTAGCGCTCCAGGTCATATTGGATGCGATGGTCAATCGTGAGGGTAACGTCATTGCCCGGCACCGGTTCGGCTTCCATCTGCGTATCGAAGCCGCGGTTCGCAACGTCGGACACGATATTTGCGTAACCGGCATAACCACCCAGCTCGTCTTCCAGGCTTTGCTCGATGCCACCGCTACCGTGGCCCTCGGTGGTTATGCCGCCAAGAATATGCGCGGCCAGTTGTTCGTTCGGATAGACTCGCTTGCTGCTGTCCTGAAAGGCAACCCATTTCAGGCGCAGATCCCGCAAGCGTTTCGTATCCGCCGAGGTGGCATTTTCCGCCACTACCAGGTACTGCCGGCCGCGCGGAGCTTTGGCGCGGGCCGCGATCTTGGCGGTCAACTCGCCGCTGTCCAAGTGGAGCATGTTGGCCAATAGTTCGGCCGCCAACCCAACGTCTTCAATTTTTGCCGGGTTCACCACCACCCGTTCCGTGGGAATCGTGATGGCCAAGACATGCCCATTACGATCCTCAACCGTGCCCCGGTGCGCGGCGATTTCGACACGATGCACCTGCTGGGCCTCCGCCGCATGCTGGTACTTGTCGTGCTGCACAACTTGTAAGTGCAGCAGACGCCCGAAAATAAGCAAGCCCCAAACAGCCAGGATCCGCAACAGTAAGCGGGCGCGGCGTTCAGCGGCGGGGTCAATCGGAGGATAGAGCATAACTGAACCTCATTGCCTTTGCTCGGGGGAGGAGCCAGCAATCCGGAAAAAAGGAAGTAGAAGGCGCGGCGCCAAAACGCCAGCGCCCTCTACTTTCCGGAGGGGAGACTAACTCGTGCGTAGGATCCTTTCGGTGTGATGTGTTGTACCTGTGTGGGGTGGGGGTCCACCATCTTTTGCGCGGCGGCAAACTCTTCCAGGTGCTTGCGCCCGGAGTGCTGGGCAATGCGGGCCTGCAATTCCGCAATCTCGGTCCGCAGCGCGCTGCCCTTGCCGCGCTCGGCTTGAATCTTCTGCCCGGTAATGACGCGGAAGGCCGAAGGCAACATCAGCCCGGCGCAAACTACCGTTACCGAAACAACGCTCAGCACAGCGCTCCAGCACGTGCGCACACTGCCAGGGTTCGCGGCGCGCACCACCTGGGAGTTGTCGATAAATTTCGCTTCGAAGTAAAGCTCTTCCTTGGGGAAGGCAGGCAAGGTGCGGCGGCTGGAAGCCTTGGCCAACTTGCCAGGGGCAATTTTGCCCTTCGAGGGTTGCTCGTTGGGTTCCGGAAAAGATGCGGTTGCAGTCATGGTTCCTCCAAAATCTAGGCCCAGGCCAAGGCGCGCAATTTTGCGCTGCGGCTTGGCGGATTGGCACGGGTCTCTTCGTCACTGGGCTTGACGACGTGCTTGGTCAAAATTTTGGCCTGTCCGGCTTGTTGAAAAGCCTGAAAGGCGCGCTTCACAATACGATCTTCCGTGGACATAAAAGTCAGAAAAACCACTCTGGCGCCCGGCGCAACGATGCGCGGCAAGGCAGCCAGTAGAGCTTCCAACTCTTCCATTTCCCGATTGACAAACAAGCGAAGCGCCATAAACGTTTTCGTGGCGGGGGAGATTTTGGAAGTCCGGCGGACCACCGACTCGACGACCTGGGCCAGGTGTTGAGTGGATCGAATGGGGCGGCCTCGCCGGACAATTGCTCTAGCGATTGCCCGGGCAGCTCCTTCCTGGCCGTACTCCCAAAGGATGTCGGCCAATTGTTCTTCAGAGAACGTGTTCACCACGTCCCCCGCGGTTAAACTTTCTTCGTCGCTGCGGTCCATGCGCATGTCGCAAGGCCCGTCCAGGCGAAAACTAAATCCACGCTCGGGCTCGCTGAGTTGCTTCATGCTGACGCCAAGGTCGGCCAGCAAGCCGTCCAGCGGCCCCACGCCCATTTGGGCCAAGCGATCGGCGAAGGTCGAGAACGGTCCTTGGGTCGGACGGACGCGCGCGGCGTATTCCGCCACGTTCTGTTGCGCCATTGCCAAGCTCTCCCCGTCCCGGTCGTTCATCACCAAAATCCCTTCTTCTAAAAGGGAGGCAATCAAGCGAGAATGCCCCCCCAGACCAGCCGTCAGATCGGCATAGCGGCCAGCGGGCCGGATTGCCAAAAATTCCATAACTTCCCGGGACATCACCGGGAAATGAGCCTTCACGCCGAGCTATCTCCGGCCCTGAGACTGCATCGTTTCCGCGTCCTCGGCCATCGTCGCGCTGTCGGCGTCGATCGTTGCCATGAAGCGCTCTGTCGGGATGCCATCGAAATGGTCCCGATTGACGCCCACCATAAAGGCGGCATTCTGCTTTTCGATCCCTAGCTTCTGGCGTAGCGGTTGGGGGAGGGTGATCCGCCCGTCAGAATCCAAGTTCACTTCCGCGCCAAAGTGGCGGCCCAATCGCATCTGCCGTTCGGCAGCTGCTTTGGTTTCCGGCACCAGCGCCCGGTTTTCCAGAAATTCTAATTGGGTGGCGAAACCTTTCCTCGTATAAACTTGAAAGGAAATGCCATCCCAAGTGGTCACAAAAAGCTTTTCATCCAGTTTTTCCAACCAGCGCTGGATCTCGGTAGCAAATTTCAGCCGCCCCTTCGTGTCGACACTACAGGCTTCATACGCCAAAGGCGCATCCCGCCAGCGCTCGTCCTTGGGAGGCAGTTCCATTCAACTTTGCTCTGCGGAGGGCTCAAAGGGCTTCTAGGTTTCCCACTTTGGGCCTCATTGGCCCACCGCCAATCTACGATAATAGTAGCACCTGCTTTAACGGGTGCAAGTGGTTTTTTTGTTGTAGGCGTTTTTCTTGTCTTCGCCAAGTCTTCTCTTTTCTTGCGCTTAGCCCGGCAGGCTCAACCCCACGTCTAGATGTTGTTGTTCCCCGCAGCAAGCCACAACCGGTAGGCCGCCGTCTTTTTCCGCCGACTCAATCTTGGCGAACTCGGAATCCCGTGGTGCCCAAATCTGTTACAGTGGGAAATCTATGCTTGGCACGTCCCTGTACGACATGGACCCCGGCGACGAAATGCCGGAAATCGTCCGGATGATCGTCGAGATCCCCAAAAACTCCGGCAACAAGTACGAATACGACGGAAAACTGGGTGTTTTTCGATTGGACCGCACACTCTATGCCTCGGTGCACTATCCCGGCGATTATGGTTTTATCCCCGGAACCTTGGCTGAGGATAACGACCCGCTCGACATCCTGGTACTCACCACCGAACCCAGCGTGACCGGTTGCCTGATTCTGGTCCGCCCCGTCGGGCTATTGAACATGATCGATAGCGACGAGCGGGACCAAAAAGTGCTGGCGGTGCCCACGCGGAATCCACGCTACGAGCAGATCCACACCATCGATCAGGTATTTCCTCACGTCCGCCGGGAAATTGAACATTTCTTCACCATATATAAGGAGCTTGAGGGCAAGCGAACGGTGATGGAAGGTTGGGGCGGTCCGAAAGAAGCTCGCAAAGCGATTCTCGAGTCTCGTCAAGCCTATCTGGAAAGCAAAGAGACACAGGCCTAGTCCGGCACATCTGCCGGCGGGAATTACTTCATCTGGATCACAATCGCTTCGGCGGTGGGAAAGTCGAAACTAGCGTCCGCGAATTTTGGCGGCCCCATCCGGCCTTTGGGGTTGCGCGAAGCACCGGTGGCTTCCTTGGGAATCCCCAGGAAATTCGTATCCATCTTGTTATTGTTGTTGGCGTCATGATAAACCGCCACCGCGTAGCGCCCGGCGGGTAAAGCAGCGAACTCCGCTTTCGCCTCGCCGCCCACAATCTTCACGCGCACTTTGGCCACGGACTTCTCAATTTTCATCGGGAAAGCATCCGCATCCCGGTAAACGGCAATCGCCGCCTCTCCTTTGTCGGAAGCAAAGCCTTTGGCTTGCACAACTAGCATTTCGGCTTGGGCGATTACTGGCAAAAGTAAGAATGAGGATATGAGTAGGGCCTTCATGCCCTTAAAAGACGGCAAACGAAGCTGCCGGATTCCAAAAACTTTGGCCGGTCAGCGGCGCGGCCGGAGTTTGCTTTTACCCGGGTAAACACCGATCCAATGGTTCGTAAAGGCGATATCCGGAGAGGCCGCAATCTTCGGCATATGGCAAGTAGTGCACGCTTCTCGATTGCCTGTTTGCTGCCCAAAGCTTAGGTGCTTCGGCTTTGGATGGCAAGCGGCGCATTGGGCATTGTAGGCGGTGGCGTCCTGGTTAAGCTTCTCGTGCGGTTGGTGGCAGGACAGGCACGAAAGCTTCCCCTCGGAACGTAGAAAGCACCGGGACTCCGCTAGATACACCGGCTGGTGGCGAATGTTCCAAGCGTCGGACCAATCCGTCTCCGAGACTCCGGGTTTCGACTGCCGGTGACACGCACCGCAGGACTCATTCACTGCTTTCGCGGAGTATCTCGCCGGATTCTCAATGCTGTACTTGGTGCCCTGGGAAGTAATGTGCCGCTGCCCGGGGCCGTGGCAGACTTCACAACGGACCCCCGCCTCGTGGGGCTGGATTACGCCCGCTTCGCTGACCTCGAGCGGACCCGTGGAATGGCAACTAAAACACCGGAGAATCTGCGCGCCAGAGTCGAAGAGTCGATACGTCACGCCGGCGCTGTCGGTATGGCCAGGAGTTAAGGCCATACGGTCCGTTCGGCGAAACCAGGATTGGCCAAGTTCCAAGTAGTGGCGGGCATCTTTCTGCTTCACCCAGGTAATGGCGTGTGTACCCGAGCCGAATGCCCAATCCGCCTGCGGGCCTCCCGGCTGCAAGGCCCGTGCGTGGCCGCTTAGGCTTTGCAGAGTGAATTGCTTGGCGTGGCAGGGGCGGCAAGCTTCCGCACCCACAAATGCGTTGCCGCTCTGAGCCGGCAAGCGAATAGCCAGCAGGCTCAGAGCGGCAATTAAATACAGCACGAACTTCAACGATGCTTAGAATACCAAGCGGCCGCTAAATTGGATTTGGCGGCCAAACACGCCAGGGCGTTGTTGGATGACCTTCCCAAAGTTTGGCGAGTTTACGTCCAGCACCGGAGTGGTTGTGCCCGTGAAGTGGTTGCTGGTGTTGTAGCTTTCCGCTCGCAGTTCAAAGCGGACACGCTCTTTGACAATGTCAAATTGCTTGGCCAGCGTTGTATCGAGGTTGATAAAGCCAGGGCCCACCAGATTCGGAAATTGGAGTGGGTTGGTGCGGCGCGTGAAGGCGGGCAGGATTTTCACCTTGCTGGTGTCGAACCAGCGATCCCGTGTCGGGTTGTCCAGCGTGGGGTCGCCATCCACCAGGACCGAACCCAAGCGGATGAACAAACCTGTGTTGGCCGTGAACAGACCACTCACCGACCAACCGCCGAAGATGCCATCCACTACGGCGTTCCAATTGCCGCCAATCTTGCGGCCGCGGCCGAAGGGCAGTTCATAAATCGCCGCGCCGGTGATGCGTTGGCGGGCGTTGGAAGCAGGCTGCCAAGTGGGGTTCAGCAGGAAGTTGTCCACGTTGTCGTAAAACTCTTCGTTGCTCTCCCGGTTGTAGTTATAGCCAATGGTGAAGTTCCAACCATTGGCAAAGGGCCGTTGGAACTGCATTTGCAAGGCCCGATAGCGGTTGCCCAGCCCGCCTCGCAGCGTTTCCACCAAATTGGTGTACTGCGGATAGGGGCGCAGCAACTGTGCCACGGTAACATTGCGCTGGGTGCGCAATTGCCCGGGCATTTGGGCCTGCGGCAAGCGGTTAAAGAAGGGATTCGGAACCCCGGCGTTAATTGCGTTGCCTACCTCAAAACCAATGCGCGGATCCACTTGGTTTAGGTCGTAGTTGAACGGGGCGCTCCGGCCGAGATTCATAAAGAAAGTGATGTCGGCCAGAATCTTGCCCGGCAACTGGCGTTGCACGCTGATGTTGATCCGATCGTTTACGCCGGGGGTGAAGTCCTGCTGGTACCAGGTGGCCGGACCGCCGAGCCCCGTGTAACGGCCAAACTCCTTGCCGCGCACAGGCACCAAACCGCCCGGGAAAGGATCGGAAAGCCGCTGCTGCGGTACGCCTTGAATGGCCGGTACGGTTGTGGAAGTAGCGTCAAACCCCGGGTAGGGCACGCTGCCCAAAATGTTCAAGCCTTGCGTCAGAGGTGCCGGGATAATGTAGCGCGCCCAGCCAACACGAATGGCGGTCTTTGAGTTTAAGGCATAAGCCAACCCGAAGCGGGGCATGAAGAGCGTCCGCGGAGCATTCCAGGAATAAGGATTTTCCTCATCTGTGAAGTTCCAGGCGCCGTTGTACACGGGAGGCGCGGTGCGCAAAGCAGCAGCGGCAGCGGGAATTACCGGCGCATTCGCCCCTTGGAATTCGGGAATTGGGTTCGTGAGATCCAGGAAGCGGCTAAGGCGCAACTCGGGGTCCCGCATGCCCGTGAAGTATTCATAGCGCAGACCCAAATTCAAGGTCAGCTTCGAGGTGATCTTGAAGTCATCCTGCAGGAAGAAGCTGTAGTAGTTTACTTGCGGACGCTGGATGGGAATAGAAGCAATGGTGGAGTTGCCTTCGAGGGCGCCCAACAACATGGTGGCCCAGGCATCGCCACTGAGGTTCAGGTTCGGGGCGTTGAAGGTATTCGCCGTGGTGGCGCGGGAGAACACAAAGTTCATTGGCCGGGGGCGCGAAGCCGTGACGAGTTCGCGCCGGAACTCTCCGCCCACCTTCACATAATGCTTGCCAATGTTCTTGCTCATCTTCGCTTCCATGTTCCAGCTCTTGGGCTCTTGGAACCAATAACCGCCGCGGCCCAGATTGGTGTTGGAAGCCGCCTGCACGGTGACGCCGGGGTAGTAAATGTCCGGCAATTCTTCGAGGTATTGCTGATACCAGGTATTGCCGCCCCAGAAGCGTTGCAAGTCTTCCGGCTGCAAGGTGGCCTCAGGAACGCCAAAGGAGTCCACAATGCTGTTGTATGCGCCGCGGATGTTGAGCACCGTGGTTGCGTTCAGGGCATAGACCATGTCGCCCGAGAACGACGTGGAGTGGCGCGTGGAACCATCCACCTGTTGCGCCGCCGAACCCGTATAGTCGTCCAGGCCCGTAAAGGTCTTGAAGCGGTTAAAGCGGCCAAAAACCTTGAGCTTGTCGGTAATGTTCCAATCCACACGATCCGAGAAATTCCAATAACGGATGCGGTTGGCAATGCCGAGAATAAAGTTGTTCACGCCCGTCGGCCCCGTGCCGGGGTTGTTGGGCTTCCACACATCGTCGACGATAATGCGGCCCACGGGGTCGATGCGGTTGGTGGGTATGACGTTCCCCGGGAAGGGCGTGCGGGTCACCGTGTTGCCATTCACCCGCGTCGAGAAAGGATCGTAAATGGTGCGCAGACCGCCGGCCGTATTCAGGGTTTGCGAGAAATCGCCCGCGCGTTCGCGGTCCGTGGGCAGGGTATTGAACGCCGTGCGCGGTTCAATGGTGCGCCATCCTTCGTAGCTGGCGAAGTTGAAAAGCTTGTTCTTTAGAATGGGATTGCCCAGGGTGCCGCCCCAGGTATTTTGGCGCGTGAGGTTCAAACTGCGGGTGGTGCGGTCCGCCAAAGCGTTCAAGGCCGGGTTCCGGCCCAGATAATACGCTGTGCCATGAAAGGTGTTCGTGCCCGATTTCATTTGCACGCTAAGCACCCCACCAGCCGAGTGGCCAAACTCTGCATCCACGGCGTTTTGCTGCAGGTTCACTTCCTGCACGGCGTCCATGGGCGGCGTATAGCTGGATTTCTGGGCAGTCATGGACGGGGCGCCGTCAAGAATGATGTCGTTCTTCGTATTCGTGTTGCCGCCTACGTCGAACTGCGAAGCGGCCCAATGGTGGAAGGGGCTTTGCTCGGTGGTGGAACGAATGACCGTAGCAGGGTTCAAGCTGACCAGCAGGAAGGGGTTGCGATGGATGATGGGCAGGTTGTTGGCCATCTTGGTGTTGATGGTCAGGCCCATCGAGGAAGTGTTGAATTCCACCGCCACCGGGGCCGATTCCACGGTGATCTGTTCATTCGTGTTGCCGATGGACAGCGCAGCGTTCACCGTAACGTCACCGCGTGCCTGCACGAGCACGTTTTTCTGAACAAAGGCCTTGAACCCGGTCAGTTCTACCTTCACCGTGTAGTTGCCGGGTTGCACGAAGTCGAAAATATACTGCCCCGACGCCGAGGTCGAAGAGGTGGATTGTACGTTGGTTGCGTCGTTAACGAGCGTAACCGTGGCACCGGCAATCACCGCGCCGGAAGCATCAGTAACTTGGCCTTGCACTTTGCCCCGCGTGTCCTGCGAGAAGAGCAGACAAGCGAAAAGCAGGAGACTTAAACACAACTTGGTTATTGTCATGGGATTGTAGAGACACTATCCTCATGTCACCCCTCTGTCAATAGCCTTTAAGGAAGCTTTACAAACAAACGCCTCAAAACTTCCAAAGAATTGGGGATAAGATGAGGGCGTGCGCGCTTGCCTTGGCTTCGTTTTTTCCCTCACACTGCTTGGGGCAAGTGGACCGGAATTGCGGTCAAGGTCCGTTACCGGGCTGGGTGCCATCAGTCCAGATGGTGAACTTTTAAGTCATGTTTTGAACGGCGATCTCGCAACACGAAACTTAAAGTCTGGGCAAGACCAAATCTTGACAAAAAGACAAGGGAAAGAGTTTGCTTATTTTTCTGCAATTTCACGGGATCAAACAACGGTTGCCTATGCCTGGTTCAATGCAGACGGTTTTTACGAACTTCGTGTCACGCCAACCAAGGCCGGAAAATATGAAGTTTTATACAGAAATCCTGAGGCGGGATTTGTCCAGCCCTGCGCCTTCTCCGCCGATGGCTCTCGGGTCTTGACCTTGTTCTTCCGCAAGGACAACACCAGCCAAATTGCCTGGGTAGAAATTGCCAGTGGCAAAGTTGAAGTTTTGCGCTCCTTGGAATGGGTGTACCCGAAGAAGATGGACCTATCGCCCGATGGGCAATGGATTGCCTATGATTCCTTCGCTCCCAATTCCCGCACCGAACGGGCCATCTACCTGCTCGCGGCAGACGGTTCCGCCGGAAAGCAACTCACCACCAGCGGAAACTACTTGTTTCCGGTATGGTCGAGCAGCGGCAAGTCACTCTATGTTTGGGGTGGTGCGGGCAACGAGTATGGGCTCTGGCGATTTGACCTGGATGCTGGAAACAAAACAGCAAGCAAAGTCTGGCTTAGGGCGGGCACGGGAAGGGAACTTCCCCTGGGCATGAGCCGGGACAATCAACTGCACTGGGTGGAACGGGAAAGCGTCTCCGAGGTTTTTTGGATGGACCTTGAAAAACCAGAGAAGGCGCACAGGGCGACGCGGCGCTTTGCCGGTCTGAATCGGGCGCCGGCTTGGTCCGAGGACGGCAAGCGCTTGGCTTATCTTTCGCGGCGCGGTCCGGAAAATTTTGGCCAACAAGCGCATACCGTGGTGGTGCTCGACATCGAGACGGGAGAGGAAATAGAAGTAGAAGCACGCATGGCCCACGTGGAGGAATTGCAGTGGGGACGGAATGCCGCGGCGACTTCCCAATTATCTGCCCTCGGAAGCGACGGGAAGGGGCGGGGTGGATGGTTCGTGCTCGACCTCGTGAGCGGCAAAACGCGCGTGCTTGATGCCCGGCACGGCGAAGCTTACCAAAAGTTTGCCGGTGTCCTGAAAGCAGATGGATCTCTGTTGCGGCTGGACGGCTTTGCGGGGATGTCGGCGCTTGCCCTGAACGACAATGAGAATCAAGTCGCAGTAAGCGGGCCCGAACAGGGCCTTGTCCTATGGGATTTGGCCACCGGGGACAAGCAGAAAATTGCGACCGAAGATTTTGCCGAGCTGGCTTGGGGGCGGGATCTTTGGGGCGCCAAAGGCGATACCCTGCAAAAGCTGTGGCCGGAAGCGGGGGAGCCTCGCCGCGTGCCCAACCGCGCGAAAGGCTTCGCCGTAAGTCGCGATGGGAAGCGTCTGGCCTTCACCGTGGCAAGCAAACAGGAAAATTTATGGCGGATGCGCGTAGAGCCATAGCTGTGTTTCTGGCCAGCTGCGGAGCGCTAAGCTTGTTGGCCATTGAAGTGCCGCTGGGCTTGGACCGCTTCGTGCCAACGCCCGCGCACAATCCTCTTCGCCCGGCAGCGGTGGCGCGCGGGAAGGAACTGTTTTTTGACAAGCGGCTTTCGCGCGATGGCAGTATCGCCTGCGCCACCTGCCACAAACCGGAGCTAGCGTTTAGCGATGAAAACGCCGTGGCCATTGGGATTGCGGGGCGCCAAGGAAACCGCCGGACCCCGCGTTTGGCAAATCGCGCTTGGGGCAAAAGCTTTTTTTGGGATGGGCGGGCGAAAACCTTGGAAGAACAAGTAATCGGGCCCATTGGCAACTCTCTCGAGATGGATTTAGACCCCACAGAGGCGGCCCGCCGGGTGGGCCTGAGTTTACCCGAGTTGCAGAGCGCCTTGGCCAGTTATGTGCGCACGATCTTTTCCGGAGACTCGAAGTACGACCGCTATTTGGCCGGAGACGCAGGCGCGTTGAGCGGGGAGGAAAAACGAGGGCTGGAGTTGTTCCGGGGGAAGGCGGGCTGCGCCACCTGTCACTTGGGTCCGCTCCTTACGGACGAGGAGTACCATGTTACGGGAGCTGGCGCCGCTGAAGACGCGGGACGCTTTCAAGTGACCCAACAGGAAGATGACCGGGGAGCGTTCAAGACTCCAAGCTTACGGGACGTGGCCCGCACACCGCCTTACATGCACGACGGCAGTTTGGCGAACTTGGACGACGTGCTGCGCTTTTATCAGGAAGGCGGCAAGGCACGGAACAATCTGGACCCGGAGATGCGGAAGTTGAACTTGAGCGAGGCCGAGTTGCAATCGCTCAAGGCCTTCCTCCTGGCCTTGAACGGGAGGCTCTCGGATGGGCTTCGCTGAACTGATCGCTTGGCTACTCTTGTTCAGCCAACCCAATGTCATCGATTTGGCCCGGCACTACGAAGCAGAGTACAGAAGAGTTGCCGCGGCAAAGGGACAAAGATCCGCAGAGGCAGCCAAGGCGGCGGATGATTTAGGACGCTTTCTCTTGCGCGAGGGCCAAGCGGCGGCGGCGGTGGATTGGTTCAGCCGCGCGCTGGCGGCGGAAGCCAACGAGGAAAGGCAGGAACTGCTCGCGGAAGCTCTGCGGGGAGCGCGCCGGACGGAATGCATCGCAGTTTACGAAGCATTGGCTGCGAAAGCACTCGACCCGGCGAGGGTGGCAAGGGCCTACACGGCGCTGGCCGATCTGGCGCAAACGCCCGCCGTGGCGATTGCTTTCCTGCGCAAGGCACTGGAAAAAGAGGCGAGTGTGGCACGTTGGAATGACCTTGGCCTCGCCTTGCGCAGCAGCGGAAAAAACGCGGAAGCCATTGCCGCCTTCCGTCGCGCCTTGCCCCCAGGCAAGCAATCCGCTGACCCGGAAGCGGCCACCACGCGCAACAATTTGGCAAGCGCCCTACTGGAAGCGGGCAAGTTAATAGAAGCCGAAAGCGAACAACGCCTGGCTTGGCGGGTGCTGCAAGACGCGTTGGGGCCGGGGCACGTACGCACGGGGCTGGCATTGAGCAACTTAGCGGATATTGTGAAGGCACGCGGGCGGGAACAGGAAGCGCGCCGTATGTACCAGGAGGCCTATGAAACTTTTCGAACAAAACTCGGCGACGATCACGCCTGGACCCGCGAAGCTGCCGCAGCGGCAAAGCCGTGAAGTGGGGCGAAGCCGTGAGCTAGGGCGAAGCCGTGAAGCAGCGCAAACGCTAACGCGTCGCGCCGTCATTGCCAGCAGCGCCGCAGCCGCCATTTCCTGCACCGCCATGTCCTGCAGTGCACCCGCCAAGCCGCCCAATATCCTGTTGGTGCTTTCCGATGACCATTCCTATCCACACGCCGGCGTTTACGGTGACCGCTTTGTGCGTACCCCCAACTTTGACCGCGTGGCCAAAGAAGGCTTGCTTTTCACGAATAGCTTTGCGTGTTCGCCCTCCTGTACGCCGTCGCGTTCCAGTCTGCTGAGCGGCCGGCACATTTGGCAATGCGGGGAGGCAGGTGTCTTGTAAGGCGCCCTTCCGCGGGACTTGCCCATCGTTACGCATGCACTGGAAGACAACGGCTACCGGACCGGCTTTACCGGGAAAGGTTGGGCGCCGGGAGATTGGAGAGCGCTGGGCCTGCGGCGGCATCCCAACGGGCAAGAGTTCAATGCCTTGAAGCATCCCCGCGCGGTTGCCGCTGGCTTAGACCAGCGCGACTACGCCGCCAATTTTGGCCAGTTCCTCAACCAGACTGACGCTGGCAAGCCCTTTTTCTTTTGGTTGGGCAGCACCGAGCCGCACCGGGCTTATGACCAGCTTGCTTACCAGCGCATGCGTCGGGAGCTTAGCCAAATTCAGGTGCCGCAGTTTCTGCCCGACAGCGAAGTTTGCCGCAGGGATTTGGCCGCGTACTATTCCGAAATCGAGTGGCAAGACCAACAATTGGGCCGTGCGCTTGGCTTGCTCGAGGAAAAGCAGCTCTTGGACAATACGCTGGTGATTGTCACGTCGGACAATGGCATGCCCTTCCCCCGTGCGAAGGTAAACCTCTACGATGCGGGCTTGCACATGCCTTTGGCGATGGCTTGGCCGGGCCGCATCCAGCCTGGCGTAACGGATGCTTTCGTTAGCCACACGGACCTTCCGGCCACGATCCTCGCCGCGGCGGGCCTGCCCAACCTGCCCGGAGCTGTGGGCCACAACGTCCTCAGAGGAGCGCGCTTGCGCAGCCATGTGTTGGCCGGCATGGAGCGTCATACTTACTGCCGGCCCGAGGGGGCCACTTACCCCATGCGCAGCATTCGCACGCGGGACTACTTATACATTCGCAATTTCGCGCCGGAGCGGTGGCCCACTGGCGGACCTGATTTTGTTTCCAGCAACAAGACCTATCACGGGGACATCGACGGAGCGCCCATCAAGGACGAACTCCCCCAACATCCCCGCGAATGGGCCTTGGCGGCGGATAAGCGGCCCGCCGAAGAGTTGTACGCTTTAGCGGCAGATCCAGGGCAATTGCAAAACGTCGCCCAAGAGCCGGCCCACCAGGAAGCCAAGCAACAATTGAAGGCGACCTTGGAGCGTGAATTGCGCGAAACCGCAGACCCGCGCATTGCGGGGCTTGATCCTTGGCAAGCCTACCCCTACCGGCAAACGATTGGCTTCGGGGCGAGTTTCAACACTGCGCTCAGCGAAGCCGAGCGGGCCAAGGCAAGGGGTCTGGAACAGCACAAGCCGGAGTAGGAAAACTTTCTCTTGCAATTGCTACCTGCTGGTGCTAGATTTCTAGCATGTGCTGGTTTTCTAGCACTGGGAGCAACAATGCCTGATGAATTAACCCGGCGCGAACGGCAGATCATGAACGCTTTGCATCGCTTGAAGCGGGCCACCGCGGCGGAAATTGAAGGCGACCTGGAAGACGCCCCCAGCTATTCGGCCGTGCGCGCCCACTTGGCCACCATGGAGCGCAAGGGACTCATCCAGCATGAACAAGACGGGCAGCGCTATGTCTACTTCGCCAAGGCGCCGGTGCACCAAGCGCGGAAATCGGCTTTGCGGCAATTGGTGGATACCTTCTTTGATGGTTCCGCGGCCATGGCAGCGGCCGCCCTGTTAGACCCCAAATCCGCCCGCCTTTCCAAGGAAGAGTTGGACAAATTGCAAGCCTTGATCGAAGCAGCAAGGAAGGAGGGCCGATGATCCTGGAAACTTACTTGACGCTGGCCGTGCAATCGACCATCGTGCTGTCGTCCGCATCCCTTGCGTGCGCTCTCCTGCGCCGGGCGTCAGCATCCCTGCGGCACGCCGTCTGGGCCGCGGCCTTCTGCTTATTGCTGTTGTTGCCCGTCGTGCCACAACCGGGTTGGCTGGGCTACACGCACGCCGTTGAAATCCCTGCGTCCTTGCAACTGGCTGGCTCGCGGACTTCGATCACAGTGCGGGGTGAGGCGCCCGCGCAAGCTTACTGGCCAGTTCTGTTGGTTATGGTTCATCTTAGCGGGGCTGCGCTCTTGCTTGGCCGAAGCTTGTGGGCACGAGTACGCCTAGAGGACCAGGCGGAAGCCCAGAGCTTGGAAGTACCTGTAGTGATGGGATTGTGGAAGCCGCGAATTTACTTGCCCACGGCTGCCACCACTTGGACCGAGGAGAAGCGTCGAGTTGCCCTGGCCCACGAGGAAGAGCACATCCGGCGCTTGGATTTGTGGTGGCAGATGGCGGCTCTCGTGGGCACGGCGCTTTACTGGCCACACCCGCTGGCCTGGTGGGCAAAGAAGCAACTCTTGGAAGAGTGCGAGCAAGCCTGTGACGACGGGGTGATCGCCAAGGGTGTAGCGCCGAGTCGCTACGCCGAACATCTGGTGGAAATTGCGCGTAGCGTAAGCGGCGCAAGGCAACAACGATTGGAAGGAGGGCTCGCCATGGCGCGGCCACAAACATTGCAACAAAGAATTCGCACGCTGCTCGATCCGCTGCGTTCGCACCAAGGGTTAACCAAAAGAACCGTGGGCCTGGTGGTCTTGTGCGCGCTAGCTTTGTTGGCGCCCGTGGCGGGGTACCGCGTGATGGCGCAAAGCACAACGGGCCTAAGCGGTGTCGTAAAAGACGCGAGCGGGAGTGTAATTCCGTGGGCGCGTGTGAGTTTGAGCTTAGGCGAACGGCGCGAAATCACACGCACGAACAGTGCGGGCGAATTCTATTTCCCAGGTCTCCCGGCGGGCAACTGGAAAGTGCAGGTCCAGAAAGATGGCTTTGCCCTGATGGAAATGACGGGACTTGCTGTATTGCCCAACACCGGCACTCGCTTCGACCCCGTGCTCTATGCAGGTTCCTTAAGCGAATCGGTGAAAGTAGTGGGGCGGGACGGCAGCCTGCCGCCCCCACCGCCACCGCCTCCAGCGCCCGCTGGCTTCACCCCTTCGCCCATCCGGGTTGGTGGCAACGTGCAGGCGGCCAAGATCATTACCCGGGTTCCCCCGCTGTACCCCGCAGATTGCAAGGCCGAAGGGATTCAAGGCACGGTCCTCTTAAAGGCGGTGGTAGGGAAGGATGGCTCTGTCGTTTCGCTCACCCCGCTCAACAAACTGGTGGATGAGCGTCTGGTAAAGGCCGCGACAGAATCAGTGCAGCAGTGGAAGTATCAAACGACGCTGTTGAACGGGCAACCGGTAGAAGTTATGACTGAAGTGGAAGTGAACTTTACGCTGATGCCATAGAGTACAGCGAGTTGATTTGCCCCACTTACTCAATAAACAAACTACTGCTTAGGAGGAAACTTAGCCATTGTTAACGTAGCGGCACGAAGAATTGGCGGTTCCACAAAACGGTGCCGCCGATCTTCCACTTCGCCGGAACCGGTTCCAACCCAGATTTCTTTTTGGCTGCGATCGATAATCCGGATTTCCAGCGCATAGCGAGTCGCTTCTTCTGTTCGGAAGCGGGATCGCTTTGTGTCTTCGTTGAGCCGAAGGAAGAATGTAATTTTCAAATCGGCCTGGGACGGGTTCTGCGAATCAACCCGACGAAGCCCGGCCCGTTTCGCGCCACCGGCGATGCGCTCCTCTATGCCGGCGCTCAATGCTTTTTCGTCAACCCTCGGATGCCGCCCGGTGATGATGCCTGGCGCGAATCGATAGGTCGAGTACTGAGCGAAGTCGCGCTGCGCTTCAGCCTTAACTCTGACGTGTTGACCCAGCGCCGAAGCCGCTAGCCAAACGGTTGCTAATGAGACAATCCGTAGCCTCTTCATTAATTGACTGATGCCGCCCCAATGGAGCGATTTCGGGTTGAAATCAACCCTTCACCTTCATCGCCACTGGATCCCACTGCACCAGCTTCTTCTCAAAGTAGCTGGTGTTGCTTAACAGGGCGGGAGCGGCGGCGCGGAGGCCAAAGCTGGCATCCTCGACAACCGCACGCTTGTTGCGGATGGCATCAATGAAATTGGCGTGGTGCGCGTATTGCTCCGTGTAGCCGGGAGGCGTGCGATAGCTCCAACTGGCGTTCGGGCGCATGGAATCGGCGCTGGGCCTCTGGTCGGGGTACTTCTCTTTGTAGCCCTTCAGGAAATTCTCGCGTACGTGCTGCGGGAAGGGCTCCAAGTCGTAGCCGGGACGGGCTTCGCGGGGAATGGAAGTGAGCGTGAAGCCATTGCCAACGTCGAGCGTGATGTAGCCTTCGGTGCCCGTAAAGCGGAAGAGTTGGCCGCCGCCAGTGCCGGCTTCGAAGTTGACGCGCAGCGTGATCTGGTGAGCGGGGTGTGTCTTCGTTTCCGGATAATCGTAGAGCCCGATCATCAAATCGGGCACGTCTCGGCCATCCTTCCAGTAGTAGGTGCCGCCCGTGGCAAAGACGCGCTCGGGGCCCATGGAATCCATAACGAAGTGGATGCCGCTGAAGAGGTGGACAAAAAGGTCGCCCGCAATGCCGGTGCCGTAGTCCTGGTAATTGCGCCAGCGGAACAAGCGAATGGGCTCAAAGGGGCGCTTCGGGGCCGAGCCGAGGAAGCGGTCCCAATCCACCGTTTGCGGCGAAGCGTCGTAGGGAATGACGTACTGCCACGCGCCGAGCGCGGAGTTGCGATCGTAATAGGCCTCAATCATGCGGATCTCGCCGATCTTGCCTTCCTTAATCACCTCGCGCAGGCGCTGGTAAAGGACATTGCTAACGCGCTGCGAACCCACCTGCAAAATCTTGCCAGACTTCTTTTCCGCGGCAATCACCTGGTGGCCGTCTTCGGGCTTCTGCACCATGGGCTTCTGGCAGTAGACGTGCTTGCCGGCCAGCAGGGCCTCGCTGGCTTGTTGGGCGTGCCAGTGGTCCGGAGTGGCCACGATGACGGCGTCGATATCCGGCCGCGCCAGAATTTCGCGGTAGTCCCGGGTGGTGAACAGCTGCTTGCCAAACACTTCCTTAGCGCGCTCCAAGCGGCCGGTATAAATGTCGGCGGCGGCCACCAGCTCTACGCCAGGCACGCTCGTGGAAGCCTTGGCATCGCCAAGCCCCATGTTGCCGATTCCAATGCAACCGATGCGGATCTTGTCGTTCGGGGAAATTTTCGTTTGTGCCTGCGCAAGGCTGGCAGATCCGGCGGCTAAGGCGCCTGCTTCTAAGAATTCTCTACGGGTAGACATCGCTTAAACTCAGGATATGTCAATTACCCGTCGTTCCGCACTCAGTCTGGCCGCATTGCCTTTTGTTGCCCAAGGAGCCCGCCCGCAGAAATTCAGCGTCAGCACGTACTCCTTTTGGCACTTCAAGGGAGAGCGGGTGCCCATTGAGAAGGTGATTGAGCATGCCGAGAAGATGGGCTTCGACGGCGTGGAAGTCTTGCACCGTCAGATGTCGAGCGAAGAGCCGAAGTACTTGAACATGTTGAAGCAAATGGCCTTCGACCGCGGGTTAGCCCTGCCCATGCTCTCCATCCACCAGGACTTTGTTTTTCCGGAAGCAGCGGAGCGCCAAAAGAACATCGACCACACCAAGCGCACCATTGATTTGGCCGCGCAGATGGGCATTCCCGCCATCCGCCTGAATTCCGGCCGCTGGAAGACCATCAAGAGCTTCGACGATTTGATGAAGGTGAAGGGTGACGAGCCGCCCGCGGCCGGCTTCAAGGAAGCGGACGCGTTGAAGTGGTGCGTGGAATCCATCAACGGTTGCCTGCCGCACGCGGAGAAGGCGGGCGTGAAGCTTTGTCTGGAGAACCATTGGGGCTTAACGACCAAGGTCGATAACCTGCTGAAGATCTGGAAGGCAGTGAACTCCCCTTGGCTGGGCATCAACGTCGACACGGGCAACTATCCCGGCGACCCCTACCAGGGCCTGGAGCAATTGGCCCCGTACGCCAACATTGTGCAGGCGAAAACCTACTATGGCGGCGGGGTTTGGTACACGTTGGACTTGGACTACAAGCGCATCGCGGGCATTCTGAAAAAAGCGAATTTCAATGGTTGGGTGAGCCTGGAAATGGAAGGCAACGAAGACGCCATGACTGCCGTGCCGAAGAGCTTGGCGATGCTGAGAACAGCCTTTTCATGATAGCCTAGCAATCATGAAAGCCGGGGCCATCCAGATTCGTAAGGAAGATGTCACGCAGGACATCCGTATGCTTGCGGAACTCATGAACCTGTCGATTACCGACGCTGTTGCTGTTGCCGTCAAAAAGCAACTGGCTGAAGAACAGGCAAAGAAGGCGGACCGAATAGAAGAAAAGCGCCGCAAGTCCCGGGAAATTATGGAACGCTTGTGGGCGCTCCCGGTTGTTGGACCCAAGCTTTCGGATGCGGATCTGTACGATGAAGATGGCCTGCCGAAGTCGATATGCGACTAGTCATTGACTCGTCCGCAATCCTAGCAGTTGTCTTTCGAGAAGAAGGCTTCGAAGCTTTCGCGGCAAAAGTCGAGGCCGCAGACGAGTGCTTGCTGTCGCCTGTAAACTATTGGGAAGCTTTAACAGTTGCTCGAAACTACCAAGGCGAAGTTGGCGAAAACTCCGTTAAAGCATGGCTTGCTGTTAATGCTATTTCCATTGCGGATGTAACCGTTGTCCAAGCTGAACTGGCGATCCATGCAAGTCGGCGCTTTGGCGGAAGACCCGCTCGATTAAATCTCGGCGATTGTTTTGCATATGCCTTAGCAAAGGATAAAGGGCTGCCACTCTTGTACAAAGGAAACGACTTCACTTCCACCGACGCAATCCCGGCCTAAGCGCCGAGGCAATGGTCAAAGATCCCCCTCAGGAAATGAATCGCTCTCGGCAAGTAGGGCAACCCCACGCCGAATTGCCCTGCCGGTGGAACCAAGGGTAGAAAAATCGCTGGCGATTGGAAGATCTATACCCACAAAGTAGTGTTCCGCCGGACCAGGCGGGAGGTTGCCAGTCAGCCGCAGCACCTGCGGATAGGCTTCGATCCAGATCGATACATATTCGAAGCGGAAGCGCCGCACGGTCTTCATTCGGGAACGCCGGAACGAGGGCGCATCTGTCCATTTCGAAAGGTAGCCCATTGGAGCCAAACGAAACTCCAACAGTTTTTGCCAGACAGCCTCGCCCAGAGCCTCGTCGGTGCAATCGAACGGCAGTTCAACGCAGGACTCGGCGACCTCTTGGAAAATACCCCCGCCCGGCGGTGGAGTGGTGGTCGCGAAGGCAAGTACGTTTCTCTTTGCATGAAGGTAAAGCAGCGCGAACGGACGCACACCCAGACGTTCCGCAAGTTGAGTGAGTTCAGGAACCGGGTAGCGGTCTCTCATCACTCCCCACGCACCAGGTCGGCGAAGCGTTCGCGCTCGCGGACCACGCGCGCGTGGCGGCCCTCCACCATCACTTCGGCGGGACGGGGGCGGGAGTTGTAGTTGCTGGCCATGGCGAAGCCGTATGCGCCGGCAGTCATCAGAGCAAGAAGATCGCCGGATTGGGCATCGGGCAGTTCGCGATCTTTAGCCAGGAAGTCGCCGGATTCACAAACGGGTCCAACCAGATCGGCAGGCCGCAAGGGCGTATCTTCCCGTACCGGCAGCACACGATGGTAGGCCTTGTACAGCGAAGGCCGGATCAAGTCGTTCATCGCACCATCCACAATCACGAAGTGCTTGGCGCCATTTTGCTTGGTGTAAAGAACGCGGGTCAACAGGATGCCTGCTTCGCCTACGATGGAGCGGCCGGGTTCCACAAAAATCGTAAGCCCCGTGTCCTCAACAATGCCGCGCAATGCACGCATGGCGGCGTCGATCGAGGGCGTCTGCTCCCCCTCTTCGTAAGCAATCCCCAGGCCACCGCCAAGGTCCAGATGGTCAATGGGAAGTCCATTCGCCTGCAAGCGCAAGGCAAGGGCCTTCAACTTCGCCACGGCCTCTTCCATGGGCGAAGACTCCATCATCAGAGACCCAATGTGGCAGCTCACCCCCGTGACGCGCAAATGCGGCCGGGCAGCCGCGTACGCGTAAGCCGCTTCAATCTTGCTGGAATCAATGCCAAACTTGTTTTCCCGGAGGCCAGTGGAAATGTATGGATGAGTTACAGGATTCACGTCCGGGTTCACGCGCAGCGAAACCTTCGCCGATTGGCCCAATTCACCCGCCACGCGGTTCAGCACGTCAATCTCTGGTTCGCTTTCGCAATTGAAGCTATGAATGCCGTGCGAAAGGGCGTAGCGAATTTCCGCTTCGGTCTTCCCTACTCCGCTGAAGACAACTTTCTCCGGGTCGCCACCAGCCTTTAAAACCCGAAAGAGCTCTCCGGCGCTGACGATATCGAAGCCCGCACCTTCGTTGGCCAACAGAGTGAGCACGGCAAGGTTTGAGTTTGCTTTTACGGCATAGCAAATCTTGTGGGGCAAACCGGCGAAGGCCTGGTCGTAGGCGCGATAGCGGTCGCGAATCATGTTCGCGGAATAGACATAGAGTGGCGTGCCGTAAGAGGCGGCAAGTTGCGGAAGATCAACGTCCTCGGCGTGCAAGATGCCGTGGCGATATTGGAAATGGTTGGTCATTGAATCCGGAAGATAGTTATTGGATACGGAAAACGATGGCCGATTGGTCGTCGTGAATCGGCAAGTTGCCGCGGAAAGCATCGAGATCGGCCATTAACTTTGAGATTAGCTTGCAAGGGCTAAGGCGGCGGTGCTTCACGAAGGCGCGGGCCAACGAGCCTTCGCCGTAGTGCTCGCCCGCGGCATTGGCTTGGTCTTCAAATCCATCGGAGAAGAAGCCGAGCAGATCGCCCGCTTCCAGGTGGACCGTCACCTGATCGTACTCGCGGCCTTCCAGCAAGCCCAAGGGAACGCCTTCCATATGGATGCGTTGCACTTCCTTGCCACGAAGCAGGACAGGCAAGCCCGCTCCGGCACTGGAAAGCGTGAGTTGCTTTGCAAGGCCGTTCCAGCGGGCCAGCAGCAGTGTGACGTACTGGCCTTCCACTTTGCGCTCGCAAAGGCGATCGTTCAACAAACGCATCATGGCGGCGGGCTCCAACTCGCGGTACTCGCGGGTCCGCAACAAGCCGGAAACCATCGCGCCATAAAGGGCCGCGGCGGCGCCCTTGCCGCTGGAGTCGCCAAAGGCGATTAGGGCCGAGGATTCGTCGTAGGGGAAGATGTCGTAGATATCGCCGGAGATTTCCCGCGCAGGGCGCATGCTCATGCCGATTTCGAGACCCGCCAACACTTCCACATGGCGTGGCAAGAGCAGGCTCTGTACCCGGCGCGCGGCATCAAGGTCCGCCTCCATACGCTGCGTGCGCCGGGCCACTTCGTCATAGAGACGGGCGTTTTCGATGCTTGCGGCAATTTGCGGCGCCAACAAGCCGAGCATGCGCGTATGGTCCTCAGTGAAGAAATTCACCTTTTCACTTTCCAAGTCCATTACGCCAATCACCTTGTCGTGCAGAACAAGCGGCACCGCCACTTCGCTGCGGATGCCGCTAGTGGTGGCAATGTAGCGCTCGTCGATGTCAGTATTGGAAACGCGAATGGCATGGCGAGCCCGCACGGCCGCCCCCGTCACACCGCGCGTCAAAGGAATATCGATGGTTTGGCGCTGGTCAAACCGCAAGCTAAAGCGGCTTTGCAGCACTTCCAATTCTTCGTTCACCAACCAAATGCTGAAGCCGTCGTAGTGGATCAACTGGCGCACGCTTGAGGCAATTTTTTCGAGCAGCGTATCGAGCTCGAGGATCGTGGAGAATTCTTTTGTGAGCTCGGTGAGGAGCTTAAGCGTGCGGTGATTCTTTTCGACACGACGGTAAAGCTGAGCATTGTCGACCGAGCTGGCCACGCGCGTCGCGAGCAAAGAAAGCAGCGCCTCCTCGCGTTTGCGGTAAGCCTGAGGTCGGGTAGACTGCAAATCAAACACCCCCACCAGCCGCCCGCGAAAAACCATGGGAACCACGATTTCGCTCCGCACGGCATCGTTGGCGGAAAGGTAGCGAGGGTCGGCTTTCACGTCGCCCGAATTTACAATCACGCGGTCCTTGGCCGCATGCCCGACCAAACCTTCGCCCAAATGGATTTCTAGGTTGCGCACCAATTCTTCCCGGTGGCCGATGGAGTAGCGGACGCGCAAACGCTGGCGGCGATCCGTGTATAGAAAGACCGCGAAAAGGTCGTAGCCAATGGTGTCCCGCAGGATCTCGGCAAGACGATCGAGGATCTGATCGAGGTCCAGCGTGGAACTGGTCATGTCGCTGACTTCCAACAGGAAGTCCAGCAAGTCCTCTCGCTCTTCAAAGCGGGCGCGGGGCAATCAGTAGCCTCCTGGGGCGCTGTCTTGCGCGGGAACTTCCGCCGTAACGATGGCCACGCCCGCCGATGTGCCCAAGCGATTGGCTCCGGCTTCCACCATGCGCAAGGCATCGGCAAAGCTGCGAATGCCGCCCGAGGCCTTCACGCCCCGTGCCGGCCCCACCACCTCCCGCATCAGCCGAACATCTTCCACGGTGGCGCCCGCGCGCGCAAAGCCGGTAGAGGTCTTCACAAAGTCTGCGCCGGCTTCCATCGCCAGACGGCAGGCCAGGCGCTTTTCCGTATCTGTCAAGAGGGCTGTTTCGAGGATCACTTTCCAAAGCACGCCTGCACTTTGCGCCACCTGCCCAACGGCCGCGAGGTCCGCGGCAACCACCTGCTCCAGACCCGTTTTGAGCGCACCGATGTTGAGGACCATGTCCAACTCTTCGGCGCCCGCCGCAATGGCCAAACGGGCTTCCTCCGCCTTCACAGTGGCAAGATTGGCGCCCAATGGAAAGCCCAGTACCGTGCAGGTTTTAATAGAGGAGCCGCGCAGCGCCGTGCTCGCCGCCTTTACCCAAAACGGATTTACGCAGACGCTTGCAAACTGGTGCGCGCGGGCTTCGGCGCAAAGCTGGTCAATCTCCGCGAAGCTGGCATCGGGCCGCAACAGAGTATGGTCAATCAAGCCGGCCAGATCTTGGGGCTTCATGCCTACACGGCCCTCCGCTTGCGCAGTTCATCGAAGCTGACGGCGAGAATGATGATGGCCCCGATGATCACTTGTTGCCAATAGGGCGAAATGCCCAACAGGTCGCTGCCGTTGGCGAGTAAGCCCATGATGAAGGCTCCCACGAGGGTGCCAATAACCGAGCCTTCGCCGCCCCGCAAGCTTCCCCCGCCAATCACCACCGCGGCAATCGCCTGGAGTTCGTAGCCTTGCCCGGCGGTGGGTTGGCCGGTCATCAAACGGCTGGCCTCAATCATACCGGCCAAGCCCGTAAGAGCGCCGCAGATGGCGTAGACGGCAGTCGTGTGGAAAGCCACGGGGATGCCGGCATAAAACGCTGCTTCCGGATTGGAGCCAATGGCAAAGGCGTAGCGGCCAAGCTTGGTATGTTCCAGCAGAAAATGAACCAACAAGCCGCAAGCCAGCAACACCCACAGCACCGTGGGCAGGAAGAGGATATTGCCCTCGCCCAGAAAGCTGAATTCCGGGGGGATTTCGTGCACGGGCAGACCGTTGGCAAAGATCAGCGTCAAGCCGCGAAAGGCGCCCAAGGTACCCAGCGTGACGATGAACGAATTGATCCTCAGGCGCGTAGTCATGAAGCCATTGGCGAAGCCACAGAGTGCTCCCACGGCGATTCCGGTGGCGATGGCGACCGGAATGGGCATGCCCTTGGCCATGGCCAGCGAGCCCAGGAATCCGCCCATGGCGAGAATGGAACCTACGCTTAGGTCAATGCCGCCGGAGATAATCACCATGGTCATGCCCAGCGCCATGATGTTGATGACGGCTGTCTGTCGCGCCACACTGGCCAGATTCGAAGCCAAGAGGAAATTCGGCACAAAGCACAGCGCCACAAACATGAGGATTAGGGTGGCAAAGGGGAGCAGCCTTTGCATCATCGCGGAGGGGATCATTGCAGGGGGTTTTCCTTTTCAAACGCGGCAAGCGACATGATTTCCTCTTGCGTGGTGCGGCCAGGCAACGCTCCGGCAATGCGGCCTTGGCGCATCACGAGAATGCGGTCGGCCACTTGAATCAGCTCCGGCAACTCGCTGGAGACCATCAAAACGGCAGCGCCCTCGCGAGCAAGAGAATCCATCACCTCAAAAACTTCCATTTTCGCGCCAACATCAATGCCGCGGGTGGGCTCGTCGAACAGGAAGATGCGAGCGCCCCGGGCGAGCCATTTCGCGATCACAATCTTTTGCTGGTTGCCGCCGGACAGCCTGGCCGCGCGCTGCTCAGGTCCGTTGGTTTTGATGCGCAAACGGCTGATGAACTTTTGTTCGGTGGCACTCAGCGCCGCGGCTTGCAGAGTGCCGAGGCGAGAATGGGCCGAAAGGCTGGAAAGCGTCAGGTTCCAACCCACAGGCAACTGTGTGGCCAAGCCGGTGCGTTGGCGGTCTTCTGGAATTAATGCCACCCCGGCGCGCACGGCGTCGCGGGGAGACCGGGCCCGCAGTAGTTTTCCCTCGATTTCAATTTGCCCCGCGTCAGCTTCGTCGATGCCAAACAGAATGCGGCATAGCTCTGTCCGCCCAGCGCCCATCAACCCCGCGAGCCCAACGATCTCCCCAGCGCACAAGGTAAAGGAAATGTCCTCCAGAACCCCCTGGCGGGTTATGTTGCTTACCTTCAACAGTTCGGCGCCCGGGCTCTGTGGCGTGCGCGAATAGAGATGGTCAAGGTCCCGGCCCACCATGTGCTGAATCAGTTCCGCGCGGGTAAGGCTGGCCAGGGGCGCAGAGTGGACCGTGGCGCCATCGCGCAGCACCGTCACCTGGTCGCCCAATGTACGGAGTTCTTCCAAGCGGTGCGTAATATAAATAACGCCCGCACCTTTTTCCTTTAAGCGCTGAACAATCGCAAACACGGAGCGCGTTTCGGACTCGCTCAAGCTCGAGGTGGGTTCGTCAAAAATCAGCAGGCGCGCTTCCCCCGCAATAGCGCGGCAAATCTCCACCAACTGGCGGCCGGCGGGGCTGAGCTTATCCACGCGCCAATCCGCTTGGAGCGGAAAATCATGGTCGCGAATCAACTGGTTGGCTCGCTCCATCATGCGGCTGCGACGGACCATGCCCAAGGCCCCCGACTCTTCGCGGCCGAGGAAGATGTTTTCCCCAACCGTCAGATGAGGCGCCAATAGCGACTCCTGGTGCACCATGGCAATGCCCGCCAGCGAGGCCTGCTTCGGGTTCGCAAAAGAAGCCGCCTCCCCCGCAAGGAGCATTTCGCCCCCGTCGTGACGCTGCATTCCGGCGACGATTTTCATCATCGTGCTTTTCCCCGCTCCGTTCTCGCCCATGAGAAGATGGACTTCACTGGGGCGGACTTGGAGGTTGCCATCACGAAGGGCAACAACGCCGCCAAAGCGCTTTTCGAGCTTTTTCAGTTCGAGCAGCATGGTAAGACTAACCAGTCTACCCGATGGAGGCGGGAAGATTCGGATTTTGCCCAGATTCTCATATTCCAGTTATATTCGCGCCACGCCGGAGCGGGTTTTTCAGTTTCATGAACGGCCGGATGCGTTTGCTTTGCTGACTCCGCCCGCCAGCGGAGTGGAGATACTGCGCCGTGATGCCGGTTTGCACGTCGGCGCGGAGACTCTCGTGCGCGTCCCGCTCGTTCCGCTGGGCAAAGGTCTGATGCGCGTGGACTGGCTGGCGCGTCATACCCGTTACGAGCCGCCCCGCATGTTTGCCGACGAGCAAGTTTACGGACCGTTTGCCGTGTGGCGGCATGAGCACATCATGGAAGCCGAAATGGAGGGCACCCGTTTGCGCGACGAAATTGAATTTGTTCTGCCGGGCGGCTGGCTGGTGAATCTATTTGGGGGCCCTTTTGTGAAATTGCAGTTGCAAAATATGTTCGCATTTCGGCATATGATGACGAAGAAATACTGCGAGTAAATCTCGAGCCCACCCACGCACAATGCGCCTTTCCATTCGCATCGCCGGCCAAATCCGCCGCTCGTTGTTTCACGAGGGTTGGCACGGGCCTGCCATTTTTGAGGTATTGCGGGATGTGGATGCGGAACAAGCAGCCACGGTAACCCCCGCCGCCAAGCACTCCATCTGGGCTTTGGTGCGACACATGCGCGCCTGGCAAGAGATTGCGCTGGGCGCCTTGGACGGCAAAGCATTGCCCTCCGCCAGCGATTCAGAATTGGTGGGATGGGAACCCATTCCCGAAGCCACAGAAGGCGCGTGGCGCCGCGAACTTTCGAAATTCCGGCAAAGCGGCGAGCGATTAACCCAGCGCTCGGCGGCGCTGGAAGACCATAAACTCAACGAACAGGTTCCCGGCCGCGCCTACGATTTCGGCCACCTTTTATTGGGAGTCGCGAGCCATAACACGTACCACGGTGGGCAAATTGTGGTGGTCTTGCGATATCTCCACCTCTACACGCGGACCGAGGAAGATCCGCATTAAACATCCCCTCTAAACCATATCCGGCGGAGGCTCCACGTCTTCCGCCAAATTCTGAAATTGTGTGAATTTATGGAGAAATGCCAGCGGAACACGCCCCGTTGGACCGTTTCTTTGCTTGGCGATGATGAGTTCGGCATGGCCTTTTAAGTCTTCCCGCTCGGGCTTATAAACCTCTTCGCGGAACAGGAAGCAGACCATGTCGGCGTCCTGCTCAATCGAGCCCGATTCGCGCAAGTCGCTTAACTGCGGGCGGTGGTCGCCCGGCCGCGTTTCGGGAGCGCGGCTCAACTGGCTAAGGGCAATAATGGGCACTTCGAGTTCCTTGCTCAACAGCTTCAAGCCCCGCGAAATCGAGCTCACTTCCTGCGTACGGCTGTCGTGGTTGCCACGGCTCTGCATCAGTTGAAGGTAATCCACAATCACCAGACCCAAGCCGCGCTCGGCCTGGATGCGCCGGAGCTTCGCGTGAATGTCCATGACATTCACCCCAGGGGCGTCGTCCAAATAAAGGGGAGACTCCATCAGGTTTGTGGTGGCAAAGGATAACTGCCGGCGCTCGTCTTCGTTCAGGAATCCTGTGCGGAAGCGATGCTGGTCGACCCGGGCCGCGGCGCAAACCATACGCGTCAGTAGGCTCTCCTTCGACATTTCGAGAGAAAACACCGCCGTGGTGCGGCCCAGCGCGGGGCCCACCACGTGGGAGGCAATGTTCAACGCGAATGCCGTTTTGCCCATGGCGGGGCGAGCGGCAATGATGATGAGTTCTCCGGGGCGGAAGCCACCCGTCATTTCGTCGAACTTGTAAAAGCCGGTCGAGACGCCCTGTATGCGGTTCGAGGGGTCAAGAAACTCATCAAAGCCAATGCTGTTGATGATCTGGTCTGGCCGCTGCAGGGTGCCGTGCGCCCGGCTTTCCCCAATGCGCAGGAAAGATTCCTCCGCTTCGCCCAACAAGTGGTCCGCTTCTTCCACACCCAGGAAGGCCTTGTCCATAATGCTCTGGGCGGTGAAGATGATGCGGCGTAGAGTAGACTTCTCGCGGATGATGCGCACATAGCCATGGACATTGACAATCTGCGGAATGCCCTCGTCCAGGCTCATCAGATACGACAAGCCGCCGACGGATTCGAGTTCAGAATGACGCATCAACTCGTCGGCAAGCCCCACGCGGTCAATTTTGTCGCCGCGGGCATGGATGGCGCCCATGCGCTCGAAGATGCGGCGGTGGGCCTCAAGAGTAAAGTCTTCGCTCTTCAGGTCGCCGCCGACCAGCACAAAGCTATCGGGGTCCAGCAGGATGGCGCCCAGCACCAGGCGCTCCGCCTCAAGGTTGGAGGGTAGCCCTTTTTGAAAGGCAGGATCGTTCACGTCCTGAAAGTGTAGCGCCCTACTTGAGACTAATGTTGTGCGAATCCAGCGCCATGCCAAGGGCTTGCTCTAAACGCGCGACGGATTTGTTGCGATCCAGCTTGGCGATCAAGGCCCGCCGCTGACTGTCGGCAAATTCGTTCTGCCGGGTAAGCACAAGGAAATTTGTGCTCTCGCCCGTATCAAACAAGCGTTGTTCGCTGTCCAGTTTTTCCTTGGCCGCGCGCACGCTGGCCTCCGCTGCGACGATGCGTTGCTCCGAGGTCCGCAGCGCTTGGAGGGCATTGCGGACTTCGGCTTCAATGGCTTGTTCGGCCCGTTGGCGTTGCAGGTTTAAGGTCCGCTCCGCTAGATTTACCTGCGCAAGCGATTCCTGCGCGGCGCGATTGCGAATGGTCCAATCGAACTGAATACCGGCCTGGTAGCTGGAGAAATTTCCGCCGAAGAGGTTGCCAAGCGTGGTGCCGTAGCCGCCCAAAAATTCCGCGGGCGGATTGTTCACAAATCCCGGAAATGGCGCGGGCGAGCGGCTGACCGAACCCGCCAAGCCGGTGCTGGTGTAGCCGGCGACCAGGTTCAGGCCGGGCTTCAATTGCTCCTTCGCCAGCTCTTGCGAATAGCTGTTGGATTCCAAACGCAGGCGCAGGCTCTTCAGCTCGGGGCGTTTCCCTACAGCGCTTCCCACCAGTGCTTTCAGATCGGAAGTATCCGGCGGTTGGACGGTTTGCTGTTCAAGAGGAATAATCTCGTCGTCCCAAATGGTTTGGTCGCGCCCACCGGCCAGCAGGGACTTCAGGCCATTCTCCACTTCAGTCACAATGCCGATGGAGGTGTACCAGCTATCCTGGCGGCGCTCCAGTTCGGCTTCGGCGGCGGCAAGTTCCACGGGCGCCAGCGTGCCGGCGGCGATCTGCCGCTTTGATCGCTCGTATTGGTCCCGCGCCAGGTCAACGCTCTGCTTCTTCACTTCCACGTCTTGGCGGGCGGCGACCAAGTCCCAATAAGCGTTTTGGACCCGCGTGACGATATCGACAACGCGGAGTTCATAATCGGCTTCGGCCACATCCACACCCTTGCGCCGGATGCGGATTTGGTTGCGGTCGTTGTCCAGCTTCAGCCCCCGCAGAAGCGGCTGCGTCACCGAAAGGGTAAGCGAGGATTGCAAGTAAGGATTCAAACCCACAAAAGGGTTCGAGGTGGAAATGCGGCCATTTTGAAAATTGGCATCGAACTTTGTCCCGAACCAAGGCAAGCTTTGGCGGAACTGGAAGTTGTTCGTGAAGCTGCGGTCAACCAGGCGGCCATCGGGAGCCTGCAGCACGCTCGAAGTCGGCGTCACATTGTAGGCCACGCCCGGGCGATAGCCAAGATAAGGGTCCCAGACGCCAAAGGTCTGCCGGTACTGGCTGCTGGCGAGCACCGTATTGGTCCTCTCGATTTGGATGTCAAGATTGTTGCCCAACGCCATTTCGAGGGCATCCTTGAGCATCAACTTCTTTTGCGTGAAACCCACGCCCACGCGCGCGGGCGGCTCAGCGGCAAAGGTTGGTGGCGGCGCCAACAGCAAGCCGATCAGGAAAAGGGGAAACAAATTCGCCAACGCCTGCTTCCAGCGGAAGCGTTGGAAGAAGCGATTCAAACGGGCGAAGATAGTCCAGTTGGCCAAGTCGTCAAACAGCGAGTAAGCAACCGGGGTTACCAGCAAGCTGAGCAACAGACAAAGGGTTTGTCCGCCGATGACGACAATGGCCACGGTGCGGCGCGAACCGGAGCCCGGCCCACCACCCAAGGCCAGGGGTATCATGCCCGCCACCAGGGCAGCGGTGGTCATGAGAATCGGCCGCAAGCGGTCTTCGCATCCCCGCATCACGGCATCCAGGCGCGAAGCACCCTCGGAGCGCAAACGCTTGATGTGGTCGATCTGCAGAATCGAATTCTTTTTCACAATGCCAAACAGCACCAGAATGCCCACCGAGGTGTAGATGATGCTGTAGTTCTCGTTCGTGATGAAGAGGCTGATGATCGCGAAGGGCACGCTAAGCGGAAGGCTAAGCAAAATCGTGATGGGGTCGACAAAGCTTTCAAACTGCGCGGCCAGAATCATGTACATGAAGGCGAAGCAGAGAATAAAAGCAGCCACGAAGGCCACTCCGGCTTTGGCGAATTCCTTCGAGCGGCCAATGGTGCCCGTACGGTATTGCGGCGGAAGATTGAGCTCCTGAACGGTCTTCGAGGCTTGGTCCAGAAGAGTGGACAAGCTGCCGCCCTGCTTGACGCTGGCTTGGATCATGATCTGCCGCTGCCGCTGGAAGCGTTCGATTTGCGCGGGGCCGGTGGCCTCGACAAACGATGCGACATTCGCCACCGGCACGTTCCCCAAACTGGTTGAGGGCACGTAAAGGCGGTTCAGCGCATTGGGCGTATTGCGGAATTTTTCATCCACGCGAAGCATCACGTCGTAGCGGTCGTCGCCCTCGCGATAGGTGGTAGCTTGTTCATCGCCGCCTACCAACGTGCGCAGTGCCGTGGCAATGGAGTTCACGCTAACGTTCAGATCCGCCGCTTTGTCGCGGTTGATTTGCACGCGCAGTTCCGGCTTGCCGGGCTCGTAGGAAAGTTCCACGTCCACGGCGTCACTGTCTTCCTTCAGCCGCTTCACAATGGCATTGGCGTACTTTTCCAGTTGCACCAAGTCAGGGCCCTGGACGTAATACATAAAGTCGCGGTCGGACCCGCCGCCTTGGATCAAGGCCGGTAATTGGACACCAATGGTCAGGTCGGTAAACTTGCGCAGCTTTTCGCGCGCCAGGTTCATGACGTCCTGCTGGGTAAGCTGGCGCTCCTCAGCATCTACCAACTGCACAATGATCGCGCCGCGATCAACGCGCTTTTGAATGTCCGCGCCAATGGTGGTGAGCAAGTAAACCAAGCCGGGAAGATCCTTGAGCTCGGCTTCCACTTGGTCCATGGCCACGCGCGTTCCTTCCAGCGAAGAACCGGGCGGGGTGCGAACGGTGATTTCAAAGTAGCCTTGGTCATCCACGGGCAGGAAGTCCTTGCCGATGCGGGAAAACAGCGGCCCGGTCGAAAAGACCACCAGAATGGTGATGACGACGATTACCCAACGGTGGCGCATACTCCAAGCCAACAGGCCCAAGTAAGGCTGCGCAATAAAGCGGAAGAGCAAGCCGTCTTTCGTGCTGCCATGGGCGCCCGCCGGAGCGGCCTTCAAGAAGCGGGCAGAAAGCGCGGGCGTCAGCGTGAAGCTAACCAGCAAGCTGACCATCACGGCAAAGGCAGCCGTGAAGCCGAAGCTCGACATAAAGCGGCCGACAATGCCCTGCATCAAAGCGACGGGCATGAAAACAACCGCCAAGCTGAGCGTAGTAGCCAAAACCGCAAGGCCGATTTCGCGCGTTCCCTCAATCGCCGCCTGTTCCGGGCTCATGCCCTTTTCTTCCTGGAAGCGGAAGATGTTTTCGAGCACCACAATGGCGTCGTCAATTACGATACCGACCATCAACACCAAGGCCAACATGGAGATCTGGTTCAAGGTGAAGCCCATAATGTCCATCAGCGTGTAGGTGGAAATGATGGATGTCGGAATGGCAACGGCGGCAATCAGCGTGGCGCGCCAACTGCGGATGAACAACAGCACCACGATGGCCGCGAAGACGCCGCCAAGCACCAAGTGCTCCTGCACGGCTTCAAAAGCGCCGCGAATAAACTTGCTTTGGTCGCGCGAGTAATCGATCTTCAAATCGGGCGGAATCAGCTTCGCCTCGCGCAATTCGTTGATCCGGTCCTTGACAATCTGAATCACATCCAGCGAGTTGGTGCCTGCCTGCTTGCGGACTTCCAGCACCACGGCGGGAGTTCCATTGATGCGGGCAAAGCTGCGCGGTTCTTCCACGCCATCGGCTACGGTTGCAATGTCCCGCACGCGGATGGGTGCACCGTTCAGCGAACCAATGATGATCTCCTCGAAATCGCGGGGACGCGTTAGGCGGCCCAAGGTGCGGAGACTGATTTCGCGAACACCCTGGTCAATCCGGCCGCCGGGAATCTCCACATTCTGCGCGGCCAAAGCCGCGCGAACCTGGTCGATGTTCAGGTTGTAGCTATAAAGCTTTTCCCCATCAAGAATCACCTGGATCTGCCGGGAGCGGTCGCCCACAAAGCGCACTTCGCCAACACCGTTCAAGCTCTCGATGTTCTTCTTGATCAAGTCATCAGTCAGCTTGGTGGTTTCACGAATGTCTCTTGGGCTGGACACGACGACGCTCAGGACCGGAGAAGCATCGGTAGCGATCTTTTGAATAACGGGTTGCTTCGCGTCGCGTGGAAGCTCGTTCAATACCTGGTTGATCTTGTCGCGCACTTCCTGCGCGGCAATATCGCCATCCTTTTCGAGCACAAACTGAATGGTGACCAGCGAAGTGCCTTCGCTGGAAATGCTGCGCAGTTCGTCAATGCCGGAGATGGTGTTCACGGCCTCTTCAATGCGCTTGGTAACCTGGCTTTCCACCTCTTCCGGCGAAGCGCCAGGCAGCACCGTGGTGATGTTCACAAAGGGGAATTCCACCTTGGGGAAGAAGTCCACCCCCAAGCGCATGTAGCTATTCAGCCCCAGCACGACGAGGCTCATGATGAGCATCGTGGCAAAGACGGGGCGCTTGATACAGATTTCAGCTAGTTTCTGCATATCGATTTCCTGTGTGCGGGTTTCCGGGTGCGGCGGCGGTGCCCTAGAGCACCTTCACCAACGCACCGTCGACTAGATTCAAGAGGTTGCTAACGGCAACTTTTTCACCCGCTTGAATGGTGCCCGCCGGGACTTCCGACCAGCCGCCGCGCTCAAAGCCCGGCGTCATGCGGATTTCCTTGGCCTTGCCATCGCGGATGACAAAAACCTTGTTCAACCCGGCTACGGAGAATATGCTGGCGTTGGGCACCAGCACCGCTTCGCTCTGCTTTTCCGTAACCAAGCGCACCTGCACGAAGCCGCCGGGACGTAGCCTGCTGTCCGTAACATTGAACTTACCCTCGGCCACCAGCGTGCGGTTCTTCGAATCAATGCTGGGGTTCAGGGTTTGGATGGTCGCGTAAAATTCCTTGCCCGGAGCGGCGTCGGTGGTGAAGCTCACTTGGCTGCCCACGCGGACGCGGGCAGAATAATTCTCGGGTACTTCCACACGCAAACGCAGCGGCGAAGTCTTCACTAAAGTGACCACCGTCACGTTGTCCTTAACATACTGGCCGGGGCTGACGAGTTTGGCGCTGATGCCGCCATCAAACGGCGCCCGCAATATGGCATCGCTGAGCCGCTTGGTGGCCAATTCCACTTCCACCTTTTGGGCGCGCAACTGCGCAATCATCATGTTCAATTCGTCTTGCGCTGCATCAAACACCGCCTTGCGGGCGTCCAGCGCCTTTTCCAGTTCCGTGGCGCGCTCTTTGGCAATGTCGCCGCTCGAAAGCAGGGTTTGCGCCGAGTTCAGTTTGCTACGGGCATCTTCCAACTGGGCCTCCGCCTGGCGCATGCTAGCCGTTTTGGTCGGGAAGGGGTCGTTGGGGGACTTCATGCCCAACCGGGCGGCGGTTTGGGCCAGCGTCGCTTGAGCGCGCTCCAATTGCCATTCGAGTTCGCGCTTGTCCAGTTCGGCAATCACGTCGCCCTTGCGCACCTGCTGGCCGAAATCGACGCGGAAATTAGCGATGCGCCCGGGAACCTCAAAACTCAGGCTTACGGTTTCATCAGCGGCCAGTGAGCCCGTGACGTCAATACTTTTGTCCACATTGCGAGCCACTGCTTCGAGCACACGCACCGAGAAAACTTGTGGCTCTGTGGAGGCCTTCACCGCCTCCTCTTTCTTGTGGCAAGCGGAAAGAATCAACAATCCAAATAGAAAGCCAATCTTCCATAACATAAAATTATGCGTTCCTTTCGCGTATTCCATTTAGAAAAATCATGACGGCATGGTCAATAAAAAGTTTGGAATCAATCGTTACAACGGGAGATTGAAACAGTAAGCAGGCAGTGCAATGGTGGGCAATCATCCCCACAAAGGCAAAAGCGGTGGCGCGGGCATCCAAGCGGGTGTAAACCCCTTCCGCCATGCGCCGCTCAATGTAGCCAACGATCACTTCAATGAAGGGTTGGCTGGTTTTTTCGTTGAACTCATCAATCAGCCCGTGCCCCTCCAGCGCGCTGAATAGCTTCAGGCGAATCATCTCCGGGCGGGTGGTATGCCAGCGCACCATGCTCTCGGCCAAATGGCGGAAGAACTCTTCGTCGTTCTCGCTGTTGGCCACCTTCCGCAAGCCCTCCAGGGCCTCGTAGTAACCGGAGTCCATGGCGCTTTCGATAATTGCGTCGTAAAGCTCTTTTTTGCTCGGAAAGTGTTGATACAAAATGGGTTCACTGACGCCAACCCGCTGGGCGAGTTCGCGCGTGGTCACCCCTCGAAAGCCTCTTTCCGCAAAGAGACCAATGGCGGCTTCCAGAATCGCGGCGCGGCGCTCGGTACTGGGTAAACGGGTTGAAGTGGCCATTAAGCTAGTGAATACTAAGTTAGCAGATGCTAATAACGCGCGAAGGATTCGCCGAAGAGCTCAAAAAAGTTTTGAGAATCTGCCCCTCGGGAAAAGACCATTTCCCTGTGCGGAGCCCAGGGGCTGTGGAATTCCGTTGTACACTCTTTTCTAGCCGGGGGCTCCGGACGCGGCCGGAGGGAGAACCCTAACTTTTCATGCCCCGGAGCTCGGCTCGCAATTTCATCGAACAAAGAAGAATCGGTTTTCTACATGGCAGGTAAATCTCTCGTAATCGTCGAATCACCGACGAAGGCAAAGACCATCACCAAGTTCCTGGGCAAGGACTATGTTGTCCGTGCCTCGCTGGGTCATATCCGCGATTTGCCCGACAGTGCGGCGGACATTCCGCAAAAGCACAAGAAGGAACCGTGGGCGCGCTTGGGCGTCAATGTCACCGATAACTTTGAGCCTCTTTATGTGATCCCCAAGAACAAGAAGGAGCAAGTCAAAGAACTCCTGGAGTTGCTGAAGAAATCTGACGAACTCTTCCTGGCCACTGACGAAGACCGCGAAGGGGAGTCCATCAGCTGGCACTTGAAGGAAGTGTTGAAGCCAAAGATCCCGACGCGGCGTCTGGTCTTTCACGAAATCACCAAAGAGGCCATCCAGCACTCGCTGAAAACGGCGCGGGATATTGACGAAGATCTGGTGCGGGCGCAGGAAACGCGGCGCATCATTGACCGGCTCTTCGGCTACGAAGTGAGCCCGTTGTTGTGGAAGAAAATGGCGCCGGGACTAAGCGCCGGGCGCGTGCAAAGCGTGGCCGTACGGTTGCTGGTGGAGCGCGAACGCGCCCGCATCCGTTTCCAAAGCGCCACCTACTGGGCTGTCAAGGCCAGAATGGAAAAGCCCTCCGCCACGCCCCAATTCGACACGGAGCTGTTTCAATTGGACGGCCGCCGGGTGGCCACCAGCAAAGATTTCAACCCCGACACCGGCCAACTCGACCCCGGCAACAACCTAGTTCTGCTGGACCAAGCCGCTGCCGAGCGCGTGGTGGGTTTATTGAAGCAAGGCCCTGTTGTGGTGCGCAGCGTGGAGCACAAGCCCTTCACGCAAAAGCCCGCGGCGCCCTTCGTCACCAGTTCCCTGCAGATGGAATCCAATTCCAAGCTGCGCTTGAGTGCACGGCGGACGATGCAGATTGCCCAGCAGCTGTACGAAAACGGCTTTATCACCTACATGCGTACCGACTCCACTTCGCTATCCGACGAAGCGGTCCGTGCCGCCCGGCACCTGATCGAAAACGAGTACGGCAAAGAATTTCTCTCGCCCAGCGTGCGGCGCTACGAAACCAAGGTGAAGAACGCGCAGGAAGCCCACGAAGCCATCCGGCCCGCGGGCGACCGCTTTACGCCGCCGGAAGACGTGCGGGCGGGCTTGGGCGACGAAGCCTTCCGCTTGTATGACCTTATTTATAAGCGCACCGTTGCCTGCCAGATGGCCGACGCCAAAGGAACCAACACGACGGTGTTGATGGAGGCCGGCGAGGCCACCTTCCGTAGCAGTGGCAAGACAATCGAGTTCGCCGGCTTTTTGAAAGCCTACGAAGAAAGCCGCGACGACGATGCGGCGGAGCAAGAAGCCGTGCTGCCCGCCTTGGCGCAAGGCGATGCCCTGCGCTGCCTGAAGGCCGATCCGCAAAAGAAGGAAACCCAACCGCCCAATCGCTTCACCGAAGGTTCGCTCATTCGCGAACTGGAACGCCTCGGCATTGGCCGCCCCAGCACCTGGGCCTCCATTGTGGACCTGGTGTTGAACCGCTCCTACGCCTTCAAGAAAGGGTCCGCCCTGGTGCCGACCTTTACGGCCATGGGCGTGGTGGGTTTGCTCGAACAGCATTTCCCGAACGTGGTGGATTACCGCTATACCGCGCGCCTCGAAGACGACCTCGACGCCATTTCCCGCGGCGAAGAAGCAAGCCTGGCTTATTTGAAATCCTTTTACTTCGGCTCCGATTTTCCGGGCCTGAAGGAATTGATCCAAAGCGGCGAAAAGGAAATCGACCCGCGCATCATCAACGGCCTCCCGTTGGGCGAGTGGGAAGGCAAAAAGATTGAAGTGCGCATTGGCCGCTTCGGTCCCTTTTTGAGCGATGGGGAACGCCGCGCCAGTGTGCCGGACGAAATGCCGCCCGACGAATTGACCATCCCCAAGGCTGTGGAAATGCTCGAAAACGCGAGCAAAGAGCCGGAAAGCCTGGGGCTTCACCCGCAAACCGGCGAGCCGGTTTACCTGAAGGTGGGCCGCTACGGCCCTTATGTGCAACTGGGCGATGGCCAGGAAGGCACCAAGCCGAAAATGGCGTCGTTGGTGCAAGGGACGGAATTGAAGGACGTCGACCTGGAGCACGCTGTCAAGCTCTTGAGCTTGCCCCGCAACTTGGGTCCGCATCCGGAGACGGGCGAAAAAGTGATTGCCGCCAATGGCCGTTTCGGACCCTATGTGCAATCCGGCAGCGAAACACGTAGTTTGCCGGCCGAGCTGTCTCCGATTGCCGTAACGCTGGAAGAGGCGCTGAACCTGTTGAGCCAACCAAAGGCGCGCGGCCGCGGGGGTGCCGCCCGGCAGCAGACGGTTCTGAAGGAGTTTGCCGCCCATCCCACCACCGGCAAAGCTGTGAAGCTCTTGAGCGGCCGCTACGGTCCTTACGTTACCGATGGAGAAGTGAACGCAACGCTCCCGCGCGGACAGGACCCCATGCAAATGACCGACGCGCAGGTGCACGAGCTGATTACGCTGCGCGCGCAACAGATTGCCGAACAAGGCGGGCCCAAGCCGAAAAAGGCCGCCCGCAAAGGCACGAAAACGACGGCCAAAGCCACCGCCAAAAAGGCCAGCGGCAAAGGGAAAAAATCACCCGCTCCAGTGGCGTAAATAGAGCTTACCCGGCATTTGGCGCACCATACCGTCCAGTTCCAGGTCAAAGAGTATGGCAATCAGCTCCGACGCGGAAGCTTGGCCCGAGCGGTTGAGCGTATTCAGAATTTGGTCCAGGTCCTGCGGCTCGTCGTAATTCAGCGCTTTCAAGACCTTGTCCCGCAATTGCCCCATGGGGTGGGCGGTATCGCTGTTGCCGCCGCTTGCATCGCCCGGCTCCATGGGCAGTAGCTGCTGCCGCGAACGCGTGGCAAGCTCCTGCCGGGCGGGAAGGGGCAAGTCCGAAAGCACGTCGGAGGCGCTTTGCACCAGCCGCGCCCCGGAACGAATGAGCAGATTCGGGCCGAAGCTCTGCTTGGTGGTGATGTTGCCCGGAACGGCGAACACTTCTTTGCCTTGGTCCAGCGCCAGGCGGGCCGTAATAGCGGAGCCCGAGTACTGCGCGCCCTCCACAATCAGCACCCCGTAAGAAAGGCCGCTCACAATACGATTGCGCACAGGGAAGTTCTGCGGGTAGGCAGGGCTGCGTAAAGGATATTCGCTTATCAATAAGCCCTTGCTGATGATCTCTTCGGCAAGTTTTTTGTTCTCGGCGGGATACACCAAATCCGCGCCACAGCCCAAGACGGCAATCGTATTGCCGCCCCCAGTGAGCGCGGCTTTATGGGCGGCGGTATCAATGCCGCGCGCCATGCCGCTGACGATGGTTAAACCGGCTTGCGCAAGGTCCGCGCTCAGCCGTTCGGTGGCAATGGTGCCATAGGGCGAGGGGCGGCGCGTACCCACCACAGCAATCGAAGGCTCCGTAAGCAGGGCCAAATTGCCCCGCGCATAAAGCAGAAAGGGCGGGTCGTAGATTTCGCGCAACCGGTCCGGGTAGGCTTCATCTGTCCAACAAAGCAACTGGGTACCCGTAGCCGCCAAGAGCCGCTGCTGTTCGAGGGCGTCTTCGAGCGCCGTCCCGGCTTCAATGCTTCGGGCAACGCTCCAAGCCAACCCGGCCCCTTCCAGGTCCCGCGCTTCCTGTTGGAAGATGCGCACGGGCGAACCAAACTTGCGCAGCAGGTCCACGGCGCGGCGGGGGCCAAGCTGGGGAGTCATGCGCAGGGCAAGCCAAAGCAATTCCTCTTCTTGCGTGCGCTGGGCAAGTGCGGCGGGCATCAGTTCCGAAGTGGGCCCCAGCCGGGAAAGTTCTCAGTTTTCCCTATGCGATATTCAAAGAATGTCCAGCGTTCCCACCATTGACGATGCCAACCTGATCCTGCGCCTTTACGAAATCCGCCGCGAAGAAAAAATGCGCGCCGCCCGGGAATGGTTTGTGCGCTCCTTTAAGCCCAAGAGCCTGGAGGAAATGAACCAATTGGCGCCTGCCGGTTCGCAGGAAAACGCCTATATGCGGCAGGTGATTACCTACTTTGAGATGGTGGCCAGCTTTGTAACGTCCGGCGTCCTGAACCAAGACCTTTACTTCCAATCCGGCGGGGAAATGTTACTTTGCTACCTGCGCGTGAAGCCGATTCTCGCGGACCTGCGCGCTTCCAGCAAAAACCCCACGCAATACACCAACCTGGAGAAGGCCGGCGAAGCGTACCTGGCCTGGTATGCCACCAAAGGCGAAGGCGCGCGCGAAGCAGTGGTGGCGCGGCTCAGCTAAATACACTCCGCTAAGGATTTTGCATTGCGCCAGGAACCAGAATCTTTCGGGGACGCCGTCCTCGACCTTATCTACATTGCCAAGAAGCTCAAGGAAGCGCTGCCGCTCGAAGAAGCTTTAACCGCACAGGAAATCGACTACGCCATCGAGCTTGACACCTACCGGGGCGGCTTGATCTTTCAAAGCGAACGCACCGGCGTTTTCTTTTATGTCTTGCCCGATAAGGTAGAGGCCGCGAAAGCGGTAGTGCGGGGCCTTGGCCTAAAGCCCCACGAGATTGAATAGCCGCTTATTGGTTTTCGGCATCCCGGCGCGGATTGCGCACCGGGAACGTCACGATATTGCTGACCTGGAAGCTCTGGGCAATCGTCAACTGCGTGGCAGGGTTCGTGTCAAGATCGGTGTTCAATTCCAGGTGAACTTCGTATAAGCCGATCAAGCCCGGCTTCAAGCCCGCGAACAGCACATTGGCCGTACGTCCGCCGGCAATCGAGGAAACGAATTCCGCTGGTTCATTGAATTCCGGACCACGGTACCCAATGCCGGAAAACACTTGCGAGTTGGCTTCCTCGGGCAAAATTGGCCCCAAACCAGTGGCAAGCACAACAATTGTTTCGCCGGGCAAGGCAGGGTTTTCTTCCGTAACTCTAGCTCCCGCTACATTGGCGCAGCAAAGCTCAGAGTTAAAGGCGGTTAAGATCAGCCCGGTGTCTTCTGAGCCAGTGGAAACTGAGATGGGAACACCGTTGCCGTCAGGACCTTCTTTGCGAGCGCGCAAACGCAGACGGGTAAACCATCCGCTTGGGAAGGCAAAAACCTCCGGGTCGCCGCTGCCCGCGTTGATGAGCTCGATCAGGGTGTCGCGGATCTTGAAATTGTCGTCACCTTCCACCACGGTGTACTTGTACTCGCGCCCATTGATATTCACCGTCGCGACTTCGCCAGCTTCGGGAGTGCCATCCAGCGAGATGGTCGCCGTGGCAAAGCTGGAAAAATGAGTGACAATACCCGGTCGCGGATCGCTGCCCGGTTCGGCGAAAATGCCCGGGTTTTGGGCAATCAGAGGTACGCCGATGGGCGTACTCACCACCACACTGCCATCCTGCCGCACGGAGCGAACGTAGACGCTGGAGCTGCTGGCGTCGACAACTTCCACGGGCACATGGGCCACAATTTCCGTAGGCGAAATGGATTGCAAGGGCACTGAGATGCCGTCAAAGAAAACCTCAGTTCCCTGGATGCCGCGCGGCCATTCTCCGCTTTCCAGCGGAACGGAGGCAGTACGGTCCGTCAGGTTTTCGCCGAAAATACTCACAATGGTGCCGGCGGCAATTTGAGCCGCATCCTGTCCACCGCTAAGCGTTCCGGAACCGGCATTCACCTGAACACGTGCGGCCGTCGTGTCGTTGATCGGCGTGACGCTTACGGTGTAAGTGACATTGTTGCCATCTGCGCCCGCGACACGCGCCGTCAAGAGGATGACGAACAGCCCTTCTTCCGGCCGTATAACGGGCGTGGCGAATACATCCGGATTGCCGCCGTCGCGCGTGTTGATCAGCGTGACCAACTGGTTGATGGCATTCGTTAGGGAATCGTTCTCAACAAACTTGTACTTGTATTCCACTTCCCCAATCTCAACGACAATTTCTTCGTCCTTCACCGCTTCGCCGCCGATGCTGAAGTTACCCACGGCGAAAATTTCACGGCTGGCGGTGTTGCGCACACCGGTATCGGCAATCAATTTTGTGCCCGGCGTGAACACCAGAACGCGGCGATTGTAGGGGTCGGCAACGTAGAGATTCAAGCCATCGGTGGCCAGCGACGTGGGTGTACGAATTACGTCAGCCGCAGAGACAAAGCCCGGGAAGGCGCTATCGCTCGTTAGGTTTAGGTCCAGGCTTCGTTGCCCCAAAGCGGCGTCGGCCTTGGGGGCGTTCTCCGTGGGGATTTGGTTGTAGATCAGGACGCGGTCGTTGCCCCCATCGGCAATGAACAAGCGCTTCCCGTCGCTCAAGGCAAAGCGGGGGAAGTCCAGCGTGCGGTCGCAACGGCGGGGATAGATCGGTTCGTTGGTTTCCTCGTCCGTGCCCGTGGCCTCGCAAAGGGCCGAAGAATTATTTGCAAAGGCAGAGGTGAAATCCGGTTGGCCGATTACGATATCGGCGGGCTGCTGGTTGCGAGTGGGGATGGTGTTCCAGATCAGCACTCGGTTGTGGCCCAGGTCGGCAACGTAAAGGCGCTGCCCGTCACTGGTGACGCTGACCGGGTTGAGCAGGTTGTCCTGGCGAGGCTCAACGATTGATTGCGTCAAATCGGTAACCGGGGCAACGTCAAAATTTGCTTGGCCCAGAACAATGTCGGCGGCCTGGTCATTTTGCGTCGGGAAGGTGTTCCAGATGAGCACGCGGTGGTTCATCGTGTCGGCGACAAAGAGCTTGCCATCTTGAATCCACACACCTTGCGGACCGCGCAGAGAGCGCTGGTTCGTGGTGAGGGGGCGAAGCTTATCGAACGAATCTTGGCCAAGGACAATGTCAGCGGGTTGACCATTGGAGGTAGGGATGCTGCGCCAAATGAGCACCCGATTAAAATTCGTATCCGCCACAGCAACTCTCACGCCGTCAGAGGCAACGGCAGTCGCTTCCCTCATGCTGTCAGCCGCAATTCGTGTTGCTGCTATCAGGTCTTCCGTTGGGACTTCAAAGTTTGGCTGGCCAAGAACCACTGTGCCCTTGCCCACACAAGCCGGGCAACGGGGGCCCTGCGGAAGTTGCTGGTCCGGCGGCAGCACAAAGCTGCTGAGGTTATCAAAAATAACCACCCGATTATTGGCCGGGAAAGCGCCGATGCGGCTGGCATCGGCCACGAAAAGCTTATTGCCGGCGAAGGCAATGCCGCCCGCCGCACCCAGAATTTCCGCATCGCTGCCGGGGAATTGCGCCGTGAAGCTCTTCTGGCCAATGATCAAACGGGCCGCTTGGCCCGTGAAAAATTCCTGCGCTGAACTGGCGCACACAACCAGCGTGAAGAGAAGAAAAAGACGATTGCTACTCATGTTGGGAGAGAAATGTTTCGCGAGAGACTAATCCTTTATTATACGCGGCAAAATGTCGCCCCAGATGAGGTGGTATGCCTCGAGTTCGCCGTCCAGCGAATACCCGCAACGGACGTTTACCCGTTGGTTCGGCGCAAGCTCCGTTTGGGTTACGCGGACGCCATCGCGGGAAAAGACCGTGTCCGGGCGCAACTTCAAACGAAAGAACTCGCCTTGTCTGGTTCGAATCTCCAACCAATGCTGTTGCAAGTCGCGAACCAATCCGCTTAGGTTGACGTTGCCACGGGGGGAAATGGTTTCCGTGGCGCGCTTTACTTGCCCAACCTCGAAGCGCCCACCAAAGCGTAGCTGCCCCGCGGAGACATGAATCATGCGGGCGAAACAAGGGCGAAGGGGGCCGTGCCGCTCCGTCACCAATTCCAAAAAATCCCCTGCTTTCAAATCTTTGAGCGCCAGGCGGCGGCGCTCCCGGTCAAGGTAGGTGCGCCCGTCCACGGCACAAGGCATCGTCTTGCCGTTGGCCAATTGAATTTGGATTTGCGAATCTTCGAGCGACAGGAAGTGGCCCTCGATAATGCCCAGGGGCGTTTGGGCCAGCAGGGACCCTGTGAGAATTCCGCTCAGGAGAAGAAAGGTCCGCATACTGCCTGTGCCAAGTATAATGAAGGATTGTCGAACAGCGCACTTGCTCAACCAAGCCCCGCCCTTCTTCCCGCCATTGCGTTAGCCGGTGAATGGCTCCTTGGTTCGGGGATCCAGGAAACCAATGGGGGCGTGGCCCGATACCATCGCGCCGACCAAGCGGCGAACCTTCCCGTAAGTACCGAAATTACTGGCTACGCCTTGGCTGGCTTTTGCTATTTGTTCGAGCTTACGGGGCGCGAAGAGTATTTGGAAGCAGCTCGCCGGGCTGGCAATTTTTTGACGCAACAAGCCTGGGACGCCACAACGGGCACCATGCCCTTTGAGCTTAGCCCGGGCGGCCGCTACAGCTATTTTTTTGATTGCGGCATTATTGCCCGTGCGCTGCTTTGGCTTTGGCGCTTGGACGGCAAGGAAGAAAACCTGGCCGTGGCGCGGGGTTTGGGCCAATCGCTCGACCGGGACTTCCGCAGCCTTAGCGCGTTTCACCCCATCATTCTTTTGCCCTGCAAGAGCCCCGACCAATATACCCTTTGGTGGAGCCGTATGCCCGGCGCTTTTCAATTGAAGGCGGCCTTGGCCTGGAAAGATCTGGCCGAGGAAACGGGCGAAGCAAAGTTTGCCGCGCTTTACGAAGAAATGTTGGCCTTCAGCCTGAAGCGCTACAGCGAGACCTTGGACAACGAGACAGAACGGCCGAAGCTGATGGACCGGCTGCATGCCTGGAGCTATTTTCTCGAAGGCCTGCAACCTGTGCGCGAGCGGGAGGCGGTAAAGAGCATTCTCGCCGCAGCACTCGAGCGGGGCGAAACACTGCTTGAGGAATTGAGCAGCGGCTTTCTGCGTAGCGATGCCTGTGCCCAGTTAATGCGCATTCGCTTGCTCGCCGGGGCGCCGGTGAGCGCCGCAAGCATTGAGAGGCTGGCGCAATTCCAATGGCACAGCGAAGACCCGCGCCTGCATGGGTGTTTTGCCTTTGGCTCGCGCAACGGCGAACGCATCCCGCATGCAAACCCGGTCTCGACCGTATTTGCACTGCAGGCTTTGCACATGACGCAACAAGAGAGCTTGCAATACAACTTGGCCAGTTTTGATTGGCGCAAACTGATATAGCGAAATGTCCCGGGCGCTTGTTAAGGTTGCCTTCGCCAGCGGCTCGGAGGATTTGATTGGCGAATTTGTCCAGGCCGTGGCGCGGATGGGCGATACCGGCTTACCTATCTACTTGGTGAGTGAATTCCGTCCGCCAGAAGACGCACCGCCCTGCCACTGGATCCCGTGGAACCCCGGCCAAGGATGGCGCGAAAATCGCGCTCGCATTGCCTGGCACTTGCGCGCCGCCGAAGTACGCTACTGCGCAATTTTGTTACAACCGCGGCAAGCCTATTGGCTGATGCGCTTCGCCGGCTTGGCCACCGCGCCGGGGCGCGTCTACTTTTTCAACGAAAACTACGGCCACTTCCCGCTGCATATACGCGGCACAGTGCAGATCCTGCGGCACCTCGCGTGGCGGGCAAAGAATTGGGTTCGTTTTGAGTTCCGGCCGGGCGGGTCCATCTATACGTGGCTGTGGCGCTGCGGCCATCCTTTTTCTTGGGAAAGGCCGATCTATGCGCGGCTGGCCGCATGGCGACGTCCTTGGGCGGCGAAAGCGCTACCGCCTGCGCAGGAACAGGATGAGAAAAGGAATTGGGAAGCAGGCCTCACGGTGGTCATTCCCTCCCGCGACGGGCGCGCACTGCTGGAGCGCATTTTGCCGCAGGTGACGGCGCAACAGGAAGTGACGCGCGTGATCGTGGTGGACAACGGTTCCTCGGACGGCTCAAGCGAACTGGCGGGCGGCAAGATTGAGTTTGTGGTTTCCCGCGAACCCTTGAGCTTTGCCGCGGCGGTGAACAAAGGCATCGCGCTCTGCCGCACCCGTACCGTTTGTTTGTTGAACAACGATATGGAAATTGAGCCGGGCTTTTTCGGTGCGCTTCAGCAGGCCTTCGAGGTGGTGCCCGACTTGTTTTGCGCCACGGCGCAGATTTTTCTTCCGCCCGGCCAGCGGCGGGAAGAAACGGGCAAAGCCGTCTATTGGCCGGCGGGCGCCAAAGATTTGCCCTTGCGGTGCTTAGAGCCCTTGCCCGGGGAAAGTTATTCGCCAGTGCTGTACGGCTCCGGCGGTTGTTCGCTTTACGATACGGCGAAGTTGCAACGCATTGGTGCGTTCAAGGAATCCTTCCGGCCGGCTTACGTTGAGGATTTGGATGTTGGCTGGCGGGGCTGGCAGCAAGGCTGGCCCACGGTGTTTGTGGCAGCGGCGAAAGTCGTGCACCATCACCGGTCGACAACCAAACGGGTCTTTAGCGCCGCCACGATTGAGCTGGCGGTAGAGCAGAATTTTTTGCGGTGGATTTTGGGCAGCGTGGCAGACCCGAAAGTATTCCGGCGTTTGTGGCAGGCCGCCGTGGGGCGCTTGAACTTGCGGGCCGCCGTTCCGGAACCCGCACCGGTGGAAATTTTCGCGCTCCGCTTCGCCGCCTTCCCAGGGCGGCTGCGGCCCTGGGACCAACCCCTGCTGCCCCAGCTTGCCGAAGAAGACATTCTCGCCCTGGGCTCCGGCAAAATAGCATCGTTTCCGGGAACGCCACGCCGCGGCAAACCCCTGCTCATCGTGGCCAGTTGCTACCTTCCCTTCCCCCTTTCCCACGGCGGTGCGGTGAGAATTTTTAACCTGCTGCGAGAGGCGGCGCGCGATTTTGACGTCGTGCTGCAGAGCTTCGTAGACCAAGCCGGCGCGGTGCCCGAAGAATTGCTGGCCTTGTGTTGCGAGGTGCTCACCGTGGAACGCGCCGGAGCGCACGCCCAGCGGACCACGCACCTGCCCCGGGCGGTGGAAGACTTCGAAAGCCCTCCCTTCGCGGCTACCCTGCGCTGGCTGGTGCGCCGGTATCGTCCCTTTGCGGTGCAATTGGAGTTCACGCAATTAGCCCAGTACGCAGCGGCGGCCTCGCCCGCGCGAAGCATCCTCGTCGAGCACGACATTACGGTCGACCTTTACCGCCAATTGCTGGAGCGAAAGGAAGACTACGACCTACGCCGGGAATTGGAGCGCTGGACGGAGTTTGAAGAACGGGCCTGGCGCGAGGTCGACACCGTCGTGGTGATGAGCAACAAAGACCAGGCCGCCGTGAAGGGGGCAAAGCGGGTGGAGGTGTTGGAGAACGGCGTCGACCTCGAGCGCTTTCAGCCCTCGCCCGCCGCGCCACAGGCCCAGCGCCTTTTGTTTCTGGCCAGCTTTGCGCACCTGCCCAACTTGTTGGCCTTGGGCTGGTTCTTGCAGGAAGTGTGGCCCCGCCTGGAGGGCTTTCACCTGCATGTCATCGCGGGCAAGAACCCCGACTATTGGATGGATTTTTACCGGCCCCAAGTGGATGCGCCTTGGCGCCAAGCGAACGTTTCGCTCGAAGGCTTTGTCAGCGACGTTCGCCCCGCCTACGCGCAAGCCGAAGTCGTGATTGCTCCTTTGGGCGCCAGCGCGGGAACCAACATCAAGATCCTTGAGGCTATGGCGATGGGCAAGGCGATTGTCTCAACGCCGGGCGGAGTGAATGGCTTGGCGCTGGAAGCCGGTCGTGATTTTCTGCTGGCGCCGGATGCCGCTGGCTTCGCCGAGGCAATCGCGCGGATTTCCCGCGACGCAGCCTTGCGGCAGTCCCTCGAGCAGCAAGCGCGAAAGACAGTAGAAACTCGCTACGGATGGGGCGCCATTGGCGACCGGCAGCGCGCCCTTTACGAAAGTTTGCGCGCCACGGCGCAATAATCCAGGCCACCGAAGAAAGCCTCGCGGACACTGGCGGGCAACTCCTGGAGTGCGGGGAAATCCGCATCCGCCGGAGCGAAGCGTTCCACTTCAATACGCCCGAATCCTACCTCTTCGAGATAGAAAGCCAGCAGCGCGGGCGGCACGGGGCGAGTGTGGGAAGGGTCGATATAGAAGTGCGTTGCGAAAATCGCCAGGCACTCTGGATTCGGCGTTTCGAAAAGCAGAACGCCCCCTTTCTTCAGCGCCATCGAGCAGGTTTTCACCAGCCGCCAAACTTCGCCGGGCGGAAGATGCTCAATCACCTGGGCGCAAAAAATGCCATCAAAAGCGGCGGGGCCTTCCTGTTCCAAATAGGCAAAAACATCGCCGGCGTGCCCCTCCAACCCGCGCTCCCGCAGGAGTTGGATATTGCCTTCGTTCAGGTCGACACCCATGGCAGGGATGTTGTCCTCCGCCATCAACTCCAGGAATTCCCCGCGCCCGCAGCCGATGTCCAATACCCGCTGGCAACCGGCGAAATGGCCACGGTAGCGGCTGAAATGCGTCTTGATCTTCTCCGGTTGGCCGCGGAACTTTTGCGCGAAATGCAGCCAATCAAAGTCCAGCGGCGAAGTGGGCGCAATCGCACTCGCACTGGCGCTAAGGTTCATCCCCGGCCGGTAGCGAATGGCACGCAGTTCGGCGTAAATCACCTGCTCGTATTCCACGCGCACCTTCTCCAGCTCTTTCCAAAAACGCTCCTGGAGAGAAAAATTGGCGCGCTCCAGGGCGCCTTCAAAATCCTTATGTTGCGCGGCGGTGCGTTCCTCAAAGCGCTGGGTAAGGATAGCCGAGCGCTGCGCGTAGGAGTTTTCCAAGTCCGCCACCGCGCGCAGGAATTGGACTTCGTTGCGCGCCAACTTGTCCTCCCACTCGCGCCGCCAAACCAACCAATGCGAGCGAATGTCTTTCAGCTCTGCCGCCTCTTTGCGGATCTCCGCCAGCGGAGGCTCAAAGCGCGGGGGCAAAGTCTTCAGCGTCCTGTTTAGCGCGTTCAAGCCTTCCAGCACAGCATCCAAGCTGCGCACCACCGCATGATTAAACTCCACCTGGTCCCGGACGAACCAGCCCAGCGCGCGCGCAATGCTGCGCTTTGCTGTCTGGATCAACGCATTCAATGGGCCGCCAGGACGCGGATTCACCCGCCCAATGGCCGCCACCTTGGCGGCTACTTGGTCCCGCGCTTCCAACACCGGAGTAAAATCGGGCAATTCCAATCCCGACCATTGGCCCGAAGGATAGCGGGCCAGCACCCGTTCGCGGATCTCGCGAATCGCTTGCTCGAGTTCCTCCTCGTGCGTCCGCCCGGTGCCCTTAGCGCTCATAGCTGGCCGAGATTTTGGAGTAAATACCGCCGCGGGGAGTGAAGTCGCCAATCACGGTTACCTTGCGCGCTTGGGTGGCGCGGACGATATCCTCAAGCACGCGGTTGACGATGTTCTCCTGGAAAATGCCGAGATTCCGGTAGGCGAAAAGATACATCTTGTAGCTCTTCAATTCCAGGCAGCGCTGGTCAGGGACATAGCGAACCGTCAAGGTTCCATGGTCCGGCAGTCCGGTCTTCGGGCAGACGCTGGTGAATTCCGGGCTTGAAATTTCGATCGCGTAATCGCGGCCCGGAAACTGGTTGGGCCAGGTTTCAATCTCGGGCAGTTCTGCGATTAGGCCACTGGCGGCGTGGTCGTCGGTGTATTGAGTCATTACTTTAATTTCCGCATGAGATGGTCAAGGAAGAGGCCAACGTCGGTGACGACGCCTACGGTCTGCGCACTGCCGCGGTCGCTCAGCTTGGTGACAACGGCGGGGTTAATGTCCACGCAAACCACCTTCACCCAACTGGGCAGCATGTTCCCCGTGGCGATGGAATGCAGCATTGAGGACAGGCACAGCACCAAACCCGCGTTCTCCAGGTGTTTGGTGTAAAGGTTCTGCGCTTCGTTCATGTCGGTGACGGTGTCGGGCAAGGGCCCGTCGTCCCGCAAGCTGCCCGCCAACACAAAAGGCACACCCGCTTTGACGGTCTCATACATCACCCCGGACTTCAGCACGCCCTTCTCCACGGCCTCCGTAATGGAGCCAGCGTGGTTGATGGCATTGATGGCGCGCATGTGATTGCGGTGGCCATGCTCTTCCTGCCGGCCATCGGATTGCCGGATGCCGAGCGAGGTGCCCAGCAAAGCCGCTTCAATATCATGCACGGCCAGCGCGTTGCCCGCGAGCAAGGCATCCACCCAGCCGCCGCGAATCAATTCGCACATCGGCTTGCCGCCACCCGTATGCACCACCACGGGGCCGGCCACCACAATGATCTTCTTTCCCGTTTCGCGCATGTGCTTCATGATGGCCGCCGTTTGGGCCACCGCGGTATCCACTTGGCGTTCGCTCGACACTTCGTTGGACATGAAGCTGAAGCTAAAACGGTCGCGGTCTTTCGCGTCGGGAATCACGCGGATGCCCCGCATGCCGACCACGACTTTTTCGCCCGCTTTCAGATCCCGCAACTTGCGGCATTGGGCGAATTCGCCGTCCACCACGATGGTGGCGTCCATGCGCTGTTTGGCGACGTCCACCCAGCGGCCGCCTAGGCGGACTTGGGTGCGGTGGTTGGTGGTGGAATAAAAATCGATGGGCGCGCAACGGTCCTTGGCCGCGGCTTCAACGCGCGCATCGGTGGGATCGACGGGCACGCAACCCAGGCCCAGCAGTTGCGCCAGCAGTTGCTCCATGGTTTCTTGTGTGGGAGTTTCAATCCGCAGGCGAAGCTGCGAAGGGTCGCTGTTGGTGCGGCCGATATGGAACTTTTCGACTTCGAAACGGCCGTGGTTTTCCACCACCGTATCGAAGATACGCTCCATAATGTGCGAGTCCACCAGGTGGCCTTCAGCTTCCACGACCTCAGTAAAAGGCATCCTTTTAGAATAACGGCACGATAGAATCTTGGCTATCCGATGAAATGGTTGATCCTGTTGGCGCTGCCTCTGGTTGCGGATGAAGTGCAATTCAACCGCGATATCCGGCCAATTCTGTCGGACCAGTGCTTCCATTGCCACGGGCCGGACGCGGGCAACCGGAAAGCCAACTTGCGCCTGGATGTGCGCGAAGCGGCCCTCGAACCCGCGCTAAGCAAGCGCCGGGCCATCGTCCCGGGCAAACCGGAAGAGAGCGAAGTCTTTCGCCGCATTACGCACACCACCAAGGGGCTGCGCATGCCGCCGGCTTACGCGGGGCATCCGCCCTTGCCCGCCGAAGCCATTGAGAAAATCCGGCAATGGATTCTCGCCGGCGCTCCTTACGCCACCCACTGGAGCTTCCTGCCCCCGCGGAAAGCAGCCGTCCCGGCGGGCGAAAATGCCATCGATTACTTTGTCCGCGCCACGTTACGGGCCAATGCTTTGGAGCAAGCTCCACCAGCAGGTCGCGCCACACTCCTCCGGCGCTTGAGCTTTGACCTCACGGGCCTGCCCCCCACGCCGGAGGAAATTGCTGCTTTCCTGCGCGACAACAGCCCGCACGCTTACGAAAAGCAAGTAGACCGTTTGCTGGCCTCGCCCCGCTACGCCGAGCGCATGGCTTGGCGCTGGTTGGAGGCGGCGCGCTATGCCGACACCAACGGCTACCAATCCGACGGCGTGAGGGACATGTACCGCTGGCGCGATTGGGTGATTGAATCTTTTGCGCGCAACCAGCCCTTTGACCGCTTCATCGTGGAACAACTTGCCGGCGACCTCTTGCCCAATGCCACCCGGGAACAGCGCATGGCCACGGCCTTTCACCGCAATCACCGCACCAGCGCCGAGGGCGGCATTGTGCCCGAAGAATTTCGGACGGAGTATGTGGCCGACCGCGCGGAAACCACAGCGACGGTATTCCTGGGGCTCACCATGGGCTGCGCGCGCTGCCACGACCACAAATACGACCCCATCCCGCAGAAGGATTTTTACCGCCTCTTTGCTTATTTCAACAACCTGCCCGAAAAAGGATTGGTTTACAACTGGGGCAACGACGAGCCTTTGATGAAAGCGCCCACGCGCGAACAGGCGGCACAATGGCAAGTGCTCGAAGGCGTGGTCGCACGGGCGGAAGCGCAACGCCGCAAGTTGGAGCCGCAAGTACAAAGGGAGCTCGCCCAGTGGAAACAATCCTTGCCGCGAACCGGCGGCGCGCAGTGGCAGCCCAAGGAGAACTTAGCGTACGACGGGAAGCAGCGGATGGCCTTTGACGGCAAGCGCTTTGAAGAGGTGAAGCCATCGCCCGTGCTGCTGGACTATTTAACGCCCTTCACTTTCTCGGCCTGGGTGAACCCGCAAAGCCCCGAAGGGGCCATTCTCGGCATTGCGGAAGACTATGACGAAGGCAACGGGCACGCGCTCTTGCTGAAGGATGGGCGCTTGCGGCTGCATGTGGTTTTCCGCTGGACCGACATCGGCATGCGGCTGGAAACGGAGCAAGCAATTCCTCTGCACCGCTGGCAGCATGTGGCGGTGACCTACGACGGCAGCCGTTATGCCAAGGGCGTAAAGATGTACCTGGACGGGGTGGAACAGCCGTTGAAAATTCTTTTCGATGAACTCAACTGGCCCATGAAGTTCAAGTACCCCTTGCGCATTGGCGCGGCGTACGGCTTGCGTTTCGAAGGCGAAATCGAGGATGTAAAGATCTACCAGCGGGCCTTGGACCAAAGCGAAGTGCTAAGCCTGTGGGACCGTGCTCCTTTGAGCCCGCAATCCCATCCAGACAAATTGCGCCTCGCGTTCTTGGAGCAACATGCCAGTCAGCGCATACGCTCCGCCCTTGCCGAGGAAAGAAAGGCGCGAGAAAACCTTGCCGCCTTCGAAAGCAAATTGCCCACGCTTATGGTGATGCGGGAAGGCGACAAGCGGCAAGCGCATGTTTTGTTGCGCGGGGCCTACGATGCGCCGGGCGAACCGGTGGAGCCCGGCACGCCAAGCGCGCTTCCCGCCCCGCCTCCGGGCACCCGGCAGGACCGGCTAGGGCTGGCCGAATGGCTGGTGGACAAACGCAACCCGCTTACCGCCAGAGTGACCGTGAACCGCCTCTGGCAGATGCTGTTTGGCATTGGCCTGGTGAAAACGGTGGAGGATTTTGGCAGCCAGGGCGAGTTGCCCGTGCACCAGGAGTTGCTGGATTGGTTGGCGGTAGATTTTCAGGAGAGCGGCTGGAATACCAAGGCTCTGCTGAAGCAAATTGTGATGAGCGAAACCTACCAGCAGAGTTCGCAGGTGAAGCCCGCAATGCTCGAGAAAGATCCCGAGAACCGGCTTTTGGCGCGGGCCCCGCGGCTGCGGCTTTCGCCCGAAATGATTCGCGACCAAGCGCTCTATGCGTCGGGGCTTTTGGTGGAAAAACAAGGCGGGCCGAGCGTTAAGCCCTATCAGCCGCCGGGGCTTTGGCAAGAGCTTTTCGGGGGCGGCGGCTATACGCAGGACCACGGCGTGGGCCTTTACCGGCGCTCGCTCTATACATTTTGGAAGCGCACGATTGCTCCCCCCACGATGGTTACCTTCGATTCTCCCAGCCGCGAATCCTGCACGGTAAGGGAGACGCGGACCAATACTCCGCTGCAGGCCTTGACGCTGATGAACGAAGTTAGCTTCCTTGAGGCATCGCGAAAACTTGCCGAAAGGGTGATGGCGCAACGCGGCGATTTTTCCGCGCGGGCGACGGAGCTTTGGCTCCGCGTGCTTTCCCGCCCGCCAAAGGCGAAGGAACTGGCCGCCTTGGAGAAGGCCTACCAACGGAACTACGCGCGCTACCGGAAAAACCCCGCTGACGCATATGCCCTGCTCGACCAAGGGGAAGCGACCTTGCCACGCAAGGGCGATAAGGCGGAGCTTGCGGCTTGGACTTTGCTGAGTAGCATGGCCCTGAATTTGGACGAGGCGGTGACGAAGCAATGAGGGAATTTCTCGCTCGCCGCGCCTTTCTCCGCAATGCCGCGGGAGGCATTGGCTCGATTGCTCTGTCGCAACTGTTGGCCGCGGAATTGCCCCGCACGGGCGGATTGCCTGGCATTCCGCATTTCGCGCCCAAGGCCAAGCGCATCATCTCGCTCTTTCAATCCGGCGGACCTTCGCAGATTGAGCTTTTCGATTACAAGCCGCAGTTGGTGAAATATGCCGACCAGGACCTGCCCGACAGCATTCGCCGCGGCCAGCGCTTGACTGGCATGTCCGCCTCCCAAGCCCGCTTCCCAATCGTACCTTCCCGCTTCGGGTTTTCCCAGCACGGGCAAGACGGTACTTGGGTGGGAGACTTGATTCCCCACACCGCCAGCATCGTGGACGACATCACCATTGTGCGGAGCTTGCACACGGAGGCCATCAACCACGACCCGGCCGTAACCTTCCTTTTGACCGGCGCGCAAATCGCGGGGCGGCCCTCCATGGGCGCTTGGCTCGCCTATGGTTTGGGAGCCGAGACAGAAGATTTGCCGGCCTTTGTCGTGATGATTTCGCCGGGCCAAGGCGGCGGCGGCCAACCGCTCTACGACCGGCTTTGGGGCGCTGGATTTTTGCCGAGCAAGTACCAGGGCGTGAAGTTCCGCAGCGTGGGCGACCCCGTGCTGTATCTCCGCGACCCCGCCGGCATGACCCGCGAGGACCGCCGCGCCTACCTAGACACTTTGCGGGAATTGAACGAAGCGCAAAGCGTAGAATTTGGCGATCCGGAAATCTCCACCCGCATTGCCCAATACGAGATGGCCTTCCGCATGCAAAGCTCGGTGCCGGATTTGACCGACCTATCGCAAGAGCCCCCCTCCACGTTTGACCTTTACGGCGAGGACGCGCGCAAGCCGGGCACCTTCGCCGCGAATGCCTTGCTGGCGCGGCGCCTCGCCGAACGGGGCGTACGCGCGATTCAGCTTTTCCACCGCGATTGGGACCATCATGGAGGCTTGCAATCGGGCTTACCCAAACGCACCCAAGAAGTGGACCGGGCTTCCGCGGCGCTGGTGAAGGACTTAAAGCAGCGCGGCATGCTGGACGAAACTCTGGTGTTGTGGGGTGGCGAATTTGGCCGCACCGTTTATTGCCAGGGCCGCTTAACCAAGACCGACTACGGGCGCGACCACCATCCGCGCTGTTTCTCCGTTTGGATGGCGGGCGGCGGCATCAAAGCTGGCCTGGTCTACGGCGAAACCGACGACTACAGCTACAACATTGTGCGCGATCCCATGGATGTCCATGACCTCCAAGCCACCTTGCTCCATTGCTTGGGCATCGACCATACCCGCTTGACCTACAAGTTCCAAGGCCGCAATTTCCGGCTTACGGATGTGCACGGGCGGGTGGTGAAGCCGCTACTCGCTTGATGCGGCGATAGGCTGCAAGTCCGGCTTCACCCATTCGCGGCGCGCCCGGCGGCATTGGGGCAAGTCCCAGGAATAATACTCGCGCCACAACCCGGAAGGGAGGGCAACCAACTGGGGCAAACTTGCACCCGCTTTCAATTCGCGCGCCAGAATCTGCAGCCAGAATTCGGTAAGCGTCTCGTGGAAGCCGGAAGTTTCCGTGTTCTGTCCGCCCAGGCTTTCGTTCAAGCGGCGGATGCCCGTGCGCATTTGTTGGCCAGCCGCCTCGGCGGGAAGATTTGCGAGGTACCAGGCGGCCACAGCGAGGTGCGCCGCGTGCGTCCATTCCTGTGCCGTGAGTTGGCAAGCAGCAAAGCGCTGTTGGAGGGATTGTTGTTCTGCCAAGGTCATAGGGGGAAAAGTAACAAAACTCGCTTTCTGTACTTATGATTCGAAATATGGAAGCACTTTCTACTTTGGAATCGAAACTTTGCCGCGCGTTGGTGCGCAATGCACGGGCAACCTGGGCCGAGCTAGGCATCCTGATCGGGCAATCGCCCCCGGCCGCCGCCGACAAAGTGCACAAGCTGGAAGAGCGGGGCGTAATTGCCGGCTACGCTGCCCGCCTGGAGCCCGAAGCCTGCGGCTACCCTTTGACGGCCTTTGTTGCCGTGGTGCTCAGCGCGCCAACGCGGCGGGCCGGCTTCCTCGGGAAAATCCAAAAGCTGGAGCAAGTGCTGGAGGCCCACCATATCGCCGGCTCAGAAGACTACCTCTTGAAGGTAGTGGCCCGGTCCACTCGCGACCTCGATCATTTTCTGAGCAACATCCTGAAGGCCATTCCCGGCGTGGCTCGCACGCGCACAACGGTGGTCCTGGGGACGGCCAAATCGGCGCCGTTGCTGCCCGCCTCAAAAGACATCGCGTGATTCGAGGTTCTTCTCCACATCTTTGCGCGACAGCCAAGCGGTGCGCAGCTTCTTTTCGCTCAAGAGCGGCAATTGGTCCGCGTCGTGCTTGGTGCCAGGTTGCGAGGAATTGCCGTAGCTCAACAACACCTGCGCCTGCGGCCCGCGTTTGGTCCATTCCACGCAAGCCACAAAGGTGTCGCCGTGCACCGGCCCTTTGGGTCCAAAGCGTATGACGCGAAACGCGCCCAAGGCCCCGTCCGCGCCATTGCCGGGCAGGTCGGCGCCACGAAAACGGAAGCGGTTCACCTGGCCATAGGCAACCGCGAGGCTGCCGTATTTGCTCTCCACTTCGCGGGCGGCTTCGGCCAATGCCTTCACGGCGGCGTCCGCGTTCTTCAAACCCATGGGGGTGTTGAGCGGGTTCTTGGGGTCGGGCGGAACGCGCCAGTCGGGCTTGAACTTCGCCATCAGGGCGGTGAAAAGAACGGCCCCGGGACTGGCGTTGTCCGCGTTCCGGTCCCACTGCGCCAGCACTTGCTTGGCGGGAGAATCCGGCGCGGCTTCGAGCAAATCGGGCAAAAGGCGGTCCGCCATTACCAGGCGGGTGGAGTGCTTGAAGGCAACCAATTGCGCGAAGTCCAGCTTTGGCGTGTCGTTCAACATGGCCAGCGAACTGCGCGTACGCATGGTGTAATCGCGGCCGGCGGTATAGGCGGGATATTTGTCCCAATCCAAGCTGGGAAGCGTGGCGGTCCAGGGGGGATCGTTGGTGTTCTGCACCCAGCCAGAAGACGGGTCCGACACTTTCGGCAACTCTTCGTAAGCGTGGTAATCCGTCCAAAGGGTTTCGCTGGTATCGCCTTCCACAATGCCTGCCCAATAAGCCAAGTCGCCCTTTTTGCGTTTCGGCAGCAGACCGTTGAAATGGTACTGGATGTGGCCGGCTTTGTCCGCGTAAGTGATGTTGAAAGAGGGCACCTGGAGGCGGCGCAATTGCGCTTCATACTCGCGGAAGTTTTTCGCAAGCGCCATTTTCCAATACTGTTCGATGAGGAAGGGTCGGTCCAGACCGGCGGTGCGCATCGCAATCATTTTGCCGGCTTCGTTCCAAACCACCGGCCCGTGCACCGTCTTCAGGATTTCGAGCGGAACAGCGGCCTTGCCCTTCACCTGCAAACTTACGGTGCGGCGCTCAAACGAGCGGCGCTCGCCGTCAAAGCGATAGCCATCGCCGTCGGGCGTCAGCCGGTAAAGGTCGCTACCGTCAATGCTGTTCACGGTTTGCGTGAAGCCCAGATGGTTGCTGAAGACAAATCGCAACACCGGAAAGCCGATCTGGCTGGCGCCGTAGAGTTGAACGCCCGGCGCGTTGAGATGAATCTCGTAGTAGGTAAACCAATCCTGCCAGGGCAGGTGAGGATTCATCAAGAGCATGGGCGAGCCGTTTTTGCTCTTGGCCGGCGCAATGGCCCAGGCGTTGGACCCAATCCCCCCTAAGGCGGGGGCCCGGCTAGTGACGGCAGCCTGCACCCGCGCTTGGCTCGAGACGTAGTTGAAGTTCACAATGCGGTGCGTGTGCTGCAAGCTATCCACGGGGCGGATGGGCAACACCTGCCGGTATTCTTCGGCAATCGCTTCCGGATGCTTCCGCGCGTACTCGTTCATCCCCTCGGCGAAGGCCGTCAAATACTTCTGAAACTCGGGCGTTTGCTGGGCGAACCAAGCGGCAGAGCGCTCGGGAATGTCGTTGGTGTGCACCCAGCGGTCCAACGCCAAGCCCTTCTCTCCCCAATACTCCGCGCTGCGCCCGCGGCTCTCGCCATAGAGCTTCAACACCAGGTTGGCGTGGCTCTGCATCTGCGCATAGCCATAGCCGAAGAAGACACCTTCCAGATCCTTGGCATAAACGTGAGCCACCCCGTAGCGGTCCCACAAAATTTCCACACCGCGCGGAGCGGCACTGGCCAAGGAAGCAAACAACAGCAGCAGAACCATTTGCGTACGCATATTAAAAATAGAGTACTCGCCCGCTGATATCCTACGGCTTCATGCATCGCGAATATCACCAATGGTGGAGCCCCCATTTGGGCTGGTCCATGGAAATGTTGCAGTTTGGCCATGCGGGCCATCCGGTCCTGGTCTTCCCTTCCTCGCAGGGAAAATTCTATGAATACGAAGACCGTGGGATGGTGGCCACACTCGGCGACCGCATTGCCCACGGGCAACTCATGCTTTTCTGCGTAGACAGCGTGGACGCCCGCAGTTGGTACGCGAAACACCTGCATCCGGCCGACCGCGTCCGCACGCACGACGCCTACGAGCGCTACATTCTCCACGAAGTTCTTCCGCTCATCCGCCATCGCTCCGGAAGGATTGATCTCACTGTGCACGGCTGCAGCTTCGGGGGCTACCACGCTCTCAACTTCGCGCTACGCCACCCGGATGCGGTAACCAAGTGCGTGTCCCTCAGCGGGGCCTTTGATAACCGTGGCTTCCTCGGCGGCTATTTTGACGAACTGGCCTACCTGCACAACCCCGTCGATTACGTCCCGCAAAACAACAATGCCTGGCACCATGCGCACTACCACGGCGATTGGCTGGCGATTCTCGCCGCTTCCAACTGGGACATTTGCCTGGGCGACAATTACCGGATGGCGGAAATCCTCGGCCAAAAAAGCATTCCCCATCGCCTGGATGTCTGGAGCAATGACATGCCCCACGATTGGCCTTTGTGGCGCTTAATGGCGCGGGCCTATTTCGCTTGACCGCCTTCGAGGGAAATTCGAGAGGGAAATTCGAAAGGAACAGCAATGCGAAAAATTGCCATCGTTTACGGCATGGAGACAACCTTCCCGCCCGCACTCGTGGATGCCATCAACGCCATGCGGGTGCCCGGTGTAATGGCCGAACACCTGCAAATTGGCGGGGTGAAAATGGCCGAGCCAAGCGGCTACAAAGTGATTGTTGACCGCATCAGCCACGACATTCCCTTCTATCGCGCCTACTTGAAGAACGCGGCGCTGGGCGGCACCTATGTCATCAACAATCCTTTCTGGTGGAGTGCGGACGACAAGTTCTTCAACTACGCGCTGGCTTCGCAACTGGGCGTGGCCATTCCGCGCACCGTACTTTTGCCGCACCAGGCGCATCCACCGGGCACCACCGCGCAATCCATGCGCAACCTGATTTATCCCCTGAACTGGGAAGAGCTTTTCGACTATGTGAAGTTCCCGGCCTTCTTGAAGCCCTTCGACGGCGGCGGTTGGCGGGACGTGTATAAGGTGAACGACCCCGGAGAATTCTTCACGGCCTACAACCAAACCGGCACGCTGTGCATGACCCTCCAGGCGGCGGTGAATTTTCAGGAATACTTCCGCTGTTATGTGGTGGGGCAGGAAAAGGTGCACATCATGCAATACGACCCGCGCCGCCCCCACCACGAACGCTACGTGTTGGACGCGCTCCCGATCCATCCCGAACTCCGGGCCCGCGTGGAGCGCGATTGCCTAGTAATTTGCCGGGCCTTGGGATACGATCTCAACACAGTGGAATTTGCGGTGGAGGACGGCGTTCCCTATGCCATCGACTTCATGAATCCCGCCCCCGACGCGGACTTGCATTCGGTTGGCCAGGAGAACTTCGATTGGATTGTCCGCGAAGTGGCGCAGTTGGCTGTGGCCAAGGCTTTGACGGACAGTGCTCCCCCCGCGGATTACCGCTGGAGTCAATTCTTGAAGGGGTAGCGCGATGCACAAAGTACTCTGGCGTAAGTCGCTCTGGATCACACTGCCGCTGGCGGCCTTGGTGCTGCTCGGATTTCAAAAGGCGGCCAAAGCCCCCGAACCCACGGACCCGATTGTGGCCGGACTGGCGAAATCCACCGTGGCAAGCATCGCGGACGCGGTAGACCAGATCACCGGGAGCCGCGGCTACATGAACTTCGACATGCGTCCCGTGGCGGGCAACCAATTGGCGGGAAGAGCCATTACGGCCCTGGTGCGCCCCGCGCCGCCCTCCGTTTCCACGCCGGCCGTGGCGACAAAGCACAGCGTGGAGATGATCGACAACGCCAAGCCAGGCGAAGTGGGTGTGATTCTGATGGAAGGTTCCCTCGACGTGGCGGCCATTGGTGGCTTAATGGGCACCGCCGCCAAAAGCCGCGGCATGGCCGGCATGGTGATTGATGGCGCCACGCGCGACGTGCTCGAACTGCGCGCCATGGGTTTGCCCGTCTTTGCCCGCTCCATCAGCCCGGGCACGGCGGTGGGCCGCTTTGCCACCGTGGCAAAGAACATTGAAGTCCAATGCGGCGGCGTGGCCGTGCGGCCCGGCGACATCATCATTGGCGGCGAAGACGGCGTCGTGGTGGTTCCCCAAGAGAAGGAAAAAGAAATCCTGGCGCGGGCGCGCGAAATTGACGAGCGCGAAACCAAGATGGTGCCCTTCATTCAGAAGTTCAAGAGCTTGTCGCAAGCCATCGCGCAGTTTAACCGCATCTAGCGCCAGCGGGCCCGGCTAAAAACCGAAGGGAATATCGTTTGCTTTGCAGAACTGCTCCAGTTCGCCCCAACCCTTGAAGTGGAAGAGGTCGGACGTCATGCGGCCCGCTGAATCGCGGTAAGGCAGATAGACCAGCAATTCCTCGTCAATAAATCCACCGTTTTCGCGACAGCTCCAGTGCGGTTTTTCGGCTGCCCTATTTTCAACTGCATGGCGCGCGGAACCTCCAGCGCCTCCGTGCTTGATGGGGTTGTACATGTACCAGGTCTTTTGAAAAAAGCGGTAGTTCCAAATGTCTTCTGCCAGGAAGTTGTCCTCGGGATTGCCCTTGCCGCTCTTCAAGTGGGCACCGGGAGTGGGCGTGCCGAGCTTCACGATGCTGCCGATGTCGAGATCCTGGCAAATCGGCCGGCCCAGCGCATCCACCACAATATAGCGGTCGCCAATGTCCACCAGCTTCGCCCCTTTGGCCAAGCTATAGTTCGCGCCGGCGGCGTCCCAATCGAAAACTTTTTTGTTCTTTACCGGGTCAGTAAAGTTCTTGCCATAGGGCACTTCGTAGGCCGGTCGGGTGGCGTTTTTCGCGATATATTCGTCCACTTCCTTAAACACACCCTTCAGGTTCCCCATCGGGTAATTGCTGCGCGCGCCCTGCTCGACAATAGCGGAGATCTCCGCCGTTTTGGGAATCCCCACAATCCCGTGCCAACCCATCCAGCTCTTGGCCTTGATCCACTCCGGCTTGCCGTCAATCCAACCACGCAGCTTCGTCAACCATTGCAGGCGTTCCGAACTTGGCCCCCGCACCACAATCATTTCGTTTTGCTTCGCACTGCGCTCCCGGAATACCGCATCCTCGCCCTTGGCGAAGTATTTGGTCACGTTGGTGAAGCGCTTCATGAACTGCTCGCCCAGGTAGCCATGCTTGCCCGCCGCCGCTTGGGCCGCTTTGTTCTTGATGGCGCTCAGCGCCTCCTGGCCGGCTTCCTTCCATTTCGCGGGCGTGTATTTGAGGAAGAGATTCTTCAACACCGCCATGCCCTTCGACCCCAAACTGATGGCGCCCTTCATGGCCTGCACCATGGCGATGTCCTTCAGAATTTGTACGAGCAGACTCTGCACCGCACTCGCGCCCAAATAAAGACCCTGGTTGTTTTCGGAGTATACGTGGCGCTCGATTTCCTTGAAGAGCTTCACATAGTCGTTCACCTGCGCGGCGGTGAAGGCCAAGCCCAAAAAGCGGCTAAGCGCAGCGGCAAAGGCGGCACCGCCCAGGAAGGCCGCTCCCGCGCCAACGCCGATGAAAATACCAATGACAGCAAGAATTCCAAACAACACCGGAGGGCTGGCCAAGGCCCCAAATTCTTTCGAAATCTTGCCCTTGAATTTGTCGTCGGTCAGCGCGAGATTCACCATTTCACCCAGGCGCTCGTCAGGCGTCATGGCACTGGCATCGAGTTGGCGGATGTAGCGAGTACGGAGCTTAAAGAAAGTTCCGCCCCGCTTGCCTTGGTAGGCCCCGCGAAAGGCGTTGCCCTCGGTGCGCGCCACCATTTCGGTGACGTACTTATAGTTCAGCAGGACGAGCGCCGCTTCGGTATTGGCTTCTGCGGAAGCATAAAAGTAAAGGTCGGCCGTATCCTTCTTCGCAGCGCCCGAAACCGCGCCCATGAACTCGCGGCAGATCTCGAAGTTCGTTCTCGCGATCCAGTATTCATTGTCCGGATCCCAGGCGATGCTGAACCAGTGCTTGGCGTCGGGCTTGCCGCCTTCGTCACCCCACTTGCCCAAAGGATGCTCCTTCGCGTCCTGGAAGCGTGGGCGGATCCAAAGTATGTGGTTACCGGAAGGACAAAGCAGCAATTTTGAATTTCTCCTCGGTTAGTAGGCGGCAAGAAGAAACAAAACGCCTCAGCCGCCCCCCACAAACATTACAATTTCCAGTTCCGAGCCGGCAGCCACAGAAGTACTGGGCCAGGCAGTACGCCGGACGATCTCTTTGTTTAGTTCCACGGCCACCCGGTCGGCGGGCACCTCGAGCCAAACCAGAAGTTCAGCCAATGTCTTGCCCGCGGGCACCTCGCGCGACTGCCCGTTTACGAGTATCGAAATCATCTTCTCCATTCTCCGCCGTTTGACCGCCTCTGAAGGGGGCAAGTATAGTAAAGATTAAGCGTCCAACCGTTCCCCGCTAGACAACCGGCCGCTCAGGTTCTTCTTTCAACCCATGCCCACGAACTACCACGAGCTGTACTTCCCAGTCGTTGTCCAGATTGTCTTCGCCGCCGCGATGGCGGGCGCCTTGCTCGGCGCCGGATTGTTTTTCGGCAAACGGCGCAATGACGCAGTGAAAGATTCCCCCTACGAATCGGGCGTTGTGCCCGTAGGCAGCGCGCGCGAACGCTTCTCGGTGAAGTTTTACCTCGTGGCAATGCTTTTTATTCTCTTTGACATCGAAGCCGTTTTTCTTTACCCCTGGGCAGTGGTCTACCGTGAACTGGGACTTTTTGGCTTTGTGGAAATGCTTCTGTTCATGGTTTTGGTACTGACGGGATTTTTCTACATCTGGAAAAAAGGGGCGTTGGATTGGACTCAATCCACCCGCCGTCAACCCCGCGCCTAAACGGCGCTGAATGAGGCCCCATGATTAGCGAACAGCTACAAGAAGACGCCCTAATTCTCTCTCTCGTCGAGCAATTCGGAGCAGCAATCGAATCTGCCAATTTGCAGCACGACCAGAGAATCGTTTACGTTAAGCCCGAAGAAATTGCGAAAGTAGCGCAATACCTGCGCGATGAACATCGTTTTAATCGCCTCTCCACCGTCACTGCCGTGGATTGGTATCCGCAAGAGCCCCGCTTTGAGGTGGTTTACAACCTGCACTCGATTGCTGATAACCAACGCCTGCGTTTGAAGTGCCGGCTGGATAGCGCAAGCGCCACCCTGCCTTCGGTGACGGGTGTTTGGCCCGGCGCCAATTGGTACGAGCGCGAAGTATTTGATCTTTTCGGTGTGAATTTCGAAGGCCACCCGGACCAGCGGCGCATCATGATGCCGTACGACTGGGAAGGACACCCCCTGCGGAAAGATTTTCCCGTCCACGGCCACAAGTACGATTACGGCGAGATGAAGTAAGCGAGATCCCCCCCAATGAGCACCACCACCCTCAGCCCGAACGTAAGCCTGGACGAGACGCCCGCCGCAGCAACCAGCGACGCCGGCACCACCCGCAAAATGACCCTGAGCATGGGTCCGCAGCACCCCTCAACGCACGGCGTGTTGCGCATCATGCTAGAGCTCGACGGGGAAACCGTCACGGAAGCGCGCCCCGAAATCGGCTTCCTCCATACGGGCATAGAAAAGCAGTGCGAGGACAAAACTTGGCAGCAAGTGATCCCGCTGACGGATCGCGTGGATTACCTGGCCAACCTCTCGAACAACCTCTGCTATTGCCTGGCGGTGGAAAAGCTTTTGGGGATTGATGTTCCCCCCCGCGCCGTGTGGACCCGCGTGTTGCTGACGGAACTGACGCGCATCAATTCGCACTTGGTATGGCTCGGCACGCACGCCCTCGACTTGGGCGCCATGTCGATGTTCTTCTATTGCACGCGGGACCGCGAAGAAGTTCTGAAAATTTTCGAGCTCTTCAGCGGACAGCGCCTAATGACCAGCTATTTCCGCATTGGTGGCTTAGCGCTCGATCATCCGCGCGGCGGTCTGGCCGCGGTGAAAAAGTTTATCGAGCGTTTCCCGGACCAAATTGCGCAATACGAATCCCTGCTCGATAACAACCCCATTTGGAAGAACCGGACGATGGGCGTTGGCTTCGTTCCCCTGGAAGACATGCTGGCCTGGGGCGTTACAGGTCCCATGATTCGCGCCGCCGGTCTGGCCTGGGACGCGCGCAAAGACGAACCCTATTCCGGTTATCAGAACTTTGAGTTTGATGTGCCCACGCGCACGGAGAACGATGTTTACGCTCGTTACCGGGTGCGCATGGAAGAAATGCGCCAAAGCCTTCGCATCATGCAGCAGGCTTTGGAAGGCATGCCCGAAGGCGCCTTCGCCGCCGACGCTCCGCGCGTTGTCCTGCCGCAACGCGAAAAAATGAAGACGCAGATGGAAGCCTTGATTTACCACTTCAAGATCGTCACCGAGGGCGTCCGCGTTCCCGCTGGCGAGGTTTACCAGGTAATCGAATCGCCCCGGGGTGAACTGGGATACTACATTGTTTCGGATGGCACTTCGAAACCCTGGCGTCTGCATATGCGCACGCCCAGTTTTGGCAACATCCAGGCGCTTCCGCTTTTCTGCGAAGGCGGCCTGATTGCGGACACTATCTCCAGCATGGGCTCTATGGACTTTGTGCTGGGCGATACGGACCGCTAGAAAAGGACCATCAGGAAAACCCCATGGCCATAACCTACTCTCCGGCTCTCGAAGCCAAACTACAAGAAATCTGGGCGCGCTACCCGGAAGGCCGTAAACGTTCGGCCATCATCCCGATGTTGATTTACGCGCAGGACGAAGTAGGGTCCGTTACGCCGGAACTGGTTGAGGACTTGGCGCGCCGCTGCGAAATTACGCCTCTGCAAGTAGAAGAGGTGGTTGGTTACTACTCCATGCTCCACAAGGAAAAGTGGGGCAAACACCATGTGCAGATTTGCACGAACATCGCTTGCCTGTTGATGGGCGGCGAAGAACTCTGGCACCATGCCACCAAACGCTTGGGCATTGGCCACCGACAAGTCACCGCCGACGGTTTGATTTCACTCGAAGAAGTGGAATGCGCCGGAGCCTGCGCCTGGGCGCCTTGTGTTGTCGATGGCTACGAGTATCATCACCATGTCACCGTTGAAAAGTTGGATCAATTGCTCGATTCGATCCAGCGGGTGCAATAGACGAGCGCCTCAGGAGTTCCCATAGTGTTCAACGAACCGCATCCCCTTGAAGTAAAGATCATCACCAAGCGTTTTGGCCTGCCCAATTCGGCCTCGATTGATACCTACCTGGCCAACGACGGCTACAAAGCATTCCTGAAAGCTGTTGAGATGACGCCCGAAGACATCATCAACGAGCTGAAAACCTCTAATCTGCGCGGTCGCGGCGGAGCAGGCTTCCCAACCGGCATGAAGTGGGGCTTTATCCCCCGCGACAATCCGAAGCCCAAGTACGTCGTGGTGAATGCCGACGAATCCGAACCCGGAACCTGCAAAGACCGGCTCTTGATGGAAAACGACCCGCACCAGTTGATCGAAGGCTGCCTGATTGCGGGCCGCACCATTGGGGCCAAGCGCGGCTACATATACATCCGTGGCGAATACCGCTATTTGATCGACATCATGGACAAGGCGCTGGCCGAAGCCTACGCGCATGGCTGGTTGGGGCAGAACATCAAGGGTACGGGCATCGACTTCGATCTCTACACGCACTCCGGCGCGGGCGCCTATGAGTGTGGCGAAGAGTCGGCCTTGCTCGAAAGCCTGGAAGGCAAGCGCGGCGTACCCCGCATTCGTCCTCCCTTCCCTGCCGTCAGTGGGCTCTATGCCTCGCCCACGGTGCTGAACAACGTGGAAACTTTTTCTTCCGTACCGGCCATTTTACTGATGGGCGGCCAAGCCTATGCCGACATCGGCACGCCGAAAAACGGCGGTACGCGCATGCTGTGCGTTTCCGGCCACGTAAACCGGCCCGGTGTTTATGAGGTACCGCTCGGCTTCCCCATGATGACGATGATCAACGAAGTCTGCGGAGGAATGCGCAACGGCAAGAAGCTGAAGGGCGTAATCCCAGGCGGATCGTCCAGCCCCGTTCTGCGCGCCGAAGAATGCGATTTCCCCATGGACTACGACAACTACGCCGCGCGCAAGACCATGGCCGGTTCGGCCGGCATGATGGTGATGGACGAGGACACCGACATTGTCAAAGTTGCCCTCCGCACCATGCGCTTCTATGCCCACGAATCCTGCGGCTGGTGCATTCCTTGCCGCGAGGGTACAACCTGGCTGCGCAAAATGCTGACCCGCATCGACGAAGGCGCCGGACGGCGGGCGGATATCGACTTGATTCACGAATTGAGCAAGAACATGCTGGGCCGCACCTTCTGCCCGCTGGGCGATGCGGCCGCCATGCCCACCATTGCGTTTGTCGAAAAGTTCCGCGATGAGTTCGAGGCGCGCCTGCGCGAAACCGCCGTGCCCGTCACCTCGCCCGACCAATTGATTGCCATCAGCTAAAGGAGCTCCGCGAAACAAGCCATATGTCTGCCCCTACCCAAGCGCCTCCCACTGTTGTGAACTTCACCGTTGATGGCCGCCAATTGAGCGCGCCTCCCGGAACCCTACTGATCGATGCCTGTAAACGCGCGGGCATTGAAATCCCCGCCTTTTGCTACTACGAAGGCTATTCGCTGCAAGCCGCCTGCCGTATGTGCCTCGTCGAAGTAGAAAAGATGCCGAAGCTGCAGACCGCCTGCACCTTGCCGGTGATGGAAGGCATGATCGTCCGCAGCGAAACGGAGCAGATTGCCAAGGCGCGTAAGGGCACTCTCGAGTTTTTGCTGACGAACCATCCGCTCGATTGCCCGGTTTGCGACAAAGGCGGCGAGTGCGAACTGCAGGACATGGTATTCCGTTACGGAGCCGGCGAAAGCCGCTTCACCGAAATGAAGCAGCATGAACCGGAGCGCCAATGGTCGCCTGTCGTGTTTTACGATCCGGCCCGTTGCATCCTTTGCTACCGCTGTGTCCGCGTCTGCAACGAAGGTATGGGCGTGGGCGCCTTGGGCGTCACCAACCGGGGCGTCGTCTCGGAAATTGTCCCGAACAAAGTGGATCACCTGGATTGCGATGAGTGCGGCGCCTGCATTGACATCTGCCCCGTTGGCGCGCTGACTTCGGATACCTACCGCTACAAAACCCGTCCTTGGGAAATGCAACACGTCGGCACGGTGTGCACGCACTGCTCCAACGGTTGCAAGACCACGCTGGGCATCCGCAATGGCGAAATCATGCGCGGCAACAACCGCGACCGCTCGGGCATCAATGGCGAATTCCTGTGCGTGAAGGGCCGCTATGGCTTTGACTTCACCACCCATACCGAGCGCCTAACCTCTCCCATGATCCGCATCAACGACAAGCTTGAGCCCGCCAGTTGGTCGCGCGCCCTGGGCTTCGTTGCGGAAAAATTCAAGGCCGTGCTCGCCGAAGGCGGCAAGTTCGGCATCGTGGCGGGAACCCACCAGAGCAACGAAGAGTACTTCTATTTGCAAAAGTTTGCCCGCAACATTCTGGGCACTGCGAACTTGGACCATCGCCGCACCGGCGACGTGGTCAGCTTGCTGGCGGCCCTAAATGGCAATACGAATATTGGCGACGCAACGCGCCTCGCCACCGCGGATGACCTCTACCGCTCGCCCGCCACGCTGGTCATCGGTACGGACTTGTCCCAGCAACACCCCTTCCTCGCGTTCCAAGTGCGGGCAGCCGTGCGCCACTTCAAGGCCAAGGTCTTCACGATTAGCGAAGGTCCGGTGCGCGAAGAAAAGTACGCGGCGAAATCCATTGTGGCCGCGCCGGGCGAACAATTGGCGGCCCTCGAACAATTGCGCGAGGCCGCAAAAGCGGCGGGCCAACTCGTGGTGGTTTATGGCGACACGGTAAAGGGCGAAGGCGTGCCAACCCTCGTTGCCTGGGCCAATAGCCTCGAAATCCCCGTGAAGTTTGTCGCCCTGGTGGACGATTCGAATTCGCGCGGCGCGCTCGACATGGGCATGATGCCGGACTTCCTGCCGGGTTATCAACCGGCCGCGAGCAAGGGCCTTGGCCTTGCGGAAATGCTGGCCGACCCCGAATTGGCCGTTTTCTGGAGCATTGGCGAAAATCCGCTGGCCCACTCCACCTTGGCCAGCCGACAAGCCTTTGTGGTTGCCCACAGCATGTTCCTCGACGAGACCGCGCAGCGCGCCGATGTGGTTTTCCCCTCCGCCTCCGCTTACGAAAAGAATGGCACCGTCACCAACGTGTGTGGCCAAGTGCAGCGCTTAAAGGCCGCCGCCCAAACTATGGGCGTGAAAGCGGACCTGGAAATCCTGGGTTTGCTGGGCAAGGAGATGGGTTTTGCCGCCCAATTGGGCGTTTGGAGCCACGATGCCGTGTTTAAGCAGATTCATGCGGGCGTGGCTGGCTATAATGTTCCTTTACCAGTGATCTTGACCGGTGGTGCGGCAACGACCACTTCCGCCCTCGGCACAAGCTCTGTGGACGTTCGCGTGGAAGACATTCAGTCCGCCCGCGATACCTTGTTCACCTCCGGCTCGCTGGGCCGTTATTCGAAGCTGTTAACTAGCGTCCCAGAGTATCCGGGTGCGCTCTACCGGCGGCAGTAAGCGCCACACCGATTCCGATACCGATTCGTCTTCGCACTTTGTCGCAATGAACTTCTTTCTCATCAGCCTGATCAAAACAGGTGTTGTCGCGGGAGCTCTGCTCACCACGCTGGCCTACTTGCAATGGATTGAGCGCAAGGTGCTGGCCCACATCCAGATGCGGCTGGGCCCGTACCGCGTTGGCCCCCACGGCTTGCTGCAACCGCTGGCCGACGTCTTGAAGTTGACCATGAAGGAGGGCTACATCCCCTCCCACGTCAACGTCTTCTTTTATCTGCTCGCTCCCTTCCTCGCCGTTACCTGCGCGCTGATTTCCATCTGCATGATCCCCTTTGGGCCGAGCGTCGAAATTTTCGGCTATCGTACGGACCTTGGGCTGGCGGATTTGAACATCGGGGTGCTCTTCGTTCTCGCCGTCACCAGCGTGGGCGTCTATGGCATTGCGCTCGCCGGCTGGTCTTCCAACAACAAGTACTCTCTCATGGGCGGCTTGCGCAGCTCCGCGCAGATGATTAGCTATGAATTGCCGATGACGATCGCACTCGTTTCGCCATTGTTGTTGATCAACGATCTCTCTTTGCGCACCATCGTGAACGAACAAGGCGGCTACTACCTCGGCATCATCCCCAAGTGGAGCATCTTCCAGCTTCCCTTCCCGCAACTGATCAGCTTCCTCATCTTTTTGATTTCTTCCTTTGCCGAAACCAATCGCGTCCCCTTCGATTTGCCGGAAGCGGAAAACGAGCTCGTCGCGGGCTTCCATACGGAATACTCCTCGTTGGGCTTTGCCTGCTTCTTCATGGCCGAATACGCCAACATGATTACGGCCACCTGCATGTCGACGGTGCTCTTCCTGGGCGGCTGGCATGCTCCTTTCCCGGCAGAATACGGCAGCGATTTCGTACCCGTGCTGCTGTTGTTGGCCGCCGCCGCAGTGTTGATTTACCAAGGCGTGGTGGATCCGAAAGCCGGCCGCAAGTGGGACCGCTTCAGCTTGCCGGTCGCTGGATTGGGAGCCGCCGGCTTGGCGCTCGTTTTCCTCATTCCGGTATTGAAGCCCATCCTCATCCCCATCTTCTGGTTCACGGCCAAGACCGGCTTCCTGCTCTTCGTCTTCATCTGGATCCGCGGCACCCTGCCGCGCTTCCGCTATGACCAACTCATGAATTTCACTTGGAAGTTCCTTTTCCCCCTGTCCATCCTCAACCTGTTGGCGACTGCTTTACTGGTGGCCTTGGCCGGAGAAAAGAGCTAGCCCATGGAACTCCCCGTTTTCCTGCTTTTCGCCTTCATTTCGATCGCCTGCGGTGTTTCCCTTGTGGTGCAGCGCCACCCCATCGCCAGCGCCCTTTCGCTCATCGGCGTCATGGGCTCAATTGCGGTTTTGTATTTGCTGCTGGGTGCGGAGTTTATTGCCGCGGTCCAATTGATTGTGTATGCCGGCGCCATCATGGTGCTGTTCATCTTCGTAATCATGTTGCTCAACGCCGGGGCCGAATCGCCCATGGGCAAAAGCTGGCCCTCCCGTCTTTTCGGCATTCCGCTGTTGACCGTGTTTCTCGCCCTGCTCGCCTATTTGATCCAAACCTACGCCCCCTCGCTGCCCAACGTGCGCTTCGGGGCTATGACCACGGGCGCGGGCGAATTGGGCCGGAGCCTTTTCACGAAGTACCTCTTGCCTTTTGAAGTGACCAGCGTTCTGGTTTTGATTGCCATCCTGGGCGCGGTAGTCTTGGCCCGCAAGGAGATTGACTAAATGCCTGCCATGAATGCGGTGCCCTTGAGCTGGTACCTGATTCTCTCCGCGATTCTCTTCAGCCTGGGCGTGGCCGGGTTTCTCTTTCGCCGCAACATCATCACGGTTTTCATGTCCATCGAATTGATGTTGAACGCGGTAAACCTCTCGTTTGTGGCCTTTTCCCACCAACTCCGCCAAGTGGACGGACAGATCTTTACCTTCTTTGTCATGGTGGTGGCAGCGGCGGAAGCAGCTGTCGGTTTGGCCATCATCCTCACTGTTTTTAAGAACCGCCAGACGCTGACGATCGACGAAGTGAGCTCGCTCAAAAACTAATCATGCCTACCCCAGCCGACCAAGCACTTTGGCTTATCCCTCTCTTTCCTCTCCTCGGCGCCTTGTTGAACGGCACCCTGGGACGCCGTTTTGGCAAACCCCTCATCAGCGCCATCGCCATTGGCGCTTGCGGCTTGTCCTTCCTGTGGGTGATCAAGACCTTGATGGCGCTCGGGGATTTGAGCGCGCCGCACATTGAGCGGAACTTTACGTGGATCGCCTCCGGCACGCTGAACATTGGTTTCGATCTGGCCGTGGACCGGCTGTCGAGCGTCATGCTGCTGGTGGTCACCGGCGTGGGAACGCTGATTCATATCTACGCCGTCGGCTACATGGATCACGAAGAAGGATTCTGGCGCTTTTTCAGCTACCTGAACCTCTTCATGTTCTTCATGCTGATCCTGGTTCTCGCGCAAAACTTCTTGTTGCTCTTTGTCGGATGGGAAGGCGTGGGGCTTTGCTCTTACCTGCTGATCGGCTTCTACTTCCTCGAAAAATTCGCGGGCGACGCGGCCAAGAAAGCCTTCATCGTGAACCGCATCGGCGACTTTGGCTTTTCTCTGGCCATCCTGCTCATGGTGGTGAACTTTGGCTCATTGGATATGACCAAGGTCTTCGCCGAAGCGGGCAAGCTGCCGGCGGAGCCCAATGGCGGCTTGTTGACGGCCATCGCACTGCTGCTGCTCGTGGGTGCTTGCGGCAAGAGCGCCCAGGTGCCGCTCTACGTTTGGCTCCCGGACGCCATGGCGGGCCCCACGCCCGTCTCCGCCCTCATCCACGCCGCCACCATGGTTACCGCCGGGGTTTACCTGGTGGCCCGTTCGAGCACGATTTTCAACTTGGCGCCGCTGGCCATGGAAACAGTTGCAGTCATAGGTTTGATCACGGCTGTCCTTGCCGCCTTGATTGGCGTGGCGCAAAACGACATCAAGAAAGTATTTGCCTACTCAACGGTTTCCCAGCTTGGCTACATGTTTCTTGGCCTTGGCGTGGGCGCCTATTCAGCGGGCATCTTCCACGTCGTCACGCACGCCTTCTTTAAGGCTTTGCTCTTCCTCGGCGCGGGCTCGGTCATTCACGGCTTACACGGAGAGCAGGACCTGCGCAACATGGGTGGCCTGCGCTCCAAGATGCCGATCACGTTCTGGTGTCTGTTGCTGGCCGCTATGGCCATTGGCGGCATTCCTCCGCTCTCCGGCTTCTGGTCCAAAGACGCCATTCTAGTGGCGGCCCACCATCACGCCCCTTGGATGTACTGGGTAGGCGTAGCCACTGCGGGCCTGACTGCTTTCTACGTTTTCCGCGCCATCTTTATGTGCTTCCTCGGGGAATACCGCGGCAAGGCGCACCCGCACGAATCGCCGGCAATCATGTACTTGCCCCTCGTTGTTTTGGCGCTCCTCAGTGTCTCGGGCGGCTATCTTCCCGTGATGGAGTGGTTGAACCCGGGCGCGGCGGAAGAACACCATGACATGTTCCTAATCGTCACCAGCGTGGTGGCGGGCTTTGCCGGTCTGTTTGCTGCCTACTACTTCTATGTGGCAAATCCGGCCGCAGCGGCTTCCGCTGGTGCCGCCTTTGGCGCCTTTGGCCGCGCCGTTTCCAACAAGTTCTACGTGGACGAAGCCTACGATGCCGCTGTGGTGCATCCGCTGGAGCAGGGTTCGCGCGCCGTGCTGAACGGTGGCGTCGAACCGGTGCTCATCAATGGCATCAGCAATGGCGCGACGGCGCTTACCCGCAGCTTCGGTAGTCTCTTCCGCCAATTGCAGGGCGGCAACATACGCAGCTATGCGGTCTACATTCTTTTGGGCGCGGTGCTCTTCATTGGATTGATGGCGTCGGGAGGCGCCACCCGCTAATGTTTCTCTTGTTCTCTATCCTCATCCCTTTGGCGGGCTTCCTTGCTTGCGTCACTTTATTCCGCCGCAACGCCTCCACAGCCTTCCAAGTTGCGCTGGGCACTTCCGGCCTGTCCCTGCTTACCACCCTCGCTCTGGTACCTGAAGTTACGCAAAACCCCACGCGCCTAGCTTCCGCGCTCGATTGGAATTGGATCAGCTACCCGCCCATTCACTTTCACCTCGGCGTAGACGGGCTTTCGCTTTGGCTGATCGTGGCCACCGCGCTGCTTACCTTGATCGCCATTGGCAGCGCCAGCACCTACATCGGGGCGCTCCCCGAGGAACGCAATCCGGGCGTATTTCTGGGTTGGCTGCTTTTCCTGCAAGCCGCCATCACAGGTGTTTTTGCCGCACAAGACCTCTTCCTCTTCTACGTTTTCTTTGAACTAACCTTGGTCCCTTGCCTCTTCCTGATGGGGCAATGGGGCACCGACCAGGGCGGATCGACGCGCACCGGCGCCGCCGTGCAATTTTTCCTTTACACTTTTGCCGCCTCCATCCTTATGTTGGGCGGCATCATCTATGTGTTCCTGAAGTCCGGCACCTTCGATTACCGCAACATCCTTTCGCAGTTGGCCGCCGGGAGCCTGCGCTTTACCCCCGCCGAACAAGCCCCCCTCTTCCTTGCCTTCTTCCTGGCCTTTGCGGTGAAGACACCTCTTTTCCCGTTCCATTCCTGGCAGGCCAACGCCTATGCCACCTCTCCCACCGCGCTTACGATTGTGATGGCCGGCATGATGGGCAAGCTCGGCACCTATGGTTTGCTTCGCTTTGTGCTGCCTTTGTTTCCCACCGCCGCACGTGCGCACGTGGACATGGTGAGTTCGCTGGCCATTCTCGCCATTCTTTATGGCGGCCTGATGGCGATTGTGCAGCCGAATCTGAAGCGCCTGCTCGCTTATAGTTCGCTCAGCCACTTGGGCTTCGTCGTACTCGGTATTTTCAGCTTCCACCAAAACGGCCTCGACGGCGCTTCCTACCAGATGGTTTGCCATGCCATCACCACCGGCGCCTTGTTCCTGATGGCCGGCTACCTGGAGTCGCGGCGCCAATCGTCCGAGATTGCCGATTTCGGCGGCATCGCCACGCAGGCTCCTTGGCTTAGCAGCGCATTTCTGTTTGTGGCCTTGGCCAGTTCGGGCCTTCCCATGCTGAGCAATTTCGTTGGCGAATACCTCATTCTGCAAGGCGCGGCCTACACGGGCATGCCCTACGCCGTGGCGGCGGCAGTTGGCGTAATTCTCTCGGCCGTATACCTCCTTTGGGCTTATCAGCGCACCTTCCTCGGTAAGCCTAGCCAAGGTGCGGCGGGCGAACAGCGCTACCTGGACCTGGAGCCGCGGGAAGTCCTTTTGGCTGCCCCGCTGCTGGCCCTTACCCTCTGGTTGGGCATTCAATCTCCGCCCTTCCTCGGCCCCCAGTCGGCCGTCAACGCCAAGATTCTGGAACAGACCAAGATGAACGTCGAATTCCGCGTAAACAACGACACCCCTAACGAAACGGCGGTGGCCAATGCCGACTAACGCCCTGCCGGCGCCGGAGGAGATGCTCCGCTTCCTGCCGGAAATGCTCCTCGTGCTCTTCGCCATTGGTTTGATGGTTTGGGAAGCTTTTCACGACGACCCCAGCGAACGGCCGGGCATGCCCGCCGTCGCGATCATTGCCATTGGACTAGCGGCTTTAGCCACAATCTTTGTTGGCGCCAACCCCGGCCTCGCCTTCCGGCGCATGCTGGTGGTGGATGGCTTCACCACGTTCTTCCGCTTGTTAACGCTTTCGGTCGGCGCGCTTACCGTTCTTACCGCCAACCCCTTCCTGCGCAAACGCCATGCCGAAAGCGGCGAGTTTTATTCCCTCCTCTTGCTGTCGCTGGTGGGCCAATCTTTGATGGCGGCCTCCAACGAGCTGATGATGGTGTTTTTGGGCATCGAAATTTCCTCTATCTCCAGCTACATCCTGGCCGGCTACCTGCGCGACAACAAATTTGCCAACGAAGCCGCTCTCAAGTACTTCCTCTTGGGCAGCTTTGCCACGGGCTTCCTCCTCTATGGCATCGCCTGGACCTACGGCCTGACGGGCGTCACCAATCTCAGCGACATTGCCGCCGTGCTGGGCAACCCGGACATCGCTCCGAACGCAATGATGATGGGCGCGGCTGCTGCCATGATTCTGGCCGGCCTGTGCTTTAAGATCTCCGCGGCCCCCTTCCAAGTTTGGGCGCCGGACGTCTACCAAGGCTCCCCCTCCCCGGTGAGCGCCTTCTTGAGCGCCGCTCCCAAAGCCGCCGCCTTCGCCACCATTTTGCGCCTCTTCTTCACGGCCTTCGACCCGTTGGCCGACCGCTGGCTGCCCCTGCTGGGCGCCGTCGCCCTGCTCACCATGATCATTGGCAATTGCGCCGCCCTTTGGCAGACCGATGTGAAGCGCATCCTCGGCTACTCTTCCATTGCCAACGCTGGCTACGTCCTTGTCGCCGTCGCAGCGCACTCCACGCTCGGCATCTCCGCCGTTCTCTTTTACTTGGCCGTGTACTCCATCATGAACTTCGGCGCTTTCGCCGTTGTGAGCCTGCGCGACGAGACCGACGTGAAAGACTTCGATGGCCTCGCCCGGCGGAATCCTGGCTTGGCAGCCCTCATGACGGTCTTCCTGGCAAGCCTCATTGGCTTACCCCTCACGGCGGGCTTCTTTGGCAAGTTCTACATCTTCAAGAGCGCCATCGACGCGGAGCTCTATTGGCTGGCCGGCCTCGGCCTATTGGCCAGCGCCATTGCTGCCTACTATTACCTGCGCATCATCATGGCCATGTACACCAAGCCCGCGGCCGAAGGCTCGGAGCCACTGCCCACCCCTGCCCTCTCGGTACAGGCCGTCCTTTGGATCGGCGCCGCCGCCGTGCTGGGCATTGGCATGTTCCCCTCGGCCCTGCTCGATTGGGCCACCAAATCCAGCGCGCTGCTTCGCTAAAAAAGTTTCTTCCCTTTTCTCTTGCAGAATTCCATTTTCCTTGGCAAAATTAAAACGAACGTATGAATGATACAAACGTTCGAGAGAACTCGCCAGACACCAAGGAGCGCATCTTGGACGCCACGGAGCGCTTAATCGCCACCCGCGGAATTGAAGCCACCAGCCTCCGCCAAATCACGGCGGAGGCCCAAGTGAACCTCGCGGCCGTCAACTATCACTTCCAGACCAAGGACGATCTCATCGTGGCCGTCTACTTGCGCAGAATTCGCCCCATGAATGCCGAGCGCCTCGCCCTCCTGGACGAACTGGAAGCCACTTACAACAACGGCAAGATTCCCTTCCCCGAATTGCTCAACGCCTTCTATGAACCGGTGGTGAATATGGCCCAACGCCTGGAAGCCAAAGGAACTCCGATTGGCGTCATGCTCGGGCGGCTTTATACCGAGCCCGTCGACCATTTGAACAAGCTCTGGATGGAGGAAATGGCGACCGTCGTCGGGCGTTTCGCCATGGCCTTTCAACGGGCCGCCCCCACCTTAAGCCGCGAAGAAGTCTTCTGGCGCATGTGGTTTTCCGTGGGAGTCATCGCCCACACCATGGGCGCGGGGCCCAAGCTTGCCATGGCCAGCCGGGGCCTGGTGAATGTGGGGGATCGGGAAGAAGTCTTGCGGCGCATGATCCAATTCGCCACCGCAGCATGGGAGGCTCCTGCCTTATGAAGAAAGTCTTGCTTTTTTTGCTTCCGGCTTTGGTCTGCGCCCAGCCGCTTCCGCTCAGCCTGGAGCGCGCCGTGGAGATTGCCCTGGCCCCAAGCGGAAACCATCGCCTGGCGCTGGTACGCGAAAGCATTGCCAGTGCGGAGGCTCGCCAGCGGCAGGCTCGCGCGGCCTTCTTGCCGCAGGTGGAGGGCGCCATTGCGGCCTCCAGCCAGACGCGCAACCTTGCCGCCTTTGGTTTCCAGTTTCCCGCCACGGGCTTGCCGGGCTTTTCGATTCCTAGTTTCGTCGGCCCCTTCACGGTGGTGGACTACCGGGCCAGCGCCACGCAATCGATTTTCGACTTTGCCTCCTTTTCGCGTTACCGCACGGCAAAGCTGCAGCGGCAGGTAGCGGAAAGCGAAGTAGCGGCGGCGCGGGAAAGTACGGCGGCACAAGTGGCACGGCTGTACACTCTGGCGCTACGCGCAGAGGCGGCGCTTTCCACTGCGGAGGCCAATGTCGCCCTCGCCCAAAGACTGGAGCAGTTGGCGCAATCGCAGAAATCCGCGGGCTTTGGTACGGGTCTCGACGTCAATCGCGCGGCTACTGAGTTGGCCAATGCGCGCCAACGCCAAATCGAAGCCCAAAACCAGGTTCGCCGCACCAAACTGGAACTCGCCCGCGCTCTGGCGCTGGACCTTTCGCAGGAAATTCTGCTCACCTCCCGCGCCAGCGACGGCACAGAAGCGGCCCCGGACGCGCCTGCCGCCTTGCGCACAGCGCTCGATAGCCGGCGCGATTTGTTAACCACGCTCCGCCGCCGCACGGCCCTCGAAGAGCAACAGCGCAGCATTCGTGCCGAGCGCTACCCCTCGCTTGCCGCCGCCGCCGATTATGGCTCCATCGGGGATGGCACCAACCAGCGCGCCACCCGCAGCGTCGGCGTGCAGTTGCGCATCCCGATTTTCGATGGAGGCCGCCGCTCCGCCCGCGTCGCCGAAGCGGGCGTTCAACTGCGGCAAGAACAAATTCGCGAGGCCGACCTGCGCGCGCAGATTGAGCTCGACGTACGGCTCGCCCTGGACGATTGGTCGAGCGCCCGGGAAAGAGTGGCCACTGCCCTGCAAGGGCGAGAACTCGCCGAAAATGAACTGGCCCAAGCCGAACGCCGCCTGACGGCGGGCATCGGAGACGCTATTGAAGTCTCGACGGCGCAAACCCGCCTGGAACGCGCCCGGGAAAACTATTTGTCCGCTCTTTATCAATTCAACCTGGCAAGGATCGAACTTGCCGCCTCCACCGGCACGGTGGAATCCAGCGTGAAAGGACTACTTCCGTGAAACGCGTTATTCCTATTTTGCTCTTGCTTGCAATTGGGGGCTATTTCGTATGGACCCGTTTTCAGGGTCCCGACCCAAACGTGCTAACTCTGCACGGCAACATCGAGTTCCGCAAAATCGACGTCTCCTTTAAGACTGCAGGTCGCCTCGTGGAGTTGGCCGTGGACGAGGGCGATAGCGTAAAGTCCGGCCAAATGCTGGCGCGCCTCGATACCGAGCAGCTCAACAAGGCGCAAGACCGGGACCGCGCGGGCGTTGACATCGCGCAATCCCAAATCGCTCAGCTACGCACGGCCATTCAGTATCAAAAGGAAGCGGTGGCGGCGGAAACGTTGCTGCGGCAAAGCGAACTCAAACAAGCACAGGCCAAACTGCAGGAATTGAAAGACGGCGCGCGCCCGCAGGATTTGGAACAAGCGCGGCAAGCCGTCGTGGACCTGAAGGCCCGCCTCCTGCAAGCCCAAAGCGACTTCACACGCGCCCAACAACTGATTGCCAAAGAAGACATCAGCCGTTCGCAGTTCGATCAGTTCCAGATGCGGGCCGAATCCACGGCGGCGCAGTTGCGATCGGCCGAAGAGCGCTTGGCCCTGTTGCGCGAAGGTCCGCGGCAAACAGACTTCGCGGCGGCCCAAGCCATGGTTGCACGTGCGGAAGCGGCCCTGCGGATAGTGGAAGCGCAGCGCTTGGACATCCAAAGGCGGGAACAGGAAGTGGCTGCGCGCTTGGGCGATTTGGAACGCGCCCGCGCCGGTCTTGGCATGACGGAAACCCAGATCAACGACACGCAGGCGTCCGCTCCCCTGGACGGCGTGGTGATGACCAAGAGCGCGGAGCTAGGGGAAGTCTTGGCCGCGGGCACGCCCGTTCTGACGCTGGGCGAGATTGATCGGCCCTGGTTCCGCGGCTACGTACCGCAGGATAAATTGGGCCGCGTGAAGCTGGGCATGCCCGTTTCCGTTCGCACGGATTCTTACCCCGGCAAAACCTACGAGGGGAAAATCACTTTCCTGGCGAGCGAGGCCGAATTTACGCCCAAACAAATCCAGACCGAAGAGGAGCGCGTAAAGCTGGTCTACCGCATTAAGGTGGAGGTGGCGAACCCGAATCGCGAGCTGAAACTGAACATGCCAGTTGAGGCGGAGATTCGCCTGCCGTGACACCTGCTGTCGAAGCTCGCAACTTGCGCCGCCGCTTTGGGGATGTCGAAGCCGTACGCGGAGTCTCCTTCGAAGTGAAACGCGGAGAAGTCTTCGGCTTGGTCGGCCCGGACGGGGCCGGCAAAACCACCGTACTGCGCCTCTTGTGCGGCGTGCTGGACCCGGACGAAGGTTCGGCCTCCGTCGTGGGCCTCGGCGTTGCGCAACATCCCGCCGCCGTGCGCGACCGCATTGGCTACATGGCGCAGAAATTTGGTCTCTATGGCGACTTGAGCGTGGAAGAGAACATGGATTTCTACGCCGACCTCTTCGGCTTACCCGCTGCCGAGGCCAAGCCCTTGAAGCAGCGCCTGCTCGAGATGACGCGCATGGCGCCCTTTGCCGATCGCCCGGCCGCGAAGCTTTCCGGCGGCATGAAGCAGAAGCTTTCGCTGATGTGCACGCTGCTGCACAAGCCGGAAGTGTTGATTCTCGACGAGCCCACCAATGGCGTCGATCCGCTGAGCCGCCGGGATTTCTGGCTCATTCTGGAAGAGCTGGTGCGCGAGGGGTTGACGGTTCTGGTGGCCACGGCCTACCTGGACGAGGCCGAGCGCTGCCATCGCGTCGCGCTTTTGCACGAAGGGAAGATCATCCGCTTAGATTCCCCGGCCGCTCTCCGCGACGGTCTGCCGGAGGCCTGCTACGCCGTGGAAAGCCAGCAGCCGCGCTCCTTGCAACAGCAACTCGCCGGCACCCCGGGGGTTGCCTATATGGCTCTAAGTGGCGCCAAACTGCATGTGTTTCTGAGGCCGGGCGCCGATGCGGCTCCGCTGGAGAGCCTCGGCCTTCCCTATGCGCGGGTTCGTCCAACGTTGGAGGATGTGTTCATCAATGAAATCGAGCGCCGTACAAATTGAAAATTTGACGAAGCGCTTCGGCAGCTTTGTCGCGGTGGACACGTTGAACCTGGACGTGGCGCCGGGCGAGATCTTTGGCTTTCTCGGCCCCAACGGGGCGGGCAAATCCACGACGATTCGCATCCTTTGCGGATTGTTGGCGCCAAGCTCCGGCCGGGCTTTGGTGGCGGGCTTCGATGTAGCCAAGGAGCCGGAGAAGGTCCGCGCCAACATCGGCTACATGAGCCAAAAGTTTTCGCTCTACGACGACCTGACAGTGGAAGAGAATCTCGATTTTTTCGCCGGCATCTACGCGGTTCCCTCGGCCGTGCGGGCCGAACGCAAAGCCTATGCCTTGGAACTCGCGCAATTGGACGGCCGGGAAAAATCGCTGACGCGCACTCTGCCGGGTGGCTTGAAACAACGCCTGGCGCTGGGTTGCGCCATTCTGCACGAGCCCCCCATATTGTTTCTGGATGAACCCACCTCCGGCGTAGACCCCATTGCCCGCCGCAGTTTCTGGGAATTGATCTACCAGCGCAGCGAAGCCGGGCAAACCGTTTTCGTCACCACGCACTACATGGACGAGGCCGAGTATTGCCACCGCATCGCCCTGCTCTATGGCGGGCGCGGCATCGCCATTGGCACCCCCGCGGAATTGAAGGCCGCCAGCGGCCTGGACAGTATGGAAGAAGTTTTCGTCCACAGCATTGAACGGGAAATTGAGGCAGCCAAGCAATGAACTTCCGCCGCACAAAAGCCGTTGCCTATAAGGAAGTCCTGCACATCCTGCGGGATTCGCGCAGCTTGTATATGGCGCTCGCCATCCCGCTCTTGCTGCTCTTGTTGTTTGGCTACGCTTTGAGTTTGGATGTGGACCGCGTACCCACTTTGATCCTCGACCAGGACCGCACGGAAAGCTCCCGCGCCCTCGTCGAGCAAATGGCCGGCAGCCGCTACTTTCGCTTGCTTGCTCCCGCCGAGAGCTACCGCGATATTGAGCGCTCCCTCGACCGTAACCAGGCGCTGCTGGGCGTGGTAATTCCCGCGAACTTCAGCGCGGACTTGCGCGCAAACCGCACCGCCAAGGTGCAAATCCTGGCCGATGGCAGCGATTCAAACACGGCCAATATCGCCATCGGCTACGCGGAATCTCTGATCGCCCTTTACTCCGCCGAAGTGCAAACGAAGGCGCGGGAGCGCATTGGCGCGCCCGAAATTACGGGCATCGATCCGCGCATCCGCGTGATTTTCAATTCCGATCTGAAGAGCCGCAACTACATCGTTCCCGGCCTGATTGCCGTGATTTTGATGATGGTGTCCAGCGTGTTAACCAGCCTTTGTGTGGCACGCGAATGGGAATCCGGCACTATGGAGCAACTACTCTCCACTCCCTTGCGGCCCGCGGAATTTTTGATCGGCAAGCTGGCTGCGTATTTCGCCGTGGGCATGATTGATATGGTCATCGCAATTGTCACCGGGCTTTGGCTTTTCGATGTGCCCCTGCGCGGCAGCCCCATTCTGCTGGTAGTGAGCGCGGCCATCTTTTGTTTTGGCGCGCTTTGTTGGGGCATCATGCTTTCCACCGTCACGCGCAACCAAGTGCTGGCCTACCAATTGAGTATGCTTACCAGCTTCCTGCCGGCCTTTCTGCTGAGCGGCTTTATCTACTCGCTCGAGAACATGCCCCAGATGATCCAACTGGTTTCGCGCACCGTGCCCGCGCGCTACCTGGTGACCATCCTCAAAGGCGTCTTCCTGAAGGGCATTGGCCCCAGCTTGCTCATCGGAGAACTGGCCGCCCTTGTGCTCTACAGCGTACTCATCTTCATTTACGCCCAAAACAAGATGCGGCAGAAAGTGGCCTAAGCAATGTGGCAGCGAATTCTTGAGATCGTACGCAAAGAGCTGAAGCAAACCCTGCGCGAACCCCGCATGCGCGCCATGCTGTTTGCCCCGCCCATCATCCAGATGCTGATTTTCGGCTTCGCCGTAAACCTGGATGTGGAGAATGCGAAAGTCGTCTGGGCCGACATGGACCAAGGCTGGGCCGCGCGCGAGCTCCGGGCCGCCTTCGACGGAAGCCCGCAATTTACGGTGGTGGCGAACGCGCAGACAGAGGCGGAAGCCCAAAACTACCTCGACCGCTCCGAGGCCGACGCTATTATCCGCGTTCCCCCGGCCTTCACTAAGGACCTCGACCGTGGGCGCGCCGCCGAAGTACAAATTCTTGTGGACGGCACCAACTCCAACACCGCCAGCCTCGTGGCCAGCCAGGCCGCGCAGGTGGTGAACCGCTTTACCCAAGACCGCCTGCGCACCTTACAGCGGCAAAAGCTCGTAGGCAGAGCCGTGGACCGGCCCATCGCCATTCGCCTTCCCCGGGTGGTGCCCGAAACCCACGCCTGGTTCAACCCGGACCTCCGCAGCCGCCGCTACTTTGTCCCGGGCATCATCGTGAACATCATCATGCTGGTCACGCTCACGCTCACCTCCATGGCCATTGTGCGCGAAAAGGAAATCGGCACCATGGAGCAATTGATGGTCACACCCATCCGGCCCTACGAATTGATCCTGGGAAAAACGCTGCCCTTCGCGGCCATTGGCCTGGTGCAAGTAGCCTTTGTCACCGTGCTGGCCATGGTCATTTTCGGCATTCCCTTGCGCGGCAGCCCCTTGCTGCTCGGCTTCACCAGCCTGCTCTTCATCATCTGCAGCCTCGGGCTGGGGTTGTTTATCTCCACCATTTCCAACACCCAGCAGCAGGCCATGATGAGCACGCTCTTTATCTTCCAACCGCTCTTCATGCTCAGCGGCTTCAGCTTCCCCATCGCCAACATGCCTACGGTTATCCAGTGGTCCACTTACATCAACCCCATGCGCTACTTCATGGAGATCACCCGCGGCCTGTTCCTGAAGGGCGTGGGCCTGGAAGTCCTCTGGCCCCAAACGCTAGCCCTGGCGGTGCTGGGCTTCGCGATCCTGGGCTTCAGCGTGCTTCGCTTCCACAAGCGGCTGGATTAGGAGCAAGTCTCGGCGACCAGCTCTTCCTTAAGAGCACCGCAAGCCAAGTACCTCAAACTCGCTCGCTTCGACCGCCAACCCTAGACCAACTCGAGTCGAAGCTGCCGCCCAAAAGACGCGGCCAATTTTTCCATCGGCTAGCTTGCTTCGCACTTCCCAAAGACCGTCTCCCATACTACGGCTTGGCGGTTACTGGCGCTTTCGCAAGAAATCGGCAGGGAGCTTTTCTGGTGGACTTAACCCTTCACGCCCCAAAAATATTTTTTTCTTCCCGTAAGCCCTTCCCTTTCAACCGCTTCCCCATCCCCTCCCCGCAGCCCCGCGAAACCGCCCCCCACCCCGTGCCACACTCCCGGCATGAGCCAACTTGCCTACGCCAACTTCGAGGATTATCTCGCCGCCCAGTACGCCGAGGTCCGCCCCGTCACCTTGATCGAAAAGACCTACCTGGAGCAGTTCACCTTCCACCAATTCCAACTTCTCCAGTCTCGCCCTCTCGCTCAACTCGCGCTCAACGCCCTCCTTGCCGACCCCGACAACCCCGAGCTCCTCAAACGCCACCTTGCCATCCAACGCTCGATGCGCTCTCTCGAACGTGCCGCCAAGCAAGCCCTCACCCAACTTCAAATCTTCACGGAACACCGCCTGAGCCAAAGACCAGTACCCGCCAAACCCACCGGGCAACCCCATTGCGCGCAGAGAGAAGAGGAAGAGCAAGAAGACGTCGTCTCCCACTTCCTCGCGGACCTCGCAGCGCTCGATCCCCTCGAACGCGAAGTCCTGCTTGCCCCCACTCCCGCCACCCTCACCCAACGGGCCCAGCCCCGCGCCGCCACTGCCTCAACTGCGTAGGCGGCTCAGAGTTCTCTCGTTTGCCTTTTATACGGTTCCCGCAAGTACTGTGCGGCTTCTTCGAGCGCCCCCTGCGTATTGTCCTTGGTGCGAATGGCTTGGTTGTATTCGCTCACGGCCCGTTCCCGCTGGCCGGTTACGTCAAAGATCTTGCCCAGGTTGATGTGGCTCCAAACCTCGGTCCATTTGGGCTCCAGGTCGCCGTTCAACACTTCGCGAAACTCATTGGCCGCGCTCTGATAGTTGTTCTGCAGGAAGAGAAGCTCCGCCACACGGTAGTGCGCCAAAGAACTGTTGCGGTTCACTTCCAGGGCCTTCTGGTATTCCTTCAGCGCCTCGACAAAGTCGCTCACTTCCGCAAACTGCTCGCCTTTGCGAATCGCAACGGACACGCGTACGCTGTCGTCGTAGCGCAGGACGCTCATATCGGGGTCTAACGTCACGCTCTTAGGCTTGCCAAAGGTATCCACGCTGAATTCGCTGGAGGTGCCCACCACCTCCACCATCTTTTCTTCCGGGTTGCCTTCCGTTTCGATGTTCAACTTCACGGGCATCCGGAAGGTATCGAGGTCCTGGCTTACCTTGCCCACAATGCGGAAGCCCTTCGAGGTGCGGAAGACTGTATAGGTGAGCTTGAATTCCGGCGCGCCGGAGCTTTCAATCCATTGGATGAAGAAGTAGCCCAAGTCCTGCCCGGCAATCTCTTCCACCGTACGGCGGAAATCGCCCGTTGAGGCCTCTTTGCCCGCGAAGCGTTCCGCAAAGGCCTTCAGCGCAAGGCCAAACTTTTCTTTGCCAATCACGCTGCGCAGCATGTGCAACACTGCCGAACCCTTGCCCGCGGTAGCCGCCCAATACTCCGGCGAATAATCTTCGTAGCGCGCGGCCTGGATGAGCGGCGGTTCCGGTTGCGTCAAGGCTTCGATATAGACATCGCGCATCTCGGTTTCGAGCGCGCTCGGCCCGCCCGTGCTTTCCACATAAAGCGCTTCGGAATAACGAGCCAACCCATTCACGAGCCAGATGTGGCTACGCGAGAAAGCCGAAATGCTGCCGCCCCACCATTGCCGCGCCACCTGGTTCAGGATCATGCGCTGATTCGGTTCCGCCTGCAAAGCGTTGCTCGCAAAATACAGCACGCCCGGAGCGGAGTAGCCATTGGGGAATCCGCGGAAGGTTTCCACCAGCGCCATATTCCGCACCAGCGGCGTGCCAAAGGTATCGGTGAAAAAGTTCATCGCCTTGGCCACCATCTCGCCGGTCGGCTTCGCTACGCCTTCTTTCCGGAAAAACGTGCGGCTCGTAATCCCTTCGCTCGAGACGGGAACGGGCGCCATAGTCGCGCGCACCACGGCGAAGCTGCCGTGCAACGCCGGGCGGGTGTTCTCGAAAGTATAGGTAATCTTGCCGCTCAATTCCTTCTCGCCTTCCAGTCCGCCGGAAACCACGCGAAACTCCGAGGGCACGGTGACGGAAAGGTTCATCGTGTAGCGGTCGCTCGTGTATTCGTTCACGGGAAACCAGCGAGCGGGATAAAGAAATGCCGCGCCTTCGTTCTCCACTGCCGCAAAGCGGATGCCGTAAACCGGGCTTTCCTCGCGCCCATCAAAGCGGCCATCGTAATCAAACTCCACGGCCAGCTTGGCGCCCTTGGCCAAAGGCTCCACCAGATTCAGGCGGTAGCGAAAATCGCCGCTCTTCGTGAAGGTCAGCGCGTTGCCTTGGCTATCGCTGACGGTGCGCACGCGCATGGCGTCGTTGAAGTCGAATTCCACGGTGCTCACTCGGTCCTCTTGCGCTTCAAACTCCACCTTGGCCTTTACATTCAGCACCTGCTCGGCGGGCACCAACTCCGCGGCAATGTCGTAGGCCAGGACGTCAATTCGTCCGCGGCGCTCCGTCTGCGCAGACAGTTCTGTGGGCAGCGTGGCGGCCACCGTTAAGGCCACGCCCAGCAGAGCCGCCGTTTTGGCGATTTTCAATTTATGCATTTGAGTTTTCATCGAGCATTCCATTCACGATACGCGCCGCCACCCGGAACGGATCTTCCTCGCTCCGCAGCTTTTGCGCCACCTCGTTCAATCCGGCCTTCATTTCTATTCTCGCGGTTTCGGAGGTCAACAAACGCAGGGCCTCCCGGGCCAAGCTTCCGCCCGTCATTGCTTCCTGCATCAACTCCGGCACCACAGCCCGGCCGGCGATCAGGTTCACCATCGTGTAAAAGGGCACGTCCACGAGGTACTTACCGATAAACCAGCTCAAGCCCGTTACTTTGTAAAAACTCACCGTGGGAGCGCCCAACAGCGCAGCTTCCATGGTCACGGTCCCGGAGGCCGCCAGCGCCACGTCACAGTGGGCCAGAATGTCCCAGGTTTGCCCTTCAATCACATGGATGGTTCGGGAGCCCAACTGGTTAGCAAAAAACCCGCGGCCAATCTCCGGAGTAGTCCCCAGAACGAACTGCGCGGGCAGTTTTGCCGCTATTTCTTCGACTGCCTGTCGCAGCGCCGGCAGATGGCGGCCGATTTCGCCGCGGCGGCTCCCGGGTAACAACGCTACCAGGGGCTGCGCAGCGTCCAGGCCGTGTCGGGCCAGGAAGTCCGTCCTGCTCGAAGGTGCTTTGATGTGGCGCGCCATGGGGTGGCCAATGTAGGTGGCGTTCACGCCCCGCTCGCGGAACCACGGTTCTTCAAAGGGAAAAATGCATAGCAGCCGGCGCAGATCTCTCGCCATGCGCCGGGCGCGCCCCTGCCGCCAAGCCCAGGCTTGCGGCGCCACCAGATAGACAACCGGTACGCCCATCGCCGCCAAGTGCTTGGCCACCCGGAGATGAAAGTCCGGCGAATCCGTCAAAATCGCCAGGTCCGGCTTTTCGCGCCGCGCCGCGGCCAGCAGCTTTTGGTATTCCCCATAAATGCCCGGCAAATGGCGCACCACCTCCACCAGCCCCACCACACCCAACTTGCCCGCGTCCATCACCGGACGCACTCCCGCAGCCAGCATCATTGGTTGCGCGCAGCCGAAGAATTCCAGATCGTCGCGCAGGTCGCGCAGCGCGGCCAACAATCCGGCGGCATAAAAATCTCCTGAAGCTTCTCCCGCCGAGATCAGGATTTTCCGTGTCGCCGCGCTTGCCAAGATCTTCAGGGTAACGCGCTATGCTGAAGGTTGTCGATGTCTGTCCTGCTGCCCGAAAAACTCCCGGTACGCGCTTTTGCTGAGCGCTTCCGCAGCGAGATGAAGCCTTTAAGCGACAAGATCAGCTTCTTCTCGGCCGGTTTGAAATTTAACGAAGAAGACGAGAAGGAATTTATCTACGACCCCGTGGGCAGCTTGCCACCACGGGTGCGGGAGCTGCTGCCGGATATCAGCATCATCCTGGTGCCCGAACTGGAAGGGTCCCGCACGGAAGAAGTGACGGTAGTTCTCGAGACAGCGAACCCGCCCAAAACGCCCGCGGCGGAGCGGATCTGGCACAGCGAAACCAACTTGGGCGACGCCATCGTGCTGACCTTTGCCGTGCACGGTTGCGATTCCGGCGAATACCACTACCATCTCTTCCACGCCATTGCTCTGAAGGTTGTGGAGCGTGTTCCCACCGCCGAGTGGGAAGGCTATCGCGAAATTCTGCGCGACGAACTACGGCGCAAGGTGAATGGCGAGGTGGACGAAGATTCCTGGCGCGCCAAAGACGCGCTGGTGGCCGCCACGCTTACCCCCTGGCGCCAATCGAAGCAGTTCGACAGCTATGCCCGCGTTTCCTACGTGGACACGCTGACGCTCTACTTGCACGGCCTTTGTTGCGACATCGATGTAGAGCCGGGCCCGCGGCAAATCCAAAGCCGCGAATTGCGCAAGCGTTTGCTGTGGGTCTACGAGCACATCGGCGCCCCGGAAAACTACGCCATTCTGCCGGAGCAGAAAAAGTCTGCAAGCCGCCGCTAAATTCCATCGCCGGTAAAGACGAGAATCTCCACCCAAAAGCCGCGCTGCTCATAGCCGACGATGCGGCGGAATCCCGGCAACAAATCCATTTGGCCGCGCCGCAAATCCTGGGGCATTTCGAAAAACCGGTCCAGGAACCAGCGCACCGGGGGAAACTGCGTTAGCTCCACATCCGGCTGCCAAGCGCGCGAATACAAGATCAGTACGTCGCCCGCCACCCAATCCATGCTGTTTACGGCCTCAACACTCGTCTGGTGGATTTCGCGCAAATGCTCGTGCTTCCGCGTGCCATAGCCGAGATATGGCTTTTCGAGCGCATCGTTCAAGGGCCAGGTGGTGGTGACGCGGCGCTCCCGAAATTTTGATTCCACCAGGCCCACCGTGTTGCGCTGCAACTCCACCAGGTCCACCATGGCAAGGTTGTTTTCGAGGGCATAGGGCCAGGGCATGTTCACAAACAGACAGCCCGTCATCCCCGCAAGCGTAAGCGCAAAGAGGCCATAGCGAAGCTTTGGCGCCAAGGTGGAGAGCGCGCCCGCAAACGCCGCCGCCAGTACCGGCAGCACCGGCAACAGGTAACGCTCCAGCACCGCCCCACCGCTTGCCGACACCGCCAGAACAAAGGCCAGCGAGGCAGCCACAACCGGTTGCCAAACGGGTTGAAAGCCAATGGCCCGCCAGCGCCACGCCAGCACCAGGGCCGGCACAAAATGGAAATTCTCAACCAGCAGGAACGAGGCGCGGCGAAAGAGCGCAAACGCCAGCCGCGCCGGATGCAGAGGGTATTCGAGGTTATAGCGCGAATACTCGCCGTCGCCAAAGGCAAAGCCGGTTTTCCACCAAAGGAAGCCAAACCAGTTCAGCAAAAGCAGCACCGGCAAGCCGCCCAGCAGAATGGCCAAGCGCGGCTCCCCCCGCCGCCAGAGAAAGGCCGCCAGCACGAGCGGCACCACCACCGAAGTTTCTTTGAAAGCCACGGCCGCCAGCGCACACAGCACCATTGTGCGTTCGTGGCGCTGCAGGTAGGCCACCAGCATTGCCGTCACGCAAGCAGCACTCGGCAGGTCGAGTTGCGCCATCATGCTTTGCGTATAAACCAGCGGGTGCGCCGCCAGGAAGCCAAGGGCCAGAAACGCGGGCGCGCCCCGCGACCCTTTCACCAATTCCACCGCCAACAGGAAGCCCGCACAAAGATAGGCAGCTCCCCACAAGAGCATGGCTCCGCGCGTGAGTTCAATGCCAAATCCGAAAAAGCGCCAAAGAGCGCTCAGGAAAAGCGGGAGCCCCGGCGGATGCGAATTGGGCAGAGCGGACTCCGGCAGAATCAGCCCTTTGCTATACAGGTCCCAGGATTGCGAAATGAATTGCCCTGCTTCGTCCCAGAAGAAAGGAAGGGAGAGTAGTCGGGAATGGGTAAGAAAGAGGAACGAAGCGCAGGCAAGGTAAACGAGTATGATCGCCAACGAGCGGCGGCGGGTCACATGCCTTTACCTGGGTGAGAATTTACTGAACAGCGCCTTGCGACATGTTGGGGTCCAAGCGGATTTCCCCGAAAGTGGCTTCGTATTGCGCCAGGTTTTGGTTCAACAGATTCACCAAGGCCTTGGCCTGTTGGGGGCTCAAATAAAGCCCTTGAAAATTCTTGATATCCACCGCTTCCGGCACCGATTGCGTGATGGTTCCGAACATCAAAAAGAAATCCCACAGGCTCATGCGAACCTGCACCGAGTTCGCGTAGTTTTCGCGATAGTCTTCCGATTGCGTGATGTTCAGCTTAGGAGGATTGTTGGGAAACATGCGAGGCTCGTTTCAGCGAAAGGTTCGGTTTGGAAAAGAAGGAATGGCGGGGACGACGGGGCTCGAACCCGCGACCTCCGACGTGACAGGCCGGCGCTCTAACCAACTGAGCTACGTCCCCGCAATCTAGCCGGAACCTTTAGATTAGCACACAAGTTGTCATATAGGCTTCAATCGTCCATCCTTTTCAAGCATGAATACCCGACCTCGCCATTCAATCTGGTTTCCCCAAAACCCCAACGCCCAAAACGCCAGGCTCAGTGTGTCCTGCACAGGCAACAGCAAAAGCTCGCGGATGCCCCATTTTTGTCCCAGAATCCAGCAGGCCGTAACCCAACCCAAACCGTAACGCAGCGATACACCCAAGGCCAAATAAGGCCAAGTTAAACCCCACAGGTACCAGGCAAAAAGGACGAGCGGCAGCGGATTGGTGAAAATCTGGCCCACATAACCCGCCGGGCGCGAGCGCCGGGTGGAGCGGTTCCAACGCAAGCGGTGGGCGAAGTTTTTGCGGAGCGTTTCGCTGCCAATGCGGTGCTCCACGACATAGGCGGAGAGAATACTGTTCCATCCCGCGGCCGTCACCCTTTGCCCCAGGACAAAGTCTTCGGCCAGAAACGCGCGAAAGGCCTCCCAGCCGCCCACTGCCGCAATGGCCTGTTTTCTTGCCGCCACGGTTGGCCCGAGGGTGAAGGCCATGCCCTCAAGCAAACGCGCCACCAATACGCCGGCGAGAAATTCCGTGTTCATGCCTAGTGCTTCAAGCTCGCTCCACAAGCTCGGGCCCCCCTTGGCGCGGTAAGGACAGGTGGCTAGGCCCAGCCGCGGGTCCGCGAGGAACTCTTGGGCGAGGGTAGTCAGCAAATCCGGCCCCACGCGGATGTCGGAATCCGCCATCACCAGCAGGTCGTGGCGGGCGGCCTCTACCATGTGGTGCAAACTCCAAACCTTCGCATTGGTCCAGGGGGTTTCGCCCACAATCAAAATGCGCGCCGGGATGCCGGGATACTGCGCTTGCAGCTTTTCGACCACTCCCACGGCGGGGTCGCTCGCGAACTCGAGCGCAAAAACAATCTCAAATTCGCCGGTGTAGGCTTGCTCGAAAAAGCTGCGGAGATTGTCCTCCAGGCCCAGGTCCGCCCCCTTCAAGGGCTTCAAAATGCTGATGGGCGGAAGATCGGCCGTTGGGCGAATGCGCGCAGTTTTCCGATAATGGAGCGCCGCGTAAAGAGCCAAGCCGCAGTAGACAAGTGCTCCGGCAGCAAGCGCAGTCGCCAGCCAAATCATTCTTCTGCAGTACGCGAATCGTTTTGGGCCTTGAGCAAGGCCACGGCCTCGTCCATCGCCATAGCGCCCAGGTCGGCCTTGCGGCGATGCCGCACGCTTACGGTGTTGGCTTCCACTTCTTTATCGCCCACCACAAACATGTACGGCACCTTTTGCAATTGGGCTTCGCGGATTTTGAAGCCAATCTTCTCGTTACGGTCGTCCACTTCGCCGCGCAGTCCGGCTTGCTTCAGCGCCGCCAGCACCTGCCGGGCGTAATCGTTAGCGCGGTCCGTCACCGGCAAGATCTTGGCCTGCACCGGGGCCAGCCAAACCGGGAAGGCGCCGGCATAGTGCTCCACCAGAATGCCGAAGAAACGTTCGACACTACCGAATAAGGCGCGGTGCACCATGTAGGGCGTATGCTTCTGGCCATCTTCGGCAATGTAACTAAGCTCGAAGCGGCGCGGGAGGTTAAAGTCGAATTGGACCGTGGATAGCTGCCACTTGCGGCCAATGGCATCCACCAACTTCACGTCGATCTTGGGCCCGTAGAAGGCAGCCTCGTCCGGCATCACCTTTACTTTCAAATCCAGGCGCGCCACGGCGTGTTCAAGCGCTTTCTCCGCGCGGGCCCACTCCTCCGGAGTGCCCACATATTTGCCGCTCACCCCACCGTCCCAAGTGGACAGCTCGGCTTCGTACTTTTCGAAGCCAAAGGTTTTCAGCGTATGGAAGGCAAAGTCCAAACAACCCACCACTTCGTCTTCCAACTGTTCGGGGGTGCAGAAGATGTGGGCGTCATCCTGGCAGAATCCGCGCACGCGCAACAGCCCGTGGAGGGTCCCGGAGCGCTCATAACGATAAACCGTTCCCAATTCGCCCAAGCGCACGGGTAGTTCGCGGTAACTGTACTGCTTGTTGGCGTAAATCAGAATGTGGCAAGGGCAATTCATGGGCTTCAACTGGTAGGTAGCGTCGTCAAGCTCCATGGGCACGAACATGTTCTCGCCGTAAAAGCCGGCGTGCCCGCTCACTTCCCACAGTTGTCGCCGCGCCACGTGCGGCGTGAACACCAGTTCGTAGCCGCGATCAAGGTAGGCCTCGCGCATCCAGTCTTCGAGAATTTTCCGGATCAGCGCACCTTTGGGGTGGAAGAAAATCAGGCCCGGACCGGCGAGCTCCTGAATGGAGATGAGGTCGAGTTCCTTGCCCAGTTTGCGGTGGTCGCGCTTCTTGGCTTCTTCCAGTTGCTTCAGGAATTCATCCTGCTCTTTAGCGGTGTACCAGGCAGTGCCATAGATCCGCTGCAGTTGTTGGCGCTTTTCGTCGCCCTTCCAATAGGCCCCCGCCACACTCAGCAGCTTGAAGGCTTTGATCTTTTTCGTGGAGGGTAAATGCGGCCCGCGGCAAAAGTCAATGAAATGGGGCCCGAGCGTGTATTCGCTGAAGATTTCATCGGCCCGCTCGGTGATCAATTCCACCTTCATGGGTTCGCCCATGGCGGTGTACTTTGCAATACCCTCGGGCTTGGGCATCAACTTGCGCTCGAAGGGCAAATCACGGTCGCGGATCTCGGCCATTTTCGCTTCCAGCTTGGCCAAGTCCTCGGGCGTGAAGGGCTCCTTGCGGTCGAAATCATAATAGAAGCCGTTGTCGATGGGCGGGCCAATGCCGAGTTTCGTGTCCGGGTAAAGCTCCAGCACGGCGGCGGCCAGCAAGTGGGCCGTCGAGTGGCGGTAAACGTCCAGCGCTTCTTCGTCCTTCGGAGTGAGGATGGCCACCGTGGAATCTTTTTCCAGGGGGCGGACAAGGTCCCACAGTTCGCCGTTCACACGGGCTACAATCGCCTCTTCGGCCAGCCGTTTCGACACGGAAAGGGCCACATCCAGCGGACGGGCACCCGCGGGAAAGGCTCGTTGGCTGCCATCCGGCAGCGTCACAAGAACTTCTTGATTCGCCATTTTTGGGTTGTTTTTCAGCGTAACACGCGAGTTGGAGGGAACTTTTTTACCCACCGTAACCGTTGGGCTATAGTGGGGGAATACCGTTCATGACAACTTCAGAACCACAGGCTGAGCCACTGAGCGACGAAGACTTGGTGGAAATGGCCAAGAACGGCGACGACAGCGCCTTTCCCCAGTTGGTAAAGAAGTACAGCCGCCGCATCCTTCGCGTGGGACGCAACATCACTAATAATGACGAGGATGCTGAGGATGTGCTGCAGGAAACCTTTCTGAAGGCATATACTCACCTTGGTTCCTTCCAAGGAAACAGCAAGTTCTACACTTGGCTCGTCCGGATTGCCATGAACGAAGCACTCATGAAGCTGCGCAAGCGCAAAGGCGACAAGGTGGTAAGCCTTGACGAACAGCTCGACACGGGCGAAGACACCGTGACGCGCGAAATTGCCGTTTGGGAAGGCAACCCGGAAGACCGCTACTCGCAGGATGAACTGCGCTCCATTCTTGACCGCACGGTGGCGAGTTTGCCCGAAGGCTTCCGCACCGTTTTTGTGCTGCGGGACATCGAAGAGATGTCGACCGAGGAGACCGCCGAGGCTTTGAACTTAAGCATTCCCGCCGTCAAGAGCCGCCTGCTCCGCGCCCGCTTGCAGCTTCGCGAGAAGCTGACCCGCATCTTCAAGACCAAGGGAGAAAACGCGTTTGCCTACCTGTAAGGACTTTCTCCGGGAGCTGAGCGATTTTCTCGACGATGCGCTGGATCCGGCGACGCGCGCCGAACTCGACCAGCATATGCGGGATTGCCCCAACTGTTGGGTGGTAATGGACACGACCCAGAAGACGCTTAAGATCTATAAAGGCTGCGAACCCCAAGCGGTTCCCCAGGAAATTGAGGACCGCCTGATGATGGCACTGCAACGCAAAATCGGAGAGCGCAGCGCCCGTTAGGCCCCAGTAGTTTGGCATTTGGCCCGTGACAGGCACAGCTCAGAACTGTTACATTTGAATTAACCGCGGATTTGCTTCAGGAAAACGCACCACCCGTGCGCCCCGAAAAGCAAACCGAAAACTTCAGAATAGAAGGGTTTATTCTATGTCTCGGCTTCTCCCTTTCCGGGTTGTACTCGGATTGTTTTTGCTGCTCCTTCCCGCCGCCGCGCAAATCACCGGCGACCTCCAAGTCAAAGTCTCCGATCCTGCCGACGCCGTCATCTCCGGCGCCAAGGTTCGCATTACCAACACCTCCAACAATGCCTCGCGCGAGGCGGCGACCAGTAGCGATGGCGTGGCTCGCTTCGGTTTGCTAGATGCCGGCAGCTACCAAGTAACGATCGAAAATTCAGGCTTTGCCACAGCCAAAACCACGGTGACCATCAATGCGGGCGCCATCCGCGAGCTTCCCATCAAGCTCGAACTCTCCACGACCAAGCAGGAAGTGGTGATTGAGGAATCCACCGTTGCCGTGAACACGACTTCCGCACAGCTCTCTGGTGTGGTGGAAGCAAAGCAAGTCACTCAACTCGCGCTGCCCAACGGTGTTCTGTCTTTGGCGGGCACCCAGCCGGGAGTAATCCCGGTGAGCGCGCGCAACCCCTTCCTCGGACAAGGCAGCTTCAACTCGAACGGTGGACGCGGCCGCGCCAACAACATCACGATTGACAACGCGCAGGCAACGGACGTTTCCACCACCGGTGGCGCGGGTACGGGCACAGTGCCCCTGGACGCCATTCGCGAAGTGAACGTCATTACCAATCAGTTCAGCGCGGAATATGGCCGCAATTCTTCGAGCCAGTTCCAAATCGTGACCAAGAGCGGCTCGAACGAATTCCATGGCCGCCTGGTTCACTTTTTCAAGAACGACAAATTGAACGCGCGCGACTACTTTGACCGCACGGGTAAGGCCTCTATTTTGCGCGACAACAATTGGGTTGCCGCCATCGGTGGGCCGATTGTCCCCAATAAGCTTTTCTACTTCGGCACCTATGAACAGCAAAAGATCCGCGGCGCGGGTGGCACGCGGACAGCGCTGGTATTGACGCCAGAGCAATTGCAGGCGGCCAGCCCCGTTTCCCGGCAGTTGTTTGAGGCCGCCCGGGGCGTGACTTCGCCCACGGGACAACTCTCCTCTGCCGCTCCGTTGGGCACCAATTCCATTGCTTTCTCGGGCCGTGTGGACTGGGTGATTTCTTCCAAGGACACACTCTATGGCCGTTACGCAATTCAGGATTCCGAGAACCGCTCTCCGGGTCTTACCTTCATTTCTTCGAACTTGCCAACCAACGGCGCCTCCAGCACGAACCGCCCGCAGAGCATTGCGCTTTCTTACACGCGCACGTTCAGCCCCACGCTTGTCTTAAACCAGATGGGTACCTTCCTGCGCTCGAAGCCAAACTTTACGCCTCTGGAAAACATCACGGCGCCTTCCGTGAGTTTCCAATCCGGCCAAGCCGAACTGGGCACGTGGAGCGGATTGCCGCAAGGGCGCACGCAGAATGTGTACAACTCTTTGACCACCCTTACCTGGTTGAAAGGCTCGCACTACTTCAAAGGTGGCTACACCATGGAGCGGATCCAAGCCAACAGTGTATTTGACTCGAACCTGCGCGGAACGGTCACGTTTGCCAACATCGCAGGCTTCCAAGCGGGAACTCCCGTGCTCTACAGCCAGCGCTTCGGCAGTTCCATTCGCGGCAACCGCGTGCTGAACCAAGGCGCGTTTTTCCAGGACGATTGGCGCGTGAACTCAAAGCTGACCCTCAATCTCGGCGTACGTGTCGAAATTGCCGGAGGGGTGTCGGAGGTCAATAATTTGATCTCGAACCTTAATCTGGACCAACAAGGCGGGCTGGGTGGCGCGGGAACCGGCGCGCTCGGTACGATCGCCCAAGGCGGCACGGTTTTCAACACGAACTACAACTGGGCGCCCCGCTTCGGCTTTGCCTACAGTCCGGATCAGAAGTGGTCCATTCGTGGCGGCTACGGGTGGACGTATGACTTCATCTTCCTGAATCCGATCACCAATCTTCGCTTTGCTCCGCCGTTCATGTACTTGTTCTCGACGACCAACTTCACGGGAGGCGATACACTCACCAACCTGCTGGCTGGCACAGCGCCTTTCCAAGTAACCGGCCGCCAAACCGTAGGCGGCTTTGGCACCACGATTCGAAACTTCGGGGCAATCTCGCCAGTGGATTACGCCATGAATAATCCCCGCGTGCAGCAATTCTCCTTGAATATCGAGCGCCAACTGGGCAATGGCTTTATCGCCCGCTTGGGCTATAACGGCAGCCGCGGTACGCAATTGCAGCGCGCCCGCCCGATCAACACAGTACAACCAGGCTTGGTGGTTCCTGCCACTTCCGCCGCGGATGAGGCGGCACGCTTGGCAGAATTCCGCAGCATCAATGCCGGTTTGAATGCACCTCCCACGGTTCCTTCCAACCGCATCGACCCGCGCTTTACGACCGTTACGCTGAACGAAAGCTCGGCAAGCTCCACCTACCACTCTATGCAAGCCTTCCTCTCCCGCACGTTCCGCAGCGGCTTCGGCTTCACTGCGGCCTACACTTGGTCGAAGTCGATTGACGATGTCTCCGACGTGCTTGGCGTGTTGGTGAGCGACTCGCCTTCGCAGCAAAACCCCTTCAACAACCGCGATAACCGCGCGGTTTCTGCCTTCGACGTGCCCCATCGCTTTGTCTTTACGCATAGCTATGACCTGCCCAAGTTTGATGGCGGCAATGGTTTTGTACGCACCGTGTTGGGCCGCTGGAACTTGAGCGGCATTTTCCAAACTCAATCCGGTTATCCGATCAATCTGTTTGGCGGCCCGCGTAGCGGTTTGCCCGACCCGATTCTGTTGGGTGGCAACGGTGCCGTGCGTCCGAACTTGAACGGCGCGCTGAACCTCAGCCTGGAACCCAGTCGTGGTGGTTCGGCTTCCGCGGCCGATCAAAAGATTGCTGCTTCCGGGCTTTCTCAACCGCTGATTGGCAACTTCGGCACCTTGGGACGCAACGTCATCCGCCAAAACGGGCTGACGCAATACGACTTGACCGTGCAGAAGGAATTCCAATTCCGCGAGCGGTACACCGTGCAATTCCAAAGCCAGTTCGCCAACTTGTTCAACAACACCTCGTTCTCGCGTCCGGGCGCCAGCTTGGCCGCCCCCGGGAACTTCGGCTACTACCAGGACACCGACACGAATTCCCGTGTCATCACCCTGGTGGCGCGCTTCATCTTCTAAGCCCCGTGCTTAGCCAGTAAGTCGGCAATCGGCCTCCCCGCCTTTGGTTGGGAGGCCAAATAATTTTTGCCCAACAAGGCTGCCATGGTGGCGGCTAATTGGTTGGAGGTGACAGCGGAAGTGTTTTTGCGCTCGCCCAGGGCCGGCGTATCGGGGCCCATGGCCGCAATCCACACATACTTCGATTCGGGCAGCTTTTCGCCGTGGCTTTTCCAGGTTTCGGCATTGTCGCCGCGGCCGTGGTCAACGGTCATCAACAGGGTGGTCTGGTCGCGGTATTCGGGCATGGCCTGCGCCGTGTCCCAGATTTGGCGGGCGTAGAGATCGGTTAAGTGGGCCGAATGCAAGTAGAGGTCATAACGGTCCTCGTGGCCCCATTCGTCGGACTCGCCGAGAGCGATGTAGAGCACGCGCGGCTTTTCCTGTTGCAAGTACTCTTGGGCCAGATAGTAAACCGGCGCGTCAAAGGCTTCCCCGCCCCAATAGCGGGACTCCTCTTTGATCTTGCTCAGCGTGGCCAGTTGAGGGTTCTGCTTGGGGTTCGGAAAGGGGTCGAAACAAGCATTCACCAGGAAGCCAGCCCGCTTGTCGTTCAGAATCCAGGGGAAGGCGTCCCAAGCGGCAAAGGCCGCCACCTTGCCGCGAAACTCGGGCATCTGGTGCAACCACTCCAGCACCGTGATATTGGGGTTGTAAATCTTGTCGTTGGAATTAATCCCTTTGTCCACGAAGCCCGTGAGAATCTCGCTATAGCCCGGGAAGCTGAAGTTCAGGCCGTTGGTGAGGTAAGCATCGGCGCCCAAATCGCGATTGCCGAAAATTTGGCCCTTTTGCGCCACGGTATTCCACAAAAAGGGCATTAACGCTGCGCGGCGTTCGCGGGGAGTATCGCGCCAAAATCGCTTCCAAACCGGATGGTCTTTTTTGGGCATGCGGGCTTCGTCGGCGCCCCGGAAGACATCCTGCCAGCGCAGGCCGTCCTGGGTGATGAGGATCAGGTTGCGCGTCTTGGCCGGGTTGTTTTGGGCTAGGGCGAAACTGGCCAGCGAGGCCAGTATGGTGCGGCGGGAGGCGATCATACTGGGCAGCTTAGCAAGCGGGAATTTCATTTTTGTGATCGAAAAATTTCGAGCTAAGCCCATTTGCCAGTACAATTTAGCTAGTCTCAAAAATCCCCGGCTATGAGCGTGCTTGTCCGTATCGGCAGAAAGAAGGCTATCCTTTGCGAGGCCATGTGGAAGGCTGCCGACTTAGAGTTGGAAACGCAACTCCAGCACGCCACAGAAATCTGGATCCAGAAAACCGGCGGCCCGCCCTTAAGCCACAAAGACCCCGACCTTTTTGCCGCCGAAGCCCTAAAGCCGGAATTGGGGTTCGAAATCGCGGCCAAGACTCCCCCCAAGGGAAAAGCCGCGCGTCGCGCTTACCTGGCGAAGCGGCAAATTCGTTTGCCTTTTTACGATTAGCTATTTTTCCAGCAACGGCTCGAGGGCTTTGAAGACGTTTTGGGCCATGCGCTCGGCTCCCGGGGCGGTGGGGTGGATGCCGTCATTCTGCATCATTCCCTTGGCGTTCCAAATGCCGTCGAGCACAAAGGGCAAGAAGGCATCCGCTGAGCTTTTTGCCACCGTCGCGTACATTTGCTCAAACTGGCCAATGTATTCGCGCCCGTAATTGGGGGGCAAGGTAATGCCGGCCAACAGCACTTTCGAGCCAGCGTTTTTCGCGCGTGCCACGATTTGCGTCAGATTATCGCGCGAACGGGCGACCGGGATGCCTCGCAATCCATCGTTACCGCCGATTTCGACAACCGTAATCTTCGGCGCGTATTCCACGACGGTTTGGATGCGGTCCAAGGCGCCTTGCGTGGTGTCGCCGCTGATGCCGAGGTTTACGACGCGGTAGGAGTAACCGGAGCTGTCGAGCAATTTTTGCAATGCATCGGGATAGGTGCTGCCCGCTTCCAGTCCATAACCGGCCGTCAGGCTATCGCCAAAACAGGCAATGACCGGGCGTGTATCGGCGGGTACGGGCGGAGGAAGCGGTTCGGCTTTTGTGGCGGTCTCCGCTTTCGGGCTGGTGTCTGTTTGAGTTCCGCAACCCAACAGCAACAAAGTAAGAGTAAAAAAAGAAAACAGTCTCACCACTGCCAGAATAAGAGATAGAGAGTACTCATGTCGAATCCCCCCGCGGGCTCACCCGCTATTGCAGTTGAGGGTCTAACCCGTGAAATTGCCACTGGCACGCACACGGTGAAGATTCTAAAGGGTCTTGACTTCACCATTCCGCACGGACAATTTGTAGCCATCATGGGCGCCTCGGGCAGCGGCAAGAGCACATTGCTGGGCTTACTGGCTGGCCTCGACAGTCCCACGGCCGGCAGTATTCGCCTGGACGGCGTGGACATTACGCGATTGGCCGAAGACGAAATGGCGAAAGTGCGGGGCGAAAAAATAGGCTTTGTGTTTCAGAGCTACCAATTGATTCCCACTTTGACGGCAGAAGAAAATGTTTTGCTCCCCCACGAACTCCAAGGGCGGCGGGAAGACGGCAGCGCCCGCGCCCGCGAACTGCTGGAGCAAGTGGGACTGGCCGACCGCGCCGACCATTACCCCGTGCAGCTTTCCGGGGGCGAGCAACAACGCGTGGCCCTGGCGCGCGCCTTCATGACCGCCCCGCCCATTCTGCTGGCCGATGAGCCCACGGGCAATCTGGATTCCACCAACGGGCAACTCGTCTTGAACCTGCTGGTGGAAATGAATCGGGCCCGCGGGGCCACGCTGGTGATGGTGACCCACGATGCGGAATTGGCGCGCAAGGCCGACCGCACGATTACGCTGCGCGACGGGCAAGTGGTGAGCGACCAATGACCGGCAGTTTCACCCTGCAATCGGCGCGCAAAATTGCCTGGCGTGAGGCACGCGCCTCCGGAGGGAAATTTCTTTTCGTGATCCTCGCCGTGGCCATCGGGGTGGGCGCGCTGACGGGCGTTCGCGGCTTCTCCACGGCTTTCCGCCGCATGTTGAATACGGAGGCGCGCACGCTGATGGCGGGCGACGTGTCCGCGCGGCTTTTTGTCCAACCCGATGCCAACCAGGAAGAAGCGCTGCTTGGCCTGGCCAAACGCGGCGCGCAACTCACCCGCATCACCGAAACCGTGACCATGGCGGCCAACCCGGCCAACCCCACGCCCTTGCTGGTTAGCCTGAAGGCCGTAGACCCAGCCGAGTACCCTTTTTACGGCGTCGTCGAACTGGATCCACCGCAGCCCTTAGCCAAGGCACTTTGCGAAACTTGTGCGGCCTTGAGCCAGGAGTTAGCGCTGCGCCTGGGCTTATCTCCCGGGGGAACCATTCGCCTCGGGGGGAAAGATTATCGCGTCTCGGCCCTGGTGGTGAAGGAGCCGGACCGGATGACGGGCAGCCTGAACGTGGGTCCGCGCATGATGATGTCGCGCGCCGCGCTGGAATCGACCGGCTTAATCAGTTTGGGCAGCCGTGCCGCGCAGCGATTTCTTTTTAAGCTGCCCACGACGGGCCTGCCAGTGGCCGAAGCGCGAGACCGCGTGAAGAAGATTTTTCCCGAGGCACTGGTGACGGACTACCGCGAGACCCACCCGCTCATCACGCGGGGGCTTGACCGGGCGACCGGCTTCCTCAGCCTGGTTAGCCTGGTTGCGTTGATCATTGGCGCGCTTGGTGTAGCGATGGCGATGAATTCGCACCTGCAGCAGCGCTTGGATTCCATTGCCGTGATGAAGTGCCTGGGCGCGCGCTCCGGGCAGATTATTCGTATTTACCTGATGCAAACCTTGGCCCTCGGCGTTGCCGGCGGCGTGCTCGGCATTGCCTTCGGCGCGGCGGTGCAATTCGCCTTTCCCTCGTTGATCGAGCGCTACTTCCAATTGCGCCCCGAATTTTACTTTGATTGGCCAAGCATGTTGCAGGGGATGCTCGCCGGGGTGTTGAGCACCCTGCTGTTTACGCTGCCACCGTTGTTGGGAATCCGGGAGATTAAGCCCAACGCGATTTTCCGCCGCGACATGAAAGGCACAAAGCCCAGTTGGGGAGAGCGCTGGAAACAGGCACGGGCAGCGATGTTTTCGGGCCTTGTCATTCTGGTAGGCCTGGGCGGCTTGGCCGGTTGGCTTACGGGTTCAAAACTGGCGGAAGCCGCGCGCCTGGGGGCCTGGTTTTCCGGGGGGCTTTTGGGGGCCTTGCTGATCTTGATGGCCTTTGCCTGGCTGCTGTTGCGCGGCATCCGGCGGCTTTCGCCGCTCACACGCGGCACGCTGCGCCATGGCTTGGCCAATCTCTACCGTCCCGGAAACCAAGCAGAGCTGGTGCTGGTAAGCATCGGCATTGGCGTTATGTTTACGCTCACCATCTACCTGGTGCAGCATAGCCTGTTGAAAGAGATTGCCGAATCCGCCCCGCCGGGCATGCCCAATGTGTTTTTGATCGATATCACGGAACCCTTGAAGGAGGGCGTCACCACGCTGGTGAACCAGCAGCCGGGGGTGGAAAAAGGCGCGGAGTTGATTCCTTCCGTGGCCGCGCGCATCACGCACATCAATGGCCAAGCCATCGAGACGCTCGACCTGAAGGGCTTTGGGCGCCGCTTTCTGCAAACCCGCAGCGTGACATGGAATGCCCAGCAACCGGCGGGCACAAAGCTGCTGGCCGGGAAATGGTTCGAGCCAGGAGCCAGCGGGCAGCTTGCCATCACCGAAGACACCAGTAAGGTATTGCGGATTCAACTGGGCGATGTCATCGATTGGACGGCCAGCGGCAAAGTGATCCGCGCCCAGGTGAAGGCCATTTACCGGCAGGAAAGCGTGCGCGCAGGGGCCACGCAGGAATTTATTTTCGACCCCGCCACGCTGCGGGATTTGCCGGTAATTTACTTTGCCGGCTTGCGGGTCAACGCGACGCAAGTTGCCCGCCTGCAAACGAAGCTCTACGCCAAATACCCCACCATCAGCGTGGTGAACATTGCCGATGTCCTGGACATCATCCAGGAGGTGGTGGACCAGGTGGCGGTGGTCATCCGCTTCATCAGTGCCTTCGCGATTTTGGGGGGCATCATCATCCTGGCCGCCAGTGTGGCTGGGACGCGTTTCCGGCGCATCCGCGAAGTGGTGATTCTGAAAACCTTTGGCGGAACGCGCTGGAAAATTGCGCGGATCTTCAGCGTGGAGTTCCTGCTGCTGGGGGCGACGGCGGGCCTATTGGGAGCCGCGCTCGCCACCGGTTTCACGGGCTTGATCATGAAGCGCTTCTTTGAAGAGGCCGAGTACAACTGGCAATGGGAAGCCCTGGTGGTGGCCATTGTGGGCTCGGCGCTGATTGCCAACGCCGCCGGGTGGCTGGCTAGCGCCCGCATCCTGGGCCAGAAGCCCCTGGCCATCCTGCGGGAAGACTAAGGCGACGGCGGAAGCGGCAGTTTCGGAAGCAGCATGGGAAACTAGTAGTTTCCCTACTCCATGACTGGCCACGACATCCGTTCCACTTTTCTGAATTTTTTCGCCGAGCGCGGGCACCGCATGGTGCGCTCTTCCTCGCTGGTGCCGGGCAACGACCCCACCTTGCTGTTCACCAACGCGGGGATGAACCAATTTAAGGACATCTTCCTGGGCCAGGAAAAGCGCGACTATTCGCGCGCGACCACGTCGCAGAAATGCGTGCGCGCGGGTGGCAAGCACAACGACCTCGAGAACGTGGGCTACACCCGCCGCCACCATACCTTTTTCGAAATGCTCGGCAACTTCAGCTTTGGCGATTACTTCAAAGCCGAGGCCATCGAGTTCGCCTGGGATTTGGTGACCAAGGTCTACGGTTTGCCCAAAGACCGCCTCTACATAACAGTGTTCCGCGAAGACGACGAGGCGGAAGAACTCTGGCAGAAGGTGGCCAACGTGCCGAAAGACCGCATCTTCCGGTTGGACGAGAAGGACAACTTTTGGCAAATGGGCGATACGGGCCCTTGCGGTCCTTGCTCGGAAATTCATTATGATTTGGGCCCCGCAGCCGCGGAAACAGGCCGCGAGCACGAAGCCTTCCCCTTGGATGGCGGCGGCCGCTTCGTGGAAATTTGGAACCTCGTCTTCATGCAGTACGACCGCAGCCAGGACGGGGTGCTTACTCCCCTTCCCCGCCCTTCCATCGATACAGGCATGGGTCTGGAACGCGTGGCAGCGATTCTGCAAGGCAAGGTTTCCAACTACGAGTGCGACTTGATCGAACCCATTCGCGCCCACGCCGCCTGCCTATTGGGCGAAGTGAAACCCACCACGCTGAACATTGTGGCGGACCACGCCCGCGCCGCCGAGTTCCTGATTCACGACGGGGTAATTCCGGCCAACGAGGGCCGGGGCTACGTGCTGCGGAAGATCATTCGCCGGGCTATCCGCCACGCCCGGCGGGAAGGCTTTGAAGGCGCCTTCCTGCACCAGGTAACCCCCTTCGTCGCCGAGTTCATGAGCGGCCCTTACCCGGAGCTGCGCGAAAGCGTGGAGCGGGTGGCGCGCGTCGTCAAAGAAGAAGAAATGCGCTACGCCACGACATTCAGTGTGGCCGAGAAAATTTTCCGCGACGAAGCCGCCAAGGCGGCCAATGGCACACTGCCGGGCGCCGCGGCATTCAAGCTGTACGATACCTACGGGTTGGCTTTGGACGAGCAGGAAGACATGGCCCGCGAGTTGGGTTTGGCCATTGATCAGGCCGGCTTCGATGAAGCCATGGAAGCGCAAAAACAACGCGCCCGCGCCAGTTGGAAGGGTGCGGAAAAGGCGGCGGTGAATCCGGCATGGGCCGATCTGCCAAAGACCAAGTTCCTGGCTTACACGCATACCGAAGCGGCCGCGCAGGTCCTGTATGCGAGCGAGGCGGAAATTATCCTCGACCAATCGCCCTTCTATGCCGACTCCGGCGGCCAGGTGGGCGACCAAGGCGCCATCTTTGATCCGAACACGGGAGAGAAGCTGGCCACGGTTACGGGCGCGTTTTACGGTATGCCCGGCTTGATTGTGCACAAGATAGCGGGCGGGCCCGGCATTGCAACCGGCGCCATCGCAACTGGCGCCATCGCAACTGGCGCTACGGTATTGGCGCGCATTGACGAAGAGGCCCGTCGCGCGGCCATGCGCCACCATACTTCCACCCACCTGTTGCAAGCAGCGTTACAGCGGGTTTTGGGGCGGCACGTGAAGCAGGCGGGCAGTGTGGTGGAGCCTTCCCGGCTGCGCTTCGACTTTACACACTACGCGGGCGTAAGCAGCGAGGAACGGGCCGAAATCGAACGACTGATGAACGCCGAAGTGCTGGCCAATGTGTCTGTGGATACCGATGTGATGAGCCTGGACCAGGCACTGGAATCCGGCGCCATGGCCTTGTTTGGCGAGAAATACGGCGAGAGCGTAAGGGTGGTGAGAATCGGCGATTTTTCGAAGGAGCTTTGCGGCGGCACACACGTGGCGAGGACGGGCGATATTGGCGGCGTCAAGATTGTCTACGAAGGCAGTTCCTCGGCCGGCGTGCGGCGCATTGAGGCTGTGGCGGGTCCGCGCGTTATTGAGTTTTACGAAGAGCAGTTGAGCGCCAAGGAAGCGGCCCTGGCTGCGGCGGCGCGCGAACGCAAAGAACTGGAAGCGACGCTGGAGCGCTTGAAGGAAAAGCTGGCCCACGCGGAAGCGGCCCAGTTGAAACCGGAGACGTTGGGCGGCTTCCAGGTGCTGCGCGCCAAGGTTGCGATGGACCGGGCCCAGATGCGCGTGGTGGCGGACGACTTTATGAACCGCGGCGTGGCGGACATCATCCTGCTGGGTGCGGCGACGCCCGAGGGGAATGTTGAGTTTGTTAGCGCGGTGAAAAAAGAGCTGACGCCCAAGGTGCACGCGGGCAACATCATTAAGACGGTAAGCGAAATTGTTGGCGGCAAGGGCGGCGGCCGGCCGGACCGCGCCGAAGGCGGCGGCAAGGATGCTTCGCGGCTGGACGAAGCGCTGGCCAAGGTTGCGGAGCTGCTCTAGATGCTGGATGCCGTTGTCATCGGAGCCGGTCCCACCGGGCTGGCCTGCGGCATCGAACTGAAGAAGCGAGGCCTCGAGGCGAAGTTGTTTGACAAGGGTTGTGTGGTGAACTCGCTGTACAACTACCCAACGAATCTCGTCTTTTTCACCACGCCGGAACTGCTTGAAATTGGCGGCATTCCGATGACCGCACTCAACGAAAAGCCTACGCGCACGGAAGGCTTGAAATACTACCGGCGTGTGGCCGCTCATTTTGGCTTGGACATTCACCAATACGAACGCGTTTTGGACGTGGCGGGAAGCGACGGGAGCTTTGAGGTGAAAACCGAAAAGGCGGTGTACGCAGCTCGCAAGGTGATCTTCGCCACGGGCTATTACGACATCCCAAACCGGCTGAACATTGCGGGCGAAGACCTGCCCAAGGTGATTCATTACTACAAAGAGCCGCACCCGTATTACAACCAGGATGTGCTGGTGATCGGGGCGAAGAACTCCGCCTGCATTGCCGCGCTGGAGCTCTGGTGGACGGGCGCCCGGGTGACGATGGTGCACCGCGGCGCCGAAATTCATCGCCACGTGAAGTACTGGATTAAGCCCAACATCGAGAACCGCATCAAGAACGGCGAGATTCCCGCCTACTTCCAGTCTTCGGTGGTGGAGATTGGCGAGCGCGAAGTGGTGATTGATACGCCCCAAGGCCGGCGAACCCTGGCTAACGATTTCGTCTTTGCCATGACGGGCTACCGGCCGGACTTCGCCTTCTTGGCTGCCCACGGTGTCCATCTGGACCCGGCCACGGAAAGGCCTATACTGAACGCGGAAACTTTCGAAACGGCACGCGCGGGCATTTATCTGGCGGGGGTGCTGGTGGCCGGGGTGCACACGAACGAAATTTTCATTGAAAATGGGCGTTTTCACGGGGAAAAGATTGCCGCCGACATCGCGGCGCGACTCGCGTAAACTATCAGCATGATCACTCGTCGATCCCTGCTTGCCACGCTTCCCGCTGCCGCCTTTGCCGCCAAGATTAACTCCACATTCAAGGGCGTCACCATCGGCGCGCAAAGCTACAGCTTTCGCGATCGAGATCTGGACGCGGCCATTGCCGCCATGCAGCAAATTGGCCTGGGCTCGGTGGAGCTTTGGAGCGGCCACGCGGAGCCGAAGGTAGCGCGCGGCGCGGCGGGGCGCGAGGAACTGCGCAAGTGGCGCGAGACGGTAAGCCTGGACCACTTCAAGACCATCCGCCAGAAGTTGGACAAGGCAGGCATCGAACTTTGGGCGTACAACTACAGCTTCCGGGAAGATTTTTCCGACAAGGAAATCGAGCGGGGCTTTGAGTTTGCCAAGGCTCTTGGCGTTAACCGCCTAACGGCCAGCTCGAATGTTTCCACGGCCAAGCGCATTGCGCCCTTCGCGGACAAGGCCAAGGTTTGGGTGGGGATGCACAACCACTCGAACATCAAACCCAACGAATTCGCCACGCCGGATGACTTTGCCGAGGCCATGAAGGCAGGCAAGTACATCGGCGTGAACCTGGACATCGGCCACTTCTGGGCGGCTAATTTCGACCCGGTGGAGTACATCGAAAAGAACGCTGCGCGCATTGTGTGCATTCACTTGAAAGACCGCAAGAAAAACCAGGGGCCGAACATGGCCTTCGGCGAAGGCGATACGCCGCTGAAGGCGACGCTTGAGTTGATGTCCCGCAAGAAATACAAATTCCCCGCCAATATTGAATACGAGTACAAAGGTGCGGATACGGTGGTGGAAGTGCGCAAGTGCTTGGAGCACTGCAAGAGTCTACTCGCCTAAGAGGCATTCCCCGCCGGAGTTTTTGGCCAGCGCACGATCGAAGGTGAGGATTTTCAGGCCAGCCAGTTCGGCAAATGCCTGCAGGTAGGCATCCATCCAAAGCTTGGGGGAAACCAAAGAAGTGGAAGTCAGCCGTTGCCAGCGAAGATCCAGACCGCTTGGCTCAGCAAGAAAACCGAATCGCAGATCCGCTAGCAGGTCGGCATACAATTCCCAACAACGCACGGTTGCCAAGGGATGGCCTAAGGTCGGAGCGTTCTGGCTGAGCAACCGAAAAAAACTTTGCTGTGTTGCCCGATTGAAGTAAGCCTTGGCGGAAGGGCTGAGTTTGCCTAGCCGGGAAGAGGCCACAGCATGGTGCTCGTGATTCTCCACGACCAGCGCCAGCCAGACGTTTACATCAATCAAGTAGTTCGGCAATTTGCTCATTTGTCAGCGCCGGAATCGTGCCTTTACCCAAGCGGATGACCGGGAAGCCATTCTTCGTGTGGATCTCCGGCATTCCATCCCAATTGGAACTCAAAGAGGTTTGCAAGGCATTGATCACAACTTCGCGCACCGTGCGGCCCTCGCTGGCTGCCTTTATTTTCACCTCACGGTAAAGTTCATCGGGGATGTCGATTGTGGCCTTCATGTTTCCCAGCTTACCAGCTTTACAGGAAGCTGGTTTGCTGGGTGAGTGGTTTGCAAAAACTGTAGGTAGTAAAAAAAGTGTAGGTAGAAAACAAAGCCCCCATGCTCGCGCATGGGGGTCCTTGTTTGGGTGCGGACCCTGTACATTTGGGGAAATGTACAGGGGGGGTTGGGAGCTTTTAGAATTCTTTAGTTCCGGGCTCCCCCTCGAACATTTCAACTATAACACAGGGATTTCAAAATTTGCAACAAACGCGGACCTTTTTTCGGCGGCGTTCCATTTTGTACCCAAACCGTCACCGGAATAGCGGCTTTCCAGCGAGTAGCCGGCCATGGCGTGCTTGGTGGGGGTTAAAGGCTCGTAGTAAGTCTTTTCGTGACGGCAAATTTTGTCGTCTTCGGAGATGGGGCGAGTTTCAATGGCCGCCAATTCACCAGCCTGTAACTTTGCCCGCACGGAATGCAGGTTATCGTTGGCAAACTCGAGCGAAATCGGGCGGGACTCAACCGCCACCACATCGGCGAACAACTCGCCGCCCATGCGCTTGGCAAATTGAATCAGCGCGGCGCGTTGCTCGGGGCTCGCCTTTTCGTCAACAATTAAAACGCTTTTCGTCGGGTTGGCCTTGAGTTCCACGTCACCCAGGGTGGCGCTGGCCTTGATCACACCCACAACCCCGAGCCCGGCAATGGACACCCCGTTGACGGTACCCTGATTGATCTTCCAGCCCATGACGGCCAAATCGCCTACGAGATTAATTTCGGAGTTGGCATAGCAGGCGCCGGTGTAGACGTCCGCGTTCCGGGATTCGATATAAGAACCGGTGATTTTTGCCTCGGGTACAGTGGCAGCAAACAGCACACCACTGAGAAGGAACGAAGTGCTAAACAAAACTTTCATCCAACTTTCTCCTGTTGTCATTATAAGGCGAGGTAACAAGAGCGGGTCTCGTTGCAATCGTACTCATCGACGGCTTTCGAGTCGGGCCCCAAACACTTCTGGGTTTTCAAACACCAGAACAAACGATCGTTGGAATGCGGAACGGTAGGGTCCCATTCCGCCTCAATGTACATGCCCTTCCAACGAAGATTCGCGCAGCGATCTGTGTCGTTATCCAGGCGAACAATGCCAGGCAATTCCATGGGAATCCTTGGGCCGGGGAATCCTAGGCCTTCACTCCAGCAGCGGCTAGAAGCGCGCGCTTCACGGCGACGCGCGCCAATTGAATTTTGTATGCATTTTGGCTCAACGGTTGCGCCCCAGCCACAGCCGCTTCGCCCGCCGCCATCGCCGTTGCCTCACTGATGGGCTTGCCCACCAGCGACTTCGCCGCCGCAGAGGCATCCACCGGTACCGGGCCCACGTGGCCGAGAACGATCTTCGCTGCCTCAACCGTGTTGCCCTTCATGGTTAAATTCACGCTCGCCGTGGCCAGCGGCCAATCGAGCGCATCCTTCTGGCGTACTTCGTAAGTGGCGTTTTTGCCCGGGTTCGGCAGGTTGATCGAAACCACGAGTTCATTTGGTTGTAAGGCAATCTCGCGGGCTTCGTTGGAGGCAGGGGCGACAAAAAAGTCCGCCGCCGGAACCTCGCGCGTGCTCGCGCTGCTTTGCAATTGGATGGTGGCGCCCAAGGCTACCAGGACTGGCCCCAAGCTGGAAGCGCTGACAAACTTGGCGTTGCCTTTGGGGAAGATGGCGTGATACTTATTTTCGCCGCCGTCCACTAGGCTCTTGCCGTCTTTCATGGCCAGAACACCGTGCCCCAGCCGGAAATACCAGCAACGAGGGCGCTGGCAAAGGTCGCCCCCGACGGTGCCCATGTTGCGGATCTGCGGGCTGGTTACGCCCATCACAGCTTCGTACAAACTGGGGTACATCTGCCGCACGGTGGCATTGGCAGCCAGCGCGTCGAAGGTGACCGCGGCGCCAATTTGCAGCCCTTTGGAAGTCTTCGAGATGCCCTGGAGTTCCTTGATGCCCTTGATGTTCACCAAGCGCTGCGGGCTCATCACGTAGTCTTTCATCAGACCGATGAGATCCGTACCGCCGGCCAGAACCATGGCCTCGGACCAATTTTTTCCTAAGGCAGCGGTTGCTTGCGAAAGGGTGGTTGCGTTGACGTAGGCAAAGTTATTCATTACGCGCGGCTCCTGTTCTGGTCCATCTTTTCGCCGTAAAGGGCAGTGAGTACGTGATCGGGCGAGAGCGGCACCCGGGGTACGCGCACGCCGATGGCATTGGCCACCGCATTGCCGATGGCGGCAATGGTGGAGATGGCGCAAGGCTCGCCCAGGCCGATCACACCCCGCTTGTCGTTATCGGGATGCACATCCATGTGAACTTCGATTTCGCCGATGTCCTTGATGCCGGCCAGCTTATAGAACTCCATGTCGGCATTCAAGAAGCGGCCAGTCATTTGGTCCATGACCCGCTCTTCCATCAGCGCGCCACAGATGTTCATAATGATGCCGCCAAAGACCTGGCTTTCGGCCGTTTTTTCGTTGACGACCAAACCGCAATCCTGCACGGCTACCATCTTGTTCATCTTCACGACGCCGGTTTCAATATCCACGCTGACGTCGGCAATTTGCACGCCGCCCACGCCTTGGCTCGCCAAGCCCATGGGGTTCTTGGGATCGTGCCGGCCATTGCCCACAATCGGGCTGGTGCCGATTTTGGCGCAAGCCTGTTTCCAAGTAATGCTCTTGGCTGGATTGCCCTTGACCTGGATCTTGCCGCCCACGGCCTCCAGTTGGTCTGCCGGGGCATCCAACGCGGGGGCGACCTTTTGGAAGAGCTCGTCAAGCGCATTCACGGCCGCTTTGCGGGTAGAAGAAGTTACCCCGCCGACGGTGGTGGAGCCGCCCGAGGGGGAACCGAAGGGATAGGCGTTATCGCCGATTTTGGTGGTGATGTCGGTCACCTTCAAGCCGAAGGTTTCCGCTGCCACCATGGTGACCACCGTGCGCGTACCCACGCCTAAATCCTGCGTGCCTTGTTCCAATTCCACGCTGCCGTCGGGGTGGATCTTGATGCGGCACTCGGCCAGATTGCCGCCGCCGCCCCAAGTGGACAGCGCAATGCCAAGGCCGCGCTTCACTGGCCCGCGGCCGCTGTCGCCCCGCTTGTGCCAAAGTTGCTTCCAGTTGGCCATTTCCTGAGCCTTGCGGATTTGGCGCTCATAAAGCGGAGCACGCGCCGTATAACCCAGGTTCTTGATCAAGACCTCGGCCGGATCCATACCGATTTCCGCGGCGAAATCTTCAATCGCCGAGAAGGTGAGGAAGCAGGCCTGCTGGTGGTTCGGAGCACGCCAAGCGCGCGCGCCGCCGGCATTCACGCTTACGGCCGTATGGTTCAGCTTTTTGTTCGGGATATTCGTGAAGATGTAGGGGATGGGGGGCATGCCGCCACCCGTAAAGCCGCCGGTTGCCCAGCTTTCGCTCTGCCAGGAGGTGATGGTGCCATCCTTCTTGCCCGCCACCTTGATATTGGCGTAAGCCGAAGGCCGCACACCGGCAATGGTCAGTTCGCTGGCTCGGTCAAGGAACATCTTCACTGCACGCCCGCCCGAGCCTTTGCTCAATTGCGCCGCTTCGCGGCCCCAGAGGTCAGAAGGAAACTTGGAGCCAAAGCCGCCGCCCATGTAGTCCATGGAAACGTGTATCTGGCTGGCGGGGATGCCCAATTGCTGGGCCAAATCGCCACCCACCACGGAAACGCCTTGGGAGCTGGGCCAGTATTCAATCTTGTCGCCCTTCCATTCCACAACGGCGCCGTGCGGTTCCAGGCAGCAGTGGGTCAGGACGGGAATGGCGTAGTAGCCAGCGATCTTGGCTTCGGCTTTGCTGTAATCGTCGTCCGGATCGCCGGTCAGTTGCTCGCCTGCGGGCCGGGCGCGCGGACCCGCCTCTGCCCTGCGCTCTTCTTTCACAAAGTGCGGCAAAACTTCATACTCGACGCGGATGGCGCGCATAGCGTCGATGGCGTGTTGCTCGGTGTCAGCCGCAATCCAAGCAACTTCGGCACCCGCCCATTGGATTTCCGCACCTGCCGGAGAGGTTACACGAATACCCGCGACGCCAGGAAGCTTGGCCGCCTCCGTCGTGTCGATGGACTTCACTTTGGCGTGCGCGTGCGGGCAAGTCAGGATGGACCCAAAGAGCATGCCGGGGCGGTTCACGTCCGAGGGATACTTCGCCTTACCGGAAGACTTCGGAATCCCGTCCAGGCGGTTGATGCGCTTGCCGAGCACCATGCGGGTGCTCATCGGTGGCCAGTTGTAATTAGGCATTCGTCACCCCCGATAAAGTGTTGGCGGCGCGCAAGGCCTTGGCCGCTTCGAGCACAGCCTTGCGGACTCCTACATACGTGCCGCAGCGGCAAAGATTGCCGCCCAAGCCGTCCTTTACTTGGTCATACGTCGGGTTTGGGTTGCGATCGAGGAAGCCTTTGGCCGCCATCACAAAGCCGGGCGTACAGTAGCCGCATTGCTGCGCATCGTTGTTCACAAAGGCGGGCACAATCGGGTGCATCTTGCCATTGGCAGTGAGGCTCTCGATGGTGGCGATTTGCTTGTTTTGCGCATCAATGGCGAACACGGTGCACGAGTACTGCACTTTCCCGTCAATCAGCACCGTGCAGGCTCCGCAGGTACCGCGGTCGCAGACGCGCTTGGCGCCCGTTAGATCAAACTTGTTGCGCAAGGTGTCGAGGAGAGTCTCGCGCGGCTCAATGGAGGTCTTCAGCGGACGACCGTTCACTTGCAGCGTAATGGGAACCGCGGCGGGGCCAAAAGCGGCCACATTCCCTTGGGAGTTACTTTGCGCCTCGGCGCTTTCCGGTCCAACCAGCAGGCCGGTGGCGGCAGAACCGACGCCCACCCCCTGCATAAATCCACGCCGCGAAAACGGCTTTCTCTTTTTGGGTTCCTGGCTACTCACGAACGCGCACTTCCTTTCGGGAAATTTCTTTTCTGGATGCCAATGGTCCAATCGACCCTCCCTGAATGGGAGGGGCTAGACCTCATGAATATATCACAGGGCGCTATATTGCCCGGAAGCGTTACTGCCGATACATCTTAAGGAAAAAACCTTATGAAGCAAGTCGATTATGGCATCGACCAACCGGATCGCGTCCGTTCCTTAGGGATGGTCGGATTGGTGCTTATGGGAACCGGCGTCGGGCAGTTCATCGCGCTACAAAACTCGCTGGTGGGTTGGCCGGAAATCATTCTTTCTATTTGCCTTTGGCTGGCGATTCTACTCTTCGTCGGCGCGGGAGTCATGCTGTGGTCCAGCAAGGTGGGCAAATACGGCATGGCCTTCAGCATGATTCAGGATCTGCAATGGAATGGCAGCGAACGCGTGCTGGATGTGGGCACCGGGCGGGGCTTGGTGGCTGTCATGGCAGCTCGCAAAGCGCCCTTTGGCAATGTAGTCGGCATCGATACCTGGAGCCAGGAACATCTCAGCGAAAACTCGATGGAAGGGGCACAGGAGAACGCGACCTTGGAGCGCGTGAGCGATCGCGTGCAGTTTGAAGAAGGCGAAGCCATGTGCCTGAACTTTTCGCAGAATAGCTTCGATGTCGTTGTCTCCAGCCTTGCGCTCCACACGATCCGGAAGCGTTCGGATCGAACAAAAGCAGTCGAAGAAATGATCCGGGTCCTTCGCCCGGGTGGCCAACTCGCCATTATGGACATTCTTCACACGCGTGAATACGAGGAAGTGTTCCGCAAGAAGGAAATGAAGAATATCCGGCGTAGCCCCATGAAGCTGCTTTATTGCTTGCCGACCCGCTTTGTGATCGCCGAAAAGAAGTTGAAATAGGAATCCCTACTAGCCGAGTAGAAATTAGGAATTGACAGATATCGAGAATCACCCTATTCTCGATATAGATGAAGGACTTCTTTCAATCCCTCCTCTCCGGCCTTTCTCGCTGGAGCCAAGCGCTAAGCGCTTAAGAGCCATCAAGCAAAAAGGCTCGCCGGGAATTACCCCGACGAGCCTATATGCCTTCTTTTCAGCCATTTGCAGGCTGATTGCTACTCTTCCTTTTTGGCGCCCTTCAGCTTTTCCCGTTGCTCCTTCAGGAGAGCCTTGCGAGAAAGCTTAATGCGGTTGCCTTCCACCGCCAGCACCTTCACCATAATCTGGTCGCCTTCGTTCAATTCGTCGCGGACGTTGCGCACACGGGCTTCGGAAATTTCCGAGACGTGCAGCAAACCATCCGTGCCCGGAATGATTTCGACGAATGCGCCAAACTCCGCGATCCGCGTTACGGTGCCCAGGTAGGTTTTGCCCACTTCGGCCACGGCACAGATGTTGTTGATCATGGTGATGGCGCGTTCGGCCGCTTTGGCGTCGGCGGCGAATACCTTCACGCTGCCGTCGTCCTCGACGTCGATCTTTGCTCCGGTTTGCTCCACAATGCCGCGGATGACCTTGCCGCCGGGGCCAATCAGCTCGCGGATCTTGTCGGTCGGGATGGTCAATTGATACAGGCGAGGCGCGTGTTGCGAAAGTTCCTTGCGCGGCTCGGCCAGGCAGGCTTCCATGGCATCCAGCAGTTCCAAGCGGGCCCTGCGAGCTTGCTCCAGGGCTTCGGTCAACAGGGCGCTCGAAACGTTGGGCACCTTCAAATCCATCTGTAGGGCAGTGACGCCCGTGCGCGTACCCGCCACCTTGAAGTCCATGTCGCCGTAGTGGTCTTCGGCGCCCGCAATGTCGGTGAGAATGGCGTAATTGTCGTCTTCCTTCACCAGACCCATGGCGATGCCCGCGACGGGAGCCTTAATGGGCACCCCGGCATCCATAAGCGAGAGCGAACCGCCGCAAACGCTGGCCATCGACGAGCTGCCGTTGGATTCCAAAATGTCGCTGACGCAGCGCATGGTGTAGCCAAAGTCCTTGTCCGGAGGAATGACGGCGGCCAACGCGCGCTCGGCCAACAAGCCGTGGCCGATTTCGCGGCGGCCGGCGCCGCGGAGGAAGCCCGCTTCGCCTACGGAGAAGGGCGGGAAGTTGTAATGCAGCATCCAGCGCTTGGAGGTTTCAGCGGCGTCCAGCAATTCAATGCGTTGTTCGTCGTCCTCGGTGCCCAGTGTGGCCGTAACCAAGGCTTGGGTTTCGCCGCGCGTAAAGAGCGCCGAACCGTGCGTACGGGGCAACAAGCCCACTTCCATCGACAGCGCGCGGATCTCGTCAAACTTGCGGCCATCCGGACGGCGGCGCTTCAGCAACATTTCGTCGCGGAAAATCTTTTCCTTCAAGCGGTCGAAGTATTCGGCGGCCAATTTCTGCTTCGCCTTCAGTTCGTCCGTGTCGCCTTCAAACAAGGCTTTCGCTTTCGCCTTGCACTCGTCGACCTTGGCGTAGCTTTCGAGCTTTGCGTACTTTTCCGTGTTCATGGCATCGGTTAAGTCTGCCGCCACCGCCTTCTCAACCGCATCAAAGACTTCCTGGTTGACCTCCGCGGGGGTGTAGGTGCGCTTCGTCTTCCCGGCCAAAGCAACTAATTGCTTCATGCCCGCGATGATTTTCTTGCAGCAGGAGTGGCCAAAGTCGATGCACTTCACCACGTCGGCTTCCGTGGCGCCCATGCCGCCGGCTTCCACCATCACAATGCCTTCTTCGGTGCCGGCAACCACGATGTAGAATTCGGCTTCCTTCACCTGTTCGTAATCCGGGAAAGCGATCAAGTCGCCCTGCACCATGGCGACGCGAACGCCGGCCACCAGGTGGTGGAAAGGAATGTCGCTGATGGCCAAGGCGGCGGAAGCGCCGGTGATGGCCAGAACGCCGGGGTCGCGTGTTGGGTCGGCACTAATCACCAAACCCACCAAATGGGTATCGTTCTGGTAGCCTTCGGGGAAAAGGGGGCGCAGGGGGCGGTCGATCAAGCGGGCGTTGAGCGTTTCTTTTTCGCTCATGCGACCTTCGCGCTTGATGTAGCCGCCGGGGAATTTGCCCGCGGCGTAAGTGTATTCGCGGTAATCCACCGTTAAAGGAAAAAAGCTCACGCCTTCGCGCGGCTTCAAATTGGAAACAGCGGTGCACAGCACCACAGAGTCGTCGTGTTTCACCACAACGGCGCCGTTGGCTTGTTTGGCCATCTTTCCGGTTTCTAGGGTAATTTTGTGGCCTTCAACGTCGATTTCGACGGTATGGACCTTGAAGTCATGAACCATGTCTGGTTCCTCCTTATGCAACGCGATCTGAACTCTTCAGGACGCGGCGATCTTTTTCGGGTAGAACGCTCTCGCGCCCTCCCGGAAGAGACCAAGGAGACGATGGTGAGATTGTAAGCAGTCCAACTCTGTTCCGAGAGTTGGCATCCAACTGTACCCCCAAAAACGAAAGCAGCCGGAGAAGCGGTTCCGGCTGTTTCGAATTCCGTGGCTACTTGCGCAAGCCGAGCTTGGCGATCAGTTCCTGATATTGTTGCGGGCTATCGCGCTTCAAATAATCCAACAACTTACGGCGCTGGGCCACCAACGCCAGAAGTCCACGGCGCGTGCTGTGGTCCTTCTTGTGGACTTTCATGTGTCCAGTTAACTGCTCGATCCGGGCGGTAATCAACGCCACCTGCACCTGCGTGGAACCAGTGTCGGACTTGTGCCGACGGTGGGCTCCAACGATTTCCTGCTTCGCTTCCGCTACCATTGCCATTGGAAAGGGGGTACTCCTCTTCGTTCCTTAATCAACTTTTCTTCAATCGTAGGGTAGCATAAACGAAACTGTTATGCAGCATTACCGGAAATCACTATTAGTTCTGCTTATCGCAACCTTCGGCTCCGCCGCCGCACTCCCAGTACGGACTCTACTGACCAATCCGCGGGTCGTAGTGAAAGAGACAACCTACCTGCCCGGAGTGCCCCGCGAACGCTATACGCGGCCCACCGATCAGGTGATTGTTTTCCTTGACGATTGCCGGTATAGCCGGAAGGATTCCGCCACCGGAGAGGTTACCGTAAGAACCCGCAAATCCGGCGAGGTGATTTGGCACAGCAAAGGGGAAGACGCCCCAGTGCTTACCAATCTTGGCACCAAGCCCTACCGTACGCTCACCATCGAATTGCCATGAAGTGGCGACAGTATCTCTTCTCGCACCTTTTGCGCCGGGCGAGCCGGGTGCACGAGCCGATGATTGCCGCCCGCAAGCGAGAGCTATTTGCCGCCGTGGCAGGGGATGTGCTTGAAATCGGCCCCGGAACGGGAGTGAACTTCCGCTATCTTCCGGCTGGAGTTCGTTGGACGGGCTACGAGCCGAACCGCTTCCTCGCCCGGCAAATCCAGTTGCCGGCAAAGGCCAAGCTCCACACGAAGCCATTCCTGGGTGAGGAAGCCGCAGCCTTCGACTGGGGGATCTCAACCCTCGTTTTGTGCAGCGTGCCGGACCCGCTGGCGACGCTCAGGGACCTTTGGAAAGCTTTGCGGCCCGGGGGGAAGCTGATACTCGTCGAGCACGTTGCCGCAGAAGCAGGCTCGCGCCTCCGCCGTAGCCAAGAGCGTTGGCGGCCGTTGTGGAGTTGCGCGGGGGATGGTTGCCAGCCGAACCGCGACACGGAAACGATGCTTGGCCAAGCGGGCTTTACTGTCTTGGAAATGGAACGCTTCACCCTACCACTATGGTTGGCTTCGCCGCACATTGCCGGGCTGGCGCAGAAGCCGCAAGCACAATAGTCTCCTTCCCTTAACGGGAGTGGCAGAATACGAATACGGAGTATTCATGGAAACTGCTGAGCATGTTCGTTGTTGGGAAGCGCTGGCGCTTGCCACCCGGCAGCGAGACCACGCTTTTCGCACCCCGGTTTTGTTGAGCGTTGACGAAGAGGGTTACCCGAATGGGCGAGTGATGACCTTGCGAGAGGCCGATATCGAGCGGCAGATCTTGCGCTTCCACTTGGACCGTCGCAGCCCCAAGTTCCACCAATGGCAAAGCTTGCCCGTGACTGGCGCGGTATTTTATGACCGGCAAGCGAAATGGCAGATTCGCGTGCGCGGCGTGGCGCAGCTACATTACGAAGACGACGTGGCGCGCGTGGCCTGGAACAACAGCCACCCCATGTGCCATCGCACTTACTTAACCGAGGCCGCCCCGGGCGAAGAGTTGGATTGGGATGTGGAGAGCACCTACCCGGCGCACCTGTTGCGCCAACGGCCAAGCACGGAGGAACTCGAAACCGCCTATGCGCGCTTCGCCGTGTTATTGGTGCGGGTGGCGGACATGGATTCGCTTCATTTGGCAGGCACTGGCCACCAGCGCTTCCGCATTGAATCGCCCTCCTTTGACACCGTGCGCCTGGCGCCCTAGTGTCGCGGATATAGGCCGAGGAGTACCGTGCAAAACGGTTTCGATTGCGCTACACTCCTGGTCATGGGCAGTCATTCGGTTCCTGGGGAACCGATAAACCAGTTTGCCCTGGTCACGTATCTCCCCGACGAGATCGGCATGTACCTCGACCAGGTCCGCAGAGAATTAGTTCCTTCCTGTCAGGCTCGATCGCATTTGTCGATCTTGCCGCCTAGGCCGCTTACCGTTGGGAAAGAAATGGCCGAAGCGCAATTGGACGACATGAGCCGATGTTCGCAACCCTTTGTGGTGAAAGTTGGGGATGTTAAAGTTTTCCCCTTGACTGGCGTTATCTACCTCGAAATTGAAAGCGGCTTCCAACAAGTGGAAACTCTCCATGCCTCCCTAAACCGGGAGGCATTCGCATTTGCGGAGCCGTATCCCTTTCATCCGCACATCACTTTGGCGCAGAACTTCCCTGTGGAGGAAAGCGCGGGCTGCTTGAACAACGCCATTGCGCGTTGGCGTGACTATGCAGGACGGCGCGAGTTCCTGCTGGACCGATTGGTGTTCGTCCAAAACACCTGCAACAATTGCTGGCAGGATTTACGAACCTTCCCGCTGCGCGGCATGCCGCCCTTGCATCCGGTGTTTGCACCGGTGCGCGTTGGACGAACCGCATAAGGTTAATTTCCGCCCGCTAATCGAACATCCGCAATTGGCCCGCGGGGGCTGTCTTTGGGGGACGCTTCTTCAAAGGACTGCCCACCACCCCGAGGACTTCGAAAGAGACAAGAGCCGCTTTGGGCACCAGTACCTTTTGGATTCCCGCGGCGGGGTCGGGCGGTGTAACAACAAAAAAATTGCCCTCCCAAGCGGGCAGTTGATTCGCCATGGTGGCCTCGACGCTTTCTCCGTCCCGGAATTCCAGTCGCACCCACAGGCCCGTCTGGCGGGGGCGCACGGAAAAGGAAGGGCGATGCCAGGGCTTTGGTTCCGCCCAATCTTTGACGAAGGCGATCGTTTTAATCGTGGAAAGCGACACCTCCTGCAGGGCGCCCTCGGGACTCAAAAGCGAAACTTTTTCGGCCGTTAGCGGCTGAACACTATCCAAAAAACCCGGCAGCGCCTCGCGGTCGAAGCGGTACACAATGGCCTTCTTGTTCGCGCCGACAGGCACTTAGCGGACTCCTTCGGGAGGAATTCCCAAGCAAATCGCAGGAAAATGTTTCAAACAGAATCGTCGCTATTGTATCATTGGCAGCATGATCGGCCTTGGGCCGCTGCGGGCCGCTTTCGGTGCCTATTTGACATATTGCCGCGTGGAAAAAGGACTTTCCCCCGAATCGATCGCTGCGTATCGAAGCGACTTCGACCGTTTTTCCCATTGGCTGGAAACGGAAGGGCAAGAACAGGCCCTCTCGCCAGCGGCTCTTAAATCGTTTCAGCGGTACTTACAGACCATTTCGCTGGCGAGTGCAACCATTACCCGCACGCTTTCCACCCTGCGAGGTTTTGCGCGCCACTTGGTGGCCGAAAACCAGCTTGCGCAAGACCCCAGCCCCTACCTGAAGGGTCCGCGCCCGGCCAGAAGACTTCCCAAGGCCCTAAGCCCCGACAAGGTGGAGCAACTCTCCGCCGCCTTCTCGCCCGATTCGGCTTTGGGCTTACGCAACCTGGCCATGTTCGAGCTTTGTTATTCCTCCGGGTTGCGCGCCAGTGAACTGGTAAATGTAAAACTGGCGGATCTTGATGCCCAAGGCCAGCGCCTACGGGTGCGCGGCAAAGGCAGCCGTACCCGTTTGGTTCCTGTGGGTTCGAGCGCCATGGCAGCTTTGGAGCAATATCTGGCCAAGAGCCGGGGCGTGCTCTTGAAGGGCAACGATTCTCCCTTCCTCTTTGTGAGCTCCCGCGGGCCTAAATTGGATCGCAAGAGCTACTGGGCCGTGCTCCAGCGCCTGAAACTAAGCCCCGCCGGGGCGGGCACCAAAATCCATCCCCACGTACTTCGTCATTCTTTTGCCACGCATTTATTGAGCGGCGGCGCGGACCTCCGCAGTGTTCAAGCCTTACTCGGACACGCGGATATTTCTACTACCCAGATTTATACTCACGTCGACCGCGATCGTCTCCGCAAGGTTGTCGACCAATTCCACCCAAGAGCATCCCGTAAGAGCTGAGACTCCCCACATGAGCGACCACAACTTCCAACTCGACAGCCACTTGAGCCCCGCGCAAAACGCCGCGGTGGCCGACGTGCAGCGCGTGATGGCGCAATTGCAGACCAATGTATTTTTGACGGGAGGCGCCCTGCGCGACTCTGTTGCCGGCCTGCCCATTCGCGACTTGAACTTTACCCTCGAAGGCCCGCCGGCCAAATTGTTAAAGGCTTTGGAAAAGCAAGCCGGCATCAAGATCATCCGCGCGGACGAATTGCGCAAGAGCTACGAAATCGTTTTCCCCAGCGGCGTGCTGGCCGAGGTTTCCATGGCGCGCGTGGAAAAGTATGCCAAGCCAGGCGCGCCGCCCAAGGTGACGCCCGCCTCCATCCACGAAGATTTGCGGGGGCGCGATTTCAGCATCAACTGCCTGGCGATTTCGCTTGCCGCCGGATCCCGCGGGCTGCTCCTGGACCCCACCAATGGGCTCAGCGATTTGCGCGAGCGGGTGCTGCGCGCGGTCTCGCCTTATACCTTGGCCAACGACCCTTCGCGCATCTTGAAGCTGGTGAGTCTCGAAGCGCGCCTGGGCTTTACCCTCGACGAGCGCACCAAAAGCCAGTACGAGAGTGCGCGCGCGGCCGGCTTGGAGAAGTTGATCCCCGCCGAAGCACTGCGCCGGGAACTGGTGAAGATTGGCGAGGAGTTGAACCCCCTGCCGATTTTGGAATACCTGGAGCGGGAAAAACTGCTCGAGCTCTATTTCCCTGGCTTCACGGGGCCGAAGTTGAACGCCACCGGCTTTGCCAAACTGCAAAAGGCGCGCGGGCTCGTTCCCTTTGGCCTTGCTCTTCCAGAAGACCGCCTGACGCTCTTCCTCCACACCGTAAGCGAAAAATGGACGCCGAAGGAGCGGCAAGCCTTTGGGAAAACAGCAAAGCTTTCGGCCAAGGAACAGGACGCCTGGAAGGCGCTGCCTAAAAAAGTAAAGGCACTCGAAACCGTGCTGAAGGGCGCGAAGCTGAACAAGCCCTCCCTGGTTTACGACAAACTTTCCGGCGTGCCGCTAGAACAAATTCTGGTGCTGCTCAACACCAGCAATCAGCGCGTGGTGCAGGACCGCATCAAAAACTTCCTACAGAAGTATCTGCCTTCGGCCTTGGAAGTAACGGATGCCGAAGTGGAAGCCGCAGGATTGAATCCGCAAACGCCCAAAGGGCAGGCAATGAAGAAGAAGCTGATTGCCAGCAAACTCGATGCGCGGCCGCGCAAAGCTAGTCCGCTGGAGGAGGCGGAGTACAGTCTTCCAGCCTGAGCCGGAAACGGCTTAAGCCAGTCCACTTGCCGGCGTCTTGGCGCTCGAGGTGCAGCACGTTTTGCTTGGCATCCCCGCGCACGCGCAGCACGGAGGAAGCCTGTCGGTCAGCGCGCGCCTCCGCCGGAATGCGATCGTTGATTTCCTTGAGATTCCAAATCACCCCGCCGTTGGTGGTTTCGTAGAGTTCAAAGCGGCCCGCGTCGCCGGAACCTTTGTTATCCACCAAAACCCAGCCGCGCCGCGCGCTTTCAAAGTTGAATTTTTCCACTACTCCCACGCGCGACTCGGCAAACAAGGGGCTCTTGCGCCAGGCGCGACCGCCGTCCGTTGTCAGCAGGATAAAGGGGTCCCGCGGCAAGCCCAGCGTGGAATGACCGGAAAGCCAGCCGTGCGTGAAGTCAAAAAACTGCATGGCCTCAAGCGTGGCGCCGGGCAGCCTTGCGTGCGCCTCGCGCCATGTCGCTCCTTCGTCTTCGGAAAACAAAAGAATGCTTTGGATGGTTGTGGTGGGGGTGTGCAGATTCCCCGCCAGCACGATGGTGCTGTTGTTCAGTTCGGCGCTGGAGATTTCTAGATAGGTGGGGCAGGGTTCCTGCTCGCTGCACGTAAGGCCGAGGCTATCCAGGTCCACTTCCGCGCATTTGTTGGGCAATGCGATGACGCCCTTCGCGGAAGAATAAACAGCCTCGGTCTCTTGTGCAAAAAGCGTGCTGGCCGCCAGTAACAGTAGGATCCGGCTCACACCTTGATGGTATCGCCGGCATGGTATGGCCGCTAGAGCTTCGAAGGGTCGATGCGCCAGATGTTCTGTTGGCGTAAGTTCGACAACCAAACACTGCCGTGGCCAAAGCGTATGGCATCGCCACCCGGGCCGCCCCATTGGCCAACTACCTTGTTGGTCTTTGGGTCGATTTTGGTAATCGGGAACTCGAAAACCGTGAACCACACATAGCCGCCGCCAAAGGTAGCCTCGCCACCGCCGCCGGGTATGCCCGCCGCGATTGTGGCATCGACATTGCCCGTCTTCACATTGATCCGCGAAACCGTGCCGTCGCCTTGGTTCAGGGTCCACACGCTGCCCGCCCCGCCGGTTAAGAACCGAGGCCGCGGCCCGGTGGCAATTTCCTTCACCACTTTGGCTGTCTTCGGATCGACCTGCACCAGCTTCGAGGATTCATTCGAAGCCACCCAAACAAAGCCCTCATAGTAAAGTGGCGAAACGCTGCCGGGGGCAATTTCCACTTCCGCATCCACTTGGTTCGTCTTCGCGTTGATGCGCACCAGCTTGCTGGATTTATCGGTCACCACCCAGACGCCTTCGGGGCTTGCCGCAATCTGGCCTTCGCTATCCCAAGGACCAACGGGAACCGTGGCAACCACCTGCAGCGTTTTTTGGTCCACCCGCGCCACGCCCTTCCCTTCCCCGGTCCCTCGCTGGCCACACAAGGGCACCCAGACACTCCCGAAACCGGCAGCCAATCCGCTGCAAGGGCGCTTGCCCACGGGAATGGTTGTTTGCTCGTGTGTTTTGGCGTCCACGCGGTGCAGCGTATCTTTAGGTCCGTTGGACACCCAGAAAGCGTCCTCCGTAATCACTTGCCAATCCGGCACGCCGGGAATGCTTACCTCCACAATGGGCTGCACTTCGCTCATGGGGTGCTTCACGCTGGCGTCTTCCACGCCGGGCCGGGGGATTCTCGGCGGACGCTTCTTCTGCGGCGCCTCTTGCGCAAAAAACACGGCGGCGCCCAAGGCGCTCCACAACAGCAGTTTCTTCATTTAGTCTCCAGAGGCGCTCACAGCTTCCACGGATGCGGGCGCACGTTGCGTTAATTGTACGGTGAGGACGGCGGCGGCCACGCTTACCAAAGGCGGAAGTAGGGTATCTAAGCCCGCAAGTTCCGCAGGGGTTTGAAAGTGGGCCAAGACGCGCGCTGCCGTGCCCGCCAGGATCGCCGCCACCGCCGCTTCGGCATTCATTTTTTTCCAATACACCCCGAGAATCAGCGGGGCCACACAACCGGCGAAAACAATGTCAAAGGCAATCACCAACAGCACCCCCGGCTCCGGCTTCCACCACGCCAGGAGGCCCGCCGCCAGCGCCGTAGGAATGGCTAGCACGCGGCTGATGGTCAACATGCTGGCATCGTCTACCGGACGGTCCCGCCAGCGCTCGAATAAGCTCCGCGCGCTTACCACGCTCATCACCAACATCGCTCCGTTGGCGGTAGACATGGAGGCCCCCATCACGCCCACAAAAACCATAGCACCCAGCCCAAAGGGCAAAACTCCTTGGGCAATTTGCGGCAACACCATGCGGGCGTCCGCGTTGCCCGGCGACAGCGTCACGCTATAGAGCCCAATCAGCGTTGCCGCGGCGCCCACCAGAATCGTCTGCCCGGCGGCATAGTAGCAGGCGTTGCGCGCGGTCTTGCCGGATTTGGCACTGAAGACGCGTTCCATAAAGTCCAGAGCCATGGCGTTGCCCAAGGCCAAACTCACAAAGCCCGCCCAATTCACCAAAGCTCCACCGCCCACGCTGGTTAGCCCGGCCAAATCAAACTTGCCGACAGCAGCAGCGGCTTCAATGGGCGCCGTGCCTTTGGTGAAAAGCAGCCACGCAGCCGCTCCCAGAAAACCCGCGAGCGCGATGTGGATCTGGAACATGTCGGTCCAGATGGCGGAATAAAGGCCTCCGGCGATGGTGTAGGCCAGGATCACCGTGGTGCCGATGAGCAGCGCGGTCAAATAATCAAGCCCGCTAACGACGCTCAAGATCCACGCGACGGCGCTCAAATTCCCCGCAATCAAAACCGTGAAGCAAACCAGGGTCGTAATGCTGACGAGCAGTTCGGTGCGCTTTCCGTAGCGCCGGTAGAAGAATTCCGGCAAGGTCAGCAAGTCCATCTTGTGTAGCGGTTCGGCCAGAAATTTGCCGACGACGAGCAAGCTGACGGCCAAGCCTAAAGGAATGAGAAATCCAGCCCAAACACTGCCGCCAAACACCAGGCTGACGTTGCCCAAAGTCGCGTTGCCGTCCACGGCCTGCGCCACCAACGCTGTCCCCACGACAAAGAAGCTCATGCTCTTGCCGCACACCGTGTACCGTACGCTGGAACCCCGCACCTGGGTGTAGGTATATAGGCCAATGGCCAACGAAATCGCCATGAAAATGGCGACGGGCCAAAACATTTCCGTCATTGATTGCGCGCTCCTTCAGGTTGCCGACAAGGGCAGGAACGCTCCGGACAGGGGAGAGGGCCGCTTCGTGCAGAACACAGCAGCGAAGGGTTCTTATTAAGTTAGCAAAAGATCAGCAATCAATGTTCTGGATCAGCTTCGCCACCAGGGCCGTCCAGCCCGTTTGGTGGCTGGCGCCCAGCCCATTGCCCGTGTCGCCGTGGAAGTACTCGTAGAAAAGTACGTAGTCCTTGAAGTGCGGGTCGTGCATAAACTTCGGGTGGTGCCGCATGGCGGGGCGGCCGGAGCCGGGATCTTCGAGGAAAATGTTGCACAGCCGGCGCGTCAAGTCTTTAGTGACCCACGCAAGGTCATGCACATGGCCGTCTTCGTCCGGGCAAGGCACCTGGATCGCATCGCCGTGGTAGTGATGGAATTTCTGCAGGCTCTCAATGAGCAAGTAGTTCACGGGAAACCAAATGGGCCCGCGCCAATTGGAGTTGCCCCCGAAGAGCCAGGATTGCGATTCGCCAGGCTCGTAACCAACGCGGTATTCCTGTCCGCCGACGTGCATCACAAAAGGATGCCGCTCGTGATATTTGCTCATACCGCGGATGCCGTAAGGGCTAAGGAACTCTTCCGGGTCCAACATGCGCCGCAACAGCCCGCGCAGACGGTCCCGCCCCACGAGCGCCAAGAGCCGCCGGCCTTCCATGCCAGAGCGGGTTAACGAAGCAAGATTGCCCGCGAGGTCGGGACGGTTTGCAAGGAACCACTCCATACGGCGTTTGAAGCCGGGCAAGCGGTCAATCACGTCTTGCGAAATCGTATCGACTGCGAAAAGTGGAATCAGCCCAACCAGCGAGCGCACCCGCATCGGCATCATCGTGCCATCGGGAAAACGCAAACGGTCGTAGTAGAACTGATCCTGTGGGTCCCACAAGCCGTGCTCGCCCACGCCGTTCATGGCACTGGCAATGAAGAGGAAATGCTCGAAGAACTTGCTGGCAACGTCCTCGTAAACCGGGTTCCACTGTGCCAGCTCAATGGCAATCTTCAACATGTTCAAGCAATACATGGCCATCCAGCTGGTGCCGTCGGATTGCTCCAACATGCCGCCCGTGGGCAAGGGCTTCGAGCGGTCAAAAATGCCAATGTTGTCCAAGCCCAGGAAGCCGCCTTCGAAGATGTTGTTGCCTGAGGAGTCCTTGCGGTTTACCCACCATGTGAAGTTCATCAGCAGCTTGTGGAATACGCTCTCGAGAAACGCCATGTCCGGCTTGCCGCTCAACTTGCGGTCGATTTTATAAACCCGCCAGCAAGCCCACGCGTGTACCGGAGGATTCACGTCGCTCAGCGCCCATTCGTAGGCGGGGATCTGGCCGTTGGGGTGCATGTACCATTCGCGGAGGAAAAGCGACAGCTGCCGTTTGGCAAAGTCTGGATCCAGCAGCGCGAAGGGAATCATGTGGAAGGCGGTGTCCCAAGCTGCGTACCAGGGATACTCCCACTTGTCCGGCATCGAAAGAATATCTTCGTTGAACAAGTGCGGCCAATCGTGATTGCGGCCGCGCTTGCGCTCCGCCGGTGGTGCAGGTTGGCCGGGGTCTCCGTGCAACCAATCGGCAATGTTGTAGCTGAAGTATTGCTTGGTCCAAATCAAGCCCGCGGCTGCCTGGCGCTGCACCAGCCGCGCATCCGCACTATTACACTTCCCGCCCCGGCCCAGCACAGACCCGTAGTATTCGTCAGCCTCCGCCAGGCGCGTCTCGACCAAGCTGTCAAATCCTTCGGCATGCGCGCGCTCGCTGCCCTTGCGGCGCAGGCAATAACGCAACACCGCGCGGCCTCCCGCCGGTACGGTCAATTCCTTCAGGGCGGCGCTCTTGGTCCCGCGGCCTTGGGGGTTGATGGCCTCCCATTGGCCATGCACCACAAAGCGGTGAAAGGCATCCTTGTAGTAATCCCCGTTCGGTTCGAAACCAAACAGGGCCACTCCGTTCGTTTCGTTCTCGGTAAACAGCAAACGATCCGGCGCTTCGGCCCAGAACTCATACTCGCCCATGTCTTCGAGGCGCAGCGCGATCCGGTCTTCATCGGCCGCTTCCAGATGCGGCTTGTCTGCACGGCCAAAGCTCCACAGATTGCGAAACCACACTTGGCCCAATACGGATAGGCGGGCTTCTTCCGGACCCCGGTTTTCCACGGTTACGCGGATCAGCGTTTCTTCCGCATCTGCCTTCGCGTATTCCACAAAGACATCGAAGTAACGGTCCTGGTCAAAAATGCCGGTATCAATCAGTTCAAACTCGGGAAGGTGCCGCGGACGGCGCGCGGCATCGCGCAGCCACTGGTAGGGAAACTCCGCCTGCGGATACTTGTAAAGTCCCTTTGCGTAGGAAGCCGTGGGCGTGGCGTCCAGGTAGTAGTAAAGCTCTTTGACGTCTTCCCCGTGGCTGCCCTGCGGACCGGTCAAGCCAAAGAGACGCTCTTTCAGAATTGGGTCTTTGCCGTTCCAAAGGGCGAGCCCAAAGCATACCCGGCAATGGTTATCGCTATAGCCGAACAGCCCGTCTTCGCCCCAACGGTAAGCCCGCAAGTGGGCATGCTCAAAAGGAAAGTAATCCCAAGCTGTGCCGTGCGCAGAGTAATCTTCGCGCACGGTTCCCCATTGGCGTTCGCTTAAATACGTGCCCCAACGCCGCCAATGCTTCCGGCGTTGTTGCGTTTCTTCCAGCCGCTTCCATTCCGCTTCCATATAAGCAATGGATAGCGCAAATAACAGGAAGTTGCGACTTTATTTGACGCGGCGAACTTCAATTCATCATGCGCTTCACTTTGTCCAAGGCCTGGCGCGCGAGCAGGTATTCCGGTTCAATATCAATCGCCTGTTGGAAGCAATCCTGCGCGCGACGGTACATGCCTTTGTCCGTGTAGGCACGGCCCAGGTTGTACCAGGGAAAGTGATAGCTATCGAAGCGCTCGCTTTGCGTTGCTTTTTCGAGCCAGGGGATAGCATCGTCGGTATTCCCTTTTTCCAAAAGGTATGCGCCGATGTCGTTATACGGACTGCCGTAGCTGGGGTCGAGTTCAATCGCGTGTTTGCATTCCAGGATCGCCTCGTCCAGGCGGCCAAGAAAGCGATAGGTCCACCCCAGGTACGTGTAGGCCTCTGCCGTGGGATGTAATGCAATGGACTTTTTGTACAAGTCCAATGCGCCTTCCAGTTCCCCGTCCATTTGCAACTGGTTGGCGTCGTTCAGGAATCGAATGGCCAATTCGACCCGTGGGTCGTTCATGCCCAACATCTATCGTGGATTTCGCGCCAGAGCAATGATTTTTTGCATTTAGCCAAAATAATCTTTCGCAACCATCATTCGCTAAAATATGAATATTATGATCCCAAAGGTGCGTAAGGCCGTATTTCCGGCCGCCGGGTTGGGTACCCGCTTCCTTCCAGCCACAAAGTCGAGCCCAAAAGAAATGCTGCCGTTGGTGGATAAGCCCATCATCCAGTACGGCGTGGAAGAAGCGCTCCACTCGGGCATCCAAAACATGATCATTGTGACGGGCCGCGGCAAAAGCGCGATTGAAGACCACTTCGATGTGAGCTTCGAGCTGGAGCATACACTCGAAACCAAAGGCAAGAAAGACATGCTGTCGGCGGTGCGTGCCATTAGCGACATGATCGATGTTTGCTATATCCGCCAGAAGGAAGCCTTGGGCCTGGGCCACGCGGTACTGCGTTCCAAAGAACTGGTGGGCAACGAACCCTTTGCAGTGGTGCTGGCCGACGACGTCATCGACAGCGAGGTGCCCTGCATCCGCCAGCTCACGGACATTTATGAGTTTTATGGCGCCAGCGTCATTGCCCTGATGGAAGTGCCCAAGGACCGCATTTCCGCCTACGGCGTGGTGGACGCCGAGCCAGTTCCCCACAACGGCGCCCAAGACCGCCTCTTCCGCATCCGCAATCTGGTGGAAAAGCCAAAGCCCGAAGAAGCGCCTTCGAACCTCGCCATCATCGGGCGCTACATTCTTACGCCCGAAATCTTCACGTCCATCGAAGCTACTGGACCGGGCGCCGTGGGCGAAATCCAATTGACCGACGGGCTCAAGCATTTGCTGCGCAACCGTCCGATTTACGGCTACAAGTTTGACGGTACGCGCTACGACGCGGGCGACAAATTGGGCTTCCTGAAAGCGACGGTCGAATTTGCCCTGAAGCGCCCGGACCTCGGCGCCGATTTCCGGGACTACTTGAAGAGCCTTACGCTGTAGGAGCTGCAGCGGAGTTCTTGCGTACCGCTCAGTGCATCCGTGCTGAGCATCGCGAAGCCCACCACGTGGCCCAAGGCTGGCGAATAGCGGGCGCTAAGCAGATTGCCCACTTTGGTATCGCCGCTTTGGATCTCAGCGCCAACATCGAGCGCTTCGGTTGCGGTAATCGCAATTGACGCCAAACCCTTGTGCACTTGCCCGCGCGCCCGCACGCGCTCCACAATTTCCTGGCCCAGATAGCAGCCCTTCGAGAAATGCACGGCTTGCAGTTGACGTGTCTCCTGCACCAGGTGCTTGTCCAAAATTTCTACGCCATAACGCGGTTTGCCCTGTTCGAGGCGTACCGTTTCCCAGGAATCAAGGTCTGCCTCGGGCAGCTCGATGCTCAACTCCGCCGCGCGAGGATGAATCCACCGCAAACCCGGCAGGCCGGTCTCGCTCGCCCGCACCACATAGCCGCCCGCATAGGGGACAATTCCCAAATCCGCTGCCGGCACCGGCCAACCACACTCGAGTGAGGCCGGCCCTTCCACCGCCAACGTTGTGTGGCTATCGCGCAAATCTTCGAGCGTAACGTCGTCGGCAATAATGTACTTGTCCAGGTGCTCAAAGAGCCACTGCGCCGTGCTGCTCTCTGTATCCAGCAGGAAATCGGCGCCGGTGCGGAAAACATAGGCATCGGCTTGGATGCGGCCTTGGGCGGTCAAAAAGAAACAATAAAGGCCTTGGCCATCCTGCAGGCTTTGGATGTCCTGCGTGCTCATGGCGTGCAAGAGGCGGGCGTTATCTTCCCCGTGCACCAGGATGCGCCCACGGCCATCCAACTGCCGCCAAGCGGCTTTCTCCCGTAGAGCCTCGTAGCCCTGCATTTACTGCCCCCGCAAATAGCGCAGATAACTGGCCACGGCGGTTACCGCGATCGTACCCAGCAGCGCGGAGAGTTGCCACTTCTTGCGCTTCTCGTCCGTGGCGTTCGGGTTGGTCATGAGGAAGATCATCGTCAACACATGCAGCGCCAACAGGAACTTAATGCCAAACCACATGTGCCAGCCCTTGGGCACGGTGGAGATCATGCGCACCATGGAGATAAGCCCCGTGGTGACAATGGCCGTCGCCCCAATAAATACGGCGTTCCGGCTGAGTGCGGCAACCGGAGGCGTTCCCAGGTAGCGCCCACCCACGGCGCCCCCCACCATGACAATCCCGAGGAAAATGTGCAACCAGCGCAGCAGTGTGTCCAAAATGGCATCCATAATTTATAGTTTATGATTCATGAGATCCTGCCGGTGGGTTTTTACTTTCAACAGAACTGCGCCATCCTGGCCGACGAGGAAACGCGCGAGGCCTATTTGATTGATCCGGGCGACGAAGCGGGCTTGATTCTGCAGAAGATTGAAAGCCTTGCGGTGACCGTGAAGGCCATCCTCATCACGCACGCCCACCTGGACCACGTTGGCGCCTTAGCGGAAACGAAAGAAGCCTTGGGCGTGCCGGTATACCTGCATCCTGGCGAAGCCGAGCTCTACGCCAGCGTTCCCGAACAAGCGAAACTCTTTAACCTGCCGCCCATCCGGCTTACCGAGATTGATCATCCGATTGCCGAAGGCGACCGCTTCCCCTTGGGCCGCTATGAATTGCAAGCTTTGCTCACCCCTGGCCACTCCCCGGCGAGTATTAGCTTTTACATTCCGCAAGCCAAACGCGTAATTACGGGCGACACCCTCTTCAAGCGCTCCATTGGCCGCACGGACTTACCCGGCGGGAACCTCGACACGCTGCTGCGCTCCATTCGCAAGAAGCTTCTCACGCTTCCCGCGGATACAGAGGTCTACCCCGGTCATGGCCCCAGCACCACGATTGCCGAGGAGGCACGCTTTAATCCATTTCTCGCGTAAGGATTTGTCTATGGCGTTGGCTAGGGTTTTGCCTGGCCCTTATCCAGGCCAAACTTCACATCCTTCTGGCTGCCCGTAATGGCGATCTGCAGCAGCGTTCCCGCCCCGCCTTTGCGGAACAAGGGGTCAACCGGCTTTAGGGCAAAACGCTTCCAACCGCGGAAGGTTTGGCTCACCGTGGCATCCAGCCGCAAGACCCCGCGAAAATCCAGCGCATCGCCCTCCGTTGTGTAGTGGCCATTCAAGCGCACCAGAGCGCCCGGCACTTGAAACATCACGGGACGAAACTCAATGCGCCCATTCCGCATATCGAAATCCCCGTTGAATTTCGCGGGCACATCGGCCACTTCTGGGTCCTTCGGTTTGCCTTGCCCTTTGCGGGCCAGCATATCGATCTGGTCCTGCACCTTGGAGCTTTTGAAGTTTGCTTCCTCCAGCGAGAAATCGCCTGTAACGCGTATCTTTTGCGTTACCGGCACCTTGCCAGGCGGCACATCCAGCTTCGCGTTCAAGGTGAATTCCCCTTCGAGGAAGGGCTTCGGGTCCTTCAACGCCAGGCGCAGAATATCCTCGATCCTACCCTTTTGGATCGCCACGTCCAGGCGAATGGAGCGCCCCTTGCGGCCCTCGATATGCACAATGTCCCCGGCGGCGCGCAACGGCGTCTTGCCCAAGGTACCCTCCACCGGCCGCAGCAATACGTCGCCGTTGGTGCCATCGATTATAGCCCGGTAATTTACGCGCAAGGGCACCTTCTGCCCGGAAAGCGTGAGGTGAAAATCCGGCACGCGGCATTCGCCCTCCGCCTTGATATCCTCCACCACTCCGCCGAAGCGGCCCGTGGAATCCAGTATTCCGCCGATGCCCGTAAACACCCCTAAATCGGCCTTTTCGAACGTGTATTTGCCGCTTAAGGCGCTCTCCCGGGGCTCCTCTTTCTTCCAAGGGCCAAACTCGCCGCTGGCCTTCACCACGCCGGGGGGTTGCGGATTGTCCAGTTCCGTGGTGTACTTCCAGGCTTTACCCTCGCCTTGGCTTTCGAGGGTAAGCTTGCGCATCACAAATTCCAGCGGCACTTTGCGGGGGTTTTTCGTCAACAGCAACAACGTAGCCCCGTCGGCCACCACGCGCTTCACCCGCACTTTGGGCGCCTTACTGGTGGGGGATGCAGTTGGGGAGTTACTCGCAATCTTCCGCTCGCCCTTGGGCGGCAACACAATCTTCAGCCCCTCTAGCTTGACCTCTTCAATTTCCTGTTCGCCCGCCGTTAAGCGATTCACATCGGCGACAAAAGTAATTTTCGAGAAAGCCAGTAAGGGGGGAATGTCGGTCCGCTTTTGGAGGCGCAGGACGAAATCGCTGCCGGAAACGGAGAGGAGTTTTTCCTGCAGGTCGAAATCCAGCTTGCCTACTTCCACCCCAACATCAAAGCGCTCCTCCAGAAAGGCCACCAGTTGCGCGCGCGCTTGGGGCTCGTATTCACTTACCAGGTTTTTGGCAATTTGCTTGGCGTTGCGGGAAATATACCAAGCCGCCCCTCCGCCAAGAACAGCGAGCACACCAAGAGCAATCAGCCACTTCTTCATGGCTTCATTCTAACGAGATAGAGAAAGCTTAATGCGCTGAGCCAATTAACGATCGCGGTTGGTGATGATGGAAGCGATGGTTTCGAGGGCGCCACGATAGGCCGAGGCCGGAAAATCATCCAGAATTTGCCGCGCGCGGTCCGTGAACAGTTGCGCCTTTTCCATGGCTTGTTCCACACCCTTGTGGCGCTCAATCAATTCCAGAATGGCCGAGAAAGGCACGCGTTCATAGCTGCGGTCTTTCAGCACCATTTCCACTTGGCGGGTTTCTTCTCGCGTGGTTTCGCGCAAGGCATAGAGCAAAGGCAAAGTCACTTTGCCTTCGGCCAGATCATTGCCCACCGGCTTGCCCAGAATGGTTTCTTTCGAGGTAAAGTCCAGCACGTCGTCGATCATCTGGAAAGCCATGCCCAGGTTCCAGGCAAATTCGCCCAGCCGCGCAGACTTCACATCGTCAGCCCCGCCTGCAATGCCACCCAGACGGCAACATGTGGCAAAGAGGCTGGCTGTCTTGCGGTCCACCAGTTCCATGTAGTCCGCTTCGCTGATGTCGATGCGGCCAATACGCTCCAATTGCAGCAACTCGCCTTCCACCAGCATTTGCGTCAGGCCAATCAGCATTTCGAGCAATTCGAAATTGCGCTGGCGCATGGAGATCTGAAAGGCCTGCATGTAGAGCCAGTCGCCAGCCAGGACGCTGGCTTGGTTGCCCCAAACTGCGTTCGCGCTGGGCCGGCCGCGCCGCGTTTTGGCTTCGTCAATCACATCATCGTGGACAAGGGTGGCAGTGTGCAGCATTTCCACGACACTCGCCAATTCAATCGCAGATTTTGTGGTTTCGCCTTCCGGGTGCACCAAACGGCTGCTGAGCAGCAGCAGGATCGGGCGCAGGCGTTTGCCGCCTGCCGATTGCATGTGGTGCGCAATCGTATGGATGGCGCTGACGGAGCCCACGCTTTCCAGGCCAATCGTCTCTTCCACCTTTTTCAGGTCGTCCTGCAGTAAGTCAAGGATCTCGTTCATCGAGACCGCATTCACGGGCCCCTTCATGACAATTGCTCCAGTGTAGCGAAGTTGGCTTTGCGGATTATTTTGGCTTTGCAGAATAGTGCGTAGAAGTTTGCTGTGGTAGCTGCATCAATTTCCGCCGACGTCTTGCCTAATACCTGCGCTACCGTCTGCGCCGTGTTCACCAGATAAGCCGGCTCATTGCGCTTGCCGCGGTGCGGTACCGGAGCGAGATAGGGCGCATCCGTTTCCAAGAGCAAACGGTCCAGCGGCGCCTGCGCGATGGCCTCGCGCAATTCTTGCGCCCGGGGGTAGGTGCTTACTCCGCCAATGCCTAAGTGGAAGTTACGGTCCAGTGCCTGGCGGGCTTGTTGCCAATTGCCCGTGAAGCAATGAAATACGCCGCCCAACTTGGTTTCCCAATGTTCGTCCAGCAGCGCCAACGTGTCGTTCCAGGCTTCGCGGGTGTGAATGACAATGGGCATCTGCTTGGCTTTCGCAATTTGTAGATGCCGGCGAAAGACCTCGCGCTGCACTTCGCGCGGCGAGAAGTCGTAATGATAGTCCAAACCAATTTCGCCAATGGCTACCACCTTGGGGTGATCGGCCAATTGCGCCAGCCGGGCATAGTCTTCTTCTTTGGTGGCGCTGGAATTATGCGGGTGAACCCCCACCGTGGCTAAAAACAGCGGGTGCAGGTCGCACATGCGCAGGCCAGCCTCAAGGTCCGGTGGGCCTTCGCCTGTACCGATGGCGAGCAAACACTCCAGGCCCGCTGCTTGGGCGCGTTCGATAGCCGCTTGCCGGTCCTCGTCAAACGCTTTGCCGTCCAGGTGGCAATGGCTGTCGATCACTTGAGCCGCGCTCCAATGGGCACGTCCTCCAGAAAAGCAGCAAGCACGGGCGGATCGCCTTCCAAGCTGGCGGCGACAATCATCCCTTGGCTTTCAATTCCTTTCAACTTGCGCGGCGCAAGGTTGGCCACGATCACCACCTTCCGCCCCGGCAGCTTTGCCGCATCATAGGCCTTGGCGATGCCGGCCACAATGGTGCGCGGGCCGGTGGGCTCGCCAATGTCCACCTTCAGGTGCAACAGTTTGTCGGCCCCTTTCACGGGTTCCGCGGAGAGAACCTGGCCGACGCGCAGGTCCACCTTCACGAAGTCGTCGATGGATATGCTGTCCGCAATCGGGGCGATGGGCTTGGCGGCCTCGGCCGCCGGCGCGGATTCCACCACCTTGCCCACCAGCGCCGCTTGCCGCTCATACTCCTTGGCCTCTAACTCCTTCATTTGCTCAATGGCCACTTTCGCTTCCAAGCGCGGGAAGAGCGGGCTCACCTCGCCAATGGCGTGGCCGCCGGGCGTTCCGCCCCAGGCAAGATCCGCCAGCTTCACCTCCTCCAAGGCAGTGAAGCCCAATTGGCTCCAGATTTTCGCGGCGCTTTCGGGAATTGCGGGCGCGGCCAGGGCGGTCAGAATCCGCAGGCTCTCAAAGCAGCTATACAGCACTTGGTCTAAGCGTGCCTGGGTTTCGGCGGAAGCGTCTTTGGCCAACTTCCAGGGGGCGTTTTCGACGATGTACTTGTCGCATTCCCCAATCCAGCGCCACAAAGTTTCCAGCGCACGGTGGAACTCAAAGCGGCCATACTGCTCCATGGCTAAGGCAACGGCGCCCTCGCCCAGAGTCTGCGGCGCTGGCGCGGGCACTTTGCCCTCGCGGTATTGCTTGATCATGGAAAGCGTCCGGCTGACCAAATTCCCCAAGCCATTGGCCAAATCGGCATTGTAGCGGGCCACCAAAGCGTCGTAGCTGAAGTTGCCATCCTGGCCAAAGGGAATCTCCCGCAACAGGAAATAGCGGAGCGCATCAAAGCCCATCACCTCTTGAATGGGCGTGGCGCGCACAATGTTGCCGCGGCTCTTGGACATCTTGTTCTCTTCAAACAAGAGCCAGCCGTGGCTGAAAACACGCTTCGGCAAGGGCCATCCGGCAGCCATCAGAAAGGCGGGCCAATAGATAGTGTGGAACCGCACAATTTCCTTCGACATCAAGTGCAAGTCCGCCGGCCAGCGGTCCTCGCCCTCCACGGCGCTCCAGTAGGTCATCAGCGCGTCGAACCATACATAGAAGACGTGGCCCGGGTGCCCCGGTACAGGAATGCCCCACTGGATGCTGGTGCGGCTGATGGAAAGGTCTTGGAGCTTTTCGTTCTTCAGAAAGGAAAGAATCTCGTTGCGCCGCGCTTCGGGCTGCAAAAAGTCCGGGTTTTCCTCGTGCAAGGCAATTAGCCGGTCTTGGAGGGCGCTCAGCTTGAAGAAGAGATTCTCTTCCGTCACTTCCTCGAGCGGCAAGCCGGTCTCCGGGTCCACATCGCCGGGCTTCGCATCAGGAACAAAGGCTTCGTTCACCACGCTGTAAAAGCCCGTGTAGCTGCCCTTGTAGATGTATCCATTCTTTTCGCAATCGGCGAACAGCTTGCCAACGGCCGCAGCATGTTGGGGCGAGGTGGTGCGCTGGAATTTGTCAATCCCCAGGCCCAGCCGCTTCCAGGTCTGCTCGAACTCGGCACTGATCAGGTCCGTGTATTCCTGGGGCGTCTTGCCCATCTTTTCCGCCGCGCGCTGGATTTTTTGTCCGTGCTCATCCGAACCGGTTACCAGATAGGCTTCCACACCTTCCAGGCGCTTCAAGCGCTTAATGGCGTCGGCGACCAGCGTCGTATACGTGTGGCCAATGTGCGGCGCCGCGTTCACATAGTAGATCGGCGTAGTGAGGTAGTATTTGCTCATTTACTTTTTCAGGCTTCCGTAGGCGAAATTAGCCGCGCTGATGACATCCTTCAGCGGCACTTGCTTGTCCCGGGCCAGCGCCTGGCAATCGTCGTATTCGGGTGCGAAGCCATGGGGCGTTACTTTCATGCGTACCTTGCCCCAACGGGTTTCCACTTCCACAAACTCCCTCGCCAAGGTGCGGCGCTCCGCCGTGCGAATGCGCAAACCGAGCGTCGTGGTCTCCCGCAACACCAGTTCGCTTAAGCGGTCTTTGTCTTCCGGCGCGGCCACGACCGTCAGCAGATGCCCGGCCCGGTTCTTCTTCATCAACAGCGGCGCCAGCGTTACGTCGAGCGCTCCGGCGGCAAAGAGCGCATCCATGGCGTAACCCAGCAACTGCGGCGAAGCATCGTCAATATTCGCTTCGAGCAACACCACCGTCTGGCTTTCCGCGCTGCGCTGCGCTTCCCCAATCGTAATGCGCAACACATTGGCCCGCGAATCGAAATTCTTCGTTCCCGCGCCGTAGCCTACCTTTTCAATCGCCACCGGAGGCATGGGGCCAAAACCCTTAGCCAAAGTAGAGACAATCGCCGCCCCCGTGGGCGTGGTGAATTCAAACGGCGGGCCATCGGCGTAAACGGGCTTGCCTTTCAGCAAAGCCGCCGTCGCGGGCGCGGGAACAGGCAGCACACCGTGCGCCATCTTGGCCGTTCCGGACCCAACGTTCACCGGCGAACAATAAACTTCCTCCACTCCCAGCAGGTGCAAACCATAACAAGCGCCCACAATGTCGGCGATGGAATCCACGGCGCCCACTTCGTGAAAGTGCACTTTCTCCAAGGGGAGGCCGTGGATCTTGGCTTCCTCTTCGCCGAGGCGCACAAAGACCCGCTTCGCGTTTTCTTTCACGGGCGCGGGAATGCGGGCCTTGTCAATCAATTCCAGAATTTGGCTGAGGTGGCGATGATCGTGGTGGTGGTCGCCATCGTGGGAGTGATCATGACTGTGGTGCTGATGATCGTGTTGCTCATCCCCGTGATGATGATGGGGCTTGCCTTCCCCCTCGTGCACATGGAACTTCGTCGCCGTTATGCCGTGGCGTGTCACCTTTTCAGTGGAGTAAGCCGCCCCCAGGTTCAAATGCTCCAAGCCGTGGATCAATTTGTGGGCATCGGCGCCGGCATCAATCAATGCGCCAACGGTCATGTCCCCACTTACGCCGGAAAAGGCGTCGAAATAGGCAATTCTCATCGCTATCTTCTATTGAAGCAGCTTTGGCAGGGTTTCTCCGCAAGGACCGTTGAAGGTGGCGTTTTCCAGGTTAAATTCCCAAACCAGCGCACTATTTTCGCGCGCCAGCGGAGCAAGTTGCGCCGCCGGATAAACTACGCCGCTGGTGCCGATCACCAAGAGGATGTCCGCGCTTAACACGGCCTCCAGGCTGGCCTCCCACACCAGAGGCGGCAGTAATTCGCCAAACCAAACCACTCCCGGCCGGGGCTGGCCTTCCGGAGTTTCGGTAGTTTTGAACAGATTGCCGTGGAGCTCGATGACGTGTTCGCTGCCCGCCCGCTGGTGCAAGCCGTCCACGTTCTGCGTGATGATGGTGTAGCCACGCTCCGCCAACGCCCGGTGCCCGGCATGCGGTTCACAGGCGCGAACTAGCTTCCGGCGCCACTCGTACCATTCCCAAACCAGTTGCGGGTCGCGCGCAAAGGCCTCGGGCGTGGCCAGATCTTCTGGCCGGTAGTTCCGCCATAGGCCCTCGAGCCCCCGAAACGTCGGCACCCCGGATTCCGCGCTCATCCCTGCCCCGGTCAGCGCCACCACGCGGCGGGCCTTCGCCAGCAACTCCCGCGCCCTCTCAATTGTCATGTATCGAAGATTCACGCAAAACCTGTGGAAATGCAAAATGACAAAATGCGAAGGGGGGGCAGGAAAATTCCCGCCCCCCATAGGAACGACACTATGCCGTTTAGCGGCGGCAGCAGGGCCGTTTAGCGGCGGCAGCAGGCTTGGCCCGTGCAGCAACTTTGTCCGTTGCAGCAGGAGCTCTTTTCCTTGGCGATCGAGGGAACGGTCAACAAGGAAGCGGCGAAGGCCAATGCCAAAAATACACGATTCAAACGGGTCATGAGATGAGTCCTTTCTGAGACTAACGAGCCTTGAGCAGCCGGCTTCCGATCCAGCAGTTCGCGGAAAAGAGGCCGGAAAGCAAGCGCTTCGTTGGTTCTAGATTCTCAGAACGCGAATGCGAAGAAAAAGCTTATCTGCTGGCTGGGGCGCAACCGTTGGCCGAAGAAGGGAGGCGGAGGCATCTGCCGCGGAAGGATCAGCGGCGAACCCGGAAATCGGAGGGAATTCCAGTTTGAGCCCTTCAACGGAAGGGCCAAGCTTTGCGTCACTCCAAACATACGGGCATATATCGAGGTTCCCCGAGGGAAGGGATGGAATTGCTGGCCGGGGGCAATGGCCGTTACTTGTGGTCCCGGATGCCGTTTGATCACCACCTGCGGAATGCTGAATCCGCTTACAGCACGCATGAGCATCAGCTGCGGGACTCAACAGCGCGGGACAGCCCAACAAGGGCAAGCTGCTGGTAAGCAAAAACAGCGAGAGCATGCTTAGAAAAGCGACCGTCTTTGCCAGTAATCCTCTCACACCGTATGTGACGCAGCAAGAGCGCATCTGGTTAGCCAAACACTTGCGAAATTAGCAGATGAGCCTGAGCAGGTCAATCGCCGTCCCGTACCTGCCAGCGTTGATAATCAGGAGGGGATGCAACTGATTGTAGATGCCGCATCGAAAGGCATGTCGCTGAAGCGATTTCTTGTCGCCCGTTTCCCAGGACTTAGTCAGTATTACCTTCGGTCCCGCGTTCATCGTGGGCTTTGCACCATCAACCACGAGCCCGCCGATTGGGGCCGCAAGCTGCGCGGCGGCGAGCGCATCGAAATCGAAGTGGACCTTGAGGCGGAGAATGCCCGCCGCCCGGAGGACCTGCCGCTTGAAGTTGTGTTTGAGAACGCGGATCTGTTGGCCGTAAACAAAGCCCCGGGCATGCTCGTGCATCCCACCAAACACACCAAATCCGGCACGCTTGCCAACGCCATCGCCCACTACCTGAAGGGCGGCCGCTTCTGGTTTGTCCACCGTCTGGATCGGGACACCTCCGGCCTGTTGGTGGTGGCAAAAACGGCCGCGGCCACCCATCGCCTAGCCAAGCTGTGGGCCGCCCGCGAAGTAAAGAAACAGTACCAGGCAAGGCTCGCTGGCCAAATCAAGGCGCACAGCTTTTTCATTCAAGCCCCCATCGGCCGCGCCGAGGGACGCTCGCCCCAATGGGCCATCGACCCCGCGGGAAAGCCCGCGCAAACAAGCGGCGAAGTATTAGCCTCCAACGCCCAAAACACCCTCGTTGCTCTGGAGCCCATCACCGGCCGCACCAACCAACTACGGCTCCATTGCGCCTATTTGGGGCACCCAATCGATGGGGATGTGCTGTACGGGGGAACCAGCGCCGAACGGCTCTATCTACACGCAGCCAAGTTGGAGGTCGAGGGGCTTAATTTCGCTGCGCCCTGCCCTTTCTCGCTCTAGTAGGGTGGGGCAAAGATGGAGCCGGGGTTCTCCGTCGATGGTTCCAAATAGACGCTACCCTTGCCCTCAAGGAAACGCAACGAAGCCTCGCGGATGGCCTGCTGATTCGTCTTGTAAGCATTGTGGCCACCGGGGATATCCACCCGCACCGCCTTGCCGCCCGCCAGCTTCACATATTCGGCCGGCAGGTCGTTCGAAACGGCTTCGTCCTTATCGGCCAGGATCACCAGCACCGGTATATTCAGTTCCTTCGTCATGCGCTCCAGGCTATTGCTGAAGTGCTGCGTGGCGTTGTGGCGCACCATGGCGTTAAATTGCCGAAGCACGTTCATGGGCATGGGAATGCCGCCGCCTCCCCCGCCGCCATTGCCCACTCGCGAAAGCACCACGCTGGCAATGCTTTCCCACATGGAAGACTTCTTCTTCTCCGGTTGGTCCGGCGCGTCCGGGTTGTTGTCCGGTTTCTTGCGCAGGAAGTTCGTCCAAAGCATGGCATCCTTGGCGGTCATTTGCGGAGTGCCTACAATCGAAACCAGCCGCGGCGCCATTTCCGGATACCGGGCAATCCATTCAAAGCCCTGCATGGCTCCCATCGAAATCCCCACGACCGCGTGCAGCTTCGTTATGCCCAGCTTCTTGGTCAATACTTCGTGTTGGCTGCGCACCATGTCGCCAATAGTAATGTTCGGAAACTCTTTCCCTTTGGGTGGCATGGAAACACCGTTGCCAATGGCATCAATCGCCACAACATAATACTTGCTGGTATCGACAAAGGCCTTTGGCCCCTCAATGTAAGGAGGGAGATCCCCACTCTTTCCGTTGAACCAAGTGGGAAACAGAATGACGTTGGATTTGTCGGCGTTCAAGGTGCCGTAAGTGCGGTAGCCGATCTTCAAATCGGGCATCACTTTGCCGGACTCCAACGGAAAATCACCCAACAAAGCAAAGAGAAGTGCGGAAGCTAGGAACACCATCGCCCTCAGGTTGACAAAGGATTATTTCAATTTCATGATAGCCTGCCGCGCCGCCCGCACCAGACCCAACGCATGCGCGCCGCTGCGGCCCAATGCCGTTAGGTGGCCCATCTTCCGGCCCACCGCATTTTCCTGCTTCCCATACAAATGCAACCGCACATCCGGAAAGCGCAGCAGCGCCTCGTAGTCGGGGTTTTCCAGGTGTTCGCCTAAGAGATTCGCCATTGCCGCGGGCGCCAAAAACTGCGGATTGCCCAGCGGCAGCGCACACACGGCGCGCAATTGCTGTTCAAACTGGCTGGCCACGCAGGCCTCAATGGTCAGGTGTCCCGAGTTGTGCGGACGCGGGGCGATCTCGTTCACCAGCAATTCCCCCCCGGGCAGAGAGAAGAACTCCACACAAGCCGTACCAACAATTTCGAGCTTCTCGAAAATGCCGCGCGTAATTTCCTCGGCCCGCGCGGAGTTCATCAGATTCGTCATGGTGACGTCCAGAATGTGGTTGGCGTGCTGGTTCTCAAACAGCCCATAGTGCACGAAGCTGCCATCAACGCCGCGCGCGGCCACCATTGATACTTCCCGTTCAAAGGCAATCCACGCTTCCAGCACACATTGCCCGCCGCCCACCTCCGCGTAAGCGCTCGCCGCCTCTTCGCGCGCCGTAATTTTGGCTTGGCCCTTGCCATCGTAGCCAAAGCCCGCCGTTTTCAGCACGCAGGGCATGCCCAGCGCATCCAGCGCGGCTTCCAATTCCTGTACAGAATTGACTTCGCGAAACTCCGCGCAAGGAAAGCCTTCCTGACGCAAGAACGTTTTTTCGCGCAAGCGGTGTTGCGTGGTGTGCAGCACGCCGGGCGCGGGCCGCGTGGGCGTTAACTTCTCCACTGCCGCAGCCGCTTCCACGCCGATGTTTTCGAATTCGAAGGTCACCACGTCGGCCTTCTTGGCGAATTTCTTCACCCGGTCCACATCGTCGTAAGCGCCGAGAAACTCTTCGTCGGCAACCTGCCCCGCCGGACTCAGCTTTGTGGGCGAATACACCACCACGCCGTAGCCCATTCGCCGCGCGACCAGCGCCAACATACGGCCGAGTTGGCCGCTTCCCAAGATGCCAATCGTCGAACCCGGAAGTATTGGTTGCATTGCTTAACTAAGTTGCTCGTCTCGTACGCGTTTGGTTTGGTCTGCCCGGAAAGTGCGCAAACGGGCCCGTAGATTTTCGTCGTGGAGCGACAAGATGCTTACCGCCAACAAAGCGGCGTTGGTGGCGCCCGCCCGCCCAATGGCCAAAGTGCCCACCGGAATTCCGCCGGGCATTTGCACAATGGAATAGAGCGAATCCAGGCCCTTCAGCGAGTGTGATTCCACCGGCACGCCCAGCACGGGCACAAGCGTTTGCGCCGCCACCATGCCCGGCAGATGGGCCGCGCCACCGGCCCCGGCAATAATCACTTCCAGCCCGCGCTCTTCGGCTTCTTTCGCGTACTTGGTCATAAAGTCCGGCGTACGGTGCGCACTCACAATCAAGCACTCGTGGGCCACGTCAAAAAAATTCAACATGTCCGAGGCGTGTTTCATGGTCTCCCAATCGCTCTTGGAACCCATGATGACGCCGACGCGCGGAGTGGGCGCTTTCATGGCGTTTCGCTACTGGCCTTGGCCGAGCGAGTAGCCGCGTTGGCCGTCGTAGTTGAACAGGCCTTCGCACTTAATGATGTTGAAGCCGCCATTCACCAGGCTGGCGAAGAGCGCCAGCACGTCCTGCGGGCTAACCTCGCCCGGCTTGCCTTCAAAGCGGCAGCGCCATTGATCGGTCTTCACCGTGTCGGACAACCCGCTCGGGTAAACCTTGGTTCCCCGGTTCGAGATGAAGATCAACTTCAGCTTGTCCGTACCCAGGCTTTCGATTTTGTGGCCGATTTCATTCGCGTCCGAACCATTCCAGTTCACAAATACGTCCACGCCCACCTGCTCAATGGACTTGTATTCCGGATACGCAGGCTCCGGCAGAACCGGCAGCGACTTGTATTCCACGCTCTTCAACGTTTCCGGCATTTGGCCCATGCGCGCGGCCACGGCTTCGGCAAATTCCTTGGTGCCCACCTTCTGCTTCGAAACGCCGTCTTTGAAAATGTCGTAGGTGTGGATGCCTTCTTCCAGGGTCTTGAGCCAGGCATTGTGCACGCGCTGGGCTGCTTCCGTTTGCCCGATATGCGCCAGCATCATGACGCCGCCCAACAGCAGGCCCGAAGGGTTGGCCAGGTTTTGGCCCGCGCGGCGCGGCGCCGAACCGTGGATGGCTTCAAACATCGCGTACTTGGTGCCAATGTTGGCCGAACCGGCCAAGCCAACCGAACCGGCGATTTGCGCCGCCACATCGGACAAAATGTCGCCGTAGAGATTGGGCATGACAATCACGTCAAACGTGCCGGGAGTATCGGCCAACTTCGCCGCCCCGATGTCCACAATCCAATGCTCTTTTTCGATCTCCGGGTACTCCGCGCCCAATTCATCGAAAACCCGATGGAACAAGCCATCCGTGATTTTCATGATGTTGTCTTTGGTGAAGCAGGTCACCTTTTTGCGGCCGTTGGCCTTAGCATATTCAAAGGCGTAGCGGACAATGCGCTCCGTGCCCCGGCGGCTGATGAGCTTCAAGCTTTCCGTGATGTCGTTGGAAAGCTGGTATTCAATGCCGGCATAAAGGTCTTCTTCGTTTTCGCGCACAATCACCACGTCCATGCCCGCATGCTTGGTTTGGACGTAGGGATGATAGGCCACACAAGGCCGCACATTGGCATAAAGGCCAAGCATCTTGCGCGTGGTCACGTTCAGGCTCTTGAAGCCCCCGCCCTGCGGAGTAGTGATCGGCGCCTTCAGAAAGATTTTCGTGCGCAACAGGCTTTCAATCGAGCTCTGCTCAATGCCGGAGGAGTTGCCACGCAAATAGACCTTCTCCCCAATCTCAATCGTTTCAATATCCAGTTCCGCACCACCTGCTTCGAGGATGTGCAGCGTCGCGGCCATGATTTCGGGGCCAATGCCGTCGCCGTGGGCGACCGTTATGGGTGTTTTTGCCATGATGATCTTCGGGTAAACCTTCAGCGTACTATAGTGCAAGTAGCGATAGAAATGTTTCCAACCGAACACCGACTGGGCGACACCGTTGACGACTTCTGCGTCAAGTGCAAACGCCTGACCAACCACAACATTGTTTCTCTTCTGGAAGGCCAGCCGGCAAAGGTACGCTGTTGCACCTGCTACAGCGATCACGGCTATCTGAACGAAACGGCGCCGCCGCCGAAACCCCGCAAAGCCGCCAGCTAGAAAGCGCTAGAACGCTTTCGCTACGCGGAAGGCATAGGGGTCCGCACCGGCTTCAATAGTGCCGTCGGGCAAGAGCCGCACCATGGTCGGCGCCGCACCCGAAGAGAAGCGGGAACGGAACTCCACGCGGTGCCCGCGTTCGCGCAGGGCCAAAGCCACCGCCCGTCCGAGCCTTTCGTCCAGCAACAAACTGCCGGGGTTCATGGCGTGGTTGTCGAAGCTGGACACGAGGTGCCGCGATTGGAAGCGTGGCGCCGCCACGGCCTCCTGCGAGTTCATGCCAAACTCCACCACGTTGAAGAACATTTGCAGCAGGCTTTGGTCCTGGTTGTCGCCGCCCGGCGTGGACATCACCATGGAGGGCTTGCCGTTTTCGAGAATCAGCGTCGGCGTCAAAGTAATGCGCGGACGTTTGCCGGGTTCAATGTCGTTCGGGTGCCCCTTAATGAGGTAAAAGCTTTGCGCCCGCTGCGTCAGCGGAATGCCCGTGTCGCCCGCAATCACACTCGGCAGCGCCGCCCCGCTGGGGGTAGCTGAAAACAGCACTCCGTCTTTGTCAATCACATTCACCGAGGTGGTATCGCCGTACATCAGCGCGTCGTCAATTTCGCGCCGCACAATGTCTTCGAGCGACGGGTGGCTGCCGTTCGGATTCTTCACCTTGCCCGGGCGGAATTCCAGGCTCGCGGCAAACTTGATTTCCGCAAAACGCTTCTTCGCGTACTCCTTCGAGAGCAGTTCGTCCGCCGGAACACTTGTAAACTTGGGGTCCCCGTAGTAGGCGTCCCGATCCGCATAGGCCAGCTTCATGGCCTCCGTCAGAGTGTGTACGTAATCTTCCGAACCAAAGCCCATCTTCTTCAGATCCACGTTTTCCACCATGTTCAGGATCTGCAAAGCCACGGGCGCCTGCGTATAGAAGCCCGGCTTAAAGATGGTGTATTGCTTGTACGTGGTGCTTAGGGGCTGTTCTGGCTGGAGCCGGAAAGTCGACAAATCCTCGTAGCGCAACAAGCCTTTGTTCTCGCGCGAAAAGGCATCGATTTTGCGCGCCACCTCGCCACGGTAAAAATAGTCCCGCACGGCATCAATGCCCGCCGTGCGTGGCTTCTTCATGGACAAAGCGCGGCGCTCGGCCTCCACCATCGCCCGTAAAGTTTTGGCCAAAGCCGGTTGGCGGAAAACTTCGCCAGACTTGGGCAGCCTTCCGTTGGGCAGGAAGTAAGCCCGCGAAGTGGGCCAGCGGTCAAAGAACGGTTGCGAATAGCGGATGACGGCGGCCCGCATGTCGTCCACCATCATTTCGTCGGCCAACTCAATGGCCGGCTCAATCACTTGTTCAAAGTTGAGCGTCCCGAACTCCCGCAGCGCCACCAAACCCGATTCCACCATGCCGGGCACAATGGCGGGCAGCAAGCCCGTAACCGGCAGGTACTTCGATAAGCCGTTGGGCTCGTCGGATTCCACCTCCAGCGGGTCCAGCTTGTGCTTGGCAAAAAAATCGTGGGTTGCGAGCTTAGGCGCCGGTCCTACGCCGGAAATCGTGAACACCTTGCCGTCTTTGGTGCGGATCAAGATTGGCGCCTCGCCGCCAAACCCAAAGTGCGAGTACTCGGCCACGGCGGCGGCAAACATCGTTGCCACGCCAGCATCCACTGAATTGCCACCCAGCTTCAAGATGCGCATCCCGGCGTTTACAGCAGCGTTCGTACCCGCCGCCACGGCGCCGTTCTTGCCCCGCGCCGGGGTGGTGGAAACAAGTTTGTCAAAAAGCGGGCGAGGGGGTTGGGCGGTCCCACAGGCCAAGAGCAGCACGACGAGAAACACAATCGAAATGGACCGCTTCATGGCCGAATTGTAGCGCCATTCTTATAATGAAGTTTCCTGACCCCATGAACGACATCGAACTTTTGCTCGAACGCTTCCGCCGCGGCGGAGAACTATTGGCCGCGGTAACCACTGGAGCCGCTGGCGCGGAATTGGACTTCAAGGGTCCAGGCTTTCCGCTCAGCGTTCGGGAGACCATTTGGCTGCTCGCGGATTCCGAAGCCGTACGCCGCGCCGACCTTTCGCGGCTGCTGGCCGAGGACGAGCCCCAACTGCTGTCCATTCCGTCTTCCCAATGGGCCGCTCGCCTGGGCTACCAGAAACGGAAGCTAAGCGTTGGCGTAGAGCTTTTCCGCACCTTGCGCCAGCACAACCACGAATTGCTCAAAGATTTGTCCGGGGACGATTGGCACCGGTCGGCCACGCTCGATGGCACACCCACCACGCTGGCGGCGCTGCTTGACTCTGCCGCCGCCCAAACCGAAACGATGGCGCTCCAAGTTCGAGAGCTTCGGCAAGCCTACAAAGCCGCCAAGGCAGCGGCAGCTAATAACGAAACGAAAGTTGAAACATCCGCCGAGGAGAAAAAAGCATGAAGCGTTCCTTCCTATTCCTGTCTGCTGTCCTTTGTTCCGCCCTGGCCCTTTGGGCCGCCGGCCGCTTTGATGGCGGCGACCTGAGCGCAGAGGCGAAGCGCTGGTGGAGTCACGTCGAAAAGCTCTCCACCGACGATATGGCCGGCCGCGATGTTGGTACCGCGGGCTACCGGGCTGCCGCCGAATACGTTGCCGCGCAGTTTGAAGCTGTAGGTTTAGGTCCCGGCGCCAATGCCACCAGCTACCAGCAAAAGATCGGCTTCACGGTGTTTCGTTTGGAAGAGCCAAAGTCTTCTCTGAGCCTGTTCACGGACAACAAAGCCGAGCCGCTCACGCTCGGCGAGCATGCGTACCTCAGCGTCCGCGTTGCCCCCGCCGCAAAACTCAAGGCGCCTATGGTCTTCGCAGGTTATGCCACCCGGGTGCCGCAACTGAACTACGACGACTTTGCCGGCCTGGACGTCAGGGGCAAGATCGTGGTCTACTTCACCGGCCAACCTGCGGGCGTGCAAGGCCCGGTTGTCAGCCACAACCAAAGCTTGCGGAACCAGGTGCTGGCCCAACTAGGCGCCGTTGGCGTTGCCGTTATCAACAATCCCGCCACCAGCGACATCCCTTGGGCGCGTGCTTCCCAAGCCCGCTTCAACCCTTCTATGACCTTGCGAGAAAACAAGACGGCCGGACCGCAGTTGAAACTTTCCCTCGTCATCAATCCCGCCCACGCCGACAAGTTCTTCGCCGGCACCGGCCACACCATGGACGAAATCGTCGGCCTCGCCCGCGACAAAAAGCCGCTCCCCAAGTTCGACCTCAAAACCACGCTGGAAGCCCGCGCCGCCTACACCAAAACCGCCGTGGACAGCACCAACGTCATTGGCATCCATTGGGGGTCCGACCCTGCCTTGAAAAACGAGTTCATCGTCGTTAGTGCTCACCTGGACCACCTGGGCACCAATCCGAAACTCACCGGCGACCAGATCTACAACGGAGCCATGGACAACTCCTCCGGCGTGGCCAGCCTAATTGAAGCCGCCCGCCACTTCCGCGACCAAGGCATCGCCACCAAGCGCTCCGTCGCCTTCGTTGCCCTAACTGGGGAAGAAAAGGGTTTGCTCGGCTCCCGGTGGTATGCCGAAAATCCCGTCTTCGGCAAAGAAAAGCGGGCACGCGTTGTGGCCAATCTTAATATGGACATGTACCTGCCGCTCTTCCCCTTGCGGGCCTTAACCATACTGGGCGTTGACGAATCCACGCTCGGCGATCTCGCCAAGCAAGGCGCCGAAGAAGCGGGCGTTGAAGTTTGGCCCGACCCCGCGCCGGAGCGCAATTCCTTTGTGCGCAGCGACCAATACAGCTTTATCCGCAACGGCACCCCCGCGCTGGCTTTCAAGTTTGGCTATAAGCCGGGCACGCCGGAAGAAGCCACGGTCAAGGCTTGGCTCAAGGAGCGCTACCACGCCGTTTCGGACGACTTGGCTCAGCCGGTTGACAAAGAAGCCGCCGCCAAATACAACCGCGTCCTCGCTTCCATGATTTTGAAAGCCGCCGACGCACCCGCCGCCCCTCGCTGGAAAGAGAGCAGCCCCTTCGCCGCCTTGGCTGCGAAGCAATAGCCCAGTGACCAGCTACGTCATTGAATTGCATGCCGCCGAAGACGCGGTGGATTTGTTGCTGGCCGATTTAATGGAAGCCGGCACCACCGGCGTATCCGAAGAGCGCGTCGCCACTGGCTACCTTTTGCGCGCCAGCTTTGATAACCCAGAGGCCGCGTCCGCTTTCGGCGTTCCGGTCCACGAAGATTCCACCGATTGGATTGCCGCCACCCACCGTCCCTGGAATTCGCGCTGGGTGGGCGAGAAATTCTTTCTCGTCAGCCCCGATTCCACGGAAGAGACTCCGCCCGGACGCTGGCGCATCCCCTACCAACAGGGGGCAGCTTGCGGCAGCGGGGAACACCCCTCCACGCGGCATGCACTGGTGGCGCTGGAAGAGTTTGTCACTCCCGGCATGCGCGTGCTCGACCTCGGTTGCGGGGCCGGCTTGCTCAGCCTGGGCGCCAAGCTTTTGGGGGCGGCCTTTGTGGTGGGCGTCGACATCGAAGCCGACAGTTGCTCCTTAACCAAACAACTGGCCCAAGTCCCCACCGTGCAAGGCTCCACCGACAGCTTGCGGGGCGCCTTTGATGTGGTGGCCGCCAACATTGGCGCCACGGTGCTAGCCCACTTGGCCGACGACATTCTGGCGCTGGCGAAACCCGGTGGCCGCATCATCCTCGCGGGCTTTGGCACAGAGGAAGCGGCACGCCTCTGCGAAATCTACGCCGCCGGCAAAATCTCTCAGCGCGAAGAGGGCGAATGGGCTGCCCTGGTGCTGGATCTGCCCAACGATGCTGGGGCATACTGAAGAAGTACGTGGGCGCGTAGCTCAGTCGGATAGAGCATCAGCCTTCTAAGCTGAGGGTCGCAGGTTCGATTCCTGCCGCGCCTACCATCTTTTCAACCACTTACGGGCCAGCCATACTCAACCAGCCGAACAGTTCCGAACGAAACCGGGCCGAAGAAGGAGGCCAGCGTTCTGGCCTCTGGCTAGATTATGCCGTAAGGGTTGATGGCGATGCAAGAGGGATCTGAGATTTTTTTTGCGACCACCTTGCGATGGCTGCCTGACGCGCCCGTTCCTTGCGCTCCTCTGGACTGAGCACCGCGACGCCCTTGGGGACCTTCGCGCTTCCGCCGCGCCTACCTGTCTCCACGAAGATTTGCCGCTTTTCGCGCATGCCTTCAGTATGCGTTAAGCCCTCCATCTCTTTCAATCCTTTTTGCTCCCCGTTCCGTTTACAATCCGCTTCGCCACCTGCTCCACGGCCTCGTCCACAAACTCCTCCGGGGCCTGAGTGTAGACGTCGCTCGTGGTGGCCATGCTTGCGTGGCGGAGCTGCGCCTGTACAGCCTTCATGCTCACGCCGCTCTCGTGGGCGATGGTGGCAAAGCTGCGCCTCAACATCTGCGGCGTAACCTTCACCTGCGCCAGCTCGGCCGCCGGCTTCAGGTAGCGCTTGCTCCAATTGCCCAGGCTAAGCGGCGTATTGCGTTCACTCGGGAACATCCAGTCGTCGTCGCCTTGCCGCTCGCTCTCCGCGCGCCAGGTCTCCAGCAAGGCGCCCAGGTGCGCTGGCACCGCCACGCGCCCCCGGCTGCGCCTGGTCTTGGTCTTACTCACCTTGCCCTGCACAACGCCGCGCTCCACTGTCAGCATGGTTTTGTTCCAGTCGCCCCACTTCAGCGCGAAAACCTCCGACGGCCGCATGCCGGTCAACACCAGCACCAGGAAGATCACCTTGTCGCGAAACTCTTTGATGTGTTGCACCACCAGGCGAATCTGCTCCGGGGTTAGCGTCGGCTTCTCTGGCTCGGCCATCTGCGGCATGGCCAGCTTCCGCAGCGGGTCGCGCTGCAAGTACTCCTGCTCCACTGCCTCGGCGGTAATCGCTTTCATGTAAGTGCGGCACTTGTGGACGATGGTCGGGCTGAACTGCTGCGCCATGCTGCCCAGCCATTCCGATACGGCCACCACGTCCAGATCGCGCAGGCTCGTCGCCTCCCAAGCAGGCAGAATGTAGCCGTCCAGCACGTGCAGGTTGGTCGCCTTGGTGGAGCTGCGCCAGGTCGGCTCGCGCAAAGGCAGCCAGCGCTGCTTGGCAAACCAGCCAAAGCTCACACTGGAACTCACGCGCGCCGTTGATCCGCCGCGCACCACGCCCGTCTCGCGGTCGATGATCTTGCGCAATTCGCGCTGCGCCTCAAACTTCCCCAATTCGGGTAGCTGGGCATCCGCAATGGAAAGCTTCACGGGGCCACCAGGCTTACGCCCTATGACCCTTGACCTATGTCGTCGTACTTCTTTCCCGTTCTCATCCAGCTCGTAGACGAACCAGTGCGCCACCCACTTCTTGACGCGCCGGCCCGTCTCCTCAAGATGGCCTTCTTGGCCGCGGGGTCTGCCCCCGGAGCCTGGGGGTTTGTTCGGTCTGGGCACTACACTCCTCCTCCGTGAGGGTCGTAGTAGCCCGAGAATTCAAAAATTCTCTTACCATTTTTGAGTCGAAGCGCAAAACCGCGCCTAACCGGATCACTGGCAGCAGAGGCCGACGCCTTCCGCAATGGTCGCGCACCCAAGACTCCGAGACACGCAGCAGAGCGGCCAGCTCGGCCACCGTCAACAATCTGCTTTCGATAGGGTTAGAATCGACGGGGCGGCAGCAAACTTTATGCCGAAATTAAGATATTATTTTCCGTCGGGCAAGATGCGAACCCCTAGGCTCTCCGCCGCCTGGAATCGCTGAATTTCTTCTCGCACTCGCTCTCGGTCTCGGCGGTAATTGAAGAGTCCGTGGAGGGATGCTGAGAGGCTAGATACTGCTCCAGGCGCTGTAGAACCATCAGCTTGCGCGTGTTCAACGCGCTCGTCTCTTTCAGCAGATCGTGGAGCAATTTCTCCTTTTCCCGGTACGCGTTCCACAGCACCCATATCGCCATTGTTTCGAGAGCGATCAATACTCCCGACTCCCACAGCTTCGCTGCCAAGGGAAATTCCAGTTGCAGCCAACCCAAAAAGAGTTCCATTCATGGCTCACTCTTCAACTAAAGTGTCTTCCACGCGCCAATAGCGCTCTGCCTGGAAGTTGCCGGTTGAAAAATTCCTCGACAATCTGTGAGAAGTTTGGCTGCCTAGGCGCACTACGCCTCCACGGGATGATGAACAACGATGAAATTCGCGGCGCGATCCGCCTGGCGATCGCCACCATCAAGCAGCAGGCGGCAGGGCATCCTGTGGCGCATCCTAATAAAGTCTGCGACAAGCTCGAAGAAGCGCTCCTTAGCCTGCGCATGGCGAAAGCGGGGGCGGCGCTTGGGCGCGACCGGGATTAAGGCAGCGAAGACCGACGCGCGCTCGGCCATAGGCTTTCTTCTCGGTTCCGTTGTCGAGCCCGACGCCGATCTGCTCAGCGTCGAGTCCGCTTGGGGAATCCTAATCCGAATCGGCTGGCTTGCCATCGCCGCGATCACATGCCTGTTCTGCGGTATCGCTTATGTCCTGACAGCAGCTAACCAGGTTGCGCGCGCCCTTTGGCCAGGCTGGCCGCTCTAGCGTCGCTCGGTACCCGTAAGAATTTGCAGCGCCTCTTCCGGATTTGCTGCGTCCCGTTGGGCTTTCTGGAGGCGAAGCCACTGGACACCGCCAGGCACAAAGCCCCGCACCGCTTCCTGTACCGTCTTGTCGTACTTGGCGGGGTCCTTCAGCGTTCTTGCGCTTGCGTCTGCCGTCCTAGCCAGCGAGGAAATTGTTGGACCCGCTGCCCAGGTAGCTAGGCGCTCGAAGTAGCGCCCACTGCCAAGCTCCTCGGCACCAGGCACGGTAAAGAGTCCGAGCTGGTAGCTGAGACGGTCCGCCTGGAGCATTGCCGCCAGGTTGTAGCGCTCTTGCCACTCCTCCAGTAGGTGAGTGATTTCCCAGTCAGGGAAAAAGGTGCGCATCGCCTGCAATATACCGAACGATGCGGGGCCGCCCAAGGCGAGCGTCCAGAGGGCAAACTCAATCTGCTGCTTCCGGTTGAGCTGGCCAACAAACTCCAGTTGCTTAATGGTGAACGTCTTGAACTGCATCAGGACCTTCCCGATTGGCGTCCGCGCGAAGAGCGGCGCGTCCAGCCTGCCGGAGTAGAACTGGGTTATGCGAACCACCTCCCGCGCCCGCTTTACGGCCGCATCTCCGGCCAATCCTTCTTGGCTTGCCAGCTCGAGTCCTGCCAGGTACGCAGTCGCACGATTTAGGCTCTCGGCCTTGTCGAAAATGTAGCTGGCTGCCTGCTGAACCCGCTCGGCGGCGCCGTGAAAAATCGGGCGGTCGAACTTTGACTGGCCAGGGTCGTCGCTAAAAATTCCGCCCCGGTGAAGTCGCGCAATGTCCCGCACAAACGGATTGAGGGAGTTTGGCAGAAATACGGCCGCCGCGGCCCGGGGAAGCACAGACGCCGCATTGCGCGCCCCGACATAGGGCACAGTGTTCAGCACCGTTTGCGTCAGGTTGAGCATTGGCGTGAAGAGGTTAAAGCCAATTTTCGCGTTGTACTGGATTGCAGTAAGCCATCCAGCCAGCTCGCCGGCGCTAGGGTTGAGTCTCCGCAAGCCAGGGATTCGCTCGACGAACGCCTTCCAGGCTGCATCGGTCATAACTTGGTTCAGCGCAGGTTTGCCGGCGTATTGTTGGATGTATCGACGTGCGTAGATCCTCAGCGCCGGGTCCACGATCCGCTTTGTAAGCGGGTTGGCTTCTTGCAGGAAGCGACTCACGGCCACCTTTCGGGCGAATCCCTTCCGGTAGATCTCGGCGATCATGTCGGCGTCCCGCAGGCCTGGAATGGACCACTCCTGCCGCGTGAAATCGAAGCTGCCGAACTTGACCTTCTTGGGGTTGGCCTTATCGAGCAACTGCTCGGCAATGTGGATCGGCACTCCAATCTCCCGCGCCAGGTCGGCGGCCGCGTCGCGAATTTTCTTGCGGTTCATCCTCAGCGCGGAGTCATGGTAGAAGCTCAGGTAGTTCGTGAAGCGCTGCTTTCCGTCGATCAGTCCTTCCTCGATGCCTATCTTGCGCGACGGCTCGAAGAATAGCTTGGTCCACTTTTCGTTCACGGCCTTCTCTTTCGGCGTCAGGAAGCCCTCCAGGTCGTCCATGATCGAAGAGTCCTCGCCAATCGAATCCAGCCACTCGCGTGCCGCGTCCTCGTCCCTCATCTCGCGGAGCTGGTCCGCAAAGCGGTATAGTGCTATGCGGTTCCGTTCCGCCTTCGTCGTCCCTTGGTTGGCTTTCTCCCAGTTCTTTGCCCAGCGTTCGTTTAGCCGCTCCTGCAAGAACCAGTTGTCCTCCGCCGACTGATAGATCTTGGTCCCTGCGGACGACCGAGCGAGTATGCGCGACGGGCTCCGAAGCATAGCACCAATCGGCACGGTGGCCGTCATCAGGCGAGCCATCACACGGTCTGCCTGCTCGGCTGTAAGCTGCTTAGTGGATTCCTGCCCGGACTCTTCGCGCAGGATGCGCCGATACTCGGCGTCGGGAGTGTCGGTTCTCCGCTGCTTCTCGCGTACCCGCTTGACTAGGGCTTTGGTGAGCGAAGTTTGGCCAGGACCTTTTGCCGCTCGGGCGAAGAGAGTTTGTCCTGGGGAAAGACTTTCTCCCACTCGTCCAGGAACGCTTCCGGTCCCCCTTGATCGAAGGCCTGAGCCATCCGGACCAGATTGTCCACTCCCGCTTCCTTTAGCTTCGGATCGCCCTTCGGAAGCAGATCGTCTTGCTCCGCGAATCGGTCGTTCTTGATCGGGGTGTAGTGATACATAAACCTCTCGCCGTGCCCAACGTAGCACATTCGCCGCGCTTGGGCCATAGGTCTCTTTTAGGATGCGGAGATAGAGCCCCATCCACTCGCGGGCCTGGTGACGGGAAAGCATCATCCTCGACCGATGTCCGCTGGCAATTTTGGCGGCCGCTTCAATGATTAAGATCTGTTCCGGCGCTTCTCCGTAGCCATGGTTGCGCAAGTACGCTGAGATGCGATTCCATGCTGGATGCTGCATCAATGGGCCCGTGTCGATGTGAGTTGAAACATCCGCATTGAGGGAAATCTGCTCCCAGTGCGTAAGCTCTTCCCGCAAGGTCTCAGCGAACGAAGTGCTTTCTTGCCGATAGGTTTCCTCGTCTCGGACGATGACGACAAGCCCCCGTCCGGCGTTTTGCTCCATGGCTTCGACGATGCGCTGGCGCAGCTCGACTGCCTTTATTGCCAGTTCTTCCGTAAGATCGTCTTCGGTCAGCACCCAATCTGCAAGCTGATTCATGGTGGCGTAGGCTTCCATCGGTTCGATTAAGGCTCCGATGAATCGTGGGCCATTGATTGCCTGCCGGAAGATCTGCGCCGTCTGCCAGTTCACCACCATAATCGCGGGCCGATCCCCTTCAGCTTTGATCAGTAGCGAGCTTTCCTCTTCGAGCAAGCGCGCAACGGAGTACTTCTCAAATGGAACGCGCGGGGTCTCCTTCGGGCGCGCCTTGTAGACCCAATCGCCGGCAAGCCAGTCCACGCCACCAGGCCGGGCCGCAAGCGAGTAGAAGGAGCGAGAGGGTGCCTCCGCCCGCGATTCCGCCGCCGTGACTTTTCCGGTGGAGTCCTCCACCACCGGGAACTCTTTCAGAAGCGCCTGCACGCCTTCGAGCGCTCGCTCGTCGTTGGGTAGGAAGTAGCGGAAGCTGTACTGGATGTTTTCGTTGAATCCGCCAAGGGGTTCAATCAGCCGCCAGACACGCTGCACCAACTGCGACGGAATCACCACCTCGATGCGGTCCTGCCCGGCGCGCACAAGCTTCTTCAGCTTTAGGCCAGAGGCCAGACCGTACACCTCACTCTCGCGAACCCCCGCCAGCACGTCGGCAGGCGTCACGCTTGCGCCGTGCCCGAGCGACCGCATCACTTGCTTAATGCGGCTGTGAGGGATACGTACCCCGAGGATTCTCTGCCCATCGGGCATGGCCGCAATCTCGACCTTAAGAGGCTTCCCTCCATCGCCGAGTCGATCATAGATGGGAAGCACGCTGCCGCCGATCAGATGAACGTGCTCCGTCTTGTAGGGGCCTGCGGCCTTGTACTGCTCATCCCAGGCAGTCTGCGCCGCTTGGTCTGCCGCTACTGGCTCATACTTCTCGAAGTCCGTCGCCTCCATCGAGCCAGCTCCGGACGCAGCGAGGAAGCGATGCACTCCCACCACCGAACCGTCCACCGCCGTCTTTGAGTTATACGCCTCGCGAGCAACAGCCACCAGGCGCCCGCTCGTTTTCTGCTTCATCAGGCGGTGGTCCTTGCGAACGGCTTCCTTGGCCTCTTCCCATGTGTAGCGATCGCGCTTCTGGAGAGCGTTGATCTCGTAGTGCATGGTGCGCGCGCCCGTGTTCTCGTCAGTGCGGATTACCGTGGGCTCGCCTACCATCTCCAGCTTGTCGGCCTGGATCTTCTCTGCGCCGGCATCGAACAAGCCGTTGCGCTTGGCGGTTTCGATCGCCTCCGCGAACGCTTCCATAAAGTTGTCGAAAGTCCGGTTCTGTCGTTCGAGGGGCAAGGACATCAGTCGATTGAGAAACTGCGTCACAGGAATCTGGTCGGCCTTCGCATCAGCCTTCTCTGTCGCCAAGCCCATCATTTGAAGGGTTTCCGAGTCGTGGCGGTTCATTCGTTCCACGACGGCCTTCACGGCCGCCTTGCCGTACACCGTCTCGAAGTTGTACTTGGCGATGTCCCCGGCTCCAGAGCTGGCGCGGTCGCCGCGGCTCAACGCTCCGAGTTGCTCCAGTCGGCGAGCGATCGAGGAACTGAAGCGCTTGTCGGCCCCTACGTTCACACTCAGCAGTTTGTAGACAGGTTGGCTCGATTCGTTCGTGCGGTGAGAGCGGCCGAAGTCCTGCATCTGATCGTCGGCGGACCACTTAAGCTCCAGAATGATGTGAACGCGCCGCTGCTGGTTTTTGGCGCGGCGATCCGCGTGGAGCGAGATTCCGGTTGAGGCCGCGTTCGAGATGATGGCGATTCGCTTCTTGCCTTCTTGGAACAGCCGGGCCTCTTCGACGTTGATTGAGTTACCGCTCTCGCCCTTGCGCTTCTCCAGGACTTTCTTGCCGTCTTCCCCTTCAATGATGCGTTGCGTGCGTCCGGTCAGCTCTGCGACGTTGGCGGTTCTGTAGCGGTTTATGATCTGGTCGAGCGCCGCCTCGGGCATCCTTAAACCATCGAGATCCTTCAGTAGCGCGTCGCGCATGGCCTGGGCCTCTTTGTTGATTACAGGGTTTCCTTCCGAGTCACGCACGAGCTGCTGACTTTTTTGGCCGTTGTCGTCCACCACCCCTTCGAATTGGTAGATCGGGAAGCTCTTCTCGACGAACTGCTTCAGGATGTCAGCCGGACTTACGTCGAGATCGTCCAGGCTACCCTCTTCTTCGTTGAGCATCCCGGACAAGGCGCGTTCTGTGGCGGCCGCGCCGGTGCCGAGAACAGAGATGATGACGCTGCGGTCTGCCGCCAGGGCCTCATCCATCTCCCGGAACAAGGTAGGCACCTTCATAGCCGTCAGCACTGCGCGGTAAAAGCGCTGGTTCGCGCTCCAAAACTGGCTCTCTGCGTTGCGCTCGGCAAAGCTGGAGGTTGCCTGAGTTACACCCATTGCCGCATTGATGTCTTTGAATACGCTGCGCCAGGCGCTACCCGCCGCCTCGAAGATCTCCTGCTGAGCCTCGGTCAGGACGTGGACCGTTTCCGAGAATTCGACGCCGGCATAGGAAAGGAAGCGGGCGACGTACTTGCCCTGTGCTTTCATGTCGCGCGAGACCATTTCCATGGCGCCAACGCCGCCCTTGCTGATTGCGGCGTTAAAAGAGTTGAAGGACGGGAATGCGGTACCTTCTCCCCACAGCCCCAGCCGCTTCGCGTAACCGATATTCGTGGGGTCCGTGAAGCCCGTGGCGGAAGCGTACAGCACGCGCGCGCGCTTCAGTTGATCTTGGATGTGGGAGACCGCCTGCCCCGCTGCGGATGCTTTAGCCTTGCGCATCCCGCCGCCTTCGGCTACGACGGCATTCTTGGCCTTGTGGGCTTCATCGAACACGATCATCGACTCTTCGCCAGCCCAATCCGCGAGCTGCTGCACGCGGTAGAAGTCTGCCGCCTTGGAGTCTTTGGCCTTGGTTCCGTCTTTCTGCGCTACCGCTGGGGCTGAGGATTGTGCAAGCGTTGTGTACGCCACGAAGACGATGCCGTCTTGGAACTTTGGCTGGATCGCCTGCCCCTTCTTGAACTTCTTGATGCTGATGATGGGGATGTCAGCGCCCAGATCCTTCAGGTCGCGCTTGGCGTCCTCGATCAGGTCGTCTTTGTAGCTCACCCACACCATGCGCTTCACGCCAGAGTTCCAGTGGTGGAGGATCGTCGCTGCGATCTCGCGGCCTTTGCCGACGCCAGTGCCGTCGCCGATAAAGAATCCCTGCCGCGTGCCGTCCGCTGACAATCGCTCATGCGACTGAGCCGCTAAAGCAACGGCGTTCAGCTGGACCTCCGTAATCGCCCCGGTTTCGACAAGCTTCCAGGGGATATTCGGCTTCAGGACGATGTCCGGTTCATCGGTAGCGGCCATGGATTGCGTCTCGACGATGCGGCCAGGGTGCGGTTGAGCGCCCCAGGATTTGGGAAGCTTCGAAGGGACGTAAACTACATTGCCGCCGTCGTCTTCGCGTGCGGTAGGCTTGGCTTGTGGCTGATCTGATTCAACGGCTGCTGCTTGAGTTTCCGTACTGCTCGATGTGTGGGCTGCGCTCTCCCTCGATTGCGTGGACGAGTCTTCCAATGGAGCCGCTTTCGTTTGCGGTTTGGAATCTTCCTTGCCGGTGTAGGGTGAAGGTGGAGCTTGACTTGATCCACTTGCCGACTGAGGACGAAGCGACCGAAGAGCTTTTTCGCGCAATTCGTCGTACACTTCCTCAGCCCGATCACGAATCGCCTGCAGATGCTCCCGCACCCACTCTCCCATCTCCTGAACAAACGGCTCCGACCACTTCTTGAACGCGATGCCATGCTGGCGCATCTTCTCGGCGGCGATAGTTGCCAGGTCAAGCAGGTCTTGAGGGTCGAGGCCGCTGTTAAGCTGATTGCCTTGTAGTTTCTTTCGCAGGCGTTCCCGCGCGGCCGCCGCCGCGTCCGCGAGCATCTCGCCGTGCTTGGCGTCGATCTCGGCTTCGGTGGGCTCAGTCTTGCGCGCCGGCAAGGCGGCTTCCTGCTTGCGCACTGAGGTTGGGGTAGGGCCACCCCGGCGCATCCCGATGGCGACATAATAGTTACCGTCGCCGCCGTCAACGAGTAATTCCCTCTCGGCAGGGGTCTGGTTCAACGGATCATGGTGGAGGCTTAGCGATACAATCTCGCGGCGCCAGAGTTCGAGGGCGGCCTGGTCAAAGGTCGCCTTGTCAATCCCGGATAAGCCGCGACGCAGGCGCTGGGTAGTAACCGGGAGGTAGGGCTGAACCGGCTCCAATTTATGAATCTGCTCAATAATCTGCTTGCCTACGGCTTCGATCCGACCGGAGTCGGGCTTGGCACCAGTCCCGGCTTCGGCCTTCTCTACAGGCCGTGCAGGAAGTACAGCATCATCAGCAGCGGACGGTAGTTTTCCTCCGGGCTTTGCGTCCAGAGGTTTTCGAGCGGGAACTGCGGCTGGCTTTGCCGGAGCGCTCTGACTGCTTGCGCTGCTCCGATCCGGTAAAACGTCGGGTGCAGGTCGGCTCCCGGTGCGTCCCCCACGATCCGTTCGAGATCCAGTTGTAGGAGCTGCGGATTTAGGCTGAGGAACTCCAGCAGGTTTTCCTGGATCTTTAGGTACACCTCGTCCGCCCTCACTGGCTTGTGCTGCCGGTGCAGGACGATTGGATTTGGACCTGTCGGCGGCAATGTGGCTGACTGCATTCCAGGCATCCTCGATCGACTTGTAGTCGCCTTTAACGATTTCGGCGCGCTGCTTAAGCCAGTTGGCGCCAGGTGTAGGTCCGGTCTTGTCGATGACAACGATCCGGTTCCCGAAGTTGGTTCCATACTTAGAATACTCTTTCCCGTCCAGTCCGACGTTGGCCCTGATATTGCCCTTGGCTGCCATCGACTTCCAGAAGGGTTGTGCGGTGGCGGCATCGAGCGTTGCTCCCTCTCCGAGAATGACCACCAGGCGGCCGCCCGGCTCCAGCCTCGCGAAGGCTTGATCGACGTGGCGATAGCCCACGTCGTTGGAATTCTTTGTTCCCCGCTTGCCGGCGGCCGAGAATGGGGGATTCATCAAAACCACCGTTGGCTTCACGCTGTCCGGCAGGATGTTGTGGATCTGCTCGCCATCCTCGCTGGTCACCTGGTAGCCTTGGCGCTTCAATAGGTCTGTCCGCTTGGGGTCGATCTCGTTTGTGATGACGTTGGCGCCGGCTGCCTTCGCCCAGCTCGCCAGGCCGCCCGTACCTGCCGATGGCTCCAGCACGGTGTCCGCGTTGGTCATGCCCGTCAAGCGCGCAGCCATGTAGGCAAGCGTTGGAGGGGTCGAGAACTGCTGGAACTTGATCTGTGTTTCGCTCCGGCTGGTCTGCGTGGGGAGCAATTCCATCAATCCGCGCAGCCCCTCCAGGCCTCGCGAAAAGTCAAAGCCTGGTTGCATCGCTTCCCGGCCCTGCTCTGCGACGACCTTGTTGACAGCCGCTTCGAGCACGTCGTAGGCTTCTTTGGGCTGGATCTCGACGCGGGCTGCGGAGAGGCCCGTCTCTTTCTCTACCCGCGCCATAAACTTCTTGATGTCGCCGATCTTCTCGTTCTTGGCGATCGAAGCACCCAAGCTTTCGATCAGGCGGTCGGTCGGGTCTCCGCCCTTGATCGAGCGGGCCTCGGCTGCAAGATCTAGCTTGGATTCGAGCGACTGGCGAATTGCGTCGATTTCCTTCTTTTTGTCCCTCGGCTTGATGTAGACTTCCGGCGTCGAACTGATATTCGCTATTTCTGCTTCCGCTGCTGCCTTCAACTCCTCCGGGTAACTGGGATTCGCGAACCGATCGAGCTGCTCGGGGGCCCAGTCCTGAGCCTCGGAAGGGATGGCCTCGCCGGGTGTGGCTTCCACGGTAGCCTCAAGAGATGGACCACGCTCTTGATCCTCTGTTTCGACAAGATCCGGAAGAGATTCTTTTGGTTGAGGCGTTGGAAACTCCAGCGCCTGGGACTCGCCTACATACACATTTGGGCGAAGAGGATCAACCTCAGACGTATCTGGTGACACGATTCCTGCTTGGTTTTCGGTCGTCTCCGGCTGAGCCTCCGGGCGCTTGACGATCTTCCAGTAGTTGCTCTTTCCCTTGCCTTTGGCTGGCGCTAGCCACCCCTCTTCCGTCATCTGGTCGAGCATGGCCACGGCAGTCTTTTGATCGACGCCCAGACCCTCGCGAATGTCCTTGCGCGACGCTGCCCTCTTGCGCTTCATGGTGATGTCGAGCGCTTGCTGGTATTGCTCTGGCGTGTACGTTGGCGCGCCCCCGTCGCCGTCGTTATCCCCGTCGCCGTCGTCATCTTCGGCGGCAATTGACGCTATCGCCTCAGATGGCGCTGCGGGTTCCGGTGCCTGCCGCGTTCTGGATCCGCCGCTCAGCAGCGCCCCGGCCAACGCGCCGCCTGCGGCTCCGCCAACAAATTCTTCGAGCCGCGTCTGGTTTACGTCGCCATTATCCAGCCCGAATTGCGACCTGGCGGCGCGTTGCGCTTCGCCTTGCAATACTTCTTGGCCACCCTCAAAGAGGAATCCAAGCACCGCGCCAACCTTGCGGTTGCCAACACCCGGCAGGGCAAATTCCGCTGCGTTCGTGAGCGCTGTTGCCGGGAACTCTCGCTTTACCGTCTCCCAGGCAACTGCTCGCGCCAGATCCTTGTCGCCCCCCATGGCGATCGTCTCGTCCATGACCTGGCGGTAAGCTCCGCCCGCGTCCACGATGGTTTCGAGAGCGCTTGACGCGCCGATCCCTGCGCCAATCTGAGCTGCCACCTTCGCGCCGGCAGAGAGCTTCCCAACCTTGTCGATTGTTCCGACGGTCTTGGCTATTGCGAGGCCCGGTGCCATGAAGCCTGCGCTGGAACCCACCGCATTGCCAATGAGCGTTGCCGCCCCTTCGACGCTTTTCAGCGGTGCGGCATTCAGGTCTTGATAGCCGCCGCCGAGATCTTCCTTGTACTTGGCCCAGGCTCGACTCCCCGCTCCAAAGGCCTCGACTCCTGTCGCTGCTTCTAGGGCATCGCCTGCCCCCAGGGGGATTTGCAGGGCGCCTTCGCCGACTGCCTGCAGCGTGGCCATGGGAATGCGCACCCAGTTGGGTAGGCCATGTCTCCAATTCGTGTTCTGCATCGGCACAGCAGGGCCGCCGCCCGCCGAGGGCAATCCTGTCTTTTCTGTGCCGGGAACCTTTTCTGGCTGGAATTGCCGCTGCAAAATCGCCCCGATGGCGGCCTCATCCATCGCGTCCGGGAATTCGGCCAGGCTGCCGTCGGGCAGCTCAACATATTTCGGCATCTGGTGACTCCAGTTAGATCGGTTCGACTTTTCCGGTCTTGGGGTTGTAGCGCATGGTCGCCCGGGGCGGCGCAGCACCCCCGCCGCCCTTACTGGCTCGCTCGATCACTCGCCGCTTAGCAGCTTGTTTCGCGGCAATTCGCTGATCCAAGGCGCTGAGCCTGGCCTTAATCCCTGCCACCGTGTCTTCGGCCCGCTTTGCCTTCCGGTCATCGACGCCCAGCTGCAGTCGCTCGCCCAGCTCGATCTTCTCCTCGTGCAGCTTGTCTTCTTCCGACTGGATCTTCTCCACCTCGGCTTGCGCCTTGATGCGCTTGGACTCTTCGAAGCGGTTTTGCACCCCCGCCTGGCCCGGTGACAGTCCGGGGGAGGGGTTGCCCTTGCTCTTTCCAATGCGGCCCTGCTTCACCTGCTCCGTCTTGCCGCTCTTGTAGCGCTTCTCTGTGATGACATTCCCGGAATCGTCCGTGAAGTCGTGGAAGCTCATCACCTCGTCGCCGCGCTCGCCGCGCTGGCGGATGGCTCCAATCGAAGCAGCCGCCCTTGCGATCTCGTCAATCTGTTCCGGCAGGAATTTGGTGCCCGCTGGCACTCCGATCGCTTGAGCCACTTCCGGGGAAAGTGTGATCCCGCTCTTGTTTCGGTACTCTTCCTCCAACTGCTTTTTGCGCTGGAATGACGCGGTCTCGCGCCCTAAGCGAGCGCCTTCGTCCGCCTGTTGTTTGGCGGCGTACTGCTCGTAGGCGCGTTGCTGCTGCTCCTCCACCGTCGGAATCTCGTAGCTCCGCTCTTCGCCCTTCCTCGTCCGGTAGCGAATCGTTTGGCCAGGCTTTGCCTTTCGCAGGGTCTCGCCCAGCACCGTGCCCGCTGGAATCAGGTCGGCGGCGCCAATCA
>JANRIK010000003.1:0-32286 GCA_033765085.1 Bryobacter sp. | reverse complement strand
GAAGAAGTCCACGCCCTCCGTGCCCTGGCCAATTCCAAGCCCAAGCAGGTCCTCCAGGTCGGCCTCCAACGCCGCTATTCGAAGTTCTACCAAACCGCCAAAGAAATGATCGACAAGGGCATGCTGGGCACCGTCACCCACATCCGCGGCCAATGGCACCGCAACACCTTCGCCAAAGACCCCTGGAATAAGCCCGTCCCCAAAGACCGCTCCGACCGCGATGTCAACTGGCGCAAGTACCGCGAATTCTCCGGCGGCCTCACCGCGGAACTCGCCTCCCACCAAATCGACATCGCCGATTGGATGTTCGGTGCCCAGCCGGAATTTGTCGTCGGCGTCGGCGGCACCGATTACATCAAAGACGGCCGCGACATCTTCGACAACATCCAGCTCATCTTCAAGTACCCCAAGGGCCAGAAGCTCCACTACACTTCGCTCACCACCAACAAGCACCTCCCCTTGTTCAATAGCGAACGCACCGAATTCGGCGAAGTCATCATGGGCACCCAGGGCACCATCCATATCACCGTCGGCACCGACGCCGAACCCGCTCTCGGCATGTGGTTCCTCGAACCCGAACTCCCCAAGGTGGAAAAGGTCGACACCAAGTCGGCCAGCTACAAGGCTTCCCCCTCCCTCGCCTCCACGGGCAAAGGTGGCCGCGCCCTGCCCATCCTCCTCGAAAAGGATAAGGTCACCGAGGCCGATAGCTTCCTCAATCGCGAACTCAAGTACGCCAAGCAGTGGCTCTACAACAAAGGCGTCATGACCCCCGAGGAAGACCGCAACCCCGTTGACATCGAGCTCGAAAGCTTCTTCAACGATTGCCGCACCCTCGGCCGCCCCAAGGCCGACCTCGAAATCGGTCTGCACGATTCCACGGCCGTCATCCTCGCCAACCTCTGCATGTACGAAGAACGCCGCGTGCTCTTCAGCGAAATCGACAAAATGGGCAAGGACGCCAAGCCCGCCGCCCCGAAGAAAGCCTAGGCAAAAGATATGACCTGGTGGATGTGGATGGTGGGCGGCTTTGCGCTGCTCGCCCTCGAAACCTTCACACCCGGTTTCTTTTTGCTCTTTTTTGGCTTCGGGGCCATCTTCATGGGCTTCTTCCAGCTCTTGTTTCCTGGCCTCGATCTCTGGATCGAACTCCTCATCTTCATCGGTGTCTCTTCCCTCTGGCTTGCCCTATTCCGCCAGCGCGTCATCGCGTTCATGGAAAAGCGCAACCCGAAAAAAGAGGTCGATCAGATCTCCGGAGAAATCGCTGTCGCCATGGAAGACCTCTTGCCGGCTCAACCTGGCAAGGCCGAACTCCGTGGCGCCTCCTGGAATGCCCACAACCTCGGTGAAGCGTTAATCCCTCGCGCCGCCCGCTGCCGCGTCGAACGCATCGAGGGCCTTACCCTCTTCGTCCGCCCACTGTAAGATATAAAGGCTTAATCCCTTCTGTCCAGGAGCCCAAAACCATGACCGGCCCATTAATTGCCGTCCTTGCCCTCGCTGTCCTCTTCTTCATCGTGTTGGCCCGCACGGCGGTTGTCGTGCCCCAGCAAAGCGCCTTCATCGTCGAACGCCTCGGACGCTTCAGCGGCGTTTTAAGCGCCGGCTTCCACATCCTCGTCCCCTTCGTCGATGTCATCCGCTACAAGCACACCCTCAAGGAACAAGCCATCGACATCCCCGAGCAAGTCTGCATCACCAAGGACAACGTGCAAGTCGCTGTCGACGGCGTCCTCTACATGAAGGTCATCGACCCCGAACGCGCCTCCTACGGCATTTCCAACTTCGGCTTCGCCATCAGCCAGCTTGCCCAAACCACCCTCCGCAGCGAAATGGGCAAAATCGACCTCGACCGCACCTTCGAAGAGCGCACCAACGTCAACAACAACGTCGTCAGCGAACTCGACAAAGCCACCGAACCCTGGGGCATCAAAGTCTTCCGCTACGAAATCAAAAACATCACCCCGCCCTCGGACATCCTCGCCGCCATGGAAAAGCAAATGCGCGCCGAGCGCGAAAAGCGCGCCACCATCCTCACTTCCGAGGGCACCCGCGACGCCGCCATCAACACCGCCGAAGGCGACAAACAGCAAACCATCAAGCGCTCCGAGGCCCAACGCACCAAGCAGATCAACGAAGCCGAAGGCCAGGCCCAAGCCATTCTCGCCATCGCCAAAGCCACTGCCGAAGGCATCCGCGAAGTTGCCCAAACCATTGAAATGCCCGGCGGCCGCGAAGCCGTCCAACTCCGCGTCGCCGAAAAGTGGATCGAGCAATTCGGCCAACTTGCCAAAACCGGCAACACCATGATCGTCCCCGCCAACATCGCCGACGTCAGTGGCATGCTCGCCAGCGCCATGAGCATCATCCAGCAAGCCCAGCCCGCTGCCCCCACCATCCCCACCCCCACTCGGCCCAACCTGCCCCCCGCCCCCCGCTCCGGCCCACCCCTCGGCTAGGGTATCTCAGTTAGGCCGCGTGGCCACTCTCAGCCCATCGCCGCCACGCCCTCTCAAGATCTCCGGGAGCATAGCCCCTAACCCGCATGCTCCCTTTTTCCCCTCGAATAAAGATCTTGGCTTCCGTACACCAAACCCTATCCATCACTTTCATTCGCTCGATTTCCACCCAGGGCAGCAGCACGCCCCCATCGTTCTTCCGGCTGTCCTTTCCCTCAATCGCCAAGCCCTCTGGGCAAATCCACACCCGGTAGCGCCGCCCGAACGGGTGCATCAACCAATGCAACCGCGGCGCCGAAAGCCAGACAATTTCCCAGTCGTAAGCCCGCACGGATCGCGGCTTCAACACATGTGCCCCGAATCGCTTGCGAAGAATCACCCAACCTTCCCGCTCGAGTAAGCTCAGCCCGATCATAACAACCGGCAGTGCGAACGGCAGCAAAATCCAGCCGTACTCGCCCACTCCCCTACTCCTCCAACTTCACCACTCGCAAATACGGCTTCAATTCCTTCCACCCCTGCGGATACTTCTCCCTCGCCTCCTCGTTCGTCACCGCGGGCACAATAATCACCTCGTCCCCGGGCTTCCAATTCACCGGCGTCGCCACCTTCTCCCGCGCCGTCAGTTGCATCGAATCCAGCACCCGCAGGATCTCGTCAAAGTTCCGCCCCGTCGTCATCGGATAGCTGATCATCAGCTTGATCTTCTTGTCGGGGCCAATCATGAAAACCGTCCGCACTGTCGCATAGGTTGTCGCATTGCTCGCCGCCGTCCGCCCCTCGCAACTCTCCCCTTCCTCCGCCGGCAGCATGTTGTACAGCTTCGCCACCTTCAACTCCGGGTCCCCGATCATCGGGTAATCCACGGCGTAGCCCTGCGTCTCTTCAATGTCCTTTTCCCACCGCACATGGCTCTCCACCGGGTCCACGCTCAACCCGATCAGCTTGCAATTCCGCTTGGCAAACTCCGGCATCATCCGCGCCATATAGCCCAGCTCCGTCGTGCACACCGGCGTAAAGTCCTTCGGGTGCGAAAACAGGATCGCCCACCCCTCGCCAATCCACGCGTGAAAACGGATCTCCCCCTGCGTCGTCATCGCCGTAAAGTCGGGCGCCAAATCGTTTATGCGTAGTGACATCACTTCTATGCTAAACCCGCCCGCAAAAATAGGGCGCACCCGCGAGTGCGCCCTTTCATGAAGCAAATTGCTCTCCTTCTGCTCGAAGCTCTACAGCCGGCTCTCGCAGCCCAGAATCTGCCCAAAGGCATTGAACTGGTCCACGCCCGGTCCACAGTTGATCACCGGGAACAGGTCTCCCGTTAAGCCCGTGCCAAAAATACCCGTGTCAGTGGTCAACAGCAGGATGTCGTTGCCATCGGCACCCAGAAGCCGCGTCTGCAGCGTCTGCGAAGCCAGATACCGGCCCTGAATCACCTGCTCCCGTTTGTCGTTGCCCGCGCCCCCGTTCAACACCAACCCGGTGGCGGTGCCAAAGGCCGCTGTCGTAAACTTCACGTCGTCGTCCCCACCGCGGCCCAGCGCCGTTCCGCGCTGCGTCACGGTGCTTCCCGGCGCGTCCAATGTCGCCTCCAACTTGTCGTTGCCGGCCAGGCCATCCAGCGCCCAATCCACCGCCACCGTCGCCGGCCGGCCCTGCTTCAGGATGTAAACCATCTCGTCGTCCAGGTTCGTTCCCGTCGCCCGCAAGTCCATTTCCAATACCTGCGCTTTGGCTTCCAATTCAAATTGGCTCTTTCTCGCCGTTCCCGCCGAGCTTACCCGCAAAAACGCGGAATCGTTCGAGGACTTCACCACCGTCTTCACTTCCGTCGCCGACCCCGTGTCAATCCCCACCACCGCGCTGTTCACTTCCGACTCCACCACCACGTCCACCTTCCGCTCGCCCAATCCCGTACCGTTTACCATCACCGCCGCCGGCGAAAGAATCCCCGGCAGGATCTTCCACTTCACCGTTGTCGTGGCCGGGCCCGACCCCGTGTCCACCTTCACATCAAAGCTCTGCCCCCCTTCCACGTCCACTTCCACCGCGTCGTTCCCTGTACCCATCGTCTCCTCCACACCCGACAGTCCGGAATACAGGCTGCCATCCGCCACCCCGGGGAAGCCAAACAAACGGGCCCCCGTGCCCCGCACTTCCACCTTTACGCTCTGGTCGCCGTTCGGCGCAGCCACCATCAGTCGCCCCCCGGTCACGTTCACCGTGCTCTGTCCGGCCGCCAGCGCCGCACCAACCAACGCCATCCCGCCCGCGCGGAGCATGGATCGATTCCAAATCGCCTTCATTCCAAGGTTCATTGCAGTGTCCTTTTTGCTCAAGTTCGCCATTTCTGGCCTTCTCCTGCTCAGGGGCCAACTGCACCCGGGAAAATATAGCCCAAGGCGGAAAACTTTTGGCGCCCCGATCATCACTTAAAGCAATTAATCATGAACTTAATACTTGATTTATTCCAGCTTTTACGCCATTCTATTCCCATGACTGGCCCCACCTCCGCCGCCGGCAAAGCGCGCTCCTCCCAAAACGCGACCAAGCACGGCCTCACTGCCCGCAATCTCTCCCTTAGCCCCGAGCAACAATCTCATTTTCAATCACTTGAAGACGATCTCCGCGCACGCCTCCGCCCCGTCGGAGCTTTCGAAAAAGTCTTCTTCGACTCCCTCGCCCACGCCATCTTCCGCCTCCAGTTTGCCCAAAAAGCTGAAGACGAAGCCCTCGAATTATTCTCCGAAGACCCGGAAAATCACTCTCTCCGCCTCCGCTGGGAACGTTTCTCCCGCTACCGTCGCAGCCACGAACGCTCCGCCCAATCCGCCCTCCGCAACCTCCGCCTCGCCCAGGAAAACCGCTTCCTCGAAGAGAATATGAATCTGCCTTCACATATCCCCGTCTCCCCCATTCTACCTTTGCGCCAAATCCTGAAGGACTTCAAAAAAATACAAAACGAACTCCCCAAACCCCCAGCCACCAACCCGCAAGCCTTTACCCCCAATTTAGATTCGCCCCTTGTTCGCCATATTGCCGACACCTACGAGGCGCTCAAGCCCACTCTCCTCTCTCCGCAGGGCAATCTTTCCTCCCGCAGTGGCTTCACTCTCGCCCTTTCGCCTCCCCTCGCCGCCTCTGCTTAGCTTCTTTCGGGCCAAGCCTCGCCCAGCCCTTGGCAGATTCGCGCTCGAAGTGTATACTGAAGTTGAGAGTTCTTTTACCTATTGAGTGGGCGCAAGCCCACTTTTTTATTGGTCTACAGGTTTTTTCATGAAGGGTTTGGTCTTAGAGAAAATTCGTGACGCCGCCGAGCGCATCTCTGCGCAAGCCGCTGTGGAATTGGTTGACGTTCAATTCCTCGGCGCCGGTTCCCGTCGCGTTTTGAAACTCCTCATCGATAAGCCCGCCGGCGTCACCCATGCGGATTGCGAAGCCGTTTCCCGCTCTCTGGGCGAACTCCTCGATGCCGAAGACATTATTCCTGGCGAAGGCTACACCCTCGAAGTTTCCAGCCCCGGCGTCGACCGCCCCTTGGTTAAGCCCGCCGACTTCGCCCGCTTCCTGGGCCAGAAAATTCGTATCCAACTGCGCGAACCCCGCGAAAAACGCAAGCGCTTCGATGGCCTGCTGGAATCCTTCGATGGTTCCCGCCTTACGCTTGCCCTCGACAAAGGCGAACGGCTCGAAGCCGCCCTTTCCGACATCGACAAAGCCAATCTGAAATACGATTGGCGCTAACGCAATCCATTACCCAACCAACATGAGAAGAGGAATACCTTGGGCAGCATAACGCAAACAATTGATCTTCTTGCCAAAGAGAAAGGCATCGATCCCACGATCATCATCGACGCGGTGAAAGACGCCGTGGTCCTCGCCGCCCGCAAGCAATTCAAGAACATCGCCGAAATGGAAGCCGAGGTCGACAACAAACACGGCATCCAGGTTTTCGCCATCCGCCGCATCGTCGAAGAGGTGGCCGACCCCCAAGCCGAATGGACTGTCGAAGAAGCCCGCAAAAACAAAATCGCCGCGCCCGAAATCGGCGGCACCGTGCGCGTCCCGCTGCCCATGGACCAACTCGGCCGCATCTCCGCGCAAATCGCCAAACAGGTCATCCTACAAAAAGTCCGCGAAGCCGAACGTGAAAACGTCTTTGGCGAGTTCAGCGGCCGCGCCGGCGAACTTGTCAATTGCCTCATCAAGCGCATTGAAACCCGCGACATCATTGTCGACCTCGGCAAAACCGAAGCCCGCCTCCCCGCCAAGGAACAATCCAAACTCGAAAGCTTCTCTGTCGGCGACCGCATTCGCTGCGTCATCCGCGCCGTGGAAAAGACGGGCAAGAATGCCGGCGTCATCGTTTCCCGCGCCGCCCCCGAGCTTGTGATCCGCCTCTTCGAACAGGAAGTGCCCGAAATCTACGACAACACCGTGGTTATCAAGGCCTGTGCCCGCGAAGCCGGCGAACGCACCAAGATCGCCGTTTTTTCCCGCGACCGCGACGTCGATAGCGTTGGCGCCTGCGTCGGCATGAAGGGCATGCGCGTCCAAAGCATCATTCGCGAACTGCGCGGCGAAAAAATCGATATCATCCCTTACAGCGAAGATCCCGTGGAGTTTGCCACCGCCGCCCTTAGCCCCGCCAAAATCTCCCGCGTCACGGTCCTCAGCGCCGAAGAGCACCACATGGAAGTTGTCGTGGACGACTCCCAGCTTTCCCTCGCCATCGGCAAACGCGGCCAAAACGTCCGTCTCGCCGCCAAGCTCCTCGGTTGGAAAATTGACATCAAGAGCGAGGAAGAAAAGCGCCAGGAAGTGGAAAGCCAAATGGCCGACCTCATGCCTGTGGCCACTCCCATCGCCGTGCTTGCCGAGTACGGTCTGCCGGAAACACTCATCGACGCGCTCCTGGCCAGCAATGTCGCCAGCGTCGAAAGCCTTGGCTCCCTCACCCCGGAACAACTGGAAACCCTACCCGGCGTCGATGGCGAGTCAATCCAACTGCTCTATACGGCGATCAATGCCTACTACGCCCAAATGGAAGCGCCCAACGCGGAACCCGAAGTACCCGCAGCGGCCGAGGTAGCCGCAGAGGCCGAGGCAGCAGAAGCTGAGGTTGCAGAGCCCGGAATTGCAGAACCCGAAGTAGCCACCGAACCCGAAGTCCCTTCGGAGCCCGAAGTTGCTGCAGAACCTGAAGCTGCTGCAGAAACACCCGCCGAACCCACCGAAGAAGGGAGTGCGCCGAACTCTTAGTCCCTCTCTTTTTCAGCCTTTCTACCCGTAATGCCCGATTTTGCGACCTTTGCTAGACTGGTAAAGATTCAATGTTGCTCAGCGGGTCTGTCGAGTACGCCCGTGCTTGTTGGCCGCTGGAAAATTTTGTAAGGAGATTCATTCGCGCATAGCGCCTCAATCATGATTCGTATCAACGAGCTGGCACGCGATCTGGAAGTTAAGCCAAAGCTCATCATCGACCTGCTTCCCGAGTACGGGGTCACGGAAAAGAAAACTCACTCCAGTTCTATCGAAACCGATATTGCTGAGAAAATTCGTGAGCGCATCGAAATCGTGAAAGCGAATTCTCCTCGCCGGTCGGGTCTTGATAGCGATCATGAGGGGTCCTCCCAGGATGATTCAGAACTTCATGACTCTCCTCAGGAAACGAATGAATCCAGCAGCACTGTTGCTGCTCAACCGTCCCCCGCGGCTCTCCCCCACCGCTTGCCCGAAGCCAATACAAAGCCGGAGTCCTCTATTTCTACCGTTACCCTAGACCCCGAAGTGAAGCCCCCCGAAAATCCTTCGGACAATAAACCTTCTGCCGCCCCCGAAGCAGGTGCTTCCGCTGCCCCGGCGCCTAAGCCCGCCATTGGTCAGCCCCTGCGCGCCCCCTTAACGCCTCCTTTGGCTCTAGGGCGAAGCAGCGCCTCCCCGCTTCGTCCTCCCATCAATCCCACTTCGGCCCCCACCATTCCTCATGCCGCGCCGCCCCCCCTGGCCGCCCCCGTTAAGGCTGCCTTGCCCGTGCGCCCGGCGCTGGCGCCGAAACCGGCCAGCACTCCGCCGCCCGCACCTGCGGAACAGTCCGCCGCTGTAGAACAAAAGCCCGTGCCTGCCTCGGCACCCCTGCAGCCCGCCTCCTCGCAACCCGCTCCTGCACAAGCAATTCCCCAGCCGGCTGCTGCCCCGCCTGCCATGCCGCAAAATCCGTCCCCCCGCATGCCGGCTCCGCCGCCCCCACCACCCATTGCCGAATCTGCCGCTCATGCTGCGCCTCCTGCTACAGTGGCTGCCGCACCTGCTTCTTCTTCCCCTGCGTCTTCTTCCCCTGCGCAGCGTCCAGCCGTCCCTCCCGCCGCCGTAATCGCTCCGGGCAGCCCGGCTACGACCGCGCCCTCCAGTCCGCAGGCACCCCAACGTCCCGCCCCCGCTCCCAGCGGCAGCCCCGCCCGCACCTCTGTTCCGCCCGGCACCCCGATCGGTTCGCGCGCAGGCCAAGTTCTCGCGCCTGGCCGCCCGGCCATGCCACCGCCTCCCTCCGCCCGCACTTCCGCGCCCGGCATGCCCATGCCGCGCCCCCAAGCCAACCAACCCCTCGCCGGGCCCCGCGCCGCGGCTCCCGCTCCCCCCAGGGCGGCCTTTGCCGGCTCTTCTGCACCGGGCGCCCCGAAAGCTCCAGCCACGCGGCCCGTCGTCCCGCCTGATCCGAAACTTGCCGAACGCATCGCCCAATCTCAGGCCCGCCAGCAACAGGGTCCCGGTGCTCCGGCGGCCCGCCCTGGCGCACCCTTGCGTCCCCCGGGCCCTGCCATGCCCGGCCGGCCCCAACAGCCCCAATCCGCCCGCCCTGGCTTCCCCCAAAGTCGCGGCCCCGGCGGCCCCATGCCAGGCGCCCCCAGCGGTCCCGGTGGTCCCGGTCGTCCGCGCACCGGCAAGCACCCCACTTCTCCTGGGCCGCTGCGGCCCGAGTCGGCTATCGTCCCCACTTCCGAGCCTAGCCGCCGCCACGCCACCAAGCCCGCCAAGAGCAAAGAGCAAATTAAGCGGGAAAAGGAGCTCGAAGAAGAAGGTAAGATCCTCCGCGCCATCCGCAAGCGGGAGGAAGAGTCCGTTCTCGCGGTCAACAAGGAAATCACCTTCTCGGAAGGCATTACCGTCAAAGAACTTTCCGAAAAGCTGGGCATCAAGACGAACACCGTCATCAAAAAGCTGCTCGAGAAGAAAATCTTTGCCACCATCAACCAGCCTCTCGACGTGAAGCTGGCTGAAGAAGTGGCCGCCGAGTTCGGCGCCACGGCCACCCAGATGACCTTCGAAGAAGAGTCTACTTGGGATATTGAAATGGCCGAGGAATCCGGCGAACTCGTTCGCCGCGCTCCGGTCGTCACCGTCATGGGCCACGTCGATCACGGAAAAACCAGCCTCCTCGACGCGATTCGTAGCGCCAACGTTGCCGCTGGCGAAGCGGGCGGCATCACCCAGCATATCGGCGCCTATGCTGTTACCCACAACGACCGCAAATTAGTCTTCATCGATACACCCGGCCACGAAGCCTTCACTCGCATGCGCGCCCGCGGCGCGAAAGTCACCGACATTGTAGTTCTTTGCGTCGCCGCCGACGATGGCGTCATGCCCCAAACCCTCGAAGCGATTGACCACGCCCGCGCGGCCCAAGTACCGCTCATCGTAGCCATCAACAAGATCGACAAGCCCGAAGCGCAAATTGATCGCATCAAGCAACAACTCAGCGATCGCGGCTTGCTCGCCGAAGATTGGGGCGGCGACACCGTCATGGTCCCCGTTTCCGCCAAGCAGCGCATCAACATCGATCTTTTGCTCGAAAATCTCCTCCTTGTTGCCGACGTCAACGAAGACAAGATGAAGGCCAACCCCACGCGCCCCGCTGTGGCCACCGTGCTCGAAGCCCAACTCGACCGCGGCCGCGGCCCGGTGGCTACCGTGCTGGTTCGCAACGGCATTCTGCGTGTGCAGGATTACTTCATCTGCGGCTCTGTCTTTGGCAAGGTTCGCGCCATGTTCGACGACCGTGGCAATCCCATCCGCGAAGCCGAGCCTTCTACGCCGGTCGAAGTGCTTGGTCTCGAAGAGTTACCCGAAGTCGGCGATACCTTCCAGGTGGTGACCGACACGGCCAAGGCCAAGCAGATTGTGCTCTACCGCGAAGGCAAGGCCCGCGAACAAGCCATGGCCCGTACCAAGATCAACCTCGAACAGTTGCACGAGCAATTGAAAGAGGGCGTGGTGAAGGATCTGAACCTGATTCTGAAAGCCGACGTGGGTGGTTCCGCCGAAGTGCTGGCCGAAACCCTGCAAAAGCTTTCCAATGACAAGGTCCGCGTGGTGGTGCTGCGCACGGGCGTCGGCGCTATTACCGAAACCGACGTCTTGCTGGCCTCCGCTTCCAACGCCATCATCATTGGCTTCAACGTCCGGCCCGAGCGGAGCGCTTCGGCCACCGCCGAGAGCGAAAAGGTAGACATTCGCCTCCACACCATCATTTATGAAGTTGTGGACGAGATGAAAAAGGCCATGGCCGGCCTGCTTGATCCCGTCTACAAGGAAGTCATCAAGGGCCACGTCGAGGTGCGCGAAGTTTTTGTCATCAGCAAAGTGGGTACCGTCGCCGGCTGTTATGTCACCGATGGCTTGGTCACTCGCGACGCCAGTGTTCGCATTCTTCGCGACAACATCGTGGTGCACACCACGCGTGTCGATGCGCTGAAGCGCTTCAAGAACGACGCCGCCGAAGTAAAAGCCGGCTTCGAATGCGGTATTTCCCTGGTGAACTATCAGGACATCAAGCCCGGCGATATCTTCGAGGTCTTCGTCAAAGAGCGGGTTGCTCTCGATGAACTGATCGACGCCTAGCTATCTAGGCATTAGCCCCTGGCGATCCTCTATGCCGGCCCTGGGCATCATCACTTTCGAGCTTCACCTACCAGAGGCGCACTCCCTCAAGGACAAGCGGCATTGGGTTCTGGGCTTGAAGGAAAAGTTGCGCAAGCGGCACAACCTCGCCGTTGCCGAAATCGATTACCAGGACATCTGGAATCGTGGTTTGGTTTCGGCGGTTACGGTCTCCAACCAAAGGGCCCAGTGCCAAAAGGTTTTGGAGGCAGCGGAACGAACCGCTGCCTCCTTTTTGGGTCCCTTTTTGGTCGAAGTGACTTATGAGTATCTTTAGCTACGCCCCTGAATCCGGAAGCGCTGCCTAGAACTCCTCAAAGTCGCCGTCCATCGGCAGCGGATCTTTCACCGCGCTGCTGGATGCGGGCCTGGTCACCGTGCTCGTGGGCCGGGCCGGAACATTCCAGTTGTCCATCGGTTTGCTCTGCGACTTGGCTTCCGCGCCCCGCTTGGCGATGGTTTTGGCTGCATTGCTTTGCTGGTTGCCGGAAGCGGCCTTTGTCTCCCCGCCCACCAGGCTTTGCATCGTCGCCACAGCTTTGCTCAGCGTAGTAGCGTGCCGCTTCAAGTCCTCACCCGAAGCCGCACCTTCTTCCGCATTGGCCGCCACCTGTTGCGTTACCCGCTCCATTTGGCTAACCGCTTTGGCAATCTGCTCAATGCCGCGTTCCTGTTCTTCGCTGCCAACGCGCACTTCCTTCACCAACGCGGCCACACTCTTCACCAGTTCATTCACGCTCTGGCTGGCTTCGGCCACTTGATCCAGTTTGTGCTTGCCGCTGGAGGCGCTTTGGATCGACTCCTCGATCAATTGCGTTGTGTCCTTCGCCGCCTGCGCCGAGCGCTGCGCAAGGTTACGCACCTCATCGGCTACCACCGCGAAACCCATTCCTGCCTCGCCGGCCCGCGCTGCTTCCACCGCCGCGTTCAAAGCCAGGATGTTGGTCTGGAACGCAATTTCATCAATCACCTTGATGATTTTCGAAATCTTGCCCGAGCTCGTACTGATTTCGTTCATCGATTGCATCATTTGCGCCAAGGCCACATTCGCTTCTTCGGCGCGGCGGGCGGCTTCTTCCATCCGGCTGGCCGCCTGCTTCGAGTTGTCGGCGTTGCTGCGCGTCATAGAGTGGATTTCTTCCGTCGAGGCCGAGGTCTCCTCCAAGGAGGCCGCCTGATCGGCTGCCGACTTCGACAGGCTCATGCTGTAATTGCCCACCTCCATCGACGTGATCTCCAACTGCTGGGCACTCTGGCTCAATTCGCCCACGGTCGTGCGCAGACTTTCCGTCAATCCACGCACCATCCAAATCACGAATGCACCCGTAGCCAGCATCAAACCGTTCAGCGCCACAATTAGCCAGAAGCTCGTTGTCGTCGTCGTCCCGGCCTCGGCCCGCAACCGCTCCATGGCCTCGCTTTGCCGGTCCGCCAAACGCTTGCTCGATTCCGTAATGGATTGCAAACCCGGCAAGAGCCGCTCGTTCAACAGCGTAATGGCCATGTCCATCTTTTGCTGCTCCATCAGGCTGCGCAACTCGCCGTGGAGCCGCCGCGCCGCCTCAAACTGCGAGAGGACTGTCTCCAATTCTCCCGTGCCCCCGCTCGCGGAGCGCATCATGCCCTTCAGCTCCTGCGCATACCGTTGAAAGTTTTCCTCGCTCGCCGCAAAACGTTGCCGCATCCGATCTGCCTGATCGTTCTGCTGCAACATCATCGCGAAGGCTAGGCCACGCTCGGCGCTCACCATCTCCAAAGCCTCCGCCCGGATCTGGTCCGCCAGGTTCCGGAGACGCGCCTTCTGGTTCACGCCCTCATCCAACATCGAGCCTACACGCGAATTGACAAATAGTGAGCCGGCCCCCACTACTACTGCGACGGCCACAACGAGCCCGACGCTTCCCATCAACTTTGCGCTTGCCGAATTTTGCATACTCTCTCCTTCTCAACTTCCGCTCCGCTTCTCGCGCCTTAACCAACTGGGCCAAACCCTTCGCCGCCACCAAAACAACAAGCGCGCAAGAGCGGATCCCAAACAGTTATTGCTTAAAGGTGAATTTCAAATTGGCCACCGCAGGCGATGGCTTGCCGCCGTCCTGAAACGGAGTAAACTTCCAATCCTTCAGCGCTTTGACCACCGAACCGCTCAACATCGGGTTGCCCGTCACAACCTTCACGTTGTCCACGTCGCCGCTGTCGCTGATCTGCACTTCCACTTCCACGTCGCCCTGGATGCGCATTTGCCGCGCCATCGGGCTGTATTCCGGATTCGGGCGCTTGACGGCATTTTTGACTGCCTCAGTGTGGTTCAACTTTACTTGCGCCGAGGCAGGCAGGCAAAACCCGCTGGCAAGCAACACCAACCCGAAAATTCGAAATAGACCATTGCTGTTCATGTTTGTTTGTCCTCTCCTTGAGTTTTCTAATCCTTGAGTTTTTGTGAGATTGAATTTGGGTGGCCGTGATTTGCCACCTGCTGAGGCTTATCGGACCAAGGCGGAAGTGTTTGAGGGAAAATGCGTAGCTGGTTGGGAATCTTCCCGGCTGGAACGTTTCAGCGCCGCATCCATGCGTGCCGCCATCTGCCGCAAGCTCACCACCTCTGCCGCCCCGCCCAGCCGCACGGCCTCGCGCGGCATGCCGTAAACCGTCGAACTGGCCTCGTCCTGCGCCAGGGTCCAGCCACCGGCCTGACGAATCGCCAACAAGCCTTCGGCCCCGTCGTTGCCCATACCAGTGAGAATGGCCGCCACCGCATCGCGGCCGGCGTGCCGCGCCACGGAATGAAATAAGACATCAACGCTCGGCCTTTGGTAGCGCACCAGCGGACCGTCTTTCACTTTGACGCGCAAGCCTTGCGCCGAAGGCTCCACCACCATGTGCAAGTTGCCGGGGGCGATAAACACCTTGCCCGGCTCGACCAGATCTCCCGACGTCGCCTCTCGCACTTCCATGGGAAACTGCTGGTCAAAGCGCTTGGCGAGCGAAAGACTAAAGCCGGCTGGAATGTGCTGCGCGATCAAGATGGGCGGACACTGGGCCCCGAAAGCCGAAAGCACCACTTCTAGCGCCGGTGGCCCCCCGGTCGAGGATCCGATAACGAGCAAATGCCGGCGGTTGCCCTGCGCCTGGAAACCCTGCGGAGCCGGGACGACGGGCTTGGGCTCGGCGTAGGGCGTGGGAATGCGGGCCTCGGCGGCGGCGCGGATCTTGGCGGCCAACTGGCCCTCGGCAAAGCTTGCTGAATGCGAGCCGCTGGGCTTGGCCAGTACATCGACGGCGCCCCAACGCAGAGCCTCGAGCGCCGTTTGGCTACCGCTTTGGGCGAGCGAACTGATGAGAATTACCGGCAGCGGATGGTGCTTCATCAAGCGCTTCAAGAAACTGAGCCCATCCATTTTCGGCATCTCGACATCGAGGGTGACCACGTCGGGCGAGAGCGCGAGAATTTTTTCGCGCGCCACATAGGGGTCCGGCGCCGTGGCTATGACTTCGATATCCGGCTCTTTGCGCAAAGATTCTTCGAGGATCCGCCGCACCAGTGGCGAATCGTCGACAATCAGAACGCGGATGCGGCGGCTTGGGGTCAACGGTGTTCCTCGCTGGCAGAATCGGCTGCGCCCGCAAGCAGCCACAACCGCGCACTCAACCATTCACCCTCACAAAAGGCGCTGGCGGCAATGGCAATGTCTTCGCCTCTGGCGGGGGGCTCCCAGGGCTGCGGCGCCGACAGCGAGAATACGTCACCCGCCTCGAGGCGGCTTAAAAAATTGCCACAGATCACGTTGGCCAATTCAAAGACCACGGCTTCCACTTCGGCGGCGCTGGCTATGTCGCTGCTAAGCTCGCCGTAAAAATTTAAGGCCAGCGTTTGCGCCAGCCCGGGACTGACCAGCAAGCCAAAGCCTCCCGTGCGCGCACCCGTAAAACGAAGTTGCGCTCCCACGGCGGCGGGAATTTCCACTGGCTCGGCGCGAAGATCGTCCGGCGGGAGAAAGAACATCGTCTCGAGCACGACTTCGAGGGCATCCCGCAACCGTTCGCGGCTAAGACCCGGATGGTCGAGATCAGAACAGGTCGTCGTCATGGGTATCCTCCGTGGCATTGGGGGTTTGAGTTTGGCAACGTTCATGGCCCAGTATTTTTTCCAATTCGTCACGCAGGCTTTCCGGCGTGAAGGGTTTGGAAAGGTAGCCTTGCGCGCCCAGTGCTTCCAAGCGGTGGCGGCGCAGCGAAGTGGAATCTGTCGATACAACAATGACCGGAATGTGGGCCAGGCGGGAATCCCGCCGCAGTTCGCGGACAAAGGTTTCACCATCCATCTCCGGCATGTTGATATCGGTGAGAATGATGTCGGGCGTGGGGCCGGCCGCTTGGCCCGCCAGCTGACGGAGGGCGTCAAGACCACTGGTTGCCTCGCGGCACTGTTGCACCGGTATGCCGGACACATCCAGCACGCGGCGAATCATTTTGCGAATGGCCGAAGAATCGTCGACCAGCATGACGTCGAGGGACATGGCTTAGTAACCTCCTTGGGAAGAGAGCGCTGCCGGGACAGGGGCAAACGGGGGATCGGTCGCCGTGCGGGAACCCAATTCGCGAGCCTCAGCCCCAGCTTCCTGGACCAGCAGTTTGCCGGAGTTGACCTCCAACCGGAGCGTGCGGGAGACATTCCCCCCGACTTCTTCGGCATGAATCAAAACACCGGCCTTCCAAAAAATCTTCTTCATGGCGAGGTAATTGCGCTTGCCGATATTGAAGATGCCATCGCCATCGAGGACCTGCGCTCCGCCGGCGACGCGGACCAGCAGACGTTTCTTTTCCGCGCCTAACTTATATGCCCCTTTGAACAGGGCCGGGATGCCGGTATCGGCATAGAGGTAAGGATTGGCTTGCGCCTTGGCCGGGTCCTGTTGGGATTCGGGCAGCATAAAGTGCAAGAGCCCGCCAACGCGCGTTACGGGGTCCCAAATGCTCAGCCCGATACACGAGCCGAGACCATAGGTGACCAGCGTATCGTCTGGTTTGGCCGAAATTTTACAATCGCCGACGCCGACAGCGGTCATCGTTTCCTCCTAGTTCCTGTCTGGACCTTATGCCTTTTTGCGGATTTCTCCGCCGCCCGGTTTGCGGTAGATCGCAACCTGCACATGCTCGAGGCCGTGGTCAATGCCGTTCAAGCTTTCCGAATGACCAATCATGAGGTAGCCGCCCGGTTCGAGCTTCGAAGAGAGATTGCGGACCACCCGCTCTTGCGTGGGGCGGTCAAAGTAGATCATGACGTTGCGCAAAAAAATGACCGGGAAGGGACCCTCAGCGGGGACCTCGCTCAACAGGTTCAAGCGGCGAAACTCGACCAGCGAACGAAGCTCGGGCCGCACGCGCAGGTTACCAGCCTGTTCGCCCTTGCCCCGCAACAAGTATTGGCGGCGCTGCTGGTCGGTCATGCCCGAAAAGCGCGCTGCGGGGTAAATCCCCTGAGACGCCTGCCGCAAGACCCGCGTGCTGATATCGGTGGCGAGAATCCAGGCGCGGCGGATCGCCTCCGGACCCAGCGCTTCCGTGAGCGTGATGGCCAGCGAATAGGGCTCTTCCCCCGTGCTCGAGGCGGCAGACCAGAGCTGGATGCGCGGACGCGCGGCAAGCGTGGGCAGGATCGTGTTGCGCAGAAACTCGAAGTGCACCGGTTCGCGGAAGAAACTTGTGTAGTTGGTGGTGAGGCAATCGATCATGCTCGAAAGCAGTTCGCCGCGCGTGGTTTGCCGCTCGGCTTCGGCGGCGGCGACAAAGTCTTCAATGGACTCGAATTGGTGCAGGCGAGCCTGCTTGGCGAGCCGGGCAGCGACCATTTCCCCCTTCGACTCGGGAATGTCAATGCCGGCGTATTCATAAATGAATTTGCGGACGTGGGCCAGCGTCTCGGGCCGCACCCGCGTGGGGGGGGCCAAGGGAGGCAGAGCCGGGAGTACGAGGGGTTGCGACATAGGGGCGAATCCAGGAGCAGCGGCAGCGATTACAGGGTTACGGCAAGGTTGCTATACAGTTACTAAACAGTGACGAGATCCTGCTCGCTGAAACAGAAGCTTTGCTTGCGGGTCTCGGTGGAGTTTTCTTCCTTCGGCTCGCGGTCACGGTATATGGCCTCGAGGTCGAGAATGAGGCCCACGCGGCCATCGCCGAGGATGGCGCCGCCCGCCACGCCGGGCGTGTTCTTCAAGCTGCCGCCCAAACTCTTGATGACGACCTCCTGCTTGCCGATAAATTCATCGACCATAAGCACAAAGCGTTTGCCCTCGATCTCGGCGACAATCATGAGGCCGTCCTCGCTGGCGCTGTGGCTGCCGACGACCGAGAGCGCATCTTCGAGGCGCACGACGGGAAGCAGCGTATTGCGCACCATGACCATTTCGGCCTTGCCTTGCACGGTCGAGATTTGTCCGGGGGCGGGGCGGAACATTTCCTGGACGCTGAAGATGGGGACAATGAAGCGCTCGCGGCCCACGCCCACGACCAGGCCTTCGATGATGGCGAGCGTGAGCGGGAGCTTGAGATAAAACGTGGTGCCGACGCCGGGTGTGGATTGGATGTCGATTTTGCCGCGCAGCTTGGTGATCTGCTTTTTGACGACGTCCATGCCCACGCCGCGGCCCGACAGATCGGTGACCTTTTCGGCGGTCGAAAAACCGGGTTCGAAGATGAGCTGAAAAATTTCGCTGTCGGTCAAAACCGCGCCTTCGGGAACCAGGCCACGCTCGGTGGCTTTATTGCGAATGCGTTCTCGATTGAGACCTCGCCCGTCGTCCACAATTTCGATGAGGATGTGGTCGGCCTGGCGATAGGCCTTGAGTTGGATTTTCCCGGCCCGGGCCTTGCCGGCGGCAACGCGCTGCTCCGGCTGTTCAATGCCATGGTCGATGGAGTTGCGCACCATGTGCATGATGGGATCGGTCAGTTCTTCGATGATGGTTTTGTCGAGCTGCGTTTCTTCGCCGAAAAACTCCACTTCGGCAAGCTTTCCAGCCTTGCGGCTGGTATCGCGCACCAGACGGTTGACGCGCTGGAAGAGGGCGCTGACGGGAACCAGGCGCGTGGCCATGGCCACCTTTTGCACTTCTTCGGTGACGCGGCGCAGTTGCGTTAAATTGCGCTGGAGGCGGGCATTGCCCGAGGCGGCAATTTCCGGATCGAGCCGGACCATGGATTCGGCAATCACCATTTCGCCGACCATGTCGAGCAGGTAATCGAGCTTGGCGGTGTCGACACGAATGGAATAGCTTTCCTGGGTTTGGGCGCGGCGGGCAGGAGCATCCACCGCCACGGCTTCCGGGAGCTTGGCGGCTTCTTCAGCGCTAGGTACAGCAAGAACTTCGGCGTGTGCTTCGGCGGGGATGTTTGCGGGAACCGCGGTGGAAGGATCTTGCGCGGCTGCGCTGGGATCCTGGGCGGCGGCACCGGGATCCTGGGCAGCGGCACCGGGATCCTGGGCAGCAGCCCTGAGGTGGGCCAGCAGTTCCACGGGGGCGGCGACAAATTCCGTGCGGCCATGCAGTTCCGACTCAATGCGGTTGGTTTCGCGCTGGATGAAATCGGCGCCACTGAGAGCGAGATCGACCAGGGCCGGTCCCATCACGATCTGCCCGTTGCGGGCCATATCGAGGATGGTTTCCACCTCGTGGGCGACGTCCTGAATACGGTCGAACTCAAGAAAGCCGGCCAGACCTTTGATGGTGTGGAAGCTGCGAAACACCGAGTGCAGACTTTCCTTATGGGAGGGGTCTTTTTCAATGATGAGCAACCCCTGCTCGACCGAGCCCAAATGCTCCCGGGCTTCCAGGAGAAAGTCGCCCACGAGTTCCGGATCCTGGCTAAGCACGCTGGAAGCGGCCGGCGAAGAAGATGTGGCACCCGTAGAGGGTGCGGGCGCGGCGGACTGCGATAGTGCCCGGCGTAAAGCCTCCAGCGCACCTTCAAACTCCGCCCGCGCTTGCTGGGACGCTTGCCCCATCGTGGCAGCTTCGGCGGGGGCGGCAGCTTCGGCGGGGGCGGCTGGTTCGGCCAGCAACTGGTCGAGACTGGCGGCTAGGGGCGCAAGCTGGTCATGAGACAAATGCGCACTTAGTTCCGCCAGCAAGGGACGGATACCCGAAAAGTCTTCGAGGAGATATTGCTCGGCTATGCGGTCGAGATTCTGGTTGAGTTGCACCGGGGACTCCAAGTTCTAACGAAAGATCGAGCTCTGGATGAAGTAAGGGGCGAGGGGCGAAAGCGGAGGAGCGGTCTAGTTGACGAGCGAGCCGAGGTTTTGCAGCTCGGTGGCCGTCATGACCTCGTCAATATCGAGCAGGATTTTTACCTTGCCCTTGGACTTGGCCATGCCCAGCAGCCCGCGCGTATTGACTTCGCGGCCAAAATCCGGCGTGTCCTCAATGTCGGCCTCGGCCAGATTGAGCACTTCGCTGACCCCATCGACGACGGCCCCGATGAGCATGTTGCCTTCTGTTGAAACGATCTCGGTGACGATGATGCAGGTGCGCTGGGTGTATTCCGTTTCCGGCAGGCCGAACTTGAGCCGGAGGTCAACGACGGGAATCACCTTACCCCGGAGGTTGATAACACCCTTGACGTAGTGCGGAGTATGCGGGACGGCGGTGATTTCCTGCAAGCCCATGATTTCGCGAACTTTCAGGACCTGGATGCCAAACTCTTCCTCGGCCACTTGAAAGGTTAAGTATTTGCCACCACGCGGCATAGCAGCCAAGGATGAGGCAAGCGGGGGGGCGGCGGGAAGGGATATGTTGGTGGACATGCTGGTTCTCCAAGACTGTGCCTTTAACGGGGCGCGTAATTTTCTGTGCCCAATGGTGGGCTTTGCTTGAGAACCATATCGGAAAGAAAGGCGGGAGCTTGAAGAAAAAGAAAAGCAGCGAACCGGGAGGGGTTCGCTGCTGGGGTTTCGGGAAAAAATGGTGCGGAGAACAGGACTTGAACCTGCACGGTGTTACCCGCTAGCACCTCAAGCTAGTGCGTCTGCCAATTCCGCCATCTCCGCTTGGGGTTCGCCACGGCGAACCATCTAACATGTTACTACTTCTTGGCGTCGGGTTGAACAGGGAGGGGCTTGCCAAGTTTGACTGGAACCGGCGTGCCGTCCTTGGGAGCATCCTTGGGAATTTCGATTTCGTTCTTTTGCACCACGCGGCCTTGTTCGTCGACCAATTCCACGCTAGGAGTGCCGCTGGGGATGGTGGTAGCGCCGGGAGCAGCGCCGGGAGCCGGGGTGGCGGCCGGGGCAGGCAAGTTGGTCTTTTCGAGAACCGTATCGGAGGTGGAAGCCGCGCCGCGGTTGGTGGCGAGGATAGCCAGCGAGAGGCTGGTGACCATGAAGAGGGCAGCGGCGGCGGTGGTGGCCTTCGTCAACACCGTGGCTGCGGCGCGGGGGCCGAAGGTGGTTTGCGAACCCATGCCGCCAAAGGCGCCGGCAAGATCAGCCGCTTTGCCGGATTGCAGCAAAACGACGCCGATGAGGAACAAGCAAATGATGACGTGGACAACGGTGAGAAGGATCAAAAGGATAGTCATACGGGGTGCGGCGCCCCAAACGGCGCTACTTTCAGTATACGACAGCTATTCTGGCTGCAGCCGGCGCGCAGAGCGGCCAGTGGGGCTTTACAATAGGGGTTTCCGCAATTTTTTATCCAGTTAAGAGGAGAGTGTATGGCGAGTCGGCGTATTGGTATTTTGACGGGCGGCGGGGACGTTCCAGGATTGAACGCGGTGATCAAGAGCGTAACGTACCGGGGCTACGAACAAGGCATCGAAGTGGTGGGGTTGCGGCGCGGCTGGGAAGCTTTAACGCACCTGAACTTGGAAGACCCGGCGAGCCGGGAGCGCTATGTGTTGCCGCTGAACCGGGAGAACACGCGGACGGTGGACCGCACGGGCGGCACATTCCTGCATTCCAGCCGGACAAACCCTTCGAAGATGAAGAAGGTGCCGGACTTTTTGGACGCCGCGAGTTTCCCGACCGCGGAGGCGACCAAGGGCGGGGTGACATCGACGGTGTTCGATATGAGCTCGCAGGTGCTGAAGAATCTGGAAGCGCTGGGGCTAGACTACCTGGTGGCCATTGGCGGGGACGACACGCTGAGCTACGCACAGCGGCTGGACAAGCTGGGCTTCAAGGTGGTGGCGATTCCGAAGACGATGGATAACGACGTGCGGAACACGGAGTATTGCATTGGCTTTTCGACGGCCATCAGCCGGGCGATGGACGCCATTCAGCGGCAACGGACCACGGTGGGTTCGCACGAGCGGATTGGCATTTTCCGCATTTTCGGGCGCGATGCGGGCTACACGGCGCTGTATACGAGCTATGTGACGAGTGTGCGGTGTGGCATTCCGGAATTCAAGTTTGACCTGGACAAGATGGTGAGCCTGCTGGTGGAAGACAAGAAGCGGAACCCCTCGCACTATTCGTTGGTGATTCTGAGCGAAGGTGCGGAGTGGGAAGGCTACGAAGTGGTGCACTACGGGGAAGCCGACGCCTTTGGCCACCGCAAGAAGATAAACGTGGGCGAGGTGTTCAGCGAAGAGTTGAAGAAGCGGGCCAAAGAAGAAACGATTGTAAGCGACTTGACTTACGACTTGCGCTCGGGCGACCCGGATTTTGTGGACAAGCTGGTGGCGACGACGTTCGGCAACATGGCGCTGGACGCGATTCTGGAAGGCAAGAGCGGTTTGATGACCGCGATTGTGGAGGGTCGTTACACGATGAGCCCGATTCCGGACCCGAAGCTAGGACCACGGAAAGTGGACCTGGATTCGATGTACAACCGGGACCGCTACCGTCCGAACTACCGCAACAAGCTGGGCTTGCCGATTTTTCTGACAAACCCCTAAGCGGGGGCGGCGGCCAAGCTTGTGTGGAAACGGATCCAAAAATTGTGGAAGCAAGAAGAGGCGCCCGCGAAGGTGCCTCTTTCTGTCATACGGCGAAGCTTTGAGGCAAGCGCGGCGGACGAGGAGCATTTCCCGTCGACGATTGATCCGCGGATTTATCATGTGCAACTGATCCAGCGCTACTTTGGGCCGTTGGGGGGGAAGTGGGTGTTGGACGCGGGTTGCGGCAAGGGGAGATTTGCGCGGGTATTACTGGAGGCGAACGCGGGCGTGCGCGTGGTGGCCCTGGATTTAGCGATGGGCATGTTGGAGCATGTGCCGGAGGCGGCGATGGGGGTTTGCGCGACGTTGACGGATTTCCCCTTGCGCGGGGAGGTTTTTGACTGCGTGTATGCGACGGAGAGCCTGGAGCACGCCGTAGATATAGAGCGGGCGGTGGGGGAGTTGTGCCGGGTGTTGAAGCCGGGCGGGAAGTTTGTGGTGATTGACAAGAACAAGGAGCATTGGGGAAAGCTCGAGACGCCGGAGTGGGAGCGGTGGTTTGGGCGAGAGGAACTGGCGGGGATGTTCCGGAAACATTGCCGGAAGGTGGAGTGCGAGGCGGTGAGCTATTGGGAAGATGTGGAGCCGGACGGGTTGTTTCTGTGCTGGCGGGGGGAAAAATAAAAAGGGCCTCGCAGGAGGCCCTTCTTTTGGAGATATGCTTGGAATCTAGCAGCGGCGGCGGAGCCAAACGCCAAGGACAGCGGCGCTGCCCATGAGGACGAAAGTGGAAGGCTCGGGTACTTCGGAATTTTCGTTCGTGGGGCCGGTTTGGGGGGGAGCCGTGGGACCGGTGCCGGATTGGGAGAAGGTGATGTTGTCGATGCCAACGCTTTCGCGGTCGTAGGTGAAAAACTCGGGATCCCAAGCAAGGGAGCGGACATCGAGGCGGAGGGTAAGCGAGCCACCGAGGGAGCTTTGGATGGTGAGGGTGTCAACGGTGGTGTTTTGTTCGGTGACGGTGAAGGTGTCGGTGTAGAGGGTGGTGTTGATGTCCTCAAAGAGACTGACAACCACATTCTGGAAGCCACCTTCGGGGGCGAAGAAGCCGCCGAGTTGGAAGCCGTTGACTTGGACACGATAGCCGGGGTCGGCGGTGAAGGTGATGTCGAGGATGCCGAGGTCGCCGCCAGCGTAGAGGATGTTGGTTAAAAGGCCAAAGCCGCTGGCCCAGCCGAAGGCATTGCTGTAGCTGGTGGTGACGTTGGGGGTAGCACCTTCGGAGCCGATGGTATAGAAGCGGTCGCCAGGAGCGCCGGCGTCGGCATTGGCGCCGGTGACGCGATCGCCGTAAACGGGGTTGACGGAGCCACCGGAGCAGCCGAGAGTACCGGTAAAGACGGCAGCCGAAGTGGAGCCGCCGCAATTGTCAAAGGTGAGGGTGGTGGCTTGACCGGGAACTGCGAGAAGACAAAGGGTGAAAAGGACGCCAAAGGACGAGACCAGGTGTTTCACAGGGGCAAACCTCCATTGGTGTTGCAAGGATTTCTGCATTACAAAAGTTTTATCGTTCCTACTTACCCTTTCGAGTATACATGCTAAGCCCTAGTCTGCGACCCGAAAAGGCCTAAGGGTTGGCAGTTTTTGGAGATATTAACAAGGCATTAAGTACAGGCGGTACTAGAGCTTGATAGGTACTAAATCTGCACGTGATCGACTAGAATGACTAGGCCGCCCCTCTATGTCGAAGCCAAAGCTGTTGGTGCTGAACCCGCTGGGAGACTACGCTTTCAACTCCTATGGCTGGGAACTTTGCGAGGCGGTTGGCGAACAAGGGGCAAAGATCGACTTTGTGACTTGTGGTTGGCGGGAGATGGCGGCAGAGATGCCCGCGGCAAAGAGGCATGAGATTGTGGACCGGTACGGTTCGTCGCTCTGGAAGCCCGCTAGAGGTGGGCCCGCTGGGGTTGAGAAGGTGAAACGGGAAGCTGGCGCGGCGGGGCCGGCCAAGGGAGGGGGAACGGAGCCGAAACAGCGGCGGGTGGATTGGCGGAAGCACTACTTGGCGGCGGAACTGTTAGTGAACTTCCGGAGCAGGGGGAGCGAATGGTTGTGGACGCAGTGGCCGGAATGCAGCGCATATGCAAACTGGTTGCGCAAGGGGGCGAAACTACTGGGCATGCGACTGGCGCATACGGTGCACAACGTACTGCCGCACGAGGTTAGGCCGGAGGACCGGGAGATCTGCGGGGAAGTTTACCGGGGGGCGGAATTGCTGTTTGTGCATTCGGAAATGGCGCGTCGGCGGTTGCTGGAAGAGTTTCCGGAGTTGGATGCCGGGAAGGTAGTGATGCACCGGATGGGGACCTATACTTCCTACCGAAGGCGCGAGGGGGAGAGGGCAAAGTGGAGGCAAAGGTGGGGGGTGGGCGAGGGAGAGGTAGTTTGGTTGGTATGCGGATCGATAAGACCCTATAAGAATGTGGATGCGGTGTTGGAGGCAATGGCGGGCTTGGGGGAGCAGAATACGGTGTTGGTGGTGCAGGGCAAGGAGTTGGGATTTGCGGGAAAGGGGGACCCTTTGGCGCACACAAAGGAGAAAGCGCGGGAGTGGGGATTGGAGGAACGGATACGATGGGTGCCGGGAATGGTATCCATGGACGAGATGAGCGAGTTGATGGAGGCGGCGGACGGGTTGCTGCTGCCGTATAAGGAGGGGTTTGGCAGCGCTTTGTTGAGCGTGGGGATGAGCTTTGGTTTGCATATTCTGTCGACGCCGGTGGGTGGGGCGCCGGAATATTTGGCGGAGTACGGCTGGGGAACGCTGATTGAGAGCGAGGGAGCGGAGAGGATTCGGGAGGGGATGGCGAGGGGCGGGGAGAGCATACGGCGAGGGGGAGGAAGGCGGCAGGTGGCGCCGGAGAGCTTGAGTTGGCAAAGGGCGGGAAGAACGATAGTAGGGGCGTTTGAGCAAAGGCGAGGATGAAAGCGGAAAGCAAGCAGGAGGGATTGGGGCAAGCGGCAGCGCGGGGGGCGAGGTGGATGGCGCTGGCGACGGCGAGTTTGACGCTGATTAGTCTGGCGCAGAATATGACGCTGAGCCGGTTGTTGGAGGCGAGGGAATTGGGGCTGGTGGGGATGCTGTGGGCGGCCTTGGGGCTGGCGCAGGTATTTCATGACATGGGCTTGGGGAACGCGGTGGTGCAGCGCAAGGAGGTAAGCGAGCAGGAGCTTTCGACGGTGTTCTGGTTGAGCGCGGCCATGGGCGGGGTGTTGTGCGGGTTTTGTGTTTTGGCGGGGCCGCTGCTGGCGGCCTATTACCGGGAGCCGGAGTTGGCGGCGTTGGCGCCGTGGGTGGGCGGGGCGTTTTTGGCGCAAAGCCTGGGGCAGACGTTCCGCTCGGTGGGGCAGAGGGAATTGCGGTTTGGGTGGTTGTCGGGGGTGGATGTGGTGAGCGCGGCGGTGGGATTGGGGGTGAGCACGGGGCTGGCAATGAATGGGTGGGGAGCGAAGAGTTTGCTGGTGGCAACGGTGGCGGGTTCGGTGGTGCGGAGCGGCTTGATGGCGTGGGGGCAGCGGGATTTATTTTGGCCGGGGTGGCAGTGCCGGCCGGGGGAAATTGGCGCGATGTTGAATTTTGGGCTCTACCAGATGGGGGATAAGAGTTTGAACTATTTGGGGGCGAACATTGATTACATTCTGATTGGGCGGGTGTGGGGAGCGGAGCCGCTGGCGATTTACCGGTTGGCGTACGAGACGGCGGTGCGGCCGTTGTCGATCATCAACCCAATTTTCAACAGCGTGGCTTATCCGATTTTTTCGCGGAAGCAGGATGACGCGGAGGCTTTGCGCAACGGGCTGGAGCAGGGGTTGCGCATGGTGGCGGGATTGGGTTTTCCCTTGCTGGCGGGATTGGCGGTGACAGCGGATTGGGCGGTGAAGTTGCTTTACGGGCCGAAGTGGGAAGCGGTGGGGCCGGTATTGGCAGTGTTGTGCGGAACGGGAGCCTTGCGGTGTGTGACGAACCTGGCGGGGAGCATTCTGTTGGCCAAGGGATTGGCGCGGAGGAGTTTCTGGCTGACGGTGTTCAACCTGGCGCTGTTCAGCGCGGCGTATGGGCTTGCGGTGCAGAAAGGGATTGAGGCGATGGCCTGGGCCTCGGTGGGGGTGGTGGGGATAGTAGTGGTGGCGACGTACGGATGGATTTATGGGGAGACGATCCGGATGCCGGTGCGGCAGTACGCAGGGGCGTTGGCGGGGGCGGCGATGGCGAGCCTGGGGATGGGATGCGGGGTATGGGGACTGAGGGTGAGTGGCTGGATGAGCGGGTGGGACTGGGGGTGGCAATTTGCCGCAGCGGTGGCCGCGGGAACGGTGCTGTATGCGGGGTTGAGTGCGGTATTGCAGCCGCAATTGGCCGGGGCGTTGTATCGCATTGCCGCGAAGCGCGGTTAGGCGGCGGGGCTAGGCCGGTTAGGGACGGCTGAGCGAGGCGAGATCCATGTCGACCATTTCCTGGACAAGGCCGGGGAAGGTGTAGGTGGGCTGCCAGCCGAGGACGGCGTGGGCCTTGGAGGCATCGCCGACGAGGAGGTCTACTTCGGCGGGGCGGAGGAAGGCGGGATCGATGACGACGTAATCCTGGTAATTGAGGCCGACGTGGCCGAAGGCGAGTTCGCAGAATTCGCGGACGGAGTGGGTTTCACCGGTGGCGACGACGAAATCGTCGGCAACGGGTTGCTGGAGCATGAGGTGCATGGCACGGACGTAATCTTTGGCGTGGCCCCAATCGCGGCGGGCGTCGAGATTACCGAGGCGGAGTTCCGAGCGAAGGCCGAGTTTGATTTGCGCGACGGCGCTGGTGATTTTGCGGGTGACGAACTCGTAGCCGCGGCGCGGGCCTTCGTGGTTAAAAAGAATGCCATTGGCGCAGAACATGCCGTAGGCTTCGCGGTAGTTGAGGGCGAGGTAAAAGCCGGTGACTTTGCTGACGCCGTAGGGACTGCGCGGGTGGAAGGGGGTGGATTCCTTTTGGGGCGTTTCGCGGACCTTGCCGAACATTTCCGAGGAGCCGGCAAAGTAAAACTTGCACTGGGGTTGGAGGTGGCGGAGGGCTTCGAGGACGTAGTGGGTGCCATTGACGTTGGTGGTCATGGTGGAGAAGCCATCGGCGAAGCTTTCGGCAACGAAGCTTTGGGCGGCCAGGTGGTAGCACTCGTCAAAGGGTTGGCGGCCGAAGAGTTGGTAGATGCTGGGGAAGCTTTCGAGGCTGGCGGCGTGGAGGTGGAGGCGATCCCGCAGGTGCAGGATGCGGTTCATGCGCTTTTCGGGTTGTTCGAGGGCGACGCGGCGGATGATGCCGTGGACTTCGTAGCCGAGATCGAGGAGGTGTTCGGCCAGGTAGGAGCCGTCTTGGCCGGTGATGCCGGTGATGAGCGCGCGTTTGGACATATGGGGACGAGTCTATTTATTGTCGGTGGAGGAGGGAAGGCGGCGCAAGTCGGTGATGTAGGGATGGGGAGAAGTGGCGTACCAGGACTTTCCGAAATGGAGGCGAAGGTGCTGGTGCCAGTGGGGGTCGCTGGAGTAGATGAAAATGCGGGGCTCTTGTTGGAGGGGGGCGAGAAGCTGATCGACGTAGGGTTGGGTGGTGGGCGTGAGGTGTTTGGGGAGGAGGAGGATGCGGCCGGGGACGGGATAGGGATGGAGCGGGGCGCGGAGGAAGTGGGAGTATTGGGGGTCCTGCAGGAAGGCGAGGGCATTGCCTTCAATGAAGCCGGCGTTGAAGAGGACCGGAGTGGAAGGGGGAGGAGCGCTTTGTTCGATGGCTAGGGAGGCGGCGCGGAAGGCACCCGGCTGGGGCCAGAGAGCCGAAGACCAGGCAGCGGCAACGGAGAGGAGGACAAAACAGGCGAGGGCGATGCGGCGGGCGCGGTGGGGCTGGAGCAAGCGAAGGGCGAATACAAGCAGGAGAGCAAAGGCCGGGAAGGCGGTGGCGAAGTAGCGGAGCGCAAAGACAGGGGAACTGAGGCGGGAAAACACAAAAACGAAGAAGGGGGGCAGCGTTAACCAGAGCAGGAGTAAGCGAAAGCGGGCCAAGGGGAGGACGGGGGGCGAGAAACGGGTGCGGAAGAAGACAGCGGCAAGCAGGAGCGCGAGGAGAAGATTGCCGGAAGGAGAGATGTTTTCCCACAGAAAGGACCAATCGGCAAGGGCGGGGCGCGGGGTGTAGATGAAGACGTCGGAGGCGCGGAAATTACTGAGATATTGAGGAAAAACGGGGAGGGCAAGCAGAAGAGGCAGCAGGAAAAGCGTGGCGACTTGGGGGGCGGGCAAGAAGAGGCGGCGCAAAGGACAGGGCAGAGCGACAGCGACAACGATGGCGAGGCCGAAGCCGGCGTTGAGGGGATGGAGGTGGGCCAGCAGGGCGAGAGCAAAGGCAATGGAAAGGCAATGGGGCCAGCGGGGGGAGACAAGCCAGAGATCGAGGTGGCAGGCGGCAAAGGTGGCGGCAAGGGCGGCGAGGGAGTACTGCCGGGCTTGGGTGAAGAGTTCGATATTGGCGGGTAAGGCAAGAAAGAGGAGGGCGGCGGAGAGACCGGTGAAAGGGGAATCCCAACGGCGGGCGAGGCGGTAAAGGTACCAAGCGGCGCCGAGGGCGGCGAGCACGCTGGGAAGGCGGAGGGAGACTTCGCTGAGGCCGAAGAGTTGAGCCCAGAGCCAGAGGGCGAGGATGTAGAGGGGGGATTGGATGGTGCCGGGGACGCGGGCGAGGACATCCTGGAACGAGGCGTTGACGAAGGAGAGGGTGCCGGTTTCATCGAGGGTGAAGCTGCCGGGCAGGGGCATGAGCCAGCCGCGCACGATGGCAAGGCAGAAGAGCGGCAGAAAGAAGAGCAAATGAGACTGGCGAAAAGGCAATAACAAATTATGCCCGATAGAGGGCGGCGAGGGTGTCGAGCATGTAGGGGACGGTGAAAGTGGAAGGAAGAGGCGGGGCGGGGCGAGGGGGCGCGGACAAGAAATGGCGGAGAAGGTTAGCGAGGGCGGAGGCATCGCCGGGGGGGAAGAGATTGTGGGTGATCTCCGGGTTGCCGCCGGTTTGGCTGGCGAGAATATGGCAGCCGCAGGCTTGGGCTTCGAGTAGGGAATTAGAGAGGGCTTCGCTGCGGCTGGGAAGGACGAAAAAATTGATGGCGCGATACCAGGGGGTAGTGTCGGCTTGGGAGCCGGCGAAGTGGGTGCGGTGGATGAGGTTGGCGGCCGCGGCGGCGCCGGCGAGGGAGGGGCGTTCGGGGCCGTCGCCGACGAAGAGGAGATGGGCGTGGGGAAAGTCCGGGGCGATTTGGGCGAAGGCGCGCTGGAGAGTGGGGAGGTCCTTTTCGGGGCGAAGGGCACAGACGGTACCGATGACAAGAGTGTTCGAGGGAAGAGCATTCGAGGGAAGAGCCCCCGAGGAAAAAGGTAAGGCGGCGCGGGGGCCGTGGGGGTGGAAGAGGGCGGTGTCGATGCCGTTGTAGAGGAGGTGGATTTTGGCAGGGGCGATGGCGTATTGAGAGACGAGTTCGCCTTCGACGCTGCGGCAGTTGACGACGATGCGGTGGGCGAGACGGTCGCTTAGCTTTTCGAGAGGGCGGAGGGAGGCGGGGGTGAGGTCGCGGTGGGCGCGCTGGCTGGAGTAGACGCGAGGAACGCGGGCGAAGCGGGCCCAGGGAATGGCGAAGGCATTGGAGGGGACGTCGAAGGTGTGGACGATGTCGATGCGGTGTTGGCGCAAGTAGGAAGCGAAGGCGAGGCCGGAGCGGAGGAGATCAAGAGAAGCAAAGCTGCGAACGGGGAAGACAGGAAGGGGGAGGCCGGCGGCGGCAAGTTCGGCGGCGCGCATGCCCCCGGGGCGGAGGGCGGCGGCATGGACCTGCCAACCGCGTTGTTGGAGGCCGAGAGCCGCGGTGGCGCATTGGCGTTCACTGCCGCCGTGGGTGAACTGCTGGACCATGAAGAGGACGCGGCCATTCATTTCCAAAATCCTTTGGGTCCGCGCCAAAGATAAGAGGCGGCGCAGAGCGTGGCGAGCATGAGGGTAGAGAAAGTGCGGAAGGGGCCGGGGAGGGCGTAGAAGATGATTTGGGCGGCGGCGAGGGGCCAGAGTTGCTGGGAGACAGTGAGGCCGAAGAAGGCCAACAGCGCAAAGGGAAGGAGGAGGCGGGCGAACTTGTGGCTGAGGAAATGGAGGAGCATGGGGTTGGCCGGGGAGAAGAGCGCGGGGAAGGCGGCGAAGAGTTGGTAATTGCCAGCAAGCGTGCGGACCTTGCGGGAGAACTCCTGGCGGAGTTGGGTGGGTTCGTCGAAGGCGTGGGCGGCGGGGTCGAAGACGATGCGGTAGCCGGCGAAGAGGGCTTGGAGGGGGAAATGGACATCGTCGAGGATGGTGTCGGGGGGAAGGGGGCGGCAAAGGGAGCGGCGTTGGGCATAGATGGCTCCGGTGGCCCCAATGGTGGAATGGAGGAGGGCTTGGCGCTGGCGGAGAAATTTTTCGTAGCGCCAGTAGAGGCCACCACCGCCGCCGGAGATCATGAGTTCCCCAGAGGCGCAGCCAACGGCGGGGTCGGCGAAATTGGCGACAAGTTCGCGGAGGGCGTTGGGGGCAAGAGGCTGGCGGACATCGGTGAAGAAAAGGATATCGCCGGTGGCGTGGGCGAGGCCATGGTTGAGGGCATTCCACTTGCCGAGGGGAGGACAGGGGAGGAGGCGAATGCGGGGGTCGGAGGCGGCGGAGGCGCGGGCGAGGGCATCGGTGGAGTCCGTAGAGCCGTCGCTGAGGATGAAGATTTCGATGAGCTCCGGGGGGTAAGCAAGGGCTTGGAGGCTGGCGATTTTGCGGGCAAGGTACTTCTCGCCATTGCGGACGGCGAGAAGGATGCTGACGGTGCGGGGTTGGGATTGTTTCGCGACGGGGCGGGCAAAGAGTTTGGCCCAAAAGGACAGGAAGAGAGGATAGCCGAAGAGAACGTAAATGATGAAGGCGGCGAGGAGCCAAAGGGGGAGAAGCCCGAGCATTAGGCGCGGATCTCCGCGGGGCGGTTGAGAAAGAAATGGCGGCCCCAAAGCTCGAGGGTGAGCAAGCGCCAGACGCGGTCGGTGGTGTCTTCGCGCGAGGTGCGGGCGAGCAAGGCGGAGATGGCCGCGGGGGAGAGGGTTTGGGCGCAGAAGCCTTGGGGGTCTTGGAGCAGCGCTTCGACGGGCCGGCGATAAGGGCCGGAGAGCCAGCCTTGGATGGGGGTGGGGAAGCCCATTTTGGGGCGGTTGATGATTTCGTCGGGGATGATGCCGCGGACGGCTTGCTTCAGGATGGCTTTGTTCTCGCCGGAGGCGGCGAGCTTGGAGGAATCCGGCAAGGCGGCGGCGAGGGCGGCGAAGTGGTGGTCGAGAAAAGGGACGCGGCTTTCGATGCTGGTGGCCATGGACATGCGGTCCTGCTTGCGGAGGAGCTCGCCGAGGTAGGTTTTTTGGTCGGCGTAAAGGAGGCGGCGCAGGAGTGTAGCCGAGGGGTGGGCGGCGAAGTATCGGTGGAAGGTGGAATAGGGGGAAGCGGCGCCGGGCAGGAGGGCGTTGATTTCCGCGGGGGAAAAGGCGCCGTAGTAGTTATCGAGATAGAGGCTTTCAAAAGAAAGGTCGCGGCCGAGGATGGTATGGCCGAACTTGCGGCGGAGGTCCGGGGAAAGGCCGGGGAATTGGGTAAGGCCTTGGCGAAGGAGGCGGCGAAGGGGGCTGGGGATATAAGAATAGGCGGAGGCGAGGCGCTGGTCGCGCTGGTAGTGGCGATAGCGTTGGTAGCCGCCGAAAAGTTCGTCGGCACCTTCGCCGGTAAGGACAACGGTGACGTGTTGGCGGGCGAGGCGGGAGACGAAATAGAGGGGAACGCTGGAGGGCCAGGTGATGGGCTCGTCTTCGTGGAAGACCAGGTGAGGGAGGGCGGCGAAAAATTCTTGGGCGCTGACGGTGACCT